>NZ_JBALDC010000039.1:0-268354 GCF_036917575.1 Nostoc sp. | reverse complement strand
TTTGTAATTCTACATCCATTGCCCTACCTCCCTTGCAGAGTTTTTTCTTCTAATCCTTTTATTTAGAATAACCGGAAAGTGACAGAAGAGGGCTAGTTTGATTCATTACACTAATCCTCTGTGGCGCGTGCTGGGGATTTACTGTTAGTCTGGATAGTTGAGAATTATTCATAATTGATCTCTTGCAGACTCGCTACGACTGCGCTAACGTAATTCGTAATTAAAGACTGTTTCAGACTCTTATTTAGACCCAAACTAAAATAAAGCCACGTATATATAAAAGGTAATTACACTCGAAAATTACGAATTACGTTAGAGTAGCGGGGCGAAGCGCATTACGAATTAGTTAAACGTTCCTTAGCACAGTGACAGATATGAAAGCAGATCAACTCCTGAAAAACTATGCCGCAGGTATCAGAGACTTTACTGGCGTTAACTTGAGCGAGGTTAATTTAAGAGAAGCCGATCTCAATGGCGTGATTTTAGATCGAGCAATTTTAGATGGAGCCAATCTGAGTCACGCTAATTTAACTGCCGCCAGTTTGATTGAAGCAGATTTAAATGGAGCAGATTTGAGCAATGCGGATCTCAGTAATAGCAACTTAAGCAAAGCTATCTTAGATGGAGCTATCTTAGATGGAGCTATCTTGGATGGAGCTAATTTGAGTCACGCTAATTTGACGGTTGCTAAATTGATTGAAACTAAATTGAGTGAGGCGGATTTGCAGCAAGCAAACTTGATAGCAGCAAATCTAGATGGAGCGGATTTAAGTGGTGCAGATTTAACTGTAGCCGACTTATCCCAGGCAAATCTCACTCAAGCAGATTTGAACCAGACAAATTTGAGCGGAGCCAATTTGGATGGAGCCAATATAGAAGGAACTATTCTAGATGAGAATGTTTAATCTCGTTCTCATGCGGAGTATAAGAATGCTCTCATCTAGGCTGCTGACTCAATTTATTAACCGAAACAGTAGACGTCTTGCACAAAAGCAAAATTCGCCCTCATCCCCAATAATCTTCTCTGCACAGACGCTACAGTTTATACCATTTCTTCAAGGATTAGCGAGCATGGATTTAACTCATGCTTTTGTTGATGGTAGCTACCAGCCAGATAAACCAATGACTCGCGCCCAGTATGCAGCTTTGGTGGCGATCGCTTTTAACCCATTTCCCAAAATTCCAGCTTTGGATTTTACGGATGTACCCAAGGATTTTTGGGCTTATAGCGCTATCCAAATCGCGGCTAGCGGTGGCTTTGTTGGCGGATTTAGCGGATCGCACTTCCGCCCCGTTCAAAGTGTGCAGCGGCTACAAGTGATTGTCTCCTTAATAAACGGACTAGGACTACCAGCTGTTAATCGCGATGTTTTAGAAGTATATAGCGATCGTCATACCATTCCCGACTACGCCCAGACAGCTGTTGCCACTGCCACACAATAGTGAAGAATTGTCAACTATACAGAGCCGAAAATGCTTGTGCCTTTACGTTCGATAACACACGCCGAAGTTGCAGCAATGGTTTATCAGGCATTAGTCACCATTGGGCGAACATCTGTGATTAAATCAGTCTTTGTGGGGTTGCATTTTAAAAGTTGATCAGTAGAATAGGGAACACTTGCCTATCGGCTTGGCAACTATTGGAAAAAAAACCATGTAGTTAAAAGCACGCTAGGCTAATATGCGATGGGTGACAAATTTTAGAACTATTGCCTAAAGCTAATAGCCCGATGCCCGATGTTAACAACACTTCCAGACACCTCTGCCAACTTGGCGATCGCCTTATTAATTAACTATAGTTTCGATCTCGGTGGGTATAGTGCCAATGAGCTAGTTGAGCGTTGGCAAACGCAATACCCCCTTAATTGGCTACACCTGGCAGTGATTGAGGCACTATATCAAGGTCGTTATAAAGCGGTTTCTGTGCAGCAAATTTTAGTATTTTGGCAGCGCCGGGATCAGGCTGCATATCATTTCAACATGGAATTTGAACGGATGATTTGTAGCAAATTTCCTCAAAGCTTAACCTCATCGGCTGCACCAGCTCTACCGCCAGCTAAGATAAAACCTACTGTAGAGCAAGTGATAAGTCCTCAATTACCACCAGCTAAGAGTCACAACGGCTATCAACACAGCAATACTGCAACTCTCCAACTGAAAAGTTATCAACCAAAGACATCTTTGAGCGAAGAAGAGGAAAAGCAAGAAGATAGAGATGATAAAACCGTCTTAAAATCTCCACTTTCAGGGAAATTTACCTCTTCGGCAACCATTGAGCGATTATCTGCTGTCAGCCAGAGGCAAACTTCGCAAGAAAGTCCAGCACCTTCCCGATCACCAAATCATCAACGAAAGCCAAAATTGCTCCCACCTGCTGTTATTCATGCCCCAATCGGGCAATTTACTCCCGAAAAAAGCGATCGCTCTGATTCTTTTACATCTAAACTTAAAGCCATGTCTGGAGAGCAAGGGAGCAGGGGAGCAGGGAGCAGAGGAGCATTAATTAATGACGAATGACAAATGACTTTTTATTCTGCAACTAACAGCTTAAAGCGCTCATCATCGGCAATATCATCAAAATCGAGGTCAGTTGCTGCGTCTTCTTTATACCTGGGATTAAGTTCAATCGCTTGTTGTAAAGTTAACAGGGATCGGTCAACTTGTCTTTGCAGTGAGTAACAGGCTGCTTTATTGTAATAGGCACTCGCGTAATCTGGCTTAATTTCTAAAGCTTTGTTAAAACTAGCGATCGCTTCATCATCGCGTCCCAGTCTTACCAAAGTGTAACCGCGTTTATCCCAGATTTTAGGAGAGTTTGGTTGGAATTCTAGCGCTTTATCAAAGGACATGATTGCCTCTTCGTATTGTTCTAATGCTACTAGGGAAAGACCACGATTTAACCAGGCAACGGCATCATCAGGTTTAATTTGTGTGGCTTTATCAAATGAGGCAAAGGCTTGCTGATGTTGTTGTAAGTTCCCAAAAGCAACGCCGCGATCGCACCAAGCTTGATGATAATCTGGCTGAATTGCAATCGCTCGATCGTAGGATGCGATCGCATCTTGGTAGCGTTTCAACCTTCCCAGAGTTAGACCACGTTTTAACCAATTCACAGGTTCATCAGGTTGGATTTTCACTGCTTGGTTGTAAGCTGCGATCGCATCTTCATAGTGTCTTTGAGAAAACAGCCCATCTCCCTGTTTTACATACTCATCAGCAGATAATTCCGGTTGTTCTTGTATCTCTTCTTCAACTTCAGAATTTACTACCTCTAGAATTGATTCCGGCGTAATTTCAGATAGTTCTTGAAGAATCAGATCCTTTCTTTCTTCGACATCTAATTGTAACTCAGAAAGTTGGGAGGCAAATTCAGTTTCTAATCTTTCTAACTTCTCCAAAATAAGAATCTTTTGTTGTTGAGCATTCCATTGAAATTCTGAGAATTGCGAAGTAAATTCAGAAGCAGATTTTTCTAAGTTCTCAACGATTAGCTCTTGGGATTTTTGAGCATCGACTTGTAATTCAGATAATTGAGATTTAAATTGTGATTGTAATGCTGCTAAACTCGCAATAATTTTATTTTTTTGTTCTTGAGCATCTACCTGTAATTCAGATAATTGAGATTTAAATTCTTGATCAAATGTACCAAGATTATCAACTGCGCTCTCTTTTTGCTTTTGAGCATCAATCTGTAATTTTGATAACTTTTCTACAAACTCTGACTGCAATTTTGTTAAACTTTCAAAAGTTATATCTTTTTGTTTTTGAGCATCAAACTGCCATCCAGAAAGTTGAGATGTGAACTCAGACCTTGATATTTCTAAATCAGTAACAGCTAGTTCTTGCTGTTGTTGTACGCCTAACTTTAACTTAGATAGTTCTTCTGCGATCGCAGATGCTAATTTTCCTAAATTATCCAGTGCTATATCTTTTTTTTGTTGAACATCAAACTCTAAATTAGATAACTCAGAAGCAAATTTTAACTCTAAATTTTCTATATTTTCTTGAGATTTTTTTAGTTCTGCTTCTAATCTACTTAATACCTGTGCTTTAGCTAAATCTAGATCAGATATTAGAAGAGATACATTTTCTTGCTCATTTTTAATTTTTTGTTGTAAAGCAGTCGTTTCCTGTTCTAATTCATAATTTATTTTTTTCGCATTTTGAATAACATTTTCAGCTTCTTGTTTAACGGTGGTTAGCTGATTTTGTAATTTTTCCATTCCCTGAATTTGTTGCATTGCCCGATCAACAATTTCCCGGATGATCACCCGTCGCAACAGCCATAACAAAGCAATGACTGCGATTGGAAAGAGACTTAATATAACTAGCCAAACATCAAGTAAAATAGTTGTACGGCTAAAAGTATTCTTAAAATCTGATTGGACTTGCTGTTGAATTCGCTTTTCTACTCGTAGCCGTGCTAATTCTTCCCGTTCTGAATTTGATAACACCGGAGTCGGAGTTAGTGCTGGGTTGGGTGATGGTGCAGATTGTCCACTGGCAATTCCAACGGATAACAATAAGGGTAAAAATACAATCGTGCTTTTTATAATTAAAGCGAAAACAGCTTGATTTTTGCTCTGCATAACAACTATCTGAGTCTGTTGGTCAGTTTTTGAAGCAGCGTGCCTCTTTCCAATCTATAACAGAATTAAGTAGTTAAATGTTGTAAAGTCAGTGTAAAATTCTAAGCAATCCTTAACTAATCCGTTTCCTCTTCCTTAGTGTACGTACAACTTTAGTGATAGAGTGCAGTTAAGTTTGTGACAATTTTTTGGAGGTACTATTATAACATTACTAAGTTGTAACTACTGCTAAATATAGTGAAAATCAAGCAGTACAAATAATAATCTCTCAATTAGTGGAAGACAAATTGCAAAAGGCGCTTTCTTAGACCATCCATCAAAAAAGGTTCGGACTTTGTTCTTACAGATAACAAGGCATTGAAACTGTAAGTTATACCTGTATGAGAAGTGTCAAGTGTAGTTACTTCACACTAACATTAAATTATCTCCGGTAAGCAGATTACTTGTCTTAAAATTAACTTAACAAAGGCGGTAGAAAATGGGTCGCATAAATCCTTATACGCTGCAATTGCAGATTACCCGAATGTTTGAGCAAGGGCAATCATTTTTTGCCACAACCAAGGTACAAGATTGGTTGAAAGAACACAAACACAATCCAGAAGATTATGACATTATTTTCCATAAAAAACCTGCACCTCCTGGTTCCAAAGAAGTGATGGTTGTGGAAATTGAATTACGCCGCAAAGATGGACAACCTGTCGATCCGTGGTTGCAGGAACAAGCAAATCTTCATGCCTGATTTTCGCAACTATAGCAGTCCTAAATTAGATATGAAAACTTCTTTTTCTTTTTTTGGTATTTTGCAGAAAAAGTGGTTTGTTCATTTTCACAATTTAGACCGGATTGCTATAGGACTCGTATTTGATTGCGTGAAAAAAACTCAGTACACCTTTTTTCCTTCTTCCCAGTCCCTAGTCCCCAGTCCCCAGTCTCTACGAGTAATTCATGAATCAAATCGGATTGCTATATATGTGAGAGCGTAGGCGTAGCCCGTCGTAGATATTGCTAAACCTTCATTAAAAGTCACCCAATAGTAGTTTTACTCGACATCCCAGGCGGTGAAGCTGACTTTTCATGGGATCTGGAAAACTCAGAATATCTACTCGGCTGTGGACAATTAAAATCGTGTTGAGGCTGGGCTGATTTCCACTGAGAAGTTAGCCCAACAACAGTAGATGCAAGACAACCTAAGCGTTACACATGAGCATTGACTTTGACGCAGGATAAACTGATGAGCTTCAGGCGATTTCTTCAAAGTGCAAGCGGGCTAAGGCTCTCAAAAGATAATCTGCTGTAAATATTGAAATAAGTTTACACAAAATTTATATATAGCTGACAAACTTAAAAATTTAACGAAGATCGTCTTTTATTGGTTATTTCTTAACCTACATACATTGCTTAAAAGCTTATTTAAGTGAAATTACAGAATTATTCATTTTTTAGCTTCGGAGCATTTTCTGATGAAATTAGCTAAAGATATTAGCATTGCTGCTTTTGCTGTTGCGTAGGCGTAGCCCGTCGTAGACATCGCGGTTGCTGCTGTTGTTAAACCGACGCAAGCTGCCTTAGTTAATTATGATTTCACCGTAAATGCGACATCTGGCGATCGCCCCGGTCAGTATTTCGGCTCTTTTCGATATGATGACTCGACCTTAAGCGGGTTAGGCGAGGAAACTTTAGGCGTTAACAATGGATTATCTGTTTTATTTAATTATTTAGGTACTCAGTATACAGGGGCAAGCGATTTTGATTACCCATCATCACCTGTAGTTAGCTTTACAAATGGCAACCTGTCAGGATTGAGCTATTTGGTTGAAAATCAATTTTTTATTGGTAACAATCCAGGTAATCCAAATACAGGAGGAACAAAATTTTATAGCATTCTGAGTGCTGACTTATTGTCTACAACAGAGGTGGGTACAGTAACTTATTCTAAAAGTACATCTGTACCAGAACCGATGACTTTTGGTGGTGTAGCGATCGCTAGTGCTATGGCGTTGGGAATGAAACCCAAGAAAAAACTGTCTGGAGTGAAAAATTAATAGTCCTACTTTGAAAATTAATTTAGAGACGTTAGATAATAACGTCTCTACACACATAGTTAAGTAAAACTGCCAGTAGGATTTTTACGTTTGATAGCAATTACAGATGGTTTGGGAAGACTTCTAGGTTGACCCTTTCCACCGTCAGCAGTTGGGATGTTGCTTGGCCAACTACTACCACGAGGGACAGTCCGAGCCTGATTGAATGTAACACCGTTCAAATCCAGTAATTCAATCTCACGACTCAAAATCGTACCATCATTAATTGGACTATCTTCGCCGGGATGCTGTACGGAAATAATCAACGTATCTCCCACAAAAGTTGGCCCTGTCATTTCACAACGCACTGGCCCCTGAGCAAAGGGTATTACCTCTCCCGCGTGAGTACCAGTAGTAGGAATATAGAATAGCCAGTTATTACCGAAAACTCCTGTGAAATTGGAAACATTACCACTGGCTGTGTGGTCGATGATAGTTACAGTACCAGCAGCACCAACATTAAAACCATTGTGAGTGGTGGTAGACATATCAGTTACCCCCCAAATATTTGCCTTATTGTCGAACACTAAATTATCGACGTTGGCAAAACCAGCACCAGAAATCGATCCGGCTTCTCCACCCTGAGCAAATCTTTGCCAACGGAAGGTTAGACCAGTACCATCGGCGCTATCTTCAATAATCTTGTACAATCCCCCGGATTGTTGGGTTGCGTTGACATCTTTACTTAACTTGGCAACCTGGAAAATGCGCGAATCTGGATAACCGTCGCCTCCTGGCGCACCGTCAGTATAGGAAATGAATACTTCTTTGGTGGTGGGATGCACTTCTATATCTTCTGGACGTGCTGTCGGAGTTCCACCAGCCAAATTCGCTGCTAAGAAAGCATCACTGAGAATAGCACCTTGGGAAGTGTAGAAGTCAGATAGCTTTTTGCCTTGATAAGCAGGTAGTCTTTCTGCTTCATTGGTGCGATCGACTGCGAGGGAACCGCCATCTGTAGTTTCACCTGCAATCCCATTACGTTTCGGTAAAGGTAAAAGACCATTTCTTTGAGCCGAACCCAAAGCAGCAAACTCCACCGAAGAAATTACCGATGGCGAAATGGGATTGGTGGGAGTGGTTAAACGTAACGGTATCCATTGACCCGTACCATTTGGATTGTAGCGGGCGGCATACAATGTACCACTTTCCCATAAACTGCTGTTGGCTTTATCGGTTGGTGAAGAAATAACACCTGCGCTGATAAATTTCCAGGTGTGTCCCCCACGTCTATCATCACCCATGTAGGCGATTAATGGCTTCCCAGCTTCGGCACGGATGGCAACGTTTTCATGGCGGAAACGACCCAATGAAGTGTGCTTGCGAGGGCGGAAATTTGGATTAACAGGGTCAATTTCGACAATCCAACCGTATTTTTCACCAACTAAACCGAAGGTTTTACCAGTAGTACCATCGATGTAACCTGTTTGAGTACCATTAGGGTTGACTGGTTCTGTAACACCAACAAAACCTCCTACACTTCCTTGAAAGTTCTCTTCGCCACTTAAAATAGTTCCCCAAGGAGTTGTACCGCCAGAACAGTTATAGCTAGTGCCAATAATTTTGTTACCTAATCCATCAGAGGAGAAGTTAAATACTTGGGTTGCAGCCGGGCCAGTTGCGATGAGATAGTTTTGATCGCCTTTTTGGTAGCTGCGACTTCCCCAAGAAGTGACATTTTTATATTCATCACTTCTTTGGCTATTGATTCCCAACCCAGAAAGACCATGAAGGCGGCGATTTCTCGCATCACCTTTAACCACAGCATAACGGCTGCTAGAATTACGTCGGGAGATGCGGACAATCGATCCGCCTAAGTTATATAGAACTTCGCCGTCAAATTCAATACCTCTGGTGGTAGGTAAAGCCCAGCCAATCACTGATTCAAAGGTGGTAGGTAATCCTTTAACATCAGCAGGAGCTTCTGGTGCTAAATCGGAAAATGGAAAACTGACGTATTCGTGATTGACCCATAAATAGCCGATATCATTGGTTCTACCCAGAGGAATGAAACCCGTATAATCGTTGTTGTAACCGAAATATTCATCTTTGTTAGGAAAGACGCGATCGCCCCAGCTGATAATTACATAACGTTCATATTCTGGTGGCACTACCAAATCATCAACTACGTTGTAGCTATTTAACTTCGTATTAGCAGATGGATTGATTACCTGTCCCTGACCGATTCCCGTTGGTAAGAAACTTTTCTGCTGTTTATAAACAGATAAAGAATGGGGTAAGCGCACTGGTGTAAAACTCAGTGGCTTGTTGCTTGCTCCAGCAATACTAGAAACACCATCTATAATTGTGTCTCCCAACACAGCTGCACCAGCACTGCCAGCAAAAAATACTAAAATTTGTCTGCGACTTAATTTAGACATTAAACTCTCCTCTCTTGTGACATCAAGAATTTCGTAAAACCAAATCTTGATTACTGGCAGAAAAAGCCATCAATTCTTGACGTAAAATGCCATACATTTTGAATGGTCAGTAACCTGTTCTTAAACAAAAGGTTGTTTGCTATTTAGGTCAGCTAACTAGACAAAAAATTTTCAGTTTGTCATATAATCTAATGACCAAAAATTAATATCAGGTTATATCTTGATTAAAGAGGATTTATTTTGTACTAAATCTCAAAATAAGAAGTTAAAAATCCAGTCAGGAACAGTGTCAGCGCCCCATCTGTCCTATCCTGGAGATGGATAAATCAATAGTGTTGTGGGTGAGACTGTGTTTTTCAGCGTTGTGATACCGACTTATAATCGCCAACCGATTTTAGAAAAGTGCCTCCGCGCCCTGGAGGTGCAGGAGTTGAGTCAGCCAAGTTCGGTTACTGATTACGAGATTGTCTTGGTAGATGATGGTTCTACTGATGGCACATTGGAGTGGTTAGCAGCACACAAAGAAGAGTTTCCCCATGTGCGCTGGTTTGAGCAAGATCATGCTGGCCCAGCTGCGGCTCGTAATTTGGGAGTAGAGAAGGCGCAGGGAGACACAATTATCTTTATTGATAGCGATTTAGTCGTGCTGAAGAATTTCCTGCAAGCTCATACTGATGCACTAGTGCAAGGGAAAGAGAAATTGGGGAGCGATCGCTTTTTTACTTACGGTGCAGTTATTAATACTTGTAATTTCAACAACCCAACTGCTGAACCCTACAAAGTCACAGATTTTTCAGCAGCTTTTTTTGCTACGGGAAATGTAGCAATTCCCAAACATTGGTTAGATAAAGCCGGACTTTTTGATACTAGTTTTCAACTCTACGGCTGGGAAGATTTAGAATTAGGTGTGCGGCTCAAAAAATTAGGTTTGACACTAATTAAATGTCCAGAAGCCGTAGGATATCACTGGCATCCAGCATTTAATTTAGAACAAATTCCCCGATTAATTGACCAAGAAATTCAACGCGGACGGATGGGAGTTTTGTTTTATCAAAAGCATCCCACATGGGAAGTGCGAATGATGATCCAAATGACTTGGCTGCATCGCTTACTTTGGGGAATTTTATCACTCAATGGTACGCTAAATGAGCGGACAATGGCTCCGTTATTGCAATGGCTAATTAATTTAGGTAAGCCGCAATTAGCTTTAGAAATTGCCCGAATTTTCCTCAACTGGTATAATGTGAAGGGTGTTTATGAAGCCTATGCTCAAATGCAGCAAGCATCGTGATTGAAACACCTTTGGGAAGTAGCACCGTGTAGTTAACCTGTTAAAACTTTGTTGGTCATATCGTTTCTTGCCTTTAGATTTCTTGCCATTCGTCCAGTGAATCAAATCCTTTTGTGTTGGTCTTCGGTTTTTGTTTAAAGGACTGTTATGTTCCCGGACGAAAGCGAATATGATCGGGTATATGATGGCGATCGCCTAATACTTCTAACAAGGGGCCATTAACGTCAAATTTAACCATACTTACTGACGCGACCAAAATATTGACCCGATAGCGATAGCGTCCCAAATCAATTCCTAGTAAACTGCAAAGCAAAATCCGAATCGTGGCTTTATGGGAAACTACTAAAACATTACCTTGGGGATGTTTTTCTTGAATTTCAGCAATTACAGGCATAGAACGGTTAGCAATATCTACCGCAGTTTCTCCACCAATGGGTGCATTCCAAGCGGGTTCTGTCAACCATTTTACATAGTTTTGGGCGTAATTCTCTTGGACAAACGATTTACTCAAAGTTTCCCAAGAGCCGTAACTACCTTCTCTAAGTCCGTCACGCAACTGCATATCTATACCGATAGCATCACAAAATGGCTTGGCAGTTGCAATTGTGCGCTTCATCGGGCTAACATAAACAGCCTCCCACAACAAGCTTTGATAAACATCGGCAAAACTCTCTGCCATCTGTGTCCCTTCTCTTGTCAACTCCGCATCAGTTTTACCGCAGAAATTACCACTTTGACTAAAAGTGGTTTCTCCATGTCGCAGTAAATATAAATTAAGTGTCATAGCTTGTATCGCGATTGGAATCAAGAAGTTTGTGCAAAAATAAACTACCATCAATCTTGCAATCGAGTCTGTGACACCAAGACAAAGTAATCAACCAAAAAAGTCAATTAACCACAAACTTTTGATTTCATTGACAAAAGGTAGCGGTAAGAGCTATTACTCTAGTTTGAGGCGGGATACGGATACCGTTGGCGAATTCCTCAAACAGCAAAACTGAACCGATTGAGAGCTTTCTGAGCAATTTTATACCTAGATGCAAGTGGCAACCTCGGCTACTGCCCGTGCAGATTCAGCAAGGATTGCGTCAGTGTTTGGGGTCAACTTGAGTGCCCCGCCCTGCCCCCAGCAATCAAATTGAAGATTCATTGGTTGATGTAGGTTTCTAACTCAAATATGTTATGTCAAAATCGCCCCACCCATTAAGCGCTCATACCGATACTTCAACTCTTCTTTCATTAAATACCAACGCTCTAAAGTAACGTCCATCTCTATTATTTTCTCGGCTGCTTGCCGTGCTAAAAGTAAAACTTCTTCATCATCAACCAAACTCGCTAAGGTAAAATCTGGCACTCCAGATTGACGAGTTCCCAGTACTTGCCCTGGCCCACGAAAACGCATATCCATCTCAGAGATGAAAAAGCCATCCTGAGATTGTTCCAACACCTTCAATCGTTGTTGAGCATCAGGGCTTCTAGAACTGCTCATCAACAGACAGTAGGACTGAGCCGCACCCCGACCAACACGCCCCCGCAGTTGGTGCAGTTGCGATAGTCCAAATCGCTCTGCATTTTCAATGAGCATCACTGTAGCATTAGGTACGTCTACACCAACCTCAACAACAGTAGTAGAAACCAAAATTTGCGTTTGATTATCACGAAATTTGGTAATCGCTTCATCCTTATCGGCTGAACTCATGCGACCGTGTAGCAGCCCTACTTGAAAATCAGGAAAAACGCTTTCCTGTAACTTTTGATGCTCGTCAACAGCCGATCGCAAATCTAATTTTTCTGATTCTTCCACTAAAGGCAAAACCACATAAACTTGTCTACCTTGGACAATTTCTCGGCGGATCAGGTCGTAAGCATGGTTGCGTTGCTGACCTGACAATACTGTTGTCTGAATCTTTTGTCGTCCCGGTGGTAATTCATCAATTTGGCTTACATCCAAATCCCCGTGTATGGTCAATGCTAAAGTTCGGGGAATTGGGGTTGCTGTCATAGTTAACACATGAGGTTGATTGCCTTTTTGCTGCAAACGTGCCCGTTGTTCTACGCCAAAGCGATGCTGTTCATCTATGACTACTAACCCTAGTTGATGGAAGTTTACAGGGTCTTGAATCAACGCATGGGTTCCTACTAACAGAGGTAATTCACCAGTTACTAGCTGAGAATGTATTTGTCTTCGTTTCGCAGTTTTTGTCGAACCTGTCAGTAATTCCACTGGTAAATGCAGTAGATTAAACCAGCTAACTAGCTTGCGATAATGTTGTTCTGCCAAAACTTCTGTGGGAGCCATCAGCGCCGCTTGGTAGCCAGACTGAATTGCTGCAAGGATAGCTAAGACAGCAACGACTGTTTTACCAGAACCGACATCACCTTGCACCAAACGATTCATTGGTACAGGTTTTTGTAAATCGTTGAGAATGTCGTTGAGAACTCGTTGCTGGGCGCCAGTGAGTTGAAAAGGCAGTATTTCGTGAAATTTCTCTACAAGTTGACCGCGTGGGACAAGGATGGCGCTGGTTTGAATCGCTCTTGCTTGCTGTTGACGTTGCAATAACCCAAGTTGCAGGTAGAAAAATTCGTCAAAAACTAGGCGACGACGGGCAACTTGTAGGGCGGCGCTATCGCTGGGAAAATGGATATTAGCGATCGCATCTTTTAATTCCATCAAACCATACTTCTGCCGCAAACCACTTGGCAAAGGGTCTTTCAAATTAGCCGCAGCAGGTAAAGCAGCAATTACCGCCTGTCGCACTGTATTCGCCACCACGCCTTCAGTCAATCCATAAATTGGCACTACCCGCCCAATATTTAGCGACTCAATCGTATCTCCTGGATTTGCCAAAACTTCTAGTTCTGGATTATCCAGTGTCAATCCGTATTTACTTTCTTTCACCAACCCACAGGCTGCTAGAATGCTACCTACTGCATAACGGCGTTTTAAACTTTCTTGCCAAGCGCGACTGCTAAAGCGCGTACCTGCGTAAAAACGACCAATTTTGATTTGACCGCTGTTATCTTTTATTACTAATTCTAAAATTGATAATTTCTGATTTTTCGGGCTAGTAAAGCAGTTGCAACGCTTCACTGTAGCGATTATTGTCACCGTCTCACCCGCCTGTAACTCGCGGATATTCACCTGACGCGCATAATCAATATGGTCACGAGGATAGTAGAAAAGCAAGTCACGAACGGTATGTAAACCAAGCCGTGCCAAATTACCAGCTTTTTTAAACCCTATTTCTGGTAAATCACTGAGTTTTTGCTCAATTTTTGGTGCAAGTCTCCGACTCACCTCAGTAACAATTGGAGATTTTGGATTTTTAATTTTGGATTTATAAATTCTCCCTTGCTCCTCTACTCCCCTGCTCCCCTGCTCCCCCTGTTCCCCCTGCTCCTCTTGCTGTAGTTGAGAAATATACCTACGAGTCTCTGCTACTAAATGCTGCCTTTCTTCCAGTGCTAGATGTGGATAACTAGCAAACTGCACCGCTAATCCTTGCCAACGGCGGCGTTCAATTTGGGGTAAGCCTGTGGGGAATTTGCCCAAAGTTAGGCTCAGAAATTCACTGAAACGGTATTCTCTGCCTATCAAATCTGTAAAGCCACGTTCAGCTTCTATTGCCAAGGCTTTGTGCAATCGTATCCAATCTGGTTTTTCATTAATCATTAATCATTGGTCATTTGACTCTGGACAAAGGACTAATCCTCAAACCAACTGGCGCGCCATGCAGCTTCCGCTTCAGCGATCGCCTTTTCTTTATGTCTTTTTTGATACTCTCGTCCTAGCTTATTTAGCTTAACTAAAATACTGCGGATTCGCTTGCGCTCAGAGGAAAGTGTCACATCAGCAAATTCAATTTCTCCTAGCCGCAGGTTAATAGCCATGATTTGAGTCAGTCCCGAATCTTCTGACTGTTGCTCATTTTCAATTTCAATTACTAAGTTTAATAAATTGGGTGGCCCCGGCATTACCTCAGCAGATGCTTCTGATGCTGCCGCCGCCGCTGCTAAAATCGGTTCTGGTAATTTTTTCGGTAATACTCGAGCTTTTTGTAACAAAATATTAGCATCGTGCGAAAGTTTTTTCAGTATCTCTTGCATGACCTCTTCTAATTTCTGTTGCCATTTTGCCAGTTCTGTAGGATCGGAGGTGTTGGCAGTGAGATACTGAGAATTAGAAGTGTCCAGAAATAGTGAAGATGAAGAGGATGTTACTTCCTCATCCACCTCATCTCCCTCATCCACCTCATCCACCTCATCTTCCTCTGATTCTTCACTTTTAAGATAAATGAGCAATTGTTCAGCTGCCAGTTGACCCAACTTACGAGTAGCTTGTTGCAATTGTTGGCGTTGATTCAATGACAAATGTAGAAAGTTTTCGGGATATCCTTGGGTACAGAGGTGGTAACTCGCAAGAATCAACTGTTTGCGTACAGCTAGCCCCAAGGTGTTTAGATAACTAGCATAAGCGCTTTGTAGTTCGATTGCGATCGCCCGGATCGCTTCTTGGAGTGCTGCAATATCCTGCTCAATTCGCTCGATTGCTCTTGCCATATTTTTTCGCTCTTGCCCATCTGAACCATTACATAGTACAAATGTACAAATTTATTTTAGGATAACTTTTTAGAAAATTTTAGATTTTAAATTAAATGCGAAATTTTCTGTCTTTACTAAATAAAATACAGGCCAAGCAAATAACCTGACCTGTTTTGTAAAGAGTCATTAGTCATTCGTCCTCTGTTACAAAGTTGAGGCAGTCTGTTGGCGGGGTTCCCCCGCTTAAAAGAACTGCCGTCTGATGCCTGCGGCGGGCTGCGCCAACGGAGGAAACCTCCGCTCAGACTTTGCGCTTTGTCTTTGGTACAGACTAATGACTAATGACTAATATTACTTGATGCCCATTTGTGCAGCGACTTCATCAGCAAAGCTCATTTCTTGCTTTTCAATGCCTTCGCCCAGTATATAACGGACAAAGCGAGTCACTTGAATCTCTTCACCTAATTGTGCCTTCACTTGCTTTATCAAGTCTTCCACGGAAATACTCTGATCGCGAATGTAAGGCTGATCGAGCAAAGTCAATTCTTTCAAGCGTTTTTCAATCCGTCCTTGAACAATTTTTTCTTTGATGTTTTCAGGCTTGTTCGCCAAATCATCCTTGCCCATTTCAATGTCTTTTTCCTTTTGGGCAATTTCGCTAGGGATTTGGTCTACGCTCACATACTCGACATTTGGGCAAGCTGCAACTTGCATTGCAGTGTTGCGTGCCAAGGTTTGGAACTCTGAATTAGCAGCTGCTGACTCAGTTTTGGAACCTAGTTCTACTAATACACCAACTCGACCGCCAGTGTGAATGTAGCTGTCTACTACACCTTGTATGCCCTCTGCTATTGCAAAATTAACAAAGCGACGCACTTGGATATTTTCACCAAGGGTAGCAATGGTTTGCTTGATAAAGTCTTCTACAGTCGCACTTTCATTATCAATATAGGGTTGAGCCAGCAAAGACTCAACACTATCAGCAGTAGCTGCTTGCTTTGCTAGATTCTTAACTAAAGCTTTAAAAGCCTCGTTACGAGCAACAAAGTCGGTTTGGCAGTTGACTTCTATGAGTACACCTACTCGACCTTTGGGCTGAATGTAAGTGTCTACTAGCCCTTCTGCCGCAATGCGATCGCTTTTTGCCCCCGCCTTAGAGATGCCCTTTTTCCGTAGCCAGTCTGCGGCTTCTTCTACGTTGCCTTCAGTCTCTATCAGCGCCTTTTTGCAGTCCATCATGCCAGCACCAGTTTTTTGGCGTAGCTCTTGGACGAGTTTTGCAGATATTTCCGCCATTTTGCCTCAATTCCTAACTTGACCTCGAGTTATAATTACTCACCTAATTTAGTACTCAGTGCTGAGTTTTGAGTGCTGAGTTTTGAGTGTTCAGTTATCAATTTTATTCTTCATTGACAAATCACAACTTACAACTTCAAAAATCAAGACTCAGCACTATCCAATTTGCTGAGTCTTTCTATCTTACTCAGGACTTAGCACTCTTCACTCAGCACTATTCTTCTGTTTCCTCGTCGGGAATTACGGCATCAGTATATTCGCTTTCTTCGTAGTCTTCGTCATACTCACTACCGTCATAATCTTCGTAATCATCTTCAGCATCCAGCTGACCGTGACGACCTTCATAAATGGCATCTGCCAATTTTCCGACTATCAGCTTAATCGATCTGATAGCATCGTCGTTTGCTGGGATGGGGATATCTACTACATCGGGGTCACAGTTTGTATCCAACATGGACACAATGGGAATATTCAGCTTTTGGCATTCTTGAACTGCGTTATATTCCCGGCGTTGGTCTACGATTACCACGATATCGGGCACTTTTCGCATTGTTTTAATGCCGCCCAAGTATTTCTGAAGCTTCGTCATTTCCCGACGTAGCATTGATGCTTCTTTTTTCGGCAATAAATCTAGTGCGCCAGTTTCTTCACGGCGTTCTAAATCTTTCAGACGGTCAACCCGTGTTTTGATGGTTGCCCAGTTGGTCAACATTCCACCCAACCAGCGTTGGTTAATGTAGTGGGAACCACAACGGCTAGCTTCTTGGGCAATAATTCCAGCTGCTTGGCGCTTAGTGCCGACAAAAAGAAACTTCTTCCCTTGTTCTGCGTGCGATCGCATATAGTTGTAAGCATTATCCATCAACTGGGCAGTTTGCACCAAGTCGATAATATGCACGCCATTGCGGGAAGTATAAATGTAAGGAGACATTTTCGGGTTCCAACGCCGGGTCTGATGCCCAAAGTGAACCCCTGACTCCATCATTTGAGCCAATGAAACTACTGGCATAAATTTTCTAACTCCGATTCGGGTTAAACCTCCATCCAAGTGTATTTCCCAATCGGGAAACACCCGAATTCTTAGATGTGCGAGATTAGTTAACCATACTAGGTTAGCATATTCTGAAGAGTTATAGTTGCTTGACCAAGTGAGGTCAAGAAAATAGCGCTGCTTACTCAACAATCGGGCAGTACTATACTTGTGGTAATGAAAATCTTGCTATTTTAAAGGTTTACTCTTGGTCTACGGGTTCGCCAATCGCTTCAAGTTAGGAACTCGCCCTTCGCGCCTGACTCACCCCACTGCTTTCCCCTTACGTTTAAATTTTTACCCTCTAATTTGCCAAGATTTTACCCAAAGCTGTATAAGCAATTCACTATTTGGAAACTATAGCCGTAGTCATATAGGTTAGGACATAATGCCAAGCGTGAATGCTAAGAATAGTAATAGTTCTACCTCCTGCTATATTAGTTTTTGTTAGCACTTGCTGAAACTTCTTCAGATGAAAATGTTGATGATCTTGCAACTTCTTCAGGTCCAGAAACTATGATATCAGCACCATTAATAATTGCTCCCAATAACCCCAGTTCAGATTCAACCAATTGATCGATAGCTTCAGCTAGCATATTCTCTTGCGTATAGTTTGGTCGCGCCACTAATACGATTCCATCGCTGTAGGGTTGAATTAACAAAGGATCATTTGATGTACTCAGAGGACTAGTATCTAAAATAACTAAATCAAATCTTTCGCGGACATCTTCTAAGAGCCGCCGCATTTCGCTGGATTCAAGAATAGCAGCGGATTGCCGTACTGGACCAGGACTAGGAAGAATGTATAAATTTGCTACATCAGGAACTAAACGAATACATTCACTCAAATTAGCGTAATAACGTAGGGGTTCAATAGTGGCTTCAGGGTCAGGAATTACTCTCAACGATGTACAACGGGAAGGCGATCGCAAATCTGTTTCGATAATTAAGGTTCTTTTACCAGCACGGGCGGAAGCGATACCCAAATTATAAGCACTTGCCGTTTTACCCTCTAGGCTACCGGTGCTAGTAATCAATACTACCTTTAAGTTTCTACCACCAATCCGGCGCATATTACTACGGAATTTCTCATAAAATTCTAAATAAGGAGAATCTTGCGAAAATACCACCGGCACAGCATCTGGCTCCAAATCATCAACTGGCATTAAAGGCAATTCTCCCAACAGTGCCACTTCTCGTTGCTTGAGGCTCTCGCGGATATCCTCCCTGGTTTTGAAAGTCCCTTCCAGCGCTCCTAACAAAAATATCACCCCGCCACCAACCAACACACCTAAGATACCACCCACAGCAAGGGTAATAGGCACACTCTTCGGGGGTTTGGGATCAACAATAACTGCGGAACGTCTGGCAATGCTGAGGCTGCTAGTAGTTTCTGCCTCTGCGGTTTTCGCATCGGTTAGCTTCGCCTGCATTTGGTCATAGATACCTTTTTTGAGTCCAACCTCCTGTTCTAAACGCGATCGCTCTAATTGCTTATTGGGTATCAGAGAATACTCTCGCCGTAGTAGTGCTTCTTGTTGGATTTCTTGAGCTAGTTGTTGTTGCAGTGTCTCCCGTTGGGTTTGTAAAGCCACCATTTGGTTTGCCAATTGCTGACGTGTTGGATCTAAGCTGGATGAAGTGCGAATACCTGCAACGCTACCCTGAAGCGGAGCCGCCGTTCCACCACCACCTAACACCTCAGCAGCACGTTGTTGTAGTAATTCCTCAGCTGCTTGTTTTTGACGCATTAACTGCACCATCGTTGGATGTTCTGGCCGCAAATCTTTTCTGAGTACAGCGATTTGCGATTCACTTTGATAAATTTGCGCTCGCAAGTTAGCAATAATTGGATCGGCACTCAAAGCAGAAGAAACATAAGCTTGTCCAACTGTTAAGCCTAACTTATTTTGTAAACTGCGAACTTGACCATCAACCCCAGAAATAGTTAATTGAATTTGCCGTTGTATATTTTGGCTAGCAGTAATGGCGCTTAATAAGCTGCCATTCTCTGCTGCTAATATTGCGGTTCGCTCTATGCGATCGTACTGTTCCAGCTTCTTTTCGGCAATTTGCAATTCTCGTTTAGATTGTGGTGTGCGATCGTTAATCTTTTGAATAATTGCTTGTAATCGCCCAGTATTGATGTCACTACTCACCTTGATCATTGCTTGCATCAATTCTGTCAAGACCTGGATAGCTCTTTTTGCGTCAGTATCTACATATTTCAGTTCAAAGAAAGGAGATTCTAATTCTCCACTTTTAACATTTTTTTTAGGTAGAGTAAGGGCAAGACTTGCGCCGAGTTGTTTCGGTTTGACACCGACTTTCTCTGCCACGCCTGCAATTATCTGGTTTGATAGTAAAATATCCTCATTCAGTTCCTTTCCTTGCTGTTGGATTTCATTACCAGTTGTAGAGAAAGAAACTGGCGGACCACTATAACTAAGTGCCCCAGATGCTATATAGCTAGTAGGTGGCTCTGGTTGCACAGCTACCACAGTTGACCCTGCAATAACTAAAGCAAAACTAGCTAGTCCAATCCACTTATATTTATCAAAAGCAATCAGATAGCGTTTAACAATTGGTGGGGTCATGGTCGCTTCGCTCCAATTCAAAATTTAAAATACAAAATTCAAAATTTAGGAAGCACCAAACAAAGATAGTGACTTTGATACAAGGACGCTATCAACTTCCTACTGTATATATCGGTTGATATTTTTAAGATTTTTCCATTAATGAATTATAAGATAAGTTAAAGATGCGGCTTCTTACACTCCAAACTATTTTTAGCTTACATCCTTCTTCTAATATTATTAATTTCGTCTACCACCGACGTTGTCAAAAAACCGGAGAAAGGATTGAACATTGAAGAAAGGCTGGGTAATAGTGGTCAGGAAATTAGTAATTTTACCAATGAGGTTCCGACCAACAACAATAACATCGTTATCTTGAAGTGCCACATTTTGAGACGCATCACCACCTAAAGCTTTTTTAGCATCAAGTTTTTGGGTAACAGCTCTACCTCGTTCCAAATCAAAACGAACCAGAGCGATATCTCTTAAATTAGCAGTGTCTAGATTTACTCCTCCCAAAGCATCTACAAATGTGCTGCCGTTAGGCAGTGCTTGAATAGAAAGACCTCCCGCAGCGTAGTTTAAAACTCGGACTCTAATCTGGGGTGTAGCCAAGGATGAACGTGCTACTAAATTGCGGTCATAACCATCATCATTACCGACTTCACGACGGGGCACAAGTATCGCATCTCCGTCTTGTAAGCGTAAATTCGGGATTGAACCGCCATTTTGCAGTGCTGCATATAAGTCAATATTTTGTGATATCACAGAACCATCGATTAACTTTCGGCGTACTTGTACCTGTCGCAGGTCTGCATTCAACGTTGAACCACCAGATATTAGCAAAGCATCAGCAACGCGGGGTGTTGATGAATTAATTGGATAAATTCCTGGTCGAAATATTTCCCCGCTAATAGTAACTTGAACTGGTCGCGTTCCTGCTAAGGATACTACCACGATTGGATCTGGGAAAAAGCGACTCAAGCCCAAGCGAATTTTTTCTTGAGCTTCTTCCAAGGTTAAACCTTTTAATGACACCGTTCCCACTTGCGGTACAATAATGTTGCCTTCTGGACTAATTACAGCTTGAAAACTGAGGTCTTGACGCTGCGTTGTTAAGGCTAAAACTATTATTGGATCAACGACATAACGATTTAAACCCAAGCGAATTTTTTCTTGAGCTTCTTCCAAAGTTAAACCTTGTAAAGAAACTGTTCCTAATAACGGCACCGCAATATTACCTTCTGGGTTGATTAAAGCTTGAAAGCTCAAATCTGGAAAGCGCTGAACCGAAACGCTAATTCCATCTCCTATGCCTAAGCGGTATGGGCCGGGAGGACGCTGAAGCACAACACCAATTGCATCTCCTGGTCCCAAGAGGTAGCGACTGAGTTGTGGAGAAATTTCTTCATTTGTACTTGGAGGTACAACTTCAGTACCTGGCAAAGGCGAGGGGAATAGGTTTGGTGATTGTCCTTGAGAGGGAAAAGGCTGGGCAACAACAAGTTGGATAGGTGTTGTGAAGAAAACTCCTACTTGAAGACTAACAAAACACAAGGCGCTGAATCCACGCATACAATAACTGGGATTTATGAACATCGGTGCAGAAAATATTGATATATAAATTAGTAGCGCCGAGTGGTTATTTTACTCTAAAAATGCCTTCAATGTCTCTTTTATCTACAAGTATTCACTAAGATAAACAGAATAATTTTGCTAAATTTAATTTTTAATTTCATGTTATTAACATCATTTTAGGTGAGTTTCAGCTTGAACACAATTTATAGAGATACTTTTGATGAATCTCTGCACAAGTGCATCTATAACAGACTTTACAAAGGGCCTGTCATTAATGCAGCTTGCACTGTTTCTCCAATAGACTGAGCTAAAGACCAAGATGTTTCTACCTGCCCCAAAGGTTCCATTGGAATCAGAATGCTCACACCAACCCAAGGAATACGTTGCTTGCGCCACTGTGCCAGTTGATCCGCCAAGAACCAGTGAAAAGGTGATGGATTTCCATCGTCTGGCATAGCATACCATTGCAAAACAGCGAAGGTTTGCTGTGGTGTGGAGGCGCGAAAAAACCTAGCTTCTACTTTAGTTTCGACATTAGCAGCCGACTGCGCAGATGGTTTGACAGTAAATTCCGCAGAACGAGATTGAGCTACATCCCACTTTCCCCAGCGTGACCTTCCCCAGCCATTAACGTCTGTCCACTCTACCTCTGGTTGATCCATAGGCCCATTTTGTGGCAACAAAAGCAGGATTGCTTGGGATTCAGAACCTTCTTTTTTTATTACCTGTAAAGACCAATTATGTTCACCAATTTGCTGTTCAGATTGTTCAATGGTTTGCCAACCAGAAAGGGTTAACCCAGTCTTGCGGATCTGTTTTAATTCGTGGAGGGTAGGAACAGCAGGCGGCTGTTTCCATTGCCAGTGTCCTGTCAGATATCCGGGAACCCCTGCCATTGCTAGCAGCACTAGCAATAACAAGAGTGCTGCTACCTGAGTCAATTGGTTTTCCTTGAAAAATTTAGAGAAGGAAATCATCAGTAAAATTTGCAATACTTAGGCAAAATTTTACTTTATAAAATCACATGTGAGTTCAGTAATATTTAGGACTTACGTATAAGTGATGAAAGATTAAGGGAGTTGCGAGTGGAGAACAGGAGAGAAGTTGGAGAAAATTTTTCCATCTGCTCCTCTGCTCCTCTGCCCCTTTGCCCCTCTGCTCCTCTGCCTAATACCCAATACCTCTAACTTTCTGCTTCTTGCTCAGTTTCTAGAGACGCTGAAAAATAGCTATTAATCCAATTCAGTAAAGGCACTAGTGACACCAGCATACAAGCAGAGTAGAGATCGCCACCCCAACCCTCATGCAGCCATTTAAAAGCCGCTTCTTGACCCGTGCCGTGAAAGAAAGTCAATAAAGTATTACGAATAATATTGGCAGTAATACTAACGATCGCAGCAAGAGATAAAAACGATATAGTTGTCCGCCGTGAAGACAAAGCATCTGTCCAATAAAGCAGCATTAAACCAACGTAGAGAGTCGTAAACAACATTTTCAGCCCTGCACAATAGGGAGCGACTTCTACAATCCGTCCTCCCACGTAAAGATTGCTTTCATCTACGGTTACTTCCATACCAAATTGATTCAGTATGAAGCCTGCTGTGCCAGCGATGAAGCTTTGCAGAGGCATAGTATAGGGAGCAATGAGATAAGGTAATGCTGTTGGGGTGGCTAAAAATACTAGTAGTAGGGGGAATCCTTGTAATCGCAAACCTGCTATTCCCTTAAACCACAAGCATAATCCGACTAATATCACAGGCAAGGAAAGGTTAACCCACTCTGTAACACCGCTAAGATAAAAAATTGCCCCTAATAACAATAAAACAGCGCCCAAAGGATTGATGGTATCTGGCAAACGTCTCCACTTTTTCCGATTCATCCAGCCCAGATAAGCGGCAAATGGTAGACCAATAATTCCGTGGCTGAAATATTCGTGTTCTGTACTGATATTTTTGTGCAGCCAACCATCCAACCAGTGTAGCAATATCGGAGCATAAAGCAGCAGCAAAACGCCTACAATAGCTATATTTAACAAGCCTGATGCGTTTATATTTTTAACCTGTTGCTGGAGTGCCATGATTTTAAGTAATTCAAAAACTTTGGTTATTAGTAATTGGTCATTAGTCATTAGTCATTGGTCATTTGCAAAGGATAAATGACAAAGGACAAAGGACAAATTAAGTATGAATTAACTTTAGGCTACCACGCTGCCAAGGTCAGCAGGAGATAAATTGTCTGCCTGATAACTTCTTGAGACTGCATTGGCGATCGCTGCTACAACTTCTTTAACTTGGCTACTACTCAAACCAGGATACATCGGTAATGATAATATTTGCTTGGACAACTTTTCTGCTTGGGGAAAATCTCCTGGTTGATAGCCTAAGTTGGTGAATGCTGGCTGGAGATGACAAGGAATTGGGTAGTGAATGCCAGTTTGAATTCCCGCCAGTGTGAGTTTTTCCTGGAGTTGCTGGCGTTCTATTGGGCAAGAATCATCTACTTTAATCACATACAGATGATAGACGTGTCCTGTATCACTTTGGTTTTCTATAGGAATAATCCCAGCAGTTGCCAAGGGTGCTAGTTCACGATCATACTGCTGGGCAATAGTCAGGCGATCGCGATTCCACTGGGGCAAATATGGTAATTTTTTGTGTAAAATTGCTGCTTGCAAAGTATCCAAGCGGCTATTCGTACCTGGTTCAGTATGAAAATACTTTTGTGATGCACCATAATTTCGCAAGCGCATCATCTTCTGGGCTACATCTGAATCTCGTGTCAGTAGCATTCCTCCATCCCCAAATGCTCCCAAATTTTTGCTGGGATAGAAACTAAAAGCTGCTGCTATTCCGATTGAACCAGCGTAATATCCATCTCTTT
The DNA here is from genome assembly GCF_036917575.1 of Nostoc sp. Classification (GTDB taxonomy): domain Bacteria; phylum Cyanobacteriota; class Cyanobacteriia; order Cyanobacteriales; family Nostocaceae; genus Nostoc. Next base: position 244,107 of record NZ_JBALDC010000039.1, on the reverse strand, counting down.
GGGCGAGATGTGCTTGGGCGGCATCTTCAAAAATTAGGAGTTTGTAGGTATCGGCAAAGTTTACTAGATCGCGTGGTGATACCATCTGACCATAGAGATGCACAGGGATAATTGCTTTAGTATGAGGTGTAATTGCCTTTGCTGCTTCTCTTAAGTCAATTAAAGCTGTTTGGCGATCGCAATCTACCAAAATTGCCTTGGCGCCAGCACGTTGTACCCCAATTAAGGTTGCGATAAAAGTATTTGCGGGTAAAATCACTTCATCACCAGCACCAATATTACACGCTTGTAATCCTAGAGCGATCGCATCTGTTCCTGATGCCACACCAACTCCATAAGCTGTACCAGATACCGCCGCAAATGCTGCTTCAAAATCTGAAAGTGCTTGCCCTAAAATAAAATCTCCCCGTTCCAATACAGATTGGATTGCATCTTGCAATTGTGTTTGAATTGGCTCATGTTGTAACTTCAGGTCTACAAAAGGAACTCTAATAGTCATTTTATTCATTATCAGTTGTCCTCAAAAAATGTTTCCTCACATGGAAAAAATAGAAAATCTTGTACAATTTTCGGCATAAAATTTTAAGAGATTTAATCTATTAGATCAACTATTTAGTCGGTTATGGGTAATTCAAAATCACGCCCTCTTAATTTGAGCGCCCGAAGTTGCTATCAGACTTCTCTCAAAATTCAAAAAGCTTATAAACTGAGCTTTCACTAATTTGGTAGCTTGCTAATCCGTAGCGATATAGTTGGATTATTTACGTCATCCTGCACTAGGATTATCATCTCTAGCTGCTAGCTGTTATCAGTAAAATGCCTATATTTAATTACACTAATATCTATTTTTTTAAGTAAATTTACTTTAAATATCACAATAGAAACTTTCCCTTATATACATAAAAAATGACATCCTTTGTATTGTATCCTTAGCATTAGCTTACCCTGGCTGAATCTAAATCTAACGCAGTCTGATTGCAAAATCTCAAGCAATAAAGACTACACCAGTGCTAAATAAACAATATTCAGCACCAGTAACTAGTAACTAGCAGACACCACATCTTGGCTTAATGGAAGGGAGAAAAAATTTTTGCCTTAAATTTGTTTGTCAGAGGCAAAATTAGGGAATGCTTAAAAATAGCAATTGATAACCTAGGAACTTAGGACTTGGATCAATTACAGAATCAAGAAATTATTAAGGTAGCAGTGGCAATGATAGAGCCTGAAAACAAATTATTTGCCCTAAAGGATGGTTGGGATTCTCATGAATCAAGAGAACAGCAACGCCTTAAAGCTTTGTCAGATTTAGGTTTGCGGCAAGCAGAAACAATTCCGGTTTTTGAAGAAGCCACACAGACTGCCGCCCGCTTTTTGGAAGCACCAATTTCCATATTGGGATTTGTGGATCAAGAACGCCACTGGTTCAAGTCGGCAGTGGGCTTATCTAGGCTGGGATTAATGAATCATTTGGCACAAAGCCGCCAACTACTACGTCGGGAGTCATTTTGTACTCAGGTGGTAGATAATTTTCAAGTAGTTGTAATTAATGATACGCATAAACTTACAGATTCAGTACTTGTTAGCAGCAAGTTAGTGCAAGATTATGGTATTCGTGCTTATTTAGGAGCACCATTAATTGATGCTGAGGGACATTGTTTGGGTGCATTGGCGGTGATGGATTTAGTGCCACGCAATTTTACACCTCAAGATATTGAGTTTTTACAAATCATCGCTCGTTGGAGCATGAGTGAATTTGAACGTAACCGACTCTTGCAAGGGAAACTCGAATCAAGCGCTCCCAAGAACGTTCCAATATTTTCACTTAATGAGGAACGTAACACTGAGATTAAAATCACTGCATCCACTCAAGATAGCGACTCTGTTTCTACTAAGCAACTGAAGCTAGAACTTTTGAGTCAGCTAACTCAGGAGTTACGCACGCCCTTAACATCTGTACTCGGTATGGCTAGTGTTTTAGGACGTGAGATTTATGGACCTTTGACGACTAAGCAGAGAGAATATTTGGAAATTATCCAACACAGTGGTCGGTACTTACTTTCTCTAGTAAACGAAATTACCGAACTAGGAGCTATGGATGAAAACTCAACTGTGCTAAATCTAGCTCCCGTGGATATTGAAATGCTATGCCAACAAGCTATCAATACCCTCGAAGAAATTGCTAATCGCCGCGAGCAAGATATTCGCCTGTCTATAGAACCGGGACGCAGTCGCATTTGGCCTTTAGATAAAGACAAGGTGCGGCAAATTCTCTATCACCTAGTTTTCAGTGTGATTCAACTTTCGGCTACAGGTAGCATTGTTCGTATTCATGTTTCTTATAAAGAAGATACCCTCAATATTACTATTTGGGTTTCTCATCCCTGGTTAGGGGATGGTATAACAGAGGTCGATCCTTACTTCCGCCTCAATTCTTTGTCGCTGCTAGAGCTTACAGGTGAGGTAGCAACTTACAATACTCATACAGAAAGACAAGAACAACTAGATACTTCATCTGTAGCAGTGGAAAATACCAAAAACTTGAGTGATTCCCACTCAAATTTCTTTGCTACTAGTTCAGGTATAAATTTAGCTAAATCACATGGAAGTCTTTCTCGTGAAAGCTTAGGTTTATTACTAAGTTGTCAACTGGCAGAATTGCATGGCGGACAAATTTTGATTCAAGGTTCACCAGAATCAGGATATCGTTATGTGCTTTCTTTGCCACTGCAACTAGCGACTTCCTCGCAAGCAATTAACGATGTTTAATTGTGGGGATTGGGGAAGGTGGGGTCCCTCTGGGGATAAGGGGTAATGGAGATTGGGAAAGACGTATTTTCTATCTAGATTTCATTAGTTCGTAGCGAATTCTCTGTGTGCTTGTAGCACTTACCTATACCTTTAAATTTCAACCCTCAATTCGCCACTATTTTACATCAAGCTATACTAAGTATACGAATAATTATCTTAACTTATATTGTCTGATGGCTAAGAATAAGAGCGCCATCACGCGATGTACAATTTCTGTTATTACCTTTTTATAGCTATAGGCATTATGATCGATTCCAAGTTCTGCGTCGGCAGGCTAATTGATCGCAATGTTTTTTATGAATTTAGTCTGGCAACGATTTACTCTATCAACTTTACCGCTCAAAGAATATCTTGCTACCAGTTATGTACACCGCTCTCTGGTGGGACTACTAAGTTCTTGGCGGCAAACTAGCGTCTTGCTCCAGTGGGGAGATGCGATCGCAGCGGCTTTACTCAGCTTAATATATGCTCTAGCACCTTTTGCTTCGAGTACATTGGTGGGTTTTTTGCTGGTGGCTTGTGTCGGATTTTGGCTGTTGTTGACTTTATCCGATCAAGTAACACCAGCAAATGTCTCGTCAGTGACTCCGATTCACTTGCTGGTATTGCTATACTGGGGAGTTGCCGCAATCGCAACCGCATTATCACCAGTAAAAAAAGCGGCACTCAACGACTTAGGAACGTTGACGTTGTATTTGCTACTATTTGTGCTTTGTGCCAGGGTATTAAGGTCGCCTCGTCTCCGTTCTTGGATTATCATCCTTTACCTACACGTATCGTTAATTGTTAGTGTATACGGGTTACGGCAATGGTTTTTTGGAGCCACAGCACTGGCGACTTGGGTCGATCCAGAATCTCCTCTTTCTAAGACTACAAGAGTCTACAGTTATTTAGGTAATCCCAACTTATTGGCTGGATACCTCCTACCAGCAGTAATTTTTAGCTTAGTAGCAATTTTTGCATGGCAAAGCTGGCCCAAGAAAGCTTTAGCATTAACAATGTTGATTGTCAATAGTGCCTGTCTAATTCTGACTTTTAGTCGTGGCGGTTGGATTGGATTAGTAGTGGCAGTTTTAGCTGTGATGGCATTGCTAGTTTACTGGAAAAGCGTGGAAATGCCTCGTTTTTGGCGTACTTGGTCACTACCGATTGTTTTAGGAGGTTTGATTGGCGTATTGTTGCTAGCAGTGATATTTGTAGAGCCAGTGCGGCTGCGAGTGTTCAGTATTTTTGCTGACCGTAAGGATAGTAGTAATAATTTTCGCCGAAATGTGTGGGATGCTGTTTTTGAGATGATTCGCGATCGCCCGATTTTCGGCATTGGGCCTGGTCATAGCTCTTTTAATAAAGTTTATCCCCTCTACCAACGTCCTCGTTACACTGCTTTGAGCGCCTATTCAATATTGTTTGAAGTGACTGTAGAAACTGGCTTTGTTGGTTTAGCCTGCTTTCTCTGGCTAATAATTGTCACATTTAATACGGCACTTTTGCAAGTGCGACGATTGCGACAACTCAAAAGTGTAGAGGGATTTTGGTTAATAGGAGCGATCGCTATTTTGTTGGGTATGCTAGCTCATGGTACCGTAGATACTGTCTGGTATCGTCCTGAAGTTAATACCCTCTGGTGGCTCATCGTTGCCTTAATTGCCAGCTATTGGACACCTTTAGCTCAAAATCAGACAAGTTTAACTAACTCAGAACCAGCAATAAACTAACATCAATAAGTTGTCAGTTATTTTCTTAGTGAACAACTGACAACTTTTAAATTTTGAATTGTCTAATTTCTGTAAATAGTGGCACTTGGGGCATTAGGATCGCGATCAGCTACAGCTTTGTTATCGCGCTTTTTACCAGCCAACCCCAATTAAAGTCGTTGCGATCGTTAGTGGTCGTTGTTGGAGCAGTGATGGCCCTGGAGTCATTTGTTGTCTAAGCTTGTGCAGATAGAGTCAGGACTTACGCAACTGGCACATTTATCTAAAAACTGTCACATTGACTTAGTTTTGCTCTAACGCTTATAAATCAGTGCTTACAAGCATTAATCTAAAATTGAAATATATGTGCCAGTTGACCTTATATTGTGACGCTTGCGTAAGTCCTAAGAGTTAAAGGTAAAATTCCTATACTCAAGGTGAGAACGCCAGCGCCAACAGCAGTAATCAAATTACTTTTCATAAGTTGTAAAAGTTTCTGATGCTATCCGAAGTTACTCACCAATGTATCGAGTCTTAACTTTAACAAAATTAATCTGCGCCTATAAACTAGGCATTTTAATCACTGACGCTGTAGACATACAATAATGGTTTTCACAGCAATCCTGTTTCTCACTCTTGCTGTAGTAATTTACACCCATCCTCAATAGCTTTTCATTGCCCGTTGAATGTCACGCTGATCTTGGCGTCGTTTCAGGTCTTCTCGTTTATCGTGGAGCTTTTTACCTTTGCCAAGGGCTATACTCACTTTTAGCCAGCCTCGTTTGAGATACATTTTCAAAGGGATTAAAGTTAAACCCTGCTGTTCGACTTTGCCAATTAGCTTACGGAGTTCTTGACGATGTAATAGAAGCTTGCGTGTACGCCGTGGTTCGTGATTAAAATATTGTCCACTAGCGTTGTAAGGCGAGATATGCACATTGATCAACCATGCTTCGCCATTGCGAAGCAAAGCATAGCCATCTTGGAGATTGACTTTACCTGCACGAATCGACTTCACCTCTGTTCCTGTCAATTCAATTCCAGCTTCGTAAGTTTCTAGAATTTCATACAAATAACGGGCTTGACGGTTGTCGCAAATAACTTTGTAACCTTCGTTCTTGTCGCTCATTGATAATTTTGTGTGCTTTAAATGTACCTAAAAAATTATTTTGATTCGCTTGTAAATTATAGGGTGTATCTTAGAACCGCTATAAATGGTGAACTGCATATCACTAATTTAGCTTTTTTAAGTTCAAAATTAAGGTTTTCTGACAACTTTAAGTTAACTGATATCCATTACCTCTGAGGTTTCATAGAACAAGCCTAATTTTGTGCAGTTTTACAAATAGGATTTATACATCAAGTAGGGGCACTATCCTGTGGGAAGTTGTTTCTCTACAAAAGACTCCGCGTCATTTGCTTCTTTGCGTTTACATAAATTGCCTTTACAGAAAATCAAGATTTTCACTTCCTTTTTGCATAAGTCTTAACAAAGAATTGATATAACGCTGACCATGAGTTGTTACAAATTACAAAGCTATCTATGTCTTCTAAGCACAGTGAGTCTAAGGTGGTTACACTTTGTTAACCTTTTTAATGATTTAAGATTTTCCTTATAAATAAACCCTTAGAGCAGTCATTAGCTAGTAATCCTGTCATAGTATGAAACATAAGAACATTATTATTGTCTGTGTTCACTAACGAAGTACATAAAAACAAATTTCTGAGTAAAAAAATGCTAGGGGTGTATTATCCATGCCCTTGACGATCCTTGTGGTGGATGATGATTTGGGCACTCGTCTGTCTGTTAGTGACTATCTTGAACTGTCTGGCTACTCAATAATCACGGCTAATGACGGTAAAGAGGCTTTGTTTATGGTGGATGAGTATCATCCTGATTTGATTGTCACGGATATTGTGATGCCACGGATGAATGGCTATGAATTGGTGCGCCGGGTGCGTCAACAACCAGTGTTTCGTTTATTGCCTGTAATTTTATTAACGGCACGCATTAAGACCCAAGAAAGAATTCTGGGCTACCAGTCAGGGTGTGATTTATATTTACCCAAGCCTTTTGAACTCGAAGAGTTAGCAGCAGCAATCCGCAATCTTTTAGAGCGATCGCAAATTATCCAATCAGAATATCGTTTTTCTCATAAAGAGAGTTTGGATAGTTCCGGCTTGACAAAAGCGGAGGATGCGCATAATTCTCTGTCCATTAAAATTCAGCAATCCCATCTGCACTCAGCCCTAACTCATAGAGAACAGGAAGTCTTAGAGTTATTAACTCATGGTCTTTCTAATGCCGAAATGGGTCATCAGCTACACCTGAGTCCTCGAACCGTGGAAAAGTACGTTAGCAGTTTATTGAGAAAAACCTTAACCAGCAACCGCGCGGAATTAGTCCGTTTTGCGATCAAGCATGGTTTAGTGGAATAAAAGTTAAGAGTTAAAAGTGAGGAGTAAGGAATTAAAACTTCTAACTCATAACTCTTGACTTTGAACTTTTGTAAGCAGACCTTCACAAGCATCAATCAATAAATCAATAACCTGATTAAATCCCTCTTGACCACCGTAATAGGGATCTGGAACTTCTTTTAGAGTATGTCGAGAGCAAAACTCGCACATCAAACGCACTTTATACTGATATTGCTCAGTGCGATCGAGACTGAGGATGTTCTCATAATTTTCTCGATCCATCGCCAAAATCAAATCAAAGTCTTGAAAGTCTGACTTTTGAAACTGGCGTGCTTGACCACGCAGTTTAATTCCCAACTTGCTAGCAGCCGCAGCACTCATGCGTCTGTCAGGTGGGCTACCAATGTGATAACTAGAGGTACCAGCAGAGTCACAGAGGATGTGTTCGCTCAAGCCCGCCTGCTCAATTAAATGATTCATGATGTTTTCTGCCGATGGGGATCGGCAGATGTTACCTAAGCAGACAAACAGCAACTTGTAAGGCATAGATATTCTTTGTCTTTTGTCAATAGTCATTTGTCCTTTGTCCTTTGACTAATGACCAATGACTAATGACCAATGACTAAAATCCAGGTAACTCCAACCCACTGGTTAATTCTTCCATACGTTCCCGCATAGTTGCTGTGGACTTGTTGTAGGCTTCTTTCATTGCCACTGTTACAAGATCGGAAAGTACTTCTGCACCTTCCCCTAAAGCATCTGGAGAAATTTCTACTCGCTTTGGTTCTTGGTTCCCACTGACAATCACCTTCACCAGACCACCGCCAGATTCTCCTTGAATCTCCATTTGCTCCAATTCTTCTTGGAGTCGCTTTGCACCTTCTTGAACTTGCTGTGCTTTCTTAAAAGCTTCGGCTAGTTCCTTCATTTTTCCTAAACCAAAGCCAAATCCCTGTCCTTTTCCTGTCATAATTATTTGTACGCGTGTGCGTTGAATAACAAATCAAATTCAATTATAGATGCGGTAAGTAATTTGCCTCTTTTTTTACCAATAATTAATGCATTTTAGAATAGGATATGGAGCACAAGACAAGATGCAGAGGTACAAAGGGGAAAAACTTACTTCAACTTCCCCTTTATTCCTTTGCTTCCCCCGTTTCCGGAACTAAAAGTTTCAACAAGCACCTTGAAACTCTCCAAGCATTTTGACTTCTGGCTCTAAATTAATAGACCAACGTTCTTGTACTTGATGTTGGATGTGGCGAATGAGACAGAAGATATCACTAGCTTTTGCCCCACCTCGATTAACGATAAAATTAGCATGGAGTAATGCTACTTGCGCTCCACCAATTTGGTAGCCTTTGAGACCAGTTTGTTCAATTAACCAGCCAGCGCTATAAGGTTTAGGATTGCGAAACACACTACCGCAGCTGGGAAAGTTATATGGTTGAGTGCTTAAGCGATGCTTTTTATGTTCTCTGGTGATTGCTACAACTTTTGCAGGGTCGGCACCTGGCGCGAGTTGTAATGTAGCTTGGGTGACTATGCGATCGCCACCTTGCAATAATGAGGTTCGGTAGCTATAACCTAACTGTTCTGGGGTAAGAGTTTCTAACGTACCATCTGGTGAAACTACCTGGGCACTAACTAACATATCTGCGATACAGCTATTATGTGCCCCCGCGTTCATTACTACTGCACCTCCGGCTGTTCCAGGGATACCAACAGCCCACTCCAATCCTTGCCACCCTAATTCTGCTGCCGCCAATGCCAAGCTGGGAATTGATTCTCCAGCAGCAACGGTTAATTGACCGGTTTGGGGGTCAAAGTTGCTGAAGCGGAGATGACGAGTAGCAATGACTAAGCCTGATATACCACCATCACTTACCAGTAAGTTAGAACCTGCTCCCAGTGTTGTTACTTTTAAATTACGTTCTTTTGCGTATTTAAGACTTGCTTGCAGTGCTTCTAAGTTTCGGGGGGCAACGTATAAATCAGCTGCTCCCCCAACTCTATAGGAAGTAAATGCTGACAAACAAGCCTGGGGCTTGATCGCACAATCAGTACTGGGTAAGTAAATTACTTCGCTCTCCACTGAATTAGCTGTTTGATGTTTCTTTGTATTCAAAACAGGAACTGTGCAGACGTTTCCAGCTGCCTGGGAAATAATCATCTTTACTTTGTTTTGGTAAAATTTTTACATTAATTTACCGCAAAGACACGGTAATAGAATTTACAGATGAAACTGTTGCTAGAGGGACACTTTGTTTGGAAATAAAACAGCCGGTTCACAAAGTGTCGTAATTATTTCAGGAATCACCTGGTTCAAATTTCCCGCTCCCAAAAACAGCGCCAAGTCTCCTGGGCGTAGTATTTGTAGCAAGTACTCACACACTGCGGGTAAAGTTGGTTGATAAACTACGTGTGGATGCTGTTTAGCAATTTCCGCCGTTAGACGTTCACCACTAATTTGCCCTAAGTTAGGTTCGCCTGCACTGTAAATATCAGTCAGCACAACCAAATCAGCATGGTTAAAGGACTCGGCAAATTCTTCTAAAAAGGTGAGTGTACGGCTATAGCGATGAGGTTGGAATATGGCAACTACTCTTTGCCCTGGTCTTGCCTGTAAACGTGCTGCGGCGAGAGTAACGCGAATCTCGCTAGGGTGATGAGCATAATCATCAATGAAGGTAATGTTATTGACTTCACCTCGAAACTCAAAGCGTCGTCTTGCTCCTTCAAAGGTGGCGATGCCTTTGGCAATAGCTCCAAATTCTAAGCCCAAGACGCGACCAACAGCTACTGCGGCTAGGGCATTGCTGAGATTGTGCCGACTGAGCAACCGCAACGTCAACACACCTAAAGCTTTGCCTCTTTCCCAAACCAAAGCCGTAGTACCATCAGCACGATAATCAATATTGGTGACGGTGTAATCGGCGTTGGTATCTGAGTGTAAGCTGTAGGTAATTGTGGGTTGCAAGCGATCGCGCACCGTAGCACAGTCAATACTACCTATTAACGTTTTACAACCCTTAGCAAATGTCTGAAAGGTGTTAATAACTTCTTCTAATGTATCGTAGTGGTCAGGATGATCGAGTTCAATATTGGTGATAATGCCAATTTCGGGAGCGTGTTTTACCAAAGAACCATCTGATTCATCTGCTTCGGCTACCAAATATTGGCTTTGTCCCAATCGAGCATTACCGGACCAAGCATTGACTTCGCCACCGACTAAAATCGTTGGGTCTAGACCTGCTTCTAGAAGCATATAACCAATCATACTACTAGTTGTAGTTTTGCCGTGTGTTCCTGCCACTGCAACACTGTAGTAATCGGCAATTAAAGCTGCTAGTACATCTGAACGATGTAAAACTGGACAACCTAATTTCAGAGCTGCTTTGTATTCTAAATTATTAGTGTTAATTGCTGTTGAACAAATGACTTGAGGCAGTTTTGACTTAATATCAGCAGGTAATTGTTCTTGTGAATTTAATACTACTGGATTAGCTAATACCTGAGGGTGAAAGAATTCAAGATTGCTTGCCTCTTGTTTACCAAAAATATGAGCGCCGATAGATTCTAACTTGCGCGTAATGTGGTTAGGACGAAGATCCGAACCTGATACTGGAAATTGACGCTTTGCAAGAACGTATGCCAGAGCAGACATACCTATGCCACCGATGCCAATAAAATGAAATGGTCTACCACTAAAATCTACAGAATTAGTCATTTATTGCTCCTCTTACACCACACCACACCATAATCACAAATGACACGCGTATCATAACAGGAATTTGATTTTTACCGTAACTACTCCTGTATCATGTTTATGTTTGATGCCCAAAAGATATTTCTGCTCTGGCTTTCCTGGTTCAGAATGATTTTACCTTGGTTGGAGGTTTTTGCTATTTCTAAACTATTCTTAAGATTATTCTGAAAATTTTGACGGCATCGGGAAAGAAATTCTTGTAATGTCAAATACATATTTTTGGCTACCTTACTGGAATTGGCTACATAATACATTGTTTAGTGAAACTAATTTGAAATTGCATCAAGTTTAGGCGTTAATTGAGTACAATAGTACATTGGTAATGAAACTATTTTTCAATAGCATATAACCCAGATTTAACTGGATGCAGCAACTAGCAATTTTTGGTGGCACATTCGATCCAATTCATTGGGGACACTTGCTGGTAGCCGAGACAGCTTTGCATCAAGTATCGCTTGAAAAGGTAATTTGGGTACCATCCCTAAATCCTCCTCATAAAGAAGCAGCTTTGTTTGAGCATCGTCTGCAAATGCTGCAATTAGCCATCGAAGATAATCCAGCGTTTACTGTCTCACTAGTGGAGACAAATCGCTCTGGGACTTCTTATGCCATTAACACCCTGATTGACTTATCTGCTTGTTACCCAAATACTCACTGGTACTGGATTGTGGGCTTGGATACTTTCCAAACCTTACCCGGTTGGTACCGGGGACACGAATTAGCACAAATGTGTGATTGGTTAATCGCACCCCGACAACTAGGTGGTGAGACTATAACTCAAAGCAAATTAATCTGCAAGCGAGTGGAGCAACAACTTAAAGAGCAGTCATTTACCATTCACTGGCAACTCCTAAATATACCTTTAGTAGGAGTTTCGTCAAGTCTAATTCGCAAATTTTGCCGCGAACGCCAGTCAATTCGTTATTTAGTCCCAGAATCGGTCAGATCATATATCACTAACAACAATCTCTACTCTTACAAATCTGAATAAATTATGTGTTTTTTTATTGATCTAACACTTTATGGTTAAAAGTGCCCCCCCCCTTTGCGATATGATTGGGGTCAACGATATCAACATATTAAGCATAAATACAGAGGGCAAGACACTGTGATTAGAGTTGCAATCAACGGTTTCGGGCGGATTGGACGTAACTTTGCGCGTTGCTGGGTGGGTAGAGAGAATAGCAAGCTCGAACTTGTCGCTATTAATGACACCTCAGACCCTAGAACCAATGCTCACCTGCTGAAGTATGACTCAATGCTAGGGAAGATCAAGGGTGCTGAGATTAGTGCTGACGATAACTCTATCATCGTCAACGGTAAGACCATTAAATGCGTATCCGATCGCAACCCCGAAAACTTGCCCTGGAAAGACTGGGGAATTGACTTAATTATCGAAGCAACCGGGGTATTTACTAGCAAAGAAGGAGCGCTCAAGCACGTAAATGCTGGAGCCAAGAAAGTTCTGATTACCGCTCCTGGTAAAAACGAGGATGGTACTTTTGTGGTTGGTGTAAATCATCATGACTATGACCACAACAAACACCACATTATCAGTAACGCTAGCTGTACTACCAACTGCTTGGCACCAATCGCCAAAGTGTTGAACGATAAGTTCGGCATCATCAAAGGTACGATGACCACCACCCACAGCTATACAGGCGATCAGCGCTTGCTAGACGCTTCTCACCGGGATTTGCGACGGGCAAGGGCCGCAGCGATAAACATTGTACCGACCTCTACTGGCGCAGCAAAAGCAGTGGCGCTGGTTATCCCAGACCTCAAAGGCAAGCTAAATGGCGTAGCCTTACGCGTACCAACCCCAAACGTCTCAATGGTAGATTTCGTAGTTCAGGTTGAGAAGCGTACTATTACTGAAGAAGTTAACCAAGCTCTCAAAGATGCTGCTGAAGGCCCACTTAAAGGGATTTTGGACTACAGCCAACTAGAACTAGTATCTTCCGATTATCAAGGTAGTGATGCTTCTTCGATTGTCGATGCTAGCTTGACTCTGGTTATGGGCAATGATTTAGTAAAAGTTATGGCGTGGTATGACAACGAGTGGGGTTACAGCCAACGAGTCTTGGATCTGGCAGAATTGGTAGCCGAAAAGTGGCAATAATTAATTTGTCATTAGTCTGTACGATGACGCGATTAATCGCGTCTCTACAATGGTCATTAAAAAAAGGACAAAGCACAAAGCACTATTGACCAAAATGTTGAAATCCCTGGCTAAGGTTAAGAACTTGGTCGGGGAATTTTTTTTGCTCGTCGTGCAATATTACTGTCGATTTGGCTGTAATCCTGCCTGCGATCGCCGCACCTTCTCCAAGGTGTTGGACTAAGGTTAATGCTAACTCTTGTGGTAAACACAGCACTAATTCAAAGTCTTCGCCACCATATAAAGCATAAGCTAGCGCTTGCTCTTGTGTCAGCCAATGGTTAAAAGTTTTTGGTAGGGGAATTTGTCTGCATTCTAAAATAGCGCCAACGCCACTTGTGCGGCAAATTTGGATTATCGCATCTGCCAAACCATCGCTGCTATCCATACCAGCAATCGGGAGTTGAGTAGAGACGCGATTAATCGCGTCTCTACAGGATTGATTAATTACGTCTCTAGAGGAGTTAGGAGTTAAGATTTTCCAGAGGATTGGTAAGACATCTAATCGTGGCTGTGGACGTTGGTGTGCGCGGATTAGAGCCGTCTTTTCTTCGTTGTTGAGGTTTCCTCCTAATTCAGGATGCAAAAGCAGTTCTAAGCCAGCTTTTGAGGCTCCATGAACGCCTGTAACAACGATCGCATCTCCCACAACAGCAGCAGAACGGCGGATAATTTGACTAGGGTTAACTTGACCAAAAGCGGTAATTGCCAGAGTAGTAACAGGCGATCGCACAATATCACCCCCAACAATCGGGGTATTGTATTTTTGCAAGCATTCTGTCATTCCCTGGTACAAGCGCTCTACCCAACTCACCCTAAGTTCACCAGGTAATCCCAACCCCACAGTGATTCCCAATGGAGAAGCGCCCATTGCTGCTAAATCTGATAAATTGGCAGCCGCAGCTCGCCAACCTGCATCTTCTGGTGAAGTGGTGAGGTTGCTAAAATGTACGCCATCAACCAGTACATCTGTAGTCACTACCAAAGATTCCCCTTGTGCAGTTTCAAGTACTGCGGCATCATCGCCGATAATTTCTGGTGGGCAGAAGCGTTGTAATCTTTCTAAAAGACCTTGTTCGCCAATGTCTTTTACTTGTTGAGAAGATAAATCACTGTTCACAATCGGTTTTCCGTGTTGCAAAATTACGAAGAAAACTGATGATTTACTTTACTGTTTAATAATAAGGGTATTGTCTAGGAGTCAGTTGGAATGGTAACAACACCAGTAACCAGCATCACATTTGAGGAGTACTTAACCTATGATGATGGTAGCGATTTCCATTATGAACTGGTGGATGGCAAGCTAGAGCTAATAAATCCACCTACTATTGAACATTTCCTGATTGCCAAATTTCTTGAGCAATTAGTAGATGCAGAAATCAAACGTTGTAACTATACTTGGCTGTGTTTTCGGGAAAGTGGGGTGAGAACGGGTAGAAATAAATCTAGGTTGACTGATTTGTGTGTAGTCACACTGGAGCAAGCTAGAGAATTGTTGAATGCTTCAGCAGTATTTGAGTCACCTCCGTTATTAATTGTCGAGGTGGTCAGTCCAGAGTCTGTAAAACGAGACTATCGTTATAAACGCTCGGAATATGCGGCCTTAGAGGTTCCTGAATATTGGATTGTAGACCCATTGAAAGGAAAAGTTTCAGTGTTACTACTGGAAGATGGATTTTACGAAGAAACAGTTTTTACAGATAACCAACAAATTGGAGCGCGGACTTTTCCAGAATTAACGATCGCAGTTGATCGGGTGTTCACCGCCGGAAATCTGAATCAGGGGAGAGGCGATTAATCGCGTCTGTACAGGAATTATTCTCCCCCTGCTCTTTTTTATGCAGCTTGTGGCTGAACCAGATTTTCTATTCCCTGAACCACAGTTGCCGATTCAATTTTGTCACCAGCCTTCAGTTTATCCAAAACTTCTTTACCTTCGGTGAGATAGCCAAAAACGGCATAACGACCATCCAATAGGTTGCGTCCGGCGGGAGTGAGTTCTGGTTCAAACAAAAAGAAGAAAAATTGTGATGAACCACCATTTACTTCACTTTCAGGACGAGCCATCACTACTGCACCAAAGGAAGAAAAAGGTAGAACTGGCATATCAACGTAACGACCAGCTTCTTCTAAAGTGATGCCATAAGTAGGTACTTTATCACCTTGAACTAAGACTTCTAAAGGAATAGCACGATATTTACCTGTTTTTGGATCGATGAAGCCTACATCTTTCCCAGCAGGATCTCCAGTTTGGAGAAAGTAAGATTCTTCAGAACGGGTAAATTCTAAGCCATTATAAAAACCCCTCTGTACCAAATCTACAAAATTACCAGCAGTTACAGGGGCGCTATAACCGTCTACGACAAGAGCCAAATCGCCTTTGTTGGTTTTGATTTCTACAGTTGCACGACCTTTAAGTTGTGGCAGGTTGCTATACTCAGCAGGAACTTCAAAGGGAAATTGTTTCACCATTGAATCTTCTAGCTGAGTAATGAAATTTAGTAGTTTACTTCTCTCTTGCAGAATTTGTTCTTTATCTTTGCTGTTCGCCAATTCTTCCAATTTAGCAACCCCAGCTTTCAACTCGGTAATCCAAGCTTCGGCTTGGGGTTGGCGTTCTGCGGGAACGCTTGTTAAGATTTGGGAAGGTTTATCGAGAATGCGGGATGCTTGGCTGATGTCTTTGGAAATAGCACCCCAACGTCGATTCGCCCGCAGTTGGGCAGAGATGTCCTCTAAACTGCCTTGTAGTTGCCGCACAGGTTTGTTATCTATCGGGAGTGCATACCGCAACAAAGCCTTTCCGTCGGTAATTGCATTGCCGGCTGGGAGTGCGGCGTTACTGGAGGGAGTCCACCCAGCTGTAGTTATGCCTAAAAATATTGTTATTAGCAGTATTGCCATTAGGCTCTTCTTCAGCCAGGATTTTAATAAGTTAAGCATGGGATAACTCAAATGCAGCAGTGAATTGTTGACTGGACGTAACCCATCAATAATCTTCCCACGTTAAGGGCAGAGGATAAATCAGAAATGACAAATGACAAATGCCCAATGACGACCCTAGAAGGGTACAATAAATGCCGATTGTCTTCCAAAATTTGAAAGTTTCATGATCTCCAGTAACGACTTTCGACCAGGTGTTTCAATTGTATTGGATGGGTCTGTATGGCGAGTGCTTGAATTCTTGCACGTCAAACCAGGCAAAGGTTCCGCCTTTGTACGAACTAAGCTAAAAAATGTCCAGAGTGGGAGCGTTATAGAAAAAACGTTCCGCGCAGGGGAAACAGTGCCGCAAGCTACTCTAGAAAAAAGCACCATGCAGCATACCTATAAAGAAGGCGATGAGTTTGTCTTTATGGATATGGAAACCTACGAAGAAGGCAGATTAACTCGCGAACAAATTGGCGATCGCGTCAAGTACCTCAAAGAAGGTATGGAAGCTGAAGTGATTCGGTGGGGCGAACAGGTACTAGGAGTAGAGTTACCTAAATCTGTGGTTCTGGAAATTGTACAAACAGATCCAGGTTTAAAAGGTGACACTGCCACAGGTGGCTCAAAACCAGCAACTCTGGAAACTGGTGCAGTTGTGATGGTTCCTTTATTTATTTCCCAAGGAGAACGTATCAAAGTTGATACTCAGGAAGATAAATATATCAGCAGGGAATAACTTTCATCTCTATAAAGATGCTTGCTCCCAATTGAGATCCCTACATAGGGATTAATTCCCTGCCACACTTAAGATGCTCATTTACGGATAGGTCGAGGTAATAAAAACTGTGCCATTGGACTTTAATGAAATCCGCCAACTTCTGGTAACTATCGCACAAACAGATATTGCAGAAGTCACGCTCAAAAGCGATGATTTTGAGCTAACAGTCCGTAAGGCTGTGAGCGTTAGCAATCAGATGTTGTCAGGAGGTCAAGGGACTTTAGGCGGTGTGGTAGGTTCAGGCTTGACATTGGGTTCATCTGGGGGAACCCAGACGAGTGGAAGTCAGGTGACGGAGGTATCCACATCTCGTGTATTTGAGAATACTGGAACCAGCACACAAATGCAGTTGTCAGTAAATCCTCCCTCAACTATTGACCAAAGATTAGTAGAAGTGCCTTCCCCAATGGTCGGAACGTTTTATCGCGCTCCTGCGCCTGGGGAAGCGGCATTTGTGGAAGTAGGCGATCGCGTCCGCAAGGGTCAAACAGTCTGTATCATTGAAGCCATGAAGTTGATGAATGAAATCGAAGCCGAAGTCTCTGGACAGGTGATGGAAATTCTCCTCCAAAATGGCGACGCTGTAGAATATGGTCAACCTTTGATGCGAATTAACCCTGATTAAGTATTAATGTATATATGATGTGAGTCATTGTTAAAACTTTCAGTCCTTGCGGGTTAATCCTGATGAAACAAACGTTGCCTTTACCACCAGAAGTGGTGCAACAAGTAGCTGAATACTTCAGCCTGTTAAGTGAGCCAATGCGCCTACGGCTGCTACACTTATTACGGGATGAAGAAAAATGCGTGCAAGAGTTGGTAGAGGCAACACAGACTTCTCAGGCAAATGTATCAAAACATCTGAAGGTAATGTGGCAAGCAGGTATTCTTAGCCGCCGCAGTGAAGGAACTTGCGCCTATTACCGGGTGGAAGATCAAATGATTTTTGATTTGTGTAATCGGGTTTGCGATCGCCTTGCCACAAGGTTAGAGCAGCAAGCCCGTAATTTTCGTGTGTTAAATACCAAGCGTTAGGTCAGTTGTCATTTGTCATTTATCCTTTGTCCTACCCTGCGGGAAGCCAGTGGCGCGTCTATGTCATTTTGTGAAAAACTAATGACCAATGACCAATGACTAATGACTAAAGCGGATAATCTTTCTGAAACTGTTCGCGAGTTAGCGGTTGTTGTAACTCTAAACCCTCGCCGCCTAAAACATCCAATGGTTTGCCGTTCACGTCGATGTATACCTTGGCTTTGGGATTTAAACTTGTCGCAGTATAAACAACTTGTCCGACGCGCCCCATCATTGAGGTGCTACCACCACCACTGGTAAAATCTTCAGATAAATTAACGTGAACCTCGTTATTTTCCGCCTTCAATCCCAATAGCTTAGTTTCTTTAGGGATAGTTGTTGAATCTGTCCCTTGTGTTGGTGGGCCTGCTAACAAACTCTGGAAAGCTGCTTCTAAAGGCTGATTGGGTCGAATAGAAGCGACTTTAACAGGTTGGGGAACCAAAGCAATACTATTGTCTTTTGATCTGAGCCAATAAACATTAGGGGTTTGCTCATTAGCTGGCTGCCTAGTTGATGGCTGTGCAGGTTGATCGATGTGCGCAGAGGGGTTTGACGGTGTAGGAGTATTGCTCGATTGTGTGGTAAACCAAGCTACACCGCCACCCACCGCTACAACCGCTGCTGACACGGCTGCAATTACGCCTGAAGAAATACGATTAGATCCTTGTTGGTCTTTCATGTTCAAAACCTTCCTAACTGAGGGCTGATATGGTAGTTATGTGAGGAGCAGCCTGGTTAAAGACGATACTTATAAGTAGAGAGTTTCCCACAATCTAGAGGAGACTTGTTGATGGCTTTTAATTCTATAAATCCCCAATCTAATTTTAGAATTTTTATTTTTAATCAGTCACCTACCAGATTATGTAAATTATGGGGAGTTAGAAGTAGAGACGCGATTCATCGCGTCTGGACAAGGGAGAATTATTGAACAAGTCTCTCCCTTCTCCCTCCTCTTGCTTATCTACCTTATCTCTTCTCCATGCCCTATGCCCTATGCCCTATTGCTTCCGTAATCCACTTATGAAGTGTTGTTGTCACTTCATCAATGGCAATTTCTTGAGATTTACGGGTGGCTCTTTCTACAACTTCAACTTTGCCATTAGCGATCGCCCGCCCGGTTACAATTCTATAAGGTATGCCAATCAAGTCAGCATCTTTAAATTTGACTCCCGCACGTTCGTCGCGGTCATCTAGTAGGGTTTCAATTCCCCTGGAATTGAGTTCTGTGTAAATATTTAAAGCGGTTTCAATTTGTTGAGCATCCTTTATGTTGGGAATTGTGACGATCGCGTGGTAAGGTGCGATCGCAACTGGCCAAATAATCCCATCTTTATCGTAAGATTGCTCTACGGCAGCTTGTGCTAATCGTGATACACCTACGCCAAAACAACCCATAAATAGCGGCTTTTCTTCACCCTGCTCATTAGTATAAGTTGCACCCATCGCTTGGGAATATTTAGTGCCTAATTGGAAGATGTGACCTGCTTCAATTCCACGGGCGCTTTCTAAGGTTTGTTCGGGATTATGGATGGCGCGATCGCCTGGTCTTGCCTTACGTATATCTACTATAATAGGCAGTGTAAATTGCTCATTCCAATTAGCACCAACTACATGATAACCAGCTTCATTCGCGCCTGTAACAAAGTTTTTTAAATCAACGGCTGTTTGATCTACCAAGCGCAAAAACTTGGGATGGATCTGTTTATTAGCGGTAATATACTCATCTGCGATGTCTGGCGCAATGTAACCTAAAGGCAAAGATTTAGTTGTCCATGCTTGCTGGGCTTCTACATTTGGTACATTCAAACTAATAATAGTTTTAGCGCCATACTCAGCAGCTAGTTTGGTCAATTCATTTTGCAATTTGACTTCATTAACTTCCTGATCGCCTCGGATGCTCACCAGAACTAACACCGTTACACCATTATCATAAACTGTCTGATAAAGTACGTTTTTTACCAATTGAGTGGGAGAACAGTTAAGGAGTTGACACACCTTTTCAATCGTTTCTGTTCCAGGTGTATCCCGTTTCTCGTAGGTTGTAAACCGTGAGGTTTCGGCGTCAATTGGTAAAGAAACAGCCTTTTCTACGTTAGCAGCGTATTTACCATCTTCAGTGTAGAGAACTTCGTCTTCACCAGCTTCTGCCAAAATCATAAATTCTGTGGAACCAGAACCACCAATTGCACCAGAATCAGCTTCCACTGCCCGAAAAGCCAAACCAGAACGCCGTAGGATATTGCTGTAGGCTTTATACATATCCTGGTAAGTTTCTTTAAGGCTGGCTTCATCAGTATGGAAGGAGTAACCATCCTTCATGATAAATTCCCGTCCGCGCATCAAACCAAAGCGGGGACGAATTTCGTCACGAAATTTGGTTTGAATTTGGTAGAGGTGCAACGGTAGCTGGCGATAAGAGCGAATCATATCACGAGCGATCGCTGTAATTACTTCCTCATGAGTTGGGCCTAATCCTAATTGTTGCTCGCGGCGGTCAATCAGGGAAAACATAATCCCCTCAGCTTTGGTGTAAGTATCCCAGCGTCCCGATTCTTTCCATAAATCAGCAGGTTGTAATTGTGGTAAAAGACATTCTTGTGCGCCTGTAGCGTTCATTTCCTCCCGCACAATCTGGGAAACTTTTTGTAGTACTCGCCACATTAACGGCAGATAAGCATAGATCCCACCACCGATGCGACGAATGTAACCTGCACGGAGTAATAATTTATGGCTGGGAATCTCAGCATCAGCTGGATCGTCCCGGAGTGTAACGAATAACATTTGTGACAGTCGCATCGTTTATAGCCTTTCTTTGATCGCTAATTTCTATGTCAACTAAAGTATGAAGTATTAAGGATGAAGTACAAAGTACACAGCGTTATTTATTTTTCATTTTTACTTATAGCTTTCCGCCTTTTTTATCGCAACTTTAGGAGAGAACTACCTTGGCAGATGTAATTTATCAAGCACAGGCACCTTTAGAATTTATTCCGCCGGCGTTTAACCCTTTATTTCTACGAGTCGTCCATCTGTTGCTACCCAGTTGGATAAACTGGCAAACATCTATTACTGAAATTGAAGCAGACAACGTAGAGGTTCTGGTGGATCTCTATCGCCAGTTTCAGGAGGGTAAGATCCGTTTTCTGCTGGCGTTTCGCCATCCGAAAACAGACGATCCGTTTTGTTTGGGTTACTTGCTGTCTCAACTTGTACCAAAGATAGCGCGATCGCAAGGTACAACACTACAATTTCCCATTCACGCTCATTTTATCTACGATCGCGGCATTCCTCTCTGGGCAGGTTCCCACGTGGGCTGGATTGCTTCTCATTTAGGCGGTACTCCGATTCAGCGAGGTAAGGCTGACTGGACGGGGTTACGTTCGGCGCGTGAGTTGTTTGTTAATGGAAAATTCCCGATGGCAGCTGCGCCAGAAGGTGCTACCAATGGTTTATCAGAAAATATTAGCCCCTTAGAACCTGGTATCGCCCAATTAGGCTTTTGGTGTGCTGAAGATTTGCACAAAGCTGGAAGCGACCAACAGGTTCTAATTGTACCAGTTGGAATTAAATATAGTTATGTTGATGCTCCTTGGGATGCGATCGCTAATCTTTTAAGTGAATTGGAAGCAGCTAGTGGTTTACCTGTGAATGCAGCAGAAAGTGCTTCTATAGAATCGCTTTATCCCCGGTTGTTGACTTTGGCTGAACATTTACTTTCGCTGATGGAAAGATTTTATACGCGCTTTTATCATCTAAAGCTTACAGATGTCAAAACAGTAGGAAAAGAAATCGAAAATAGAAATGAAGCATTGGCAATTCGTTTACAAGCTTTATTAAATGCAGCGCTACTAATATCAGAACAGTATTTTGATTTGCAGTCAAAAGGTACTTTAAGTGACCGATGTCGGCGGGTAGAACAAGCAGGGTGGAATTATATATTTAGAGAAGATTTTAAGGATGTAAAAGGAGTATCTGCTGTTGAAAGAGCTTTAGGCGATCGCATTGCTGAAGAAGCGAATGCAAGGATGTGGCACATGCGTTTAGTAGAAAGTTTTGTCGCTATTTCTGGTAATTATATTCGTGAAAATCCCACAGTAGAAAGGTTTGCAGAGACAATTTTAATTTTATGGCAAATGATTGCTAAAATCACAGGCGATAAAGGTGTACAGCGTCCGCAATTGGGTAAGCAAAAAGTAAAAATTACTGTGGGTAAACCGATATCTATTTCTGAGCGTTACCCAGCCTATAAGGAAAATCGTTTAAGTGCTAGGCAAGCTGTTGCTGATGCGACGAATGATTTACAACACGCGCTAGAAAATTTGATTTGATTAAAAGGGTTGCATTTTTTGCTAGTAACCATAATAAAGCATTTCAACGCCCTTACTTTTTATTTTTAGCAAGGGCATTTTTGATTAGATAGCTATCATGTATTAAGCACAAAAGATGTGTAGTGCTAAAAATAGCATCCCGAAAACCTACTCCTTGGTGACAACAGAGGGTTAATAAAGATTAATCAACCACAACAAAGTTATTGTTGGTTAATAAAAATCCGGAAGAGAATTCTTAGAACACCATCACAATCAAAAATAACTAATTTAATTTTGTCCATAACTTACAAAAAATTCACAGCAAAAGCACGAATTTCACTCATCTTGTTAAACCTGAGTCGAGTTACAAGCTTTCGTTTGATGCAGTTTCGTCGGAAAGAGCATTAATAATTTCTCTCAAGGGGCGATCGCTGTTAGACTCTTCTGGTGTTTCTTTACCCAAAGATGTATCCTTCACCAAGCGGTAAACATCAGCTGCTCCGTAGAAAATGCGCTCAGTCAGACCTACCTCCTGAAAAGTTTCGGCAATCTCTTCCATTTCCCCTATCCAACGATGTGCTTTTGGTGTCATGGATGGAATGGAACGGGTGAGTATAGCAGCAAGTTCCGGTTGGCTGCTAGATACTTCTTCCCATAGTTGCTCATCCAAGCCTAAGCGATGAGCGGCAATCAGTAATTCTGTACCAATCGCTGTCAGTCCTTTTGTCAAGGCGGCGTAAGACATCTTCAATCCAGAAGCTTGACCAATTTCATCGCCAATTACTCGTATATCCAACCCATAATTTTGCAGTTGTTGAAATTCAACGGCCTGTTTTCCTGAAGCATAGATGCGGGTACGACCAGGAACTCTGGGAGGTGGGCCAATAATTGAGGCATCTACGAATGTGACTCCCACTGACTCGATGACTTGGGCAATACGTTTTACTTTTTGGGGTGCAACTGCATTGCAATCAACGTACAGAATCTGTTTCCCCACATTGCCTATTACCTCAGCTACAAGATTCGCTGCTTCTATTGCGGCGGCGGGGACTAGCACTGATAAGACCACATCAGATTCAATTACTAGTTGTCTGAGAGAACCCACATCTTCGATATTGGCTGCGGCGGCTAATTGCCGAGTTCTAGGACTGCGATCGTCCAGGGCAGCAATGGTCTTCAATCCATTTTGATTAAGAACAGATGCGATCGCCTGTCCCATGTCACCCGGGCTTAAAATACCAACTGTTTGAATTTGCATGGAAAGCTTGATTATCTGTCATTCAGCTTTTGGCTAATACGCTGACTTTGGTGATTGAGTCATGAGATAACCACGGTAAATTGATATAATTACCGTAGTTATCTAAATAGGAATTTACCATATATTATTCTCAGGAAGCAAGTTACCTGATGATTCAAAAAGCAGATGTATTTTGATTTGTCCTAGCTTTTCTACGCAGAAGGTTGGAAACCAGCAATTATAATTACAGGTTATGAGTCAGTGTTGCTTGGGGAGTAGGAACCGCTTTATAGTTAAGTTGGCTTGGGAGAAGGCAAGTATTGCAATGAAGGCAGTAATCAGACTAGTTAATGAAAATGATGCTCTACAAATGCTGGCAATTTATGCGCCAATTGTGTGGGAAACTGCAACTTCTTTTGAAGTAGAACCACCAAGTGAAACAGAGTTTCAACAGCGGATCAAAAGCTATCAACAGCAGATGCCTTGGCTAGTTTGCGAAATTAATCAAGAGGTTGTAGGCTACGCCTACGCTAGCCCTTACCGTACCCGTGCTGCTTATCAATGGTCTGTGGAATCATCTGTGTATGTCAGTGCTAATTATCGCAGAAAAGGAATTGCTAAAGCTTTGTATAGTTCTCTGTTGAAATTGCTGCGACTCCAAGGATTTTATAACGTTGTTGCCGCGATCGCTTTACCCAATCAACCAAGCGTAGCTGTACATGAGTCTGTTGGTTTTTCGCCTATAGGTATCTTGCGTCGAGTTGGCTATAAATTTGATCAGTGGCATGATATAGGTTTGTGGCAATTATCTTTACAAGCAGAGTCATCTTTCTTGACTGATGGCGACATAACCACACAATCTGTAAATCCACCTGTTTCTCTGGCAAAAATACAAAATTCACCTCTTTGGAATGAAGCTTTAACGAATGGGTTTTTACTACTTCGAGTTTAACTAATACAGCTTTTAAAGCGTTAAATATTACGTTTTTAAATTGGAAAAAGCAATTTTTTTAAGTAAGTTTAAATGAATGGAAGATTTTCTAAAACGCTCTGAAACCGAAATAGTTAAAAGCGAAATAACAAATCAAATTCATACAGTTTCATATTTAGTCGGGTCGTTTCAACTTCGCTCTTGTCATGCGTGAAAATTAGCTTTGTCTTACTATACCAACAAAAATAGAGGTAAAAATTTTACCCCTACAAATTTATGTATTATTTTAAGAAAAGCTAGAGAAGTTTATTGCTCTGAAGTTAAGTGACTTTCTAGCAAAGATGCGATCGCTTCCGGATGAATATTCTTGTATTTCTTGTTACCAAGCTGTAAAACACAGTTGGGAGCGCTGCCACAGCATTTTTGGCAACTAGTATGTTCAATGTTAACTTTGTCTAGCAAACCGCGATCGCACAAAGTTTTTTCTAATTCTGATAATAAACCTTTACCACCACGTTTGAGGCAACCACCCTTTTGACATACCATAATCTTCGCTTTGGGTTGAGGTGGTAAGTCTTGCTTTGGACACGCATCAATTGGTGTTACCCGATAGGCTTTAATTTTTATTTTACTTGTGCGCGAATCTACCTTACTATGACCACAAACACGAACTCGCTGACCGGGAACTAAAGATGAACTTAGAGAACGGCGTAACTCTTTAGGCAGTTTAATTTCTACATTTCCAGATGGAACTGCTAATTGCAAATATTTATATTTTCCTGGTTCACCACCAACAAAACCTGTTAACTGTCCTTCAAGGTTCAATTCTGATAATGTCAAATATTTGTTACCCATGATTGATAAAAAGTTATTGGACATTGCGGATTGGGAATTGGGGATTGGGTACTGAGATATTCCTAAATATTTATTTCCTAGTCCCTAGTCCCCAGTACCCAGTCTTTTTAAGCAAGGCGTTTAGCTTCTACTGTTTGAGGTAAATTTGCTGTGTCTGGCAAATCACGAAATTCTAATTCCCAACCATTTGCTAGGGTGAGAATCTTGCCATCATTTCCATCGGTTTGTTTGACGACTTCTTCTTCCAGGTCTTTTTTAGCAACGTAAACTACTAAAGTGCCGGCGTCATTCATGCGTAGCATTACTTTCATGAGATTCCTCAACAGATTCTAGTTCTTTTTTCATACAGCCGACGACAAACCCTGTTTCTAAGAAATGCACAGCATATATATAGGAAGTCTGCAAATATGTGCCTATACTTGATACGTAGCCGATATCTCCTTTATTCACTAAAACTTGCCCAACTTCTTTACCAGGAAAGGTACCATCGTTTTTGAGCAGTTTCCGAACTCTAACTTTTGCACCAATTTCAAAAGCAGGTGGCAAGTTTAGTTCTAATTCATCGCGTTGCATGAGAGTACCTCTGTTCTCTGGCCAAATTCAATAGTTCTTCTGTCGTCAAACTACGTTTTTTCTGTACCGATTGATGGCGCACTGCGTCTAAAACAGATTGGGTTTCTTGGGAGTTCAAGAAAATTCCATGCTGTTCTAACAAGTTAGCAACTAAATGCCGTCCAGAATGTTTACCTACTACTAAACGCCGTTGCCAACCCACCTCTTCGGGAGCAAATGGTTCGTAGGTAGTGGGATTTTGCAATACTCCGTGAGCATGGATACCAGATTCATGAGCAAAGGTATTTTCGCCAACGATCGCTTTCCAAGGTGGTAAATCTGCACCGGATGCACCTGCTACTAATTGAGATAGTTCCAGCAAACTGGAAGTGTTAATACCTAAATCAACGCCGTAGATGCGCTTGATTGCCATGACAACTTCTTCTAATGCGGCATTTCCTGCCCTTTCACCCAATCCGTTAACTGTGGTACTTACTGATGATGCTCCGGCTTTGATACCCGCAAGGGCATTAGCAGTTGCCAGACCAAAATCATTATGCGTGTGGATTTCTAGGGGAATCGTCAACGCTGAAACCAGCCGTTGGACTTTGGTGTAGGTGGTGAAGGGGTCAAGAACTCCTACAGTGTCGCAGAAGCGAAACCGGGATGCACCCCATTCTTGGGCATAAAGTGCTACATCTAAGAGGAAATTTTCATCAGCCCTAGAAGAATCTTCGCCGCCGACTGCTACCCAAAGACCTCGATCGAGGGCGAAGTTAATTGAGTCTTTGAGTTTTTGTAAACTTACTCGCCACTGACCGTGAAACTTAGCGGCAATTTGGATACCAGAGACGGGAATAGCAATATGCACCCTGTCCAAACCACAGGCGATGGAAGCCTTGATATCTGAGATGACAGCACGGTTCCAGCCCAAGAGTTTTGCTTGTAAACCCAAGTGAGAGATTGCGGCGATCGCACGGGTTTCTTCGTCACCCATTGCTGGTATACCCACTTCTAATTCTGGTATCCCAATGGCATCGAGAAACTTAGCGATCGCTACTTTTTCTTGTAGAGTAAAGGCAACACCTGCTGCTTGTTCGCCATCACGTAATGTAGTGTCATTAATTATGATTTGATTCATTGCAAATATCCCTCTCTTGGAAGTATTCTTAATATCCTTTCCCTCTACAATCCCCAGTGATGGTAAATGCTAAAAATATCACAATTCATAAGTAGGATACATGATCCTTTATTATTGCCCGATTAGTAGCATCACATCTGTATGGCAGGGAACTAAAACAATGTATAATTTACTAATTGTTTTTACCGATGTCATTTGAAATGTCTTCGATTAGCAATGAACTAATATAACTATTAGCAAATCCTGAACAAAGTAATACACATAATCCAGCAATTAAGGATGTAATCATCTTCGTAACCTCATCTTTTCTAGTGCATTTTGTTGTATTTAGGCAGGTAATGGTACTCAAAGCTAATGGGTACAAATTCACTAAGTTTGGTCTGCTAGCCAATCAAAAATTTTTCCTAGCTGCTCCAAATCAACGAAACCATATTGCCAGAGGAGCATTGGTAGTGGGCCATTTTCTGATTCACGATGTCGCAGAGCTACAGCAATATCGGCATTTGAAAGTTCAAGTTCATTGTGCAAAAAATTGAGGAGTTTTATATCTCTGTTTCGAGTTGGCATAATCGAACTTTCAATTTCTTAATTTGAGAAAAAATTAAAAATTGGAGATTCCAATTTATATTTAGGAATTTCGCCTTTTTAATTGTTGCTATATGTCAGGAAAATTTCAGATTTAGTAGACCTAACAAAATCTAAACTCCGTCTAATTCATCTCAGTCTGCAACAAATTCT
This sequence comes from Nostoc sp., assembly GCF_036917575.1. GTDB lineage: Bacteria > Cyanobacteriota > Cyanobacteriia > Cyanobacteriales > Nostocaceae > Nostoc. Next base: position 216,710 of record NZ_JBALDC010000039.1, on the reverse strand, counting down.
GCTAGCAGACAGTAGCTTCAAACTCTAAACCTATTTGAGCTTTGTGCATCAGTGAACAAAAAGGATGAAGTCCAGTACTTGCGTCATGAATTCAAGATTAACAGTGTCTTGAACAGACGCGACGAGTAGCGTCTCTACCGTTCGCTATAATGCCAGCAACGCTCTAGCCACTCTAATAATTCGTGACGAGAAGCAAGAAACTGCATAACTGTACTGCGAATTAGAATTGCTTCGACTAAATTGTTCACTTGCACTCGTAAAGAACCATCGGGGGGACAGCAACTCTGAATTTTTAACTCTTGCAAGCGGTGATAGATTTGCCAGCGATCGCTCAAAGGAATCTGCAAAATATGATTTGTCATTTGTCATTAGTCAGTTGTCAGGTGTCAGTTGTTCTTTGCAAATGATTAATGACTCTTAACGCCTAAAATTTGCAATTGTTTTTCGAGTTGCTCAATGCGCGAGAGCAAAGAACGAATCACGGTTGCTTCCATATCGGGTAGCTTTCCATGTTCTAAAGGAGAAAGGTTAGCGCTTTCGTTGCGAGAAATAATTCGACCGGGAACGCCCACAACTGTGCAGTCGTTGGGGATATTCCGTAAGACAATGGAACCTGCACCAATACGGACGCGATCGCCAATTTGCAGATTACCCAAAACTTTTGCACCCGCCCCAATCACTGCATTTTTCCCCACTGTGGGATGACGCTTACCAGTTTCTTTACCAGTTCCGCCAAGGGTGACATCCTGATAAATCAGTGTATAGTCGCCGACGATCGCAGTTTCACCAATGACAACACCCATTCCGTGGTCGATAAACACGCCTTGACCAATTTCTGCACCGGGGTGAATTTCAATTCCGGTCAAAAATCGCCCCAAATGAGAAATTAAACGGGGGATAAAACCGACTCCTCGATTATGTAACCAGTGAGCAAGACGATGCAAACATAGCGCGTGCAATCCAGGGTAGCAAAATACTACCTCTAGCCAATTACGTGCTGCGGGATCGCGTTCAAAGATAATGCGAAAATCACTCAATAATGGCTTAAAAAAAACGCCAGAGAGGAGATTTTTCAGCATGGATGTGCGCGTAGAATCCTGCGTTTTGGTACTTGGGGAATTATTAAGACTGTCTAAAGACTGTTGCATCGGTAATGTCTATCTGGTAGATGAGTCATCTGCTATTTTTATGCTTATATCAGGTGACATCCAACTCGATAGAAAACCCAATGCTGATTGGATTTATTGGATTGATTAAGGTTGTACTCAAATGCCAAAACCCCGACTTAACATAAAGTTAAAATCTATCTGGGGGTAGGGGCGCTAGTATTTAACGATGGGGGTACTAGTATTTTTGGCGCGGGGGTTAAGAATTTATGTTCACGCTACAAGAAACTTTATCCGTAAGCCTTTGCTAAGATTTTATCAAGATATTTTGCAATATATTAAGCTGTACTCAGATGCACTCAAATCTGATTTAGATAAAGTTACAAATACATTTTTTGTATATGCTACTACTATTAGTATCCTATTATTTGGTTAGACGAAAGACAGATTTCTTTATTTTCTTTTAGGATTTGCTGTCTGTATGTGTATATACGTTTCAAAATATAGTTATCGCTCATCGTGACTATTTTCTCATTATATAGATGTGTGGGAATAGCGATCGCTAAAAACTACTTGTGTAAATTGATATGGATCTTGGTTATAATATACTAATGACCAGTAATTAAATATCAGGGTAAAAACTTGTTAAAAGGTTCAATAAAATCGATATTAAAGGAGCGCGGAAAAATCATTATCTAATTTATCGGGAATATTTTTTAGAAAAGCAAATATAAATCTGCCTCATAATCTGGGTAATGTCTAGGAAATGCTGCTCCTAAAAATAACTCTTTATTTTGAAGAGGAGGAAATGCAAATATTCTGGCTTGAGGTTGATTCTAAAATCAGCCCGAATTGAACTATGGAACTTTACTGATAAAATTCAAATCTAATAATATAATTTACGCTGAAAATTGTCTAAATACTTGAAATAATAATGAAAATTAAGCAAAAAAAAAATAAACCAATAGCCAGTCTTTCTTTAGATTTAGATAATATTTGGTCTTATTTAAAAAATCAGGGCGCTCCGGGTTGGGAGACGTATCCTTCTTACCTAGATATCGCCGTACCTCGTTTTTTAGATATTCTCCAACAATGGGATTTGACAATCACAGTATTCATTGTCGGTCAAGATGCAGCGTTGGAAAAGAATACTAAGGCAATACAAGCGATCGCTAATGCCGGTCACGAAATTGGCAACCATTCATTTTATCACGATCCTTGGCTACATTTGTATTCCGAGAATGAGATTGAACAAGAAGTGGCACTCGCCGAAGAACATATCAAACGCGTCACTCATCAACATCCTATTGGCTTTCGGGGCCCAGGATACAGTTTTTCTCCAGCAGTATTGAAAGTCTTAGCGCGCCGGGGATACGAATATGATGCTTCAACTTTTCCCACATTTTTGGGGCCCATAGCACGAGCATATTATTTAATAACTTGTAAATTGAGCAAGGAAGAACGTAAAAAACGGGAAGCACTGTTCGGCGGTTTTAAAGAAGGTTTGCAGCCGCTAAAACCTTACCAGTGGCAATTAGATAAGAATCAACTGACTGAGATTCCCGTTACCACCATGCCAATTTTTAAAGTGCCAATTCACTTCAGTTACATAATGTTTCTGAGTACATTTTCTTCGGAAGTGGCATTACTTTACCTGCGAATTGCTCTGTGGCTGTGTAAAGTTACACACGTTCAGCCTTCTCTGCTACTCCATCCTACAGACTTTGTAAGTCAAGAAGATGTACCAGAACTCTCATTCTTCCCAGGTATGAGTGTCCCTACCTACAAAAAGCTGGCAATAGTGAACAAAAGTTTAGAAATGATATCTAGTCAGTTTAATGTTTTAACTGTTGGACAACACGCTAAATTTGCAGCCGATGCTCATAAATTACCTGTATTAGTACCTCAAAAAAGGTAAAAATATCATCTATTATCACTTTACCTATGCCGATTTTGACAGCAGAAATCCTCTGTTTAGAGGCTGAAATATTTTCATTAGCCGAGTCTCAACATCCAGAACCTCTGCTATATGGTGTTACTGATGGAAAAGCTGTCGGAACTTACCTAGAACAGAAATTTAGACTTTACTTAAAAGCTAAGTATGATTTCATACAAGGTAATTCTGCGATTGGTATTGATTTTCCAGGGTTGCTTATAGATATGAAGGTAACAAGTATTAGACAACCACAATCATCATGCCCATTCAAATCTGCACGCCAAAAAATTTTTGGGCTTGGCTATTCGTTGCTTATCTTTGTTTACGATAAGGTAGATAATAGTATAAACCGCACGGCAACTCTGAATATTTTGCATACGATTTACGTAAGTGCTGAAAGAACCGCAGATTTCCAGATGACACGTGGAATTTCTAGTATTTTAGAGAACGAAGGTAATAAAGATGACCTAATTGCTTTTATGCTCGACCGCAATTTGCCTGTTGACGAGCTTGAAGCAAGTAACATCGCGGATGAAATATTGAGAAATCCACCTTTACAGGGATTTTTGACAATTTCTAATGCTTTGCAATGGCGGCTTCAGTATGGGAGAGTGATAGAACGTGCTGGCCAAGAAAAAGGTATAATTACCGTTTATAGAGCTAATCCATGATGCGTACTCTTCAGAAACTTAAAGTAGAATACGGTGATTTTCAAACGCCGATAGAATTAGCCGATCAGGTATGTAAAAAGCTAGTAGAGCTTGGTGTTAAACCACATATTATAATTGAGCCTACTTGTGGAATAGGAAACTTTGTTGAAGCTGCCTCATCTTGTTTTGAATCGGCAAAAAAAATTTTAGGAATTGAATTAAACCTCGACTACTTTAGACAGATTCTAGAAGAAGAAAAGTTTTTATATGACCAAAGGATTGAAATTAAATGTGAGGATTTTTTTCAAGTAGATTGGTTATCACTAATAGGTGAATCAAATGAAGAAATATTAGTGCTTGGTAATTTACCTTGGGTAACAAACTCACAACAGGGCAGTATTGGGGGCGTAAATTTGCCCAAAAAGAGCAATTTTCAAAATCATACTGGTTTAGATGCAATTACAGGAAAAAGTAATTTTGATATATCCGAATGGATGCTCATACAGTTTGTACAATACTTACAGAAGGATAACAGTTCTCTAGCGGTGCTTTGTAAAACTTCGGTTTCTAGAAAAATATTAAATTATATCTATTCTGAAAAGCTAAATCTTGCTTACTGTGCAGTTTATAAGATAGATTCTAAGAAATATTTTAATGCTGCTGTTGAAGCTTGCTTATTTTTCTGTAAATTTGATTCAAACTCACAAAAATATTATTGTGATGTATTTGATAGTCTTGCAAGCTCAGTTTGCTCTCGTGTAGGCTATTTGAATAATATTCTTATTAAGGATTTGATTACATTTAAAAAAGTAGAAAGCTTATACAATAAGCAATCAAAAACAAAATGGCGTTCTGGTATTAAGCATGATTGCGCTAGCGTAATGGAATTTCGCAAAAATAATGACTATTTTATAAATGGGCTAGGAGAATCTTATGAACTCGAAGAAACTTATATTTTCCCTTTAGTTAAAGGTTCTTCTGTTGCCAAAAATAAAACAAAAGCGACTGATCGATATATTTTAGTTACTCAAACTTTCGTTGGCGAGTCTACTGAATCTATACAAAAATTAGCACCTAAAACATGGGCATATTTAGAAAAGCATGAAAGTCTTTTAAATAATAGGAAAAGTAAAATTTATCAAAATAGCCCTAAATTCTCTATTTTTGGTGTTGGCTCATATACTTTTGCACCTTGGAAAATAGCAATTTGTGGACTTTACAAAAAATTAAGTTTTAGATTAATTGGTCAAATAAATGAAAAGCCTGCTATTTTTGATGATACTGTTTACTTCCTCAGCTTTTTTGATGAGAAAAGTGCATACGAATCATATCAGCTTTTAACTTCTTCATTGGCGAAAGATTTTTATTCATCTCTAATATTTTGGGATGAAAAACGTCCAATTAAGTCTAGTATTTTAAATAGCTTAAACTTGGCAGCTTTAGCAAAGTTAGTATTTTAATGTGCTGTTTATCAATACAATTATTAGTTGTCATAAAGATGCTTGTTCCACTGCGCCCGTTGCACAAAGTGAGGCTCAACTGAACTGTATTGTAATGCAACCATATTTCTGAAGAGTCCGGTATAATTTCTAATTATTGATAACCTGAATATCCTAACAGTTAAACCGCATAAAAATTCTCAGGAATTTTACTGAACCATCAAGACAATAAATATTACTAATATATAGATAAATATTATCAGGATGCTGAATATGTCAGATATGCCGCTTCAATGCAAAAATTTGAAAGAGCAGGTTGAATCTATATTACAACTTTTACAACAAGAATCAACGCTACGTTCCCAAGATATTACATCTGTACGAACTTCTTTAAGTAAGGCGATTTCTCCCAAGTTTGAGATTGTGTTTGCAGGTGCATTTAGCGCCGGGAAATCAATGCTAATTAATGCACTATTAGAAAGGGAATTACTCTACAGTGCAGAGGGACACGCTACAGGTACAGAATGCAAAATCGAGTATGCAGAAGTAGATAAAGAACGTGTTGTTTTGACGTTTTTAAGTGAAGCAGAAATTCGGGAACAAGTAGTTTCTTTGTGTCAGCAATTAGGATTTAAGACAATACCTAATATCAATCAACCCGATTTAATTAACTTGCTACGTCAATATTCTGAAGCAATTATTCAGCAGGAGGGTGGTGAGAGTAAATCAGAACGTGCAAAACAGGCGAAGGCGTTAATGTTGTTAGTAGAAGGATATATAGCAAACCGCGATCGCATCAATACGGTGATGAATGCTACATATTCAATGGAGCAATTTAACTTTTCCAATCTCAAGGAAGCGGCTGGATATGCCCGTCGTGGTAGTAATAGTGCCGTATTGAAGCGGATAGAATATTACTGTAATCATCCTCTGCTACAAGATGGTAATGTAATTATTGACACGCCGGGTATAGATGCACCAGTAGAGAAAGATGCACAGCTAACTTACGCCAAAATTCAACACCCTGATACTTCGGCGGTGGTGTGTGTGCTAAAACCTGCTTCGGCGGGTGAGATGACAAAAGAAGAAACAGAACTTTTGGAATTAATGCGGGAGAATGCGGGAGTACGCGATCGCGTTTTCTATGTATTTAACCGGATCGATGAAACTTGGTATAATACCGAACTACGGCAACGATTAGACGATTTAATTAATGGACAGTTTCACAATTCAAACAAGGTTTATAAAACGAGTGGATTATTAGGATTTTACGGTAGTCAGATTAAACAAACAAGCCAACAAGATAGATTTGGTTTAAATTCTGTTTTTGCAGAAAGTATTAAAGGTTTAAATGGTAAAGAAGAAACACCACAATTTGTCTATGCGTTTAATAACTACTGTGTAAATTCAGGAAAGCTGTCTTCCACTAAATTCCGTGTTTCTGTTAACGGCTATGAAACTCCAAATCAAAATTATGTGCGGATTTTAGGAGATTGGGGAAATGAACTTATAGAACAGCTAATTAAAGATAGTGGTACTGAGGAATTTCGCACAGCTATTACTCGCTATCTTACAGAAGAAAAGCGTCCCCAATTATTTAAAAATCTTGCTGATGATTTGGAAGATGTTTGTATTAAGCTCAAAAAACATTATCAGAGCGCCCAACGCGAGTTAGATAGTCAGCCCCAAGAAATTGAGATGATGAAGGCGCAAGAGTTGCAACACCTAAATCAGCAACTACAGCAAATTGGTAGGGAATTTAGCGAACATATTACAGAAGAAATTAATCATATAATTAATAATTATTGTGATGCTTTTGAAGCAGATTTTAAGCAATTGCAATCACGAATGATTCGTCGTCTAGATGAATTGCTAGATACTTTTTCTGTAGCTTATGCTTATCGACGTGCAACCATCAGCCATCCTCGCAACGCTACCGCACCTTTAATTGCTATTTTAGTAGAGGCATTTTATTACTTAGCAAATCAATTAGAAGATATTTTGGTTGAATCTTCTCAGCAAATAGTTGCAAATTATTTTCAACGGTTGATTGAAAAGATTCGCAAGTCAGAATATTATCGCCAATTGTATCGTTTATTAGATAATGATGGTGGAATTGAACAAGAAATAAAAACTGTAGAAAAAGTAGTTACTCAAGCATTAGTGAGTGCAGCTAGTGTAGAGTGCGATCGCTTCGTGCGAGAAAGTCCCAGATTCTATGATGAAGGCACTTTTTCCATATATCAATTTCGCCAAACTCTATTACAAACTTCTCAAGGTTACGATGCTGAAAGTATTGTGGAAGCAGAACCAGCAATTAGGCAGTTATTAAAATTAGATTTTGAACCAAAAGTTTCCCACACTATTCGTAAATCTTTCCGTCAAACCATAAATCAAACTCTCAAAACTCAATTGATACCAATGGCAAATCAGCAGGCGGATGAAATTTTGCAGCAATATCCACAGGCGCGTGCTTATTTAGAGAAAACATTGGAACAAGAAGCTGAAGAAAAAATTGCGAATAATCAACGATTATTGAGTGTTCTTGAAGAAAATATTGCAGCATATAATTCAGCAGCTTTTAGTATCAATAGTTGTTTACAGGCGATGCAATTATCTGACTATCTTTTGCCTGTAATTGGTAATGCAGATTTTATATATGCTACCCCTGGTTCATTAGACATTGATAGCAAATTTGCTAGAAATGGATTGGTGAACTCAGATGGTTTAGTTCATGAAGTAGCAGAGGTTTAGTATTAACGTTTTCAACAAAATTTTAAATACTATTACTTATTGCAAATAGCCTCTTATTGTATAATTTTGTTAAGAAGCTGGATATTTAGCAGCATTTAACAGTAATGTTTCTGGAGAAAATGATTCAGTGTAAATACGTGAAGCAATCTATTCTTAAAGACTTCAAGCAGAAGCCTAAGAGAATGTTTGAAAAGTCATCCAAGTATGTTTGACTACTCTAGCTATTGAGAAGTTGAACGACATAATGGGGGATCTGGGACTTGCGTTCGCTTCTCTGAGTTGCATTTAAGGCTCAAGCTTACACTTTTTAAACAACTTCTAAAAGGCTGTTTTTAAACGATTATAAAGGTTTGGATTGAGGTGTTATGAGGTGTTTCAACATCAGATGAACCATAATTCCAATGATGCAATCGCTGCGTTACTACTCTTTACATTTGTTTAGAAACAGCCTCTAAGCTAAACGTATCTGATCAGCTTTTGAATAATTAATCAGTGTATTTATGTAAGGAATAACCGATGAAAATGAAAAGTGGAAAATTAACTGCTGTTTTTCTGGTGTCAATGTTTGCTACCGTTTTTTTGCCGTTAAGTTTTCTAACTAAGGTGCAAGCGGAGGTGGCAAAATTTGCTTTTAATAAGTTGGGGTCGGAGAAGCCCTACTACATCTCACAAAACACGAATCAGCCAACACCAATAACTCAATTTAAAATTCAGACTCTTAATCAGCGAGGTCCTATTGGTGATGGAGGATGGAATATTCTTCCAACAGACCTTAATAAAGGAGCTAAAGGAAGATATATCTATCTTGAGTATCAAGGCATAAGTGGACTACCTCCTGTTACTTCTGTAGATGTTAAAGCTTATGATACTCCACAGTATAATCCCCCTGCTGGGTGGTCTTGGGATCCGTCAGATTTAAATGCAGGAGCAGGTGGTAAGTATATTTATCTGGCGTGGAAAACAGGAGAAGTTGATAAGCCACCTATTATCAATGTTCTAGTTATTGCTGGTAACCAAAGTTCTCCTCCAAATATCCCCGGATGGATACCCATTTACCAAGACTTAAATCAAGGAGCAAAGGGGGACTATATTTGGCTTTATTACAGCACTACAATACCAACGTAATAGAAATTAAATAATTTTGCATTGATAGGACTTACGCAAAATTATCTCAAAAATCTGATTTATCGTAGCGGTAATTCATGAATTACCGCTACTTCAGAACTTTTTTGCCTAAGTCCTGACCCAGTTGACTATCTGTCATATCTGCCGTTTCTGCGATTCTCAACTGAGAACTCTCCTCGGCAACTATTTCTCACCCAAATGCGATTTATTTATAGGTCCAATTCTCTCTACAACTGGTTTTAGACTATAGTCTAAAACCAGTCGCTTTTTTTCACCGCTTATTGGTGCATTAGTGGTTTCCCCTGATAGGTGCAAGATGGATATCATGTCCGCCCAATTAGTTATAATTCGCTGCATCTGTGCAAAAATCAGGAAAACCTCTTTCCCCCTGCTCCCCTGCGGTCTTAATAATAAGTCTTTAACCGGAAATGATATGAGCCTCCAATTAGCGGCGAATGCCTCCGGCACGCTACACCATCGCTACTAGCAAAATATGAAAGAAACACATTTTGAGGAATTTTCTGAAAGTATTGCTGGTAATGGGTTATAAAATGTGTTTTTTAAGAGTTAACCTTATTCATAATTTATAAATAATTATGAATTATGATTATCAAGCGTCGGCAATTTCTTACAACCTGTGGACTAACTACCTTAGCTACCCAAATACCATCATTTACCGCCCAAGGTAAACTACCCCCAAATACCATCCGTAAGCCGCCCCGCCTGCAAGTGGGCGATACCATAGGATTAATCGCCCCTGCGGGTATCGTTGACGCCAAAGACATCGAAGCAGCGCAGAAGTCAATTTTACAGTTAAAGTTAAAAGTCAAGCTAGGGAGGCATATTTTAGACCGTTATGGCTATTTAGCGGGTAAAGATGCCGATCGCGCCGATGATGTAAACTTGATGTTTAGCGATCGCACTATAAAAGCAATTATTCCCATGCGTGGTGGTTGGGGCTGCAATCGCATTTTACCCTTACTTAACTACTCGCTGATTCGTTCCCATCCGAAAATTCTCATCGGGTACAGCGATATTACTACTCTGTTGTTGGCAATCAATGCCCGTAGTCAAATGATTACTTTTCATGGGCCAGTTGCTACGTCTACCTGGAATCAGTTTACAGTGGATTACTTTAAACGCATCCTATTTAATGGTGAAGCTGTAACTATGCAAAATTTCAACCCTAGCGAAGTGCGGTTGGAGATAATAGCACCGGGAAAAGCCAGAGGTAAGCTTGTGGGTGGAAACTTATCAGTACTATCAGCGATGGTTGGTTCACCTTACCTACCTTCTTGGAACAAAAGCATCCTGTTTGTGGAAGAAGTTGGCGAGGATGTTTATCGTATAGATAGGATGCTGACACAGTTAAAAACTGCTGGGATACTTAATCAAATTGCTGGCTTTATCTTTGGGCAATGTACTAAATGTAGTCTTGGAGATGAACCATCTTTTACATTAATGCAAGTATTGCAACAACACATACTTCCTTTAAGTATTCCTGCTTGGTACGGTTCAATGATTGGTCATATTAAGGATAAATTTACCTTGCCAATCGGTGTAGAAGTGGAAATAGATGCTGAACTTGGGACAATACGAATGTTAGAGGCGGCTGTTAGCCTTGTGTGAAGGAGGTAGGAGGTTAGAATATAAAAATAGTGACTCATATTTTATCTAAAATGTAGGGGCAATTCATGAATTGCCCCTACGGATAAATCAAGGCTTTCACTGCCTTTTTGCCTATGTGTATCAAGTTTGGGAATGCTTACTTATGACCACCAAACCATTTAGAGGCGATCGCTCCTAAAGCTGCTCCCACAACTGGATTACTGAGAAACTTAAGAATCGCTGGTTGTTCAGCCATCACTTCTCGGAAGATATCAGGATGGCTATGATATGTGAAAGATGCAAGTTTGCTCAGGTCATCTGCATTCAGATGGTTAGGGTTATGGGTAGAAAGTCCCAAGTCTTTCTCTAGATGGCGCTCGTCTAGACCTCTTTGCTTTAAGTGCTTGAAAAATGACCGTGCGACATCATCCCGCTCGTTAGGTTTAATCTGAGCGATCGCCTTCTGCAATTCTGGCTCCATCTGGCTGGGAGGAATGCTGTTATGGTTGAAAGACCGACCAAATAATTGACGACGTTCTTCGTGGGATGAGCGTTGAGCAAAATCATCAAAATTTTGGTATTCCTTGGTTGGGTCAGATGAAACATCATCTAAAGACTCTGTATTACCATGAGCCAACTCGTTGAGAATTTCGCGTTTATACTTGTCACTGCTGCTCATTTTAATTGTTTCCTTTTCTACTTTAAATCAAGGTAAATCATTTTTTGAACTTTTGAAAATTGAGTAATTATTTGTACTCAATTTTATTTGTTTGCACATCATACTGACTCGTCAAAATCAGTTTTTTATCTGGTGCATACATCAAAACTGTTAAGTCTTGATTAGGGAAATTCTTGTGAAAACCTTGGAGTAACGATTTTGCTAATGGTCGTACTTCCGTCGGACGAACTTGAGGCGTAATCACGATACCTAACTTATTATTGTCACGCACATAAGCATCTTGGACAATTCCCTTTGCTGTACCAATAACCCAGTTCCCAAAATCTTGACCCTGTACGCTGTTACCACGCTCTAACAAGGCATAGTCGCCACTACGACTGATTCCAGGTGATAATTGAGTTGGTTGTTTAGCTTCAACGACTGCGTTACAAGCAACAGTCGTGGTCAAGATTAAAGCCAAGACTAAAGCCGTTAAAATTTTGCGAAACTGTTGAATCATATTCACGATTGTCTCCTAAAAAAGTAAGTTGGAAGTTCCACAATCCCAGGCTATAGCAATCCTATTTGAGTTATGAAAATTATCGTAGACGCGCGGCAGCTTGCCGCAGGCTACCGCTTTCTTTAGATGTAGCTTGCTTCCCCGTAGGGGTACGCAGAGCGTCTCGTTAGAGAAGAGAGCCAACAGGAGAAACAGAAAAGTTCATAAATCATTTAGAATTGTTATAGAGGTTTGAGTAATTACTTGAATAAGCTATAGCCTAAAATAAAACATACATGGTATGAATTTTAAGTAGATGTTCAAGCGCTTTTGTAATTTGGATCCATCCAACATTGTGGCAAGTTCTCACCAGAGGGAAAATTTAATTTGCCTTTCTCAAAAGATTCTGGATCTTGTTCTTCTTCTCCCACCTGATATTGTCCTTTGACAGTAGTTTCTTTCGGGCTAAACAGTGCCTCAATGTCGAGGATTTCTACTAAATTGCCGTTCTGTTTATCTTGTAGTAACATAGCAAAACTTAAGTTTGAGGTTTGAGGTTTGAGGTTTAACTTACTGATGCATTCTTTTTAATAGTGTCAGCCCAACAGCATAAGGTGTACCACCCAAGGGTGCAGCAAGCGTCAGAAAGAATGTACCGACAAGTTCAGCCAACGCAGACTTTACACTTTCTGGTTTGAAGAAGTCTCTCCTGTAGCTAAATCGATAAATTAAATCTAATTGGGGATCTCTACAACTCTTGCAAACGCATACAGAAAGCAAATACATTTGCTCGATCACAAAAATGCCGAAAAGCTTTGAAGAGATTCCAGATTCAGCCTAGAATCTCTGTGCTGTCTGACAAGAGATGAAAGCTAAAAGCAGCCTTTTTAAATACGGTCTTTGGGCAACTTACCAGTTTTTTCCTCAATAGTACGACCTTCAGCATCAACGTCTAACTCTTCACGGCGAATGGTCTCTTGAACTTCAACAGTTTCTTGGTCTACAACTTTTTGGACTCTGACTTCTTCCCGTAAAAAAGCTTCTTTCTGGACATCAGCAACTTCTTCATAGAGTTCCACATGTGCTACTTCGCCCTGGCGGAAGTTAGCTGTTTCAGCAGAGACAACTTTGCCTGCATCTTGAGGAGTAACTCGCTCAATCACAACTCGCTCTCTTTCCACTGGAACAGAAACTCTTACAGTTTCTGTTTCAACATGCTTGCCAATTGTCACTTCTCCAGTTTTCCGGCGCTGTTTGTTGGCAACCAGCCTTTCTTCGTAGAGTTTGAAGGTTTGGTCTTCGTGAGCGCTGACATCATACAGATCCGTGTCATCTGCGTAGGTGTAGTTGTCAGGACTTGGAGTAGTACGACCAACTGTCGATCCTAGTGCAGCTGAACTTTCTACAGACGGTGTACGATATCCTCCACGCACCTGTTCTTCATAGTCATAGTCAAGTGTTGTATGCTCTTGATATTCAGGTAAATTTTCCGCTTGCTCTCTTGTTATACCAACGACATATACACGGTTTGCTGTAGAATCAATACGTGATTTTCCTACTGGTAATAAGACTTTCTTGCCAAAAATCCAAAAGCCTAAGTCAACAATTAAATAGCGGAACGCTCCTTGGTCGTCTACTACAGCATCATTTATTGTGCCAATCTTCTCATCAGTTCCTTGAACATAGACACCCATTCCTTTGATGTCATTGCCTTCAATAGTATTATGGTAGTCTGCATCAAATTCACTTATTTTCTGGAGTGGCATTCTTTTATTCCTTAAAATCTTGCTGTGTCTTTTTTATAAATTACACAATTTAGTTTAGATAAATCTTCTGTCCGAGGATTGACTTCAATCATCTTGATATTTCATCTATCGAAGCAATTAAATATAGTTTTATAACCCAAAAGTATGAGATAGGATAAGGTTTTTAGTATTGATGTATTACTCTCGATGAGATTGATTATAACTAAAACTTTATAACTTTCGTGACTAGTCTCTAGCATTTTTGTGACTACTTACTAGCAGTAGATTTCAAGTCTAAATTTAGCTAAATCGATACATACTATCAAACCTAGCTAGTTTAATATGTCTCTTAATACCTTACACTTAAATCAAATATCCTCACATTCTTAAATATTTATTGCCTGAAGTTGTAATGCTTGCTTTATCACTCTTATTGAAAACAGAATTTATTCCAAAAGATTGATGATAAGTAAATCTAAAAATGACTAAATATGATTAAAGTCCTAATATTGCAAACAAATATTTACCTGTGCTGCTAAGGAGCAATAAGGATAAATAATGGACTTAAGTGTACATCAGCGTGCTATAGGCGTATTTACTCATCATTGGGATGCAGAACAAGCGCTGCATAAGTTGATAAATTGTGGCTAAGTGTAAACTTTAAAACTGCTCTCATTGCAGAAAATCAGGAGATAATTATGGATACAGAATTACAGCAACAGCAGTATGTCGATACTGCCTCCGAAAACCAGATAAAAGCACTTAAAGGTTCAGAGTCTGGAAACCTGGCAATGTTGCCACCCGCCTCAGAAAATGAAGAACAATGGCAAAGAATTGGTAGACAGATTTCTATATTTTTGGCAAAAATACCTGAGTACATAGGTAGATTCTACCAAGAATATAAACTACCGATTATCAGCTTTGCTTTGCTTGTGATAACGGTTACAGCACTAAGAATTTTTCTAGCGGTACTCAACGCAATAAATGATATTCCACTAGTTTCTCCATTTCTCCAATTAATTGGACTTGGTTACACAATTTGGTTTACTTCCCGCTATTTGCTCAAAGATTCCACTCGGCAAGAATTTACAGCAGAAATTCGCTTGCTTAAAAAACAAATTCTAGGCAAAGAAGAATCACAGACTTTAAGCTAACTAAAGTATAGTGGCGAATACAGTGTATTTGAACTTTCGATCAAGTAAAACTCGGCTTTTTACTTGACCATTGTATAGAACTGTAGACTCTTATACCACTTCAGCTAAATTAGCAGGAAAAGAAAATGTATGATCAAGACAAATAGATTAGCTTCGCTGACAACAACAGTATTTCTTTCAACATTGCTAACAGTCCCGTTGCTTAATAGCTGCGGCGGAGGTTCCCGAAATGCTGCGCCACCTCCAGTTGACGATAGTGTTGGTAGAAATTTAAATAATCCCGCCCCCGTAAATCAACCCCAAGCTAGGAGGGGATTGAGTACAGGGCAGAAAGTGGCAATCTTGGCAGGAGCCGCTGGACTTTTCTACCTCTACAATCAGCGGAAGAATGCCCAAGGAACAGGAGCGCAGGGGAAATACTACCTTTCTAAGAATGGGCGTGTTTACTATCGAGATGCTCAACGTCGCCCTGTCTGGGTGACAGCGCCACAAGAGGGCATTCGTGTTCCACAGGAGGAGGCACAACAATACCGGGACTTTCAAGGATATAATAACAATCCCACAGGGCGAGACTTAAGGGGTTTGGGTGAAGGTACTGTTCCAACAAATTAATTGTTGTACATATTATAAATAGATGGCGTTTAACCGTCATTCTATTTTTTAATAGAAACTTTTTTTCATATATTCAGGAATCTGCACAAGAAGCCTTTTGTCGGATGTCACCACAAGAGCGGATGCAGTTTGTTCGCGCTCTTCAAACTTAAATTTTCCCGATCTAAACCAAGATGGTATAGATGATCGCTTTCAAAACCCAAATTATCTTGCTCAAACGCCAGGCCGGGTTCACTAGCAACAACCAGATATACTCAGTCAAATTATGAGTGGTGCTGCGGGGAGCTTTAGCGGTGGTCAACGTGGTAACATTATGAGTAATCCATTAGCTAAGGGAGCGATCGCTGGTATCGCGGCTCTAGCTGTCAAAAAGTTAATGCAAAGAGGCAATCAAGGAAATTCCAGGCAGTATGGTAATATCCGCCCAACTAGCGAAGACCCGTATAAAGATCCTGCTGACCAACAGTACCGCTAGTAACGTCAAGCAGCAAAGCTGTAATTCGTAATTGATAATTTGTAATTAGTAATTACAATCAGTGAAAGCTTGAACTCATCACTGATAATTATGGTCAAGTAAAAATTAGTTTTTTACTTGACCACTTTTTATTAGATTGGTATCACCTGGTGTCAAATATCTTGCATTGTTGGTGGTTGTTTAAAGCGACTCAAAGCGGCTGAGAGTTTATTCTAGCAAGGTCAAGTAGAAGAAACTCAGGCTTTATTTCATCATTGTAAATTACCTACATGATCGGCAGATTTGTATAAAAATGAAACAAGCACAAACATTATATAGTAAACTTCTGCATCTATTTCACCAGGTAATGAGAATTACCATTTCCCGTAATTCAAATTCAAAGGAAACTAATGTTGCTCTTGATGAAGAATCTTTAAAAGACCCAACTACTCAATTATCAAAGCAAATTCCTCTTCAAGACAGAGTTAATAAAGATGAGCAAAATTTACTATTAAATTACCAGTATTCAGCAAAACCTCGGCAATTCAAAAAAGCTTCTTTATTTCCTGATAGTAAGACTAATGTTGCTGCCTTGTCGCTAGTTTTGTATGGAGTTGCTGAAGTCTTATCTCAAAAAATGAATCTGTCGTGGAAAAGTCAAGTAAATAATACTTTTAGTTACGAAAAAGAAGCTGAAACTGGAAAAGGAAAAATCTTTTATTATGTAACAGATAATTCCGAAACTCCACAACCAGAAACTCTGGCAGAAGAGGCAGCTTTAGTTGTTATAGACCAATTTGATCCAAGAGCCTGTGCTATTCACCTGATTTACTGTGCTTTAGTAGCTAGCTTAGATAAACCTTGGTCAGGCAATTTTGTAATTGATGATAAGCAACTATTTGAATACACAGGGCTTGTGAAACGCAGGGACTTATGCAAGCATGAAAAATTGAGTATTTTATACGACTTGTTACGGCAACCTGCTCAGGTACTAGCTTGTATTGCATGGCCTAAACAGGAGAAAGCTGGAGCTTTTACTGTTGCTGATTTAAAGATTTGGGACATCAGCATAATACGAGATTTTGAAACAGATAAAGCTGGCAATAATAAGCTAGTGGGTTTAAAGGTGATAGGTCAAGCTGGAGTATGGACAAAATACTTCCTCAACAAATCTAAATACCACTACCACACTGGAATTATTACCAAGAAAACCGTACAGAAACTATTTAGTATTGGTAAACAAAATGCCGGCGCGGCTAGAATGCTAGTTTGGCTAACCTTCCAAATCCAACCGGAATTCCAGGATTGTGTAATGGGCAAGACTCTGATGGAGATTGCTTACGGTGCAGACAAAGTGTCAACAGCAGAGCAAGACAGACAGCTTAGACGGCAAATGGCTGATGATTTGGAAACTGACTTGAAAGTTGTCAAAGAAACCGGATGGCAAGCAGAACTGGAAACAGGCCCAGCTTGGTTAACAAGCAGCACAAGCGCTAAAAGACCTATAGGTTATTGGAGTGAAATACTCAATTCTAAATGGCGTTTTCATTTACCAGCAGAAGTACAGGAACGCTTGACCCTGGACTCGAATCAGCTAAGTGCAAACAATATCCAGCCTGTATCAGGTAATGCGATCAGAGAAGCGAGAAAAGCAAAAGGCTGGTCTAGAGCATTTTTCGCTACAACGATGGGGAAAAGCGTTTCCTGGGTTGATGCAGTCGAGACGGGTACACGTCAGGTTTCTCAAAAGGACTTGCCCAAGTTGCTCAATACACTAGAACTAAACCTTAACAGGTATTGATTTGAACTAAACTTTTCTTTTTTCTATGAGGTAATTTTTGCTACGTATTATTACTTATTGTAACTGCATCGGGAGGGGGGTTAGGTTTTTCGTAGGTTTTTCCATGACGTGAAAAGTCAGTGTTCATGTAAGGTTTCGGCAGAAGGCAGTATTCGTCCTGCCTCCTGCCTATCTTGTTAATATTTTGAAAGATAGTATGAATTTCTCCTCGCTATGTTACGCCTAACAGAAGTAAAGCTCCCGCTCGATCATCCTGAAGATGAGATTAAAACTGCCATCCTCAAAAAGCTACAAATCACGCCCCAAGAATTGATCAACTATTCCATCTTCAAGCGTAGCTACGATGCCCGTAAGAAAGGAGAGATTACCCTTGTTTATATTCTGGATGTAGAAACGACTCAGGAAACTCATTTACTCAAGCGCCTGAAAAAAGATCCTCATGTGATTGTCACGCCAGACATGGGTTATCGCCCAGTGGCACAAGCACCGAGGAATTTGACGATTCGCCCCATTGTCATTGGTACTGGGCCTTGTGGATTGTTTGCGGGTTTGATGCTCGCGCAAATGGGATTCCGTCCGATCATTTTAGAACGTGGCAAACAAGTCCGCGATCGCACCGTTGATACCTTTAACTTTTGGAAGAAAAAATCAGACTTCAACCCAGAATCCAATGTCCAGTTTGGCGAAGGTGGGGCGGGTACATTTTCTGATGGCAAACTCTACAGTCAGGTTAGAGATCCTCAGCATTATGGGCGTAAGGTAATAACCGAACTAGTGAATGCGGGAGCCTCACCGGAAATTCTCTATATCAACAAACCGCATATCGGCACTTTCAAACTGGTGGGAATCGTCCAAAGTATGCGTGCGAAAATCGAATCTCTTGGCGGTGAAATTCGCTTTCAAAGTCGGGTGGAAGATATCAACATCGAAAACGGACAGGTGCGGGGAGTTACCCTCGCTAGTGGGGAATATATCGCCAGCGATTATGTGGTTCTTGCAGTAGGTCATAGCGCCCGCGATACTTTCCAAATGCTATTTAATCGTGGAGTTTACATAGAGCCGAAACCTTTTTCTATCGGCTTTCGCGTCGAACATCCCCAGACTCTCATCGACCAATGTCGTTTCGGCGCTCAGGCGGGTCATAAGATTTTAGGTGCTGCCGATTACAAACTGGTTCACCACTGTCAAAATGGTCGTTCTGTCTATAGTTTCTGTATGTGTCCGGGGGGCTTGGTGGTTGCAGCCACATCTGAACTGGGCCGAGTCGTCACCAATGGGATGAGCCAATACTCTCGCAATGAACGCAATGCCAATAGTGCGATCGTTGTGGGCATCACCCCCGCAGATTATCCGGGCAACGCTTTAGCGGGAATTGACTTGCAACGGCGCTTGGAAGAACGAGCATTTGAGTTGGGCGGTAGCACTTATGAAGCGCCAGGGCAATTAGTAGGAGACTTTCTCAATCATCGTCCTTCTACAGCATTTGGCACTGTTAAGCCGTCTTATACACCAGGGGTACATTTGGGTGATTTGAGTCAGAGTTTACCAGATTATGCGATCGCAGCGATCCGTGAAGCACTTCCCGCTTTTGACAAACAAATTAAAGGATTTGCGATGGATGATGCCGTGTTGACTGGAGTAGAAACCCGCACATCATCACCAATTCGGATTAAACGCCAAGAAGATTGTCAAAGTTTAAATACAGTCGGTCTTTATCCAGCTGGTGAAGGTGCGGGATACGCGGGGGGAATTCTCTCAGCAGGTATCGATGGAATTAAGGTAGCGGAGGCGGTGGCTTTAAGTATTTTGAGAAATTATCGAACGGCTTAAGACTCTGGTAGCCAAAAGCAAGTCTGTAGATGCAAACGGTGTTGAGTTGCATTCAAAGAAATAGGAGATACCATGTGCCAAGAGCGATCGCAACGTACAATAGCAACTGAATATTGAGGCAATGGTGGAACTTCTTGAATTACAGAAGTAGTCTGATTATCTTTAAGAACTTGAAAATACCCTCCCCACTCTGGGTTCCATCCCTCATTGAAATAGAAAAGTTGAGTTACATGTTTACGCGGGATATCTGTATGAGGACGGTTCCAGAATCCTAAATCATGTCGTGTTAAATAAATTGTTAGTGAATGGTTTTTCAAATCCAAATTAGTAAGATGCTCCATTGCCTCTCGATAATCAGGAGTGAGAAGTTGTTCAATCAATCTTTGCCAACTAAGACTCAGATCCTTGATATCTTGTAAACCTTTGTACTTACTTTCATCCAGAATGCAGCGAGCAAAAAACCTGTAGTCATCATACGTATATTCCGGGTATCCATCTGGCTCAAAGTCTCTAGCATGATATTCTTTATAGTTTGTAGTAGCAAAACTATTTGCTAGTTCAGATTGTACTGAAGTGTCAAGCAAGTTTTCAAATACAATCCATTTATAAGGAATTGACTGCATAGTTGCATTACTAATTGCACTCAAGTTCAACATAATCCCTCTTCAAAAACTTTCAAATAGTTTATCAAAACAGAATTCAGGAGTCAGGAGCCAGAATTCAGAATTTAATTCTGTGCGACTGGCGGATGAATAAATGGGTTTAAGACCCCCACGCTTATCGAAGATTTAATAGTCTACCCTTCGGGAACGCCAAGGGCGAACAATTAGTAGGGGATTCAAACCCGCCACTAATTGATTCTGACTCCTGAATTCTGACTTCTGAATTCTTCTTCAATGCTGTTTAACTAAATATCGCTCCAAATCGTCTATCATCCGATTGGCTGCAAGGGGGCCAAACTGAACCCAGTAAAACCCCACCTCATGAACTTTTTCCTGTTGGACAACTTTCAACTTTGACCACAACGGTTTTGCTTTCAGTTGCTCAAGTATTTGGTGTAAATCCCTTTTACCCAGTGCGTCTTCTGATACTAGAAATAAAATATCCCCATCTAACTCACTCAAGAGTTCGTTTGATAAAGCGTATGCAGCAGGGCCACCCCCTAGACTCAGGGTTGCTTGACTATCTAAAGTTTGAGAGTAAGGACGTGCAACACCCGCATCTTTAAGAATAACTCCTGGAAAACTTGCCTTCGCCCACAGCCAAAGTGCATCAGTACGCAATTCGGCAACCGAGACTAAAGTTGTGTTCAGGCGATCGCCCATTTTTGCTTTAAACTGTTTTAAACGTGCATAATAATTATCCATTACCTGCTGGGCTATTTTAGTTTTACCCAGAACACGGGCTGTGAAAGCAAAAGATTCTTTCCAAGCTCCACTGGCTCCAGGAGGAGCCAAAACAGTGGGTGCAATGTGTGATAGCAGTGGATAAATATCTTGATGAAAATGCATACCAAGAATTAGGTCTGGTTTGAGAAACAAGACTTTTTCGATACTAGGAGAGAGCCAATCTACATCTTCAATACCTGATAGCGGGCCTACTAATCGCTGCAATTGTGAGACAAATAACTTTGAGGCAGCTATAGGTTTGATCCCCAATGCCAAAGCATTTTCTAAACAACGACCACTAAGCACAACAACTCGTTGAGGATGAGCAGGAACTATTGTCTTACCCATTAAGTGCTGAACTACTCGAACCTGACTTAAAGAAGAAATACTCTTAGAATCGCTAACTTTTGGGTAATTAAAAAAGAAACAACCGTTTAGCCACACTACCATAGCAAGCAACCCTAAAAGGGGCAGGGATATGACAAAACATTTGGCTAACCAATGAGTTGTTCTCATTAAAATTCCCACTTCACTGACAACTCTGCCGTATACGGACGACCAGGAATAATTCTTTGGAGATAGTCAAAGCTTGCTTCATAATATCGAACATTAAATATGTTATTCAAGTTGAGTCCAATGCTAAAGTTATTATTGCGATAGTACAGAGCTGCATCGGTGAGAAAGTAGCTTGGGATTGTAAATGTATCCAAACTATCTGGCTTATTATCTCCAACGTAGTTAAAGCCAATTCCACCTCCAAAACCTCTGAGAGAGCCAGTACCAAAGGTGTAAGTTGTCCACAAACTAGCGACATTAGCTGGTACTCCTTCTACTCGATTTCCGACTGGAAGATCATTGTCTTTGGTAATGCGTGCATCTGTATAACCGTAGAAGCCAATCACATTCCAACCGGGAAGAATCTCTCCGGTGACACTCAGTTCTACTCCCCGACTTCTTTGTTCTCCTGTTTGCACACTATAATCGGGATCGGTAGGATCGGTAGTTAAAATGTTAGTTAGTGTCAGTTGATATAAAGCAAGTGTTGCTGAGAGTTTGTTATCGAATAAATCAGTCTTAACGCCCACTTCATACTGAGTACCCAGCCGTGGTTTAAAAAGGTTGTCATTTTTATCTGCACCCGTTTCTTGTTCAAAAGAGCGGCTATAGCTGGCGTAGAGTGAGACAGGCGCTATGGGTTGATAAACTATGCCTACCCTGGGACTAAAGGCAGAATCAGACTGGACACTCGCCGTTGAAGCAATCCGATTGGCAAACTCATTCTCTACTAAGTCATAACGTCCACCCACAAGTAGTTTGAGGTTATTAGCAAGTGTCACTTGGTCTTGAAGATAAAAGCCTAAAGCATCATCTCTAAAGTAGAGATCAAGTCTTCCAAAAGTATCACCTAGTGGTTGACCATACACTGGGTTAAAAACATCAAGAGGAGCCACATATCTTCTAAGTATATTAATACTTTGGGTTTGTCTAAATAAGTCAAACCCCGCCAAAAGTTTATGTTTTATACTACCAGTGTTGAAATCACCAACAACATGAGTATCTATTGTGTAAGCTTCATACTCTGTTGGCTTTGGAAAAATAGTCTGTCTTCTTTCGACAGTGCGGTTGTCTGCTTCCAGTAGACTGGTAACAGCTGTTTCACGTAAATCAAGGGTTAAAAATGCAGCTTGAAATGAATTACTAATAGACCAGTTATCGTTAAAGCGATGTTCTAGATTGTAATTATATCTATTAAGCTGGCGGTTAAAGAAATCAGTCGGTTCCCCTAAATAACGGTTAATAGGGATTTTGCCATTTGGGTTAGGAAGTATAGTTGCACTAGCAATCTGATCACCACCAGTACCTAGCGACTGTTGGATGTCTTCATATTCGGAATCAAAAGTTAGATTTGTATTTTTACCTATGCGCCAATTAACAACAGGCGAAACGAAAAAACGCTTTTCATTATAAAAATCAGTAAAGTCTTCTGCGGTTCTGTAAGAGGTATTTAAGCGATACGACAGACTGCCATCTTTTGTCACAGGGCCAGAAAGGTCAAGTGAAGGTTCAAAAAGTTCATAAGCACCACGCCTTACCTCTAAGGCATAGTAAGGTTGACTCAAAGGCTTTTTGGTAACTATATTAATGATCCCACCTGGATTGACTTGACCATAAATTACAGAGTTTGGCCCTCTAACAACTTCTACTCTATCTATATTTGTCAGCGAACTTGAGAAAGCAGCACCATCTGCAAAGCGGTCTTTGATGCCGTTCCTATAGACGTTTCTAGCTCTAAAACCTCGAATCAAAAAAGTGTCTGCAATTCGAGATGAAAAATTATTTTGGACAACGCCAGCATTTCTGAGTATCCCAATTAAGTTACGCGGTTGTTGGTCTTCGATAACTTGTCGAGGAATCACCTGAACCGAAACGGGAATATCACGCAATGGTGTATCTGTTTTCGTTGCAGTAGTTGCATCTGGTACCCGATAATTTGTATCTGGTGGAGCAATCACATTTAACTCAATGGGTTTTTCTGGCTCTGTTGTAGATGGTTTTTGTTCTGATGTTGTTGTTGGCTGTTGAGCAGTAGAAGTACTAGGGGTCACTCCAAAAACTAAACCTTCTTTTGTACTATCAAACAACTGCACCGCAGGCGCACCCATTTCTCCAGTCACCCTTACTCGCAATGTGTCCGCATTTACATTTGCAACTGTAATTAATCCAATTCCGGCTACTGGCTTTGATTGTCTAAAATCTCCACTTCTTAGTTGCAACTTGGCATTAGGGATATCTACAATATAAGAATTACCCTCAGTTTTCGGTATAACTTGTAGTTTAAGAGAATTAGCTGTGACTAAAATTAACTCTATCCCTTTATCAGTAGAGTTTACCTGAACATCCGTAACTAATACCACATCTGTAGTTGCTTGACTAAGTTCAGGGAAATCATTCTGTCTAGGTACTCTCCATAAATATGAAGCATTAGTTTTAGGAAGCTGTAGCTGATTTAATGTTTGAATTTCTCTGAAAACTTCACCTGAGCGTACTAAAGTTTTTTTGACTAACGGTTGTTCAGAATATGCTGGATTGACTAAAGTTAGAGAAACAACAGATATTAACCAGCAAACAGTAGGATACGGTAGTCTGATAAACATTTTTACACACACCACTTAGTAAATACTAGGTATTGAAATTGAGAATTAAGTATAATTTTCCTTTCAGCCCATAGATCGCAATTATTACTAACTAAATTGGTAAAAAATATATTTATACCAACCCAATTATTGTAAAAATATATAACTTTTCAGTGTTTGCGTTTTATTCGAGCCGGAATTTTTTTTATTCCATCCGGAATTTTTATCTCTGACAAGATTTAGGACTTACCCCAAACTTCTTACGAAAAGCATTACTAAATGAAGGTAAGCTAGCATAACCTACTGTTCTAGCTACTTCTGTGACATTCATATTTCTTTCAATAAGCAGCTTATAAGCTAGTTGCATTCGGCAGTGATGCAGATAGCCAAACACCGTAGTCCCAAAAACTTGCTTAAAGCCTTGCTTCATTGTGCAATCATTTAAACCTACTTGTCGTGCTAGTTCAATAAGAGATGGTGGGTTGTCTAGATGTTTCAACAGAATTTCTCTAATATGATAGATGCGGTCAATATCTGATGGCTTGAGTTTATTAATCTGGAAGCAACCTTGGTTGATTTGTACTTCTTGCTCGACTACCATTGCTACCAGTTCCCAAACCTTACCTTCAAGATAAATTTGTTTAGTAAAGCCTTGGTATGGACATTGAAGAATTTGCTGCACTGTTAAAAGCATTGCAGGAGTTTGAGTTCCATAGCGTTCATAAGTTGGTTGATCCCAACGTCTAATTAGATGTTGTAATTCTTTAGGAAGTTTACCAGATGTATTTTCTGCAAAGCTATGAAACACATTTGGATGTATGTGAATAGCTACTTCTACTACCTGCGCTGATGGCTCGAATACAGCGCATTCAGATGCCATACCACTGCCACTTAAAAAGTATTCTCCTGTCTTGAACTCAAAGTTTTTAAATTCGCTCTCTAACAAAATAAGGAATCGGAATTCTAATGGATGCTTTCGCTGCTCACATTTTAAAATGAATGATTTGGGCTGCTGATAATTGGAAATTTCTAAAGATATGCTATCTCGTAGCTGAATATGTCGCCAATACCCTTCTCCAAATTGATATTTACTGGTGATATCAAAATTTTCTGAAATATCATTATTTTGAATTATTTCTGCTTGGTATAGTATTTTTAAGTAATCTGCTTGCGGGAGGATAAGTGTCATATTAATAGTAACTTACTAGAAAGTGTTGAAATAGCTATGAAGGGTAAGTGGAAGACGTATTATCCTTAAGTACGTCAGTTACACCTAGTTTAGATACTACCAACTTTGTAAGTAAAACATCAAATATATTCTTGATACAAATCTTAAAAACAGTATTCTAAATCTTGTTGCTCAGACGAGGACAACTTATCATTGAGCTAATCAAATTGAGTACTGAAGCCATTTTTAATTAAAATTATTCGGGAAAGTACTGTTAAGTTGCCCTAAGTCTTTTGTCATAGTATCTTTACCAAATGCAGTATTAAGTAGCCAATATTATTGGTATATCATCACAATACAATCTAAATATCTATCAAGCAGGGCGATCGCTCAACAATTCTCATTATGAGAATTGCTGACTTAAGAAGGTCAAACAGATGGAAACTACCGTGTCGCGCTTGAATCTAGCCTGAATTGATAGTGGCTTTGACAGTGGTCTATCCATACAGTGGGTAATAGACTTTTGCTGTTGAATTGTACAAGTAGTTATCTAACCCAAAAAGCACAAGAGGTTTGTTTTGCTACCTAAGCGTTGGGTTGTTTGCTATCGGCGATTAGCAAACAGACGTATACTCGCTTCTACAAATAATTGGCTTACTGAGTGTAGATGGTCTTGATTTTGTATAAAAATGACTTCTATATTGGACAAGCCATAATGTCTTTTTTAGTCATTACATTAAGTGCATTTATAATAGCCTGATCTAACTCTTGAAAAGTTTTTGCAGCTTGCGAACGTAATACAAATTATTTAGCTCTGGGTATCTTTATTTACTCTAAACATTTACAATTAATTTAATGACAACCTCACTAACGCGTTACACACTTATAGGTGTAATATTGCATATAAACTCACCACTTGCTGGTAAAATTAATTAAATTGTAAAAGAATTACAGGAATGATGAAAAAACTAAAATATTTGTCCATGTTATTTTTATATATCGTTTTAATGGACGGAGCGATTATAAATATTTCTGCCCAGGCTGCTGGAAGTAAAATTTTAGTAACGGCTCAAAACGAATCTCTTAACGAATCGAATATTGACAAAGTTATCGCTTTTTACGAATGGGCATTTTCAGCAAAATTCACTATAGAACAGCGCAATGAATATCAGTCAATAAAATTAAATGAGTTTCGCAAAGACCCAGATGGAACCAGAAAAATTATTGACAATTTAATTTCCAATTATACACAAGCTCTTGCTAAGAACGAAGAAGAACAAAGCCGGATTCGGCAGGCATTTAACGGAGAATATGTAGGGCAATTGCGAAATTTACCGAATGATGCGGAAGCTAAACTTTTGCTGTCTGTTTACGATAGCGCCCACGCGAGCGAAACTGCTTCAAATAATACTGATGATTCATCTGATAGCGTTGGAGAGATTTCGTCACTAGTTGGAAAATGGGTTTGGACGCGTACCGGAAACAGTGCTATAAGTACAAATGGTACATATATCGGCTCGAACGGTTCGCGTTTCACTTATCAATTTCTGCCGAACGGAACGGTCGAATTTACAGGAATAATGAACGTAATGAGCGGCAGCTGCAACCAGCAAATTTTCCGATCTCGACAAGGAAAAGTCAGTCTGAGCGGCAGTACGATGACAATTAAGTGGTCTCCAGCAACTTTCACTCGTGACTTTTCGTGCGACAGAGCGAATAACTACACTAAAACTTTACCTGCGGAAAACGAAACTTATCAAGTGAAATTCAAAACCGATCTAGGTCAAAAACAGCTTTGTATGATAAGTAAGCATGAAACCTGTTTCAGCCCGACAAATTAGGCCAAATCACAAAGCCAGCTTTATTCGTTTACTCAAGTAGCTAGATTTCAAAAAGGCGATCGCTTTTAAGATACTACAAACCTGATCGATTATATTTTCATCGCGATCGCTTCCCCAAATAGGCGCAGTCAGGGCGTCTCACAGGCTGTCCCTAGCTTCTTCGAGCAACTTCTCTAAAAGGGATATGTCAATTCTAATATCAAGCCCTACCTAGATACTTTTTAGGTAAGGCTTTTGTTTTTATGTCTAGAGTCGATATGCAATCATCTATCAAGCGCGATGGCGTACACGCCCGCCGTAGGCGATCGCAGTGGAGAATTTATCCGATTGTTAAAGCTGGTTCTTTACAGAAGTTAAATAGGGCTGACTCAGTTTTTGATTTATCTTCAAATACAGCATAAATATACCATTCACAGGGCGAACCATTCGTATATTCAGCCCAAGCAATTGTTGCTGTTTCACCTGATGGAATCCCTAACTCACCCAAATTAAATGAGGCCCACTCTTGATCATCGATAGATACCCATAACTCTGTAATTGCCAATTCAGTTTTATTGGTAACGGTAAAGGTGAATTGGTCTGACATAAATAGCCTTGCCTTTTAATGATAAATAAATTGCAGATTGTCAGTCATTGATTATACTGTCACTTGTTTCAAAAGTTGTCATACTAACTACCAGAATATAGACTTACACATAGTTTCAAGTTTGTTTGACTTAATTTAAATTTATTAAAGAGGACTAAAAATATCACCAATTCAGATTGAATCTATCGAGATAGGTAATACCATACAACAGCAGATTTAGGTCGCGGTTCTCACAAACTCCGACAATACAGCACATCTCCACTGTCACCAAATTTTCAGGCAATGTATTTTTTACTGACCAAAAGTAATTGAGAGCGATCGCCGAAAACATACTACAAACCAAAAATCGCAAAATCTGATTGATTCTGTCTTAATACAGTTTTGCGTAAAAGCGTTACATTTTTAATGTATAGGGACGCATTGGCATTAGACCTCTTGCAAAAGTAACTTTTGCAAGAGGTGCGAAAAGGGGAAAGGTTAAAGGGGAAAGATTTTTTATTCCTTTTCCCTTTCCCCCTTACCCTTTTCCCTAGTTCTGCAAGAAGTCTATTGTATAGGGACGCATTAACATTGCAGGGGGATGCATTGGCATTGCAAGGTATTGGCAAGTTTAATTCGCTACGAATTAATGAAATGCTGTACTTAGTACAGTTCATATTTCATTAATTGACAGGGCAGCGTTCCGTTATACACTGCAATCCGTTGGGATGATTTTAGTCCAATCGATTGAGACAGTTCCTTGTTGCCACTCAAGACAAATGCAGTCCAGCCTTTGAAGCGTTGTTTTAGTACATCGCCCAAAAGTTTATAGAATGCCCCTAGATCGCTATCTCGCCCTAGCCGTTCGCCATAAGGTGGATTGCAGAATAAAACCCCACTATCTGCGGGGGCAACAACATCGGTAAGCTCCATTTGAGAAAACCATACATGGTTATCAACGCCACAGTTTTGAGCATTGTTAATCGCTTGCTCAATTATATTTTCATCGCGATCGCTTCCCCAAATAGGTGCAGGCAGGGTATCCAGTTGGCTGTCTTTAGCTTCTTGGAGCAGTTTTTCTAAAAGGGATAAGTCAAAATCGAGCCAAGTTTCAAATCCAAAGGACTCACGAAATAGTCCTGGTGCTATGTTCAGTGCCTTTAAGCTAGCTTCCAGCGGTAAAGTGCCAGATCCACACAGAGGATCGTAGAACATCTGGTCTGGTTGCCAGCCCGAAAGTTGAATCAGGGCAGCAGCTAGAGATTCCTTGAGAGGGGCGACTCCAACCGCAGGGCGATAGCCTCTACGGTGCAGACTATTTCCAGAACTGTCGAGTTTAACGGTACAACTATCGCGTTCAATATGAACATTGATCCGTACATCTGGTTCATGAAGCTCTACATTTGAACGTTCACCCAGATTTTCTTGCTGCTGGTCAACGATCGCATTTTTGACCTGGAGAGATGTGAAGTGGCTGTGGTTGAGGCGATCGTTTTTACCCGTGACATTCACTGCCAGCGTCATGTCTGGCGTGAGATAGTTTTGCCAATCGATAGTCTGGATGCCGCGATAGAGATCCTCGGCATCAAGGCAAGGAAACTCATGGATATTTACCAAGATTCGGAACGGTAGCCTAGCCCAGAGGTTGACGCGATAAAGTAGGGTGCGATCGCCCTCAAAGGCTACACCGCAAAACCCCGGCTCCACTGAATGAGCGCCCAGTTGCTCTAACTCCTGAGCCGCGAGGTTTTCTAATCCGCGAGCAACCGTTGCAAAATACTGATTCATCCTCTAATCCAAAGTATTATCTTCATTGCTCACCCATTGACGCACTTTAGCTTAACTCATATCTTGTGACATTCTCTCTCGTTAAGTCTGCGACTATAACCTTAGTAGGGTACAAAGAATTAAATAAGGAGGCAGGAGCTAAACCCCCTAGATTTATGGGTTTTGTTTCAATAAGGAGGCAGTAAATATGCGCTACGCATCTCAAAATACATATTTTCTTCTTTCTTGTCTACGACACGCTACACGAACAATAAATAAATTTACTTGCTCTAAAAGAAAGTGGCAGAGGGCAAAAAATACATTTTCTTCCTCCTGCCTCCTGCCTTTCTTAGGTAACTCAGCATAACAAGCCCTAGACAAATTCACATCTTGCCTGAGTAAGGACACAGCAAATATTTTTGCAAAGAGATTATATTTTCTTCAGTTTAAGTACTATCTTAAATCAATTAACCCTGTTAATATCAAGCTGAAATCCTACTCAGACACTTTGCAATACAACCCGTGAGTAAAAATAGTCAGAGGGAAAAACTATGAGTTTTGTATCTGATATTGTTCTGCTACAAGACTTAACATCGTCATCTGATGACAATTTAGTCCAGCTTAAAGCCGTACTTCCGGCGACGGTAAATCGTTTAACCAATCCGGCGTTAGCAAGTATCTTTGGTGATGACCTGAAATTTGGTATTGGCTCTTTCAAGGATAAGCCACTTCCGCCTTTTGGAGGTTACGCTGACTATGTATATCAAGCAGAAGTCCCTTTGACAAATAATGTCACAACAATTAAAGATAAAATCTTTGACTTTCAAGCTTTTGGTGGCAATGATGGGCCAGAATCACAATTAGACGCACTCTTGTTTGCAGCTTTAGATAGCGGCGGCAGTCTTGGTTACAGAGTCGGTTCATTTCGTGTTGTTATAATAGCTACCGATAGTATTTATCACGTTGCTGGCGATCAAGCAGCAGTTAGTCCAAGTGATACTATTGCCAATAATGGAGATGGGATAGCTGATGCTTATGAAGATTATCCAGAGATCGCACAAGTAAAAACTGCGCTAGAAGCAAATAACATTATTCCAATTTTTCTAACTACGAGTAATGTTGCAGTCGATTATGAGACACTAGTTACCCAGCTCGGTCGAGGTGCTGTACTGACTCTTGGTTCTAAAAGTGAGAATCTTGCAGATACCATAAAAGAGGCAGTTGCTAGAGCTAGAAATGCGATTAGTACTGATGTCACTACAACCAATGGAGACGACACCTTTAGTAGGGGGGATTTTTCACCTGGCGATCAGGTTATTTTTGCTGGGGACGGTGATGACAGTATTTTGCTTTCTGGTGTTGCTGGTAATCATTACATCGATGGGGGAGCCGGTTCTGACATCCTTGTTGGTGGATCTGGTGCGGACAGAATCGATGGGGGTAGTGATGACGACAACCTCAAGGGGAGCAACGGTGATGATATTATTTTTGGCAGTAGTGGAAAAGATATTTTGACCGGGGGCAAGGGCAACGATTACCTACAGGGAGATAGTGGGGATGATATCTTAAGAGGAGGCGCAGGTTCA
Organism: Nostoc sp.; assembly: GCF_036917575.1. Taxonomy (GTDB): domain Bacteria; phylum Cyanobacteriota; class Cyanobacteriia; order Cyanobacteriales; family Nostocaceae; genus Nostoc. The sequence goes on along the minus strand of NZ_JBALDC010000039.1, from coordinate 185,890 downwards.
GATAAGTTTGCATTTGCAACAGGCTCGAAGTTTGATATTAGGGAACTCGGAGTTGATATTATTAATGACTTCAATCCTGAGCAAGACAATATTCAACTATCTAAATCTACCTTTACCGCTCTAAGTAACTCAGTCTTCCCAACCGAATTAGATTCCGCAGACTTTGCCACAGTGACAAACGATACTTTAGCTGCGAGTAGTAGTGCGGTGATCGTTTATAATAGCGCAAATGGTAGTCTCTTTTATAACCCTAACGGTTCGGCGAATGATTTTGCTGAAATTAATTCTGGGGGTAAATTTGCCCAATTGGGTGTCAACTCTTTTCCGACTCTAACTACCGCTAGTTTTGAGGTAGTTTTTTAATCAGGCAGTAGGAAGGAAGTAGAAATTCTTTGTGTCTGATTTTGAGTCCTGCATTTTGTAACTCATCTAACTGAAAACAGTTTTTACAAAAAACAAACTAAACAGTATAGTTTCAAGATTTTTCAAGTCCTTGCTCATCGCTCTGCTTACCTCAATGGATTACTATCTGCTTGAGCCATCTGAAAAACTGAGATCCTCCCAGACAAACGAATTGAACTGAAATTAATCTATATTTTTCTAAAATCAATCATTGTCTGACGATAAGCATCTGGCAAACCTGTATCGAAACACTTGCCTTTAACAACGTATCCTGTCATTCCCTCTTCATGACGCAATTTTTCCAGACAAGATGTTAACTGAAATTCACCTCGTTCTCGAAAATTTTGGTTAATATGTTCTGCTAAAAAGTCAAAAATTTTCGGCGTTAGTAAATATAAGCCAAATATACCTAGAAAATCATTTTCTGAGATTCCCTCTACACGTAAATGCTCTTGTGCATACTCAATAGTCGGTTTTTCATAGAGTTGTGTAACTGACAAAATCGAGTTTAACTCTTGCCAAACTCCTGTTATACACCCAGCCTTATGAATAATTTCTGCTGGCATTGTAGTTAAGCCAACAATGTTTTGATTAACTTGTTCATAAACATCTAAAACTTGATGCACACAAGATTTTTCAACATCAGATGCATAAATATGGTCGCCCAACATCAGCAAAAACGGCTCATCTTGTACCCAATCCTTGGCACAAAATACCGCATGACCATAGCCTAGTTGCTCCTCTTGCAATAAAATTGTAATTTTGCTACCTAAATCTTCCAGATATCGACTATATTCTTGATTTTCTGGTGAAAGTTTCTCTAAAAGCTCTTTTTTGGGTGGATTTTTTAATAAATCTGCAAATATTTTTTTGTCATCTGGCTGCACCACAATCCCCACTTCTGCAATTCCAGCACTAATTGCTTCTTCAATAATTGCGATAATCACAGGTTTTGCCCTACCATCTCGGTCGATAATCGGGAAAAGTTCTTTTTTGACAACTTTAGTAGCTGGAAATAACCGAGTACCGAAACCAGCTACCGGAATCACAGCTTTTCTAACTTGATTTTTCTGCATAAGCAGTTTCTTACCCCAACTTCTCAAACAACTCCGCCAACACTACATTAGAAAACAAAAACCCTTGGGGATCAATTAAACGCAACCTTCCCTCTGCAATTTCCACCCAACCTTTTTCAAAATAGAATTGCAAACATCGGCAAATCTTCTCTACCTTTTCTTCCCCAAACGCCTCTACCAACGCCGCCAAACTCAAACCCTCTGCCAAACGCAACCCTAACATTAACGTTTCTAACAATACTTCCTTTGGGGGAGTCACATCACAATCAATTACACCGCCAGCTTGTACCCACTGGTAGTAATCTTTAGTTTTGCGCGGACGAGTGAACCGCTTTCCCTCAACATAACTCGCCGCACCCATACCGAAGCCATAATAAGGGCGGTTTTCCCAATAAACCCGATTATGCCGACACTGATGACCAGGTTGAGCATAATTGGAAATTTCATAATGCTCATAACCTGCACTAGTTAAAACCTGCTGCGCCATCTGGTACATTTTGACTGTGGCTTCATCCGTAGGCATTGGAGTATCGCCAGGTTTGTAGTAACGACCAAAGGCTGTACCGGGTTCAATGGTAAGATCGTAAATGGAGATGTGAGTGGGTGCGTAGGCGAGAAGCGACTTGTCGCCAGACATCGCCACCGTTTTTTCTAAAGAATCCTGCCATTGATCCAAAGATTGATGCGGCAATCCAGAAATTAAGTCTAAGCTAAATACGGGAATCTCGACTTGGTGAATTAATTCCACAGCTGCAAAAATATCTTCAACTGAGTGCGATCGCCCCGCCCTTTGCAATAATTCTGATTGAAAGGCTTGTACGCCCAAACTTACCCGATTCACACCTGCACTGCTATAGCCTGCTATGTGAGCTAAATCAAAGGTGCCTGGATCAATTTCCATCGAAATCTCTGCTCCAGACGCAATCCCAAAATGCTTGTGTAGCTCTGTCAGTATCCGTTGTAGCTGCTCTATTGATAGCAACGAAGGAGTACCACCACCGAAAAAAATTGTCTTCAAAGGTTGGCCAAATGCTGGTGTAATGGCAATTTCTTGACATAGCACCTCAATATATTGGGAGATAGTACCAGATGTTTCGCCCCGCAAGCGATCGCCCACAACAAACACCGGGAAATCACAATAAAAACACCGCCGTCTGCAAAAGGGAATATGGACATAAGCAGAACTCGCAATTCCAGAAATACTAAATTTTTTACTCATTTTGAGAAAAGTTTTAAGTTAATCCAACTGCGAATTAGAGACAATGAAAATAAGGAAAGAATTCAGCACTCAGGAGTCAGGAGCCAGAATAATTGTAAAATTAAGAGTGTAATAACTTCTTGATTTTATGAAAATTATTAAGTTTGGGTATTAAAGTCTTCTTAATTCTGACTTCTAGATTCTGAATTCTTACAAGATAAGTAGTTTATTTACAATTTTTTGTCTTTTAACAACAAAACAATGAAAAATATTAAGATTAAAGCCTTTAGTTATAATAATTGCAGATATTGCCCTACTAAACCCTTAGTGTAAGTCAATATTGATAAGTTTATCTTACCGATGAAATAAAAAATACTTAAGTTTATCGGTGAACACAGTTGTAGGAAAACAAGACAACCATGCTTGACGCCATTATTATTTTTTCATTCATCCTAGCAGCGTCGGGAATAGGGTTCTACAGCATTGAACTACTACCCAATGGGACGCTAGATCAAGTTACGAATCTAGAAGCTTTACGCTTAGTTGTTGCCGTCTTTGCCGCTATTATTGGTGGTGCGATTGGGCTGAGTTTCCAGACGACATATCGTCGCCTAGAATCACAAGTCAAAGAAATGCCTTTAGAAGCGATCTTAACTCGTGCGATCGGCTTAGTTATTGGGCTATTACTAGCCAACCTAATGCTAGCCCCATTATTTTTGCTCCCTATCCCGGCGGATTTTGGATTTATTAAGCCACTGGTGGCAGTTGTCGGTAGTATTATCCTCTCCGTCACTGGCATGAATTTGGCAGACACCCACGGGCGAGGCTTGTTGCGGTTCATTAATCCCAACACCGTCGAATCGATGGTAGTAGAAGGAACGCTAAAACCAGCCAATACTAAAGTTTTAGATACTAGCTGTATTATTGATGGTCGTATTGAAGCCTTACTAGAAACTGGGTTTTTAGAAGGGCAAATTATCGTACCCCAATTTGTCTTGCAAGAACTCCAACAAGTAGCGGATGCTAGTAAAGACCAAAAGCGGGTGCGGGGAAGACGAGGACTAGAAATTCTCAACCGGATTAAAGAAGAATATCCCGAGCGCATTGTAATTAATGCAGTTGACTACGATGATATTCCCACAGTCGATGCCAAGTTAGTACGCTTCGCCCAAGAAATCAGTGGGACATTGTTAACCAACGACTACAACTTGTCTAAAGTTGCCAGTGTTCAGAAAGTACCTGTTTTGAATGTGAATGATTTAGTGAATGCTGTGCGTCCCAGTTATTTACCTGGCGACAACTTGGATTTGAAAATTCTCAAGGAAGGCAAAGAACCTAGTCAAGGCATTGGCTATCTAGATGACGGCACAATGGTAGTTGTTGAAGAAGGTAGCAGTTATGTGGGTGGTGAACTGCGAGTAGTAGTCACCAGTGCTTTACAAACTACAGCAGGAAGAATGATTTTTGCTAAACCCCAAGCTTCAGCATTGGCGTGAAACAATGGGATGTTCAATTCAAGTGACACTTGATAATCGGTGCAGGTTGACTGCACCGATTATTTATTGATTGGACTCATAAAACTCACTTGCTTGTAAATACAGTAACTGCTCAATTGATAGCCCTATCACCTGTTGATCTGTTCTAATGACATACCCTAAATAAATTTATTGCCACTTCAAGTAACGCTTCAACCTTACCTTTTTGTACAATGTCTTGATAAATCGCCGATTTGCGCATAATATCTGACCTCAAAACTCGTTTTTTATTTGTTACAAAAGTAAAAAGTCTATCCTTAATTCTAATATTTTCTATTTATAGCTATTTGGATTTTAAATAAAAAACAGTTTGTTCAACATCATTAACTTGAAAAGCAAGGTGTCTTAAACCACAAGGTTCTGGATTAATAGCCCATTCTGGAGGAACGCTTTGTAAATTTTGTTTTTATAAATTTAGGGCAAATTTGTTAATTGCGTACATACCTTGTTTGGTAGTGCCGTTTTTTAGAATTTATGCAGTTTCAAGGTGTTAAGGATGCAAAAGTCTTAATCCCGAAATATACGGTTGCGGTATTGATTATTCCTATACCAAAAGCTGCAAACGATCTTTATATGGTAGACGACTACGAGCAGCTACTATATATTTTGTAAATTGGACAGGATGCTTAACATACAATAATAGTGCTATACCTTTGTAGTTAAAAATTTTAATAAACCACGAAGGCTTAAAAAAAATACAAAGCCGACTTTTGCAATACAACCGTATTTGATGGCTAAATCAATTGTTTCAACAAAACGCCTCAGCAGACAGTTAATCCGCTGGTTGCTTCAAGAAGACCGACGAGAGAAGGAAAGACCCCACCGCAAGCAAGAAATACATCGCCAGCATCCTTGGTGGCAGGTGATGTGCTTGACTGGTGTAGATTATTTCTCGACTCTTGGCTATCAACCTGGGATTGCAGCACTGGCAGCTGGCGCTCTTTCTCCTGTAGCTACCTTGGTTCTGGTTTTGCTAACGCTCTTTGGAGCATTGCCAATCTATCGCCGCATTGCTGCCGAAAGCCCTCATGGTGAAGGGTCGATCGCAATGTTAGAACGTTTACTCCCCTGGTGGCAAGGCAAATTACTTGTACTGTGCTTACTTGGGTTTGTGGCAACTGACTTTATTATCACCATTACTTTGTCAGCTGCTGATGCTACAGCCCATATCATCGAAAATCCGCTAGCTCCAAATTGGCTTCACAATCAGACGATCGCAATCACTCTAGTATTAGTTGCATTATTAGGTGCAGTTTTCCTCAAAGGTTTCCGAGAAGCAATTGGTATTGCAGTAATTTTGGTGGGAGTTTACCTGCTGTTAAACTTGATTGTCGTTAGCGTCGGTCTGTATCAGATAATAACTCACCCTGAAGCGATCGCTAACTGGCAAACTGCACTTTTTGCCAGCCATTCTAACCCTTTGATCCTAATCGGTATCGCTCTTTTGATATTCCCCAAGCTAGCATTAGGATTGTCAGGCTTTGAAACTGGCGTGACCGTTATGGGCCTGGTAAAAGGGAGCAGCACTGACACTCAAGAGTATTCCAAAGGGCGGCTTCGGAATACACGCAAACTGCTCACCACTGCTGCTGTGATTATGAGCTTCTTTTTGCTCACCACCAGCTTTATAACCACTCTCCTGATTCCCGCCGCACAATTTGCATCTGGGGGCAAAGCCAACGGACGCGCCCTTGCTTATTTAGCACATGAGCATTTAGGCAATGCCTTTGGCACAATTTACGATCTAAGTACTATTTCCATTTTGTGGTTTGCAGGTGCATCTGCAATGGCAGGGCTATTAAATATTGTGCCTCGCTACCTACCACGCTATGGTATGGCACCCAATTGGGCCCGAGTAACGCGACCTTTAGTGTTAGTCTACACAGCGATCGCTTTTGTTGTCACAATTATCTTCAAAGCAAGTGTAGAAGCCCAAGGTGGAGCTTACGCAACTGGTGTACTTGTGTTGATCACATCAGCCGCCTTTGCCGTCACCTTATCAGCCCACCGTCACGGACAGAAGCGGGCCAAAATCATTTTTGGCATCATTACACTGTTATTTTTATATACCACTATTGTCAATATCATTGAAAGACCAGAAGGGATTAGGATTGCTGGGTTTTTCATCGGCGCGATCATTTTTACCTCGCTGGTTTCTCGTGTTTGGCGTTCAACAGAACTGCGAACAGAGCGAATTGAAATTGATGAACTTGCTGCCCAATTCCTTACCGAAGATAGCCAAGGAACAATACGACTGATTGCGAATCGGTTAAATACGGGCGATGTCTTAGAGTATTTTATGAAAGAGAAAGAGGTACGCGAAGACAACCATATTCCATCCAACGATCCAATTCTATTTTTAGAAATTCATGTCTCCGATGCTTCGGAATTTGCCGATGTAATTAAAGTAAAAGGTGCACAAGTTGGTGATTATCGCATCCTCCGGGCTGAAAGTGCAGCAGTACCGAATGCGATCGCAGCTTTACTACTTTATATTCGCGACCAAACGAGTAAGACTCCCCATGCTTACTTCGGCTGGGTTGAGGGAAATCCGATACAATACCTACTGCGTTTTATCTTGTTTGGTGAAGGTGACATTGCTGTAGTTACCCGCGAAGTACTGCGTCGGGCTGAAAAGAATCCCCATAAGCGTCCTGGCGTTCATGTTGGGGGTTGATTTAGGAGTGCTGAGTGCTGAGTAAATTAAAATTACTCAGCACTGTTTCGTTAACAGAGTTCTTTTTTCTCCTATTCCCTTGTTTCCCCCTCCCCTTGTCTTATAAAGATGCGGCAAAAAATAAACCAGTGATAAAAGTAGCGATCGCTGCTTCTGCCTCCAGATGGAAGAAATTGCCCTAAAATTTATGTAATGATCACCCACTCAATCTAAGATTAACTTTAAAATCATTTAATTAACTTTTCAGAATGCCAGACGCAGAAAAGTTCCACAACCAGCTGGCTAATCACAGGCTGCTGCATCGGCAAGTTAGTAAAAAGGCAAAATCTTCCCTAGTAACCAATGAAGAAGAAGGAATGGTGCTTCAGTTGGCTGATGGCACTATCCAGGCTTGTAATGCCGCTAGCGATCGCATTTTGGGACTGACCGCACAACAGCTTGTAGGGCAAAATTTGCTCGATCCCAAGTGGCAGTTTATTCATGAAGATGGCTCTCCTTTACTCAGTGAAACTCATCCTGCTATTGTTACCCAAAATACAGGTAAACCTTGCTTAAATGTGGTGTGTGGCTTTTATAAACCAAGTGGTGAGCTAGTCTGGCTGTTGTTATCTTCGCAACCTCTGTTTCAAACTGAAGGAAGCAATCTGTATGCGATCGTCACAACTTTTTCGGATATTACGGAATCTAAACACGCTCAGTTCGAGGAAGACTATAGTTGCGAACAAGATACTCAACGATTTGATGCAGATGAATTTCAAATACTGTGGGATAGTCAACGTCTGTTTCAACAAATTGCTGGCACTCTTCCGGGGATAATCTACATTTATGACCTCATTGAGCAGCGAAATTCTTACGTTAATTACGAAATTGCTCAAGGTTGGGGCTACACACCAGCAGAAATCCAGGCGATGGGAAAAGAGTTATTTAATCAACTTTTACACCCTGAAGATTTGGCTCGACTTTCTAGCTATTTTGAAAAATTTAATTCTGCTTATCAAGGTGAAGTCCTTAGCTTTGAATACCGGATTCGACACGCCAATGGTGAATGGCGCTGGTTTTGTAGCTATGACACTGTGTACAGCAGAACTGCTGAGGGATTGCCGCAATATCTTTTGGGAATCGCTTTTGATATTACAGAACGACGACACATAGAAACTTCCTTGCGGCAAAGTAACGAAAGATTTGAGCTGGCAGCAGCTGCGGTTAATTGTCTCATCTATGACTGGGAGATTGAGAGAAATACTGTAGAAAGAACTCAGGGTCTAACCCAGGTTTTTGGCTACACACAACAAGAAACTGAACCTACCTTCCAGTGGTGGCAAGAACGCATCCATCCTGATGACCAACAAAGAGTTAATGACCAGTTCATGGCTAGTATGGCCAATGGAAACCGTTATCGAATTGAGTATCGAGTGCGTCACCAGGATGGTCGCTATTTGTGGGTGGAAGACCAGGGGTTTGCAGTCCGGGATGCAAATGGTCAGGTAGTTAGGGTAGTTGGTGCGAGTACTGATATTACTGAACAGCAAGCTGCTTTATGGGAACGTCAAAAAATTGAAACAAATCTGCGTGAGAGTGAAGAACGGATTCGGTTAGCTACTAATGCTGCTGAACTAGGTATGTGGTTTTGGAATATCACTACCAACGAGTTAATTTGGACAGACAAATGTCGGCAGCTGTTTGGACTGTCTTTAGAAGCTGAAATTAGCTTTGAGATTTTCCTCAACTGTGTATATGCAGAAGACCGCCAATGCATTCATGAAGCGATCGCTCGCTCTATTGAAGAAAAAGTTGAGTGTGACATAGAATACCGCACCCTTTGGTCTGATAGAAGTATTCATTGGATTTCTGCTAAAGGTCGCGTCTTTTATGATGCCGAAGGTAAGGCAGTACGAATGATGGGTACTACCCAGGATATTACCCAACGCAAACAGATAGAAAATAATTTGCGCCAGCGTGAAACTCAATTAAGGCGGTTAGTTGATTCCAACATTATTGGCATTATGTTCGCCACTCTTGACTACATTACTGAGGCGAACAAGGCTTTTTTAGAAATGGTGGGTTATACACGAGAGGAACTATTAACGGGTAAGATACGCAGACAAGATATTACCCCACCTGAATATCATGCTCTCGATCGGCAGGGACTAGAACAACTTTTAACGGTTGGGATATGTACTCCCTTTGAAAAAGAATATATCCGCAAGGATGGTTCCCGCATTCCCATATTAATTGGTGGTGCTTTGGTGGAGCGAGAGCCAGCGTCTTGGATTTGTTTCATTCTTGACCTAACCCCCAGGAAGCAATTAGAAAAGGCACTCAGGCAACAAGCTGAGGAACTCAAACAGGCAAACCGGAATAAAGATGAGTTTCTTGCTATTCTCTCCCACGAATTGCGATCGCCTCTCAACCCCATTTTAGGGTGGTCATCGGTACTCAAAAGCCGCAAATTTGATGAAGTGACTACAAATCGTGCTTTGGAAACCATCGAAAGAAATGCTCAATTGCAGATTCAATTAATTGATGAGTTGCTGGATGTTTCCCGAATTATTCGCGGTAAGTTGAACATAACTTTTGCCACTGTTAACCTGGTAGCTGTAATTGATGCTGCATTGGAAACAGTGCGGTTAATTGCCGAAACCAAATCTATCCAGATTAAAGTACAGGTTGACCCCAATGTTGGTAAAGTGTTAGGCGATTATAATCGCTTACAGCAAATTGTCGGGAATTTACTCTCGAACGCAGTCAAGTTTACTCCCTCTCGTGGTTCGGTGGAAGTAAGTCTCTCATTGAGTGGTGAATTAACTTTCCACTCAGCAATAATTCAAGTTAAAGATACAGGTCAAGGTATTTCCCCTGAGTTTCTACCCCACGTATTTGAATATTTTCGTCAAGCCGATAGCAGCACAACCAGGAAATTTGGCGGACTGGGATTGGGATTGGCAATAGTTCGTCACTTAGTAGAGTTGCATGGTGGCACTGTAAAAGCAGCCAGTCCAGGAATTGGACAGGGAGCAGTTTTTACTGTCAGACTGCCCCTGATGAAGGAGAATGAGGGTGCAGGAGAAGCAAGAAGAGTAAAGGAGAAATTTAACTCATCAGTTCTGCGTGGACTAAGAGTATTAATTGTCGATGATGATGTTGACACACGTGAGTTTCTACACTTCTTGCTACAACAGAATGGGGCGTTGATAACTGCCGCAGCATCGGTAAATGAGGCGCTTAAAATTCTAACACAGGCTGTACCTGATTTATTAATCAGTGATTTAGGAATGCCAGAAATGGATGGCTACAGCTTGATTAAGATGCTCAGAGCCATGCCCAAAGAGGAGGGCGGGGAAATTCCGGCGATCGCTCTTACCGCCTATGCAGGAGAAAGCGATCGCGATCGTGTCTTAAGAGCTGGTTTTCAGAAACACATTGCTAAACCAGTACAACCAACTGAATTACTCACCTTAATTGCAGATTTACTAGGTCAAAATCATGACTAAAACTCTATTTCTGTTCATTGGATTTTAGGCTGAACTAAACTGTATTGGGTTATAAAGAATACATTATTCATCCGACTTAAATCTCAATCGACTTAACCATGACCAAGAAAGATTTGCTTCGCAACCAAATTTTTACGCTGGAAAATATTCTTTCGCCAGCAGAATGCGCTGAATATATTGCTTTAACAGAAAACATTGGTTATGTAGATGCTCCTATTACTACCCACCGAGGTTTTGAAATGCGTCCCGACATCCGCAATAATCAGCGCGTTATTCTGGATGACCGGGAGCGTGCTTTTGATTTGTGGCAGCGTGTGTCAAATTATATCCCCAACACCATTGGTAGATGGCATCCAGTTGGGCTGAATGAGCGTTTTCGTTTCTATCGCTACGATCCAGGTCAGAGATTTGCACCTCACCATGATGGTGCTTATCGCCGCCCTAACGGTGAGGAAAGTTTATTGACTTTCATGATTTATCTGAATGAAGGCTTTGAAGGCGGTGAAACCCGCTTTTATCTTCCTCAATACTACAAAGATTTATCTAATCTAGCTGTGCTTCCAGTAACAGGTATGGCTTTGTGTTTTGTCCACGAACTAGTACATGAGGGCGCTACTATTATCCAGGGGCGAAAGTACGTCTTGCGATCGGATGTTATGTACAGTCAATAGTCTATAGCAATCCGATTTGATTCGGAGAATTACTCGTAGAGACTGGGGACTGGGGACTGGGGACTGGGGACTGGGGACTGGGGACTGGGGACTGGGGACTGGGAAAAAGGAATAAACGTGTACTGAGTTTTTTTCAAAAATAAAATATGAGTTTTATAGAAAGTGATTAAGCTGCAAAATAAACAAAATTTAATCTAACTCCCGGCGTCCCTCCAACGCCTTCGCCAAAGTCACTTCATCTGCGTATTCCAAATCGCCACCTACAGGTAAACCAAAAGCAATCCGCGTCACCTTGGTAAATGGTTTCAATAGCTGACCGATATACAGGGTTGTTGTCTCCCCTTCTACACTCGGACTAATTGCGAGAATTACTTCTTGAGGTTTTTGCTGACTCACACGGCGCTGCAAAGGTAGTATAGTCAATTGATCTGGGCCAATTCCATCAATTGGCGAAATCACCCCGCCCAAAACGTGATACTTGCCTTTGTATTCGCGGGTTTTTTCTAGTGCAATCACATCGCGAGGATCTGCAACAACACAGATAGTGTTGTTGTCACGATTGGCATTGCGGCAAATTTCACAAACAGGTTCAGCAGATAAGTGAAAGCAAACAGAACACAAGCCTATCTGTTTTTTTGCCTCAATTAAAGCTTGTGCCAAAGCTTCTACTTCTGCTTCTGGTCGCTTCAAAATATGCAAAGCCAGTCGTTGGGCACTTTTGGGGCCAACTCCCGGTAGGCGTTGCAATTGTTCAATTAACCGTGCTAAAGGGCGTGCGTAAACCGTTGTCTTGTCTCCAAAATGTTTTCACTTTAACTATGATGACATTTTTTTAGTACTTCCATCAGGCGCAACACTTCCAACTCGCGATCGCTAAGGACTCATGTTTGCCCTCACTGCAACTATGTAGAAGATAGGGACGTGAACGCCAGTATCAATATTCTAAAACGTGGACTAACTACCGTAGGGCATACGGGAAGCTACGCTTGGGGAGATTTGCCCTCTTGGGCGGTTGGCGCAAGCCTATCGTCTAACGGCGAGTCAGGGAACCAAGAATCCCCGTCTCTTTAGAGCGGGGAGTGTCAACCTAACCACTCAGGATTTTTGGCTGTACCATCAAATTGGCTAGTGGTTTTAAACAGTTCATACTGACCTTTGAGAGCAGCTTGGCGAGTCCGATTCAGTAATGCTTTAACTTGTTCTTGGCTCATGGGTGTAAAAGTGCGTACTGCCTCGAAAGCCTGGTCTAAGATGGGCATACTTTCAATGCCTGTAATCACCGTTGAAGTTGGCAGATTCATCGCGTAATGCAGACATTCAATAGGTTTGACCACATTGCTTTTGAGAATGTATTGATCGCCCATTGATTTCATCCCCAGTACAGCAATTCCATCTTCAACCAGTCTGGGTAAAACTTGCCTCTCAAAACTGCGGAAATGGGCATCCATAACATTTAACGGCATCTGCACTGCATCAAAACGGAAGTTGTTTTGATTGGCAACTTCCAACATTCTCAGGTGTACTAAAGGGTCTTTGTGTCCAGTAAAGCCTATGTAGCGAATCTTGCCAGCTTTTTGTGCTTCCACAACTGCTTCCATCGCACCACCAGGGGCAAAAATCCGGTCTGGGTCTTCCATGCGAATGACTTCATGATGCTGCAACAAATCAATGTGGTCTGTTTGCAAACGTTTTAAAGATTCATCAATTTGTTTAGCAGCAGCCGCCTTTGTGCGACCGTCGATTTTAGTCATCAGAAAAGCTTTTTGACGATAACCATTTTGCAGAGCCTTACCCATGCGAATTTCGCTACCTCCATTATGGTAATCCCAGCTATTGTCCATAAAATTAATCCCGCGATCGAGAGCAGCATGGATCAGCCTAATACCTTCTTGTTCGTCTTTTGGTCTACCAATATGATGACCACCTAGACCAATTACAGATATTTGTTCTTTGGTGCGTCCTAGTTGCCTGTAGAGCATTTCACCTTTTTTAATCTGGGGTGAGGTAGACTGATTTTGCGCTAAAACTTGTTTGGTTAAACCTTGTAAAGCAAATACCCCGGCTCCACCTAAACTAGAAGCAGAAACTACCTTCAGTAAATTTCGTCTGCTAATATCCACAAATTTATCCTTTTGCCACAGTATGAGAACTTGCCTTCATAGCTTTGCATAAAGCAAAATTCGCTACTTCTAACTGTTGAAGGATAAAAGCAGTGAGGTAGAGATAGATTTTTGATAAAGGAAGGTAATAGAAAAATATGCGGCTGTGTAAGCAGAGGAAGCATTAGAGACATCGGCAGCAGAGGAAGAATCTGATAGTCGTATTCTTGGTATTGTTTCAGTGGTTCAAATGTCAACTCAAACACAATACCTTAGTAAGAAAAACTTTTTTGAGAATTGTTTCTAAATTTGGCAAATATTATTTGTATTGCTAAATATTCCTTGCAAAATTTATAAATATTTGGTGCATAGTTCAGGAGTTGATAAAATCCAAAAAGTTTCTGGAGAAAAATCGTAATTTTAAACTTGATTGCGATAATAAGTTTAGCTAACTCAAACCTGTTTATTCTAAACTATTAAAGTTCCCCATACTAAACATGAGTAGAGTCAATGACTGCTTCATCACCAGATAATTCAATCAGTTCATCAAGTACTCATACTTTAGATATAGCTAGGCAACAGTATCAATATAACTACATCCATATACCACCTATTGCGATGCTAGATAGGCTTTCTATTGCCGAAGAGTTCACCACTAACTGGTATTTTTTATTAGCCCAGCAGTTACGAGTTGTGTTTATCAATACCTTAATTGTTAACAGAGGTAATCAAGGTTCTAAATCGATTCGTGATGATGCCGCAAAGTTTATTTTAGAAGCCTTGCTCAAGGGAGCAATACCAATCAGAATCAGCATTCTGACAAGAATATTGCAAATTATCCCTCAGTTTTTCCTCAATGGCATATCTAAGGATCTTAGAGAACTTGATGATATTTTTTATTCTATTTTGAAAGAAAACGGACTTGTGATCCTCAGAGATGCTCTAAATAGGATAATTAACCTTCTATATGAAGGACAGCCTACAGGACATGCAACCAGTCTCAAGGACTACGAAAATTTGTTTCCAGTGATTGGTGTACCAGCGATCGCTAAAACTTACCAATCAGATGAAGTATTTGCCTACATGCGAGTAGCTGGCTACAATCCCGTCACAATCGAGCGAGTAACTACTTTAGGCGATCGCTTTCCAGTCACAGACGAACATTACCAAGGAGTAATGGGAACTGAGGATTCATTAGCAGCAGCCGGACTTGAAGGCAGGCTTTACTTAGCTGATTATAAAATTTTAGATGGTGCGGTCAACGGTACATTCCCACACGAGCAAAAATATCTCTATGCTCCCCTATCACTGTTTGCCTTACCCAAAGGCTCAGACCCCACCCGTCTATTGCGTCCGATAGCCATTCAATGCGGTCAAACCCCAGGCCCAGATTATCCGATTGTTACCCCTAACTCCAGTAAATACTCTTGGCTTTTTGCCAAAACAATAGTCCAAATAGCAGATGCCAACTTCCACGAAGCTGTTACTCACCTAGCAAGAACTCACTTGTTAATTGGTGCTTTTGCGATCGCCACTGCTCGACAACTGCCACTCACCCATCCTTTAAGAATTCTACTACACCCGCATTTTGACAGCACTTTAGCAATTAACGATGCCGCTCAACGTATTCTCATAGCTCCAAGCGGTGGTGTCGATAGATTACTCTCAGCAACAATCGATAACTCTCGCGTTTTAGCAGTACTAGCATTACAAAGCTATGGTTTTAACAGCGCCATCTTACCTAAGCAATTCCAACAGCGCGGTGTAGACGATCCTAACCTATTGCCTATTTATCCTTACCGGGATGATGCACTACTAGTCTGGGATGCCATTCATCAATGGGTTTGGGACTACGTGAATCTTTACTACACCACGGATGAAGACATTCAAAAAGATACAGCCCTGCAAGCCTGGGCAGCAGAAATCTCAGCTTACGATGGTGGTCGCATCCCCGATTTTGGCGAAGATGGGAGCATTAAAACGCGCAATTATCTAATTGATGCCACTACGCTGATTATTTTCACTGCCAGCGCCCAACACGCTGCGGTTAACTTTCCGCAAAAAGATTTGATGGGCTACGCCGCAGCGATTCCATTGGCAGGTTATTTACCAGCCTCAACTCTCAAAAGAGAAGTTACTGAGCAAGACTACCTTAATTTGCTCCCTCCCTTAGATCAGGCACAACGGCAATACAACATACTCAGCTTGTTGGGGTCTATGTACTACAACAAGCTGGGCGATTATCAGCAAGGATACTTTACAGACCAAAAAGTAAAACCGTTGTTACAAGCATTCCACAGTCATCTTCAGCAGGTAGAAGACACCATCAAGCAACGTAATTTGCACCGTCCACCCTATGAATATCTACTTCCTTCTAAAATTCCTCAGAGCATCAATATTTGAATTGGAGATAAATGCCCAATACCCAATGACCAATGACTCAAAATAAATACCATGACACTTAAAGATAAAGTCCTCAAAGGTCACGATCGCCAGCTTTGGCTTGTACCTATACTAGCTAAAGTAGGTTACGACACTGCGATCGGCAAGTTTCTACGCTTGATTTTTTATTACATGGATGCGTCAATCATGCTCAACGCATGGCGAGACTTTCTCTACATCCGTAAGGACAATATTGGAGACAAGTATTTTGCAGTAGACCAAGCAATTATGCATTCCTCTCACTCCCAGGTAAGAGAACTAATGCAAACCCAACCACAACTGCGGGGAAATGATTTAGGCATCATCAGAATATTAGCTCCTAGCTACTTGCTTGACAATCCTCTGAGCTTGGGAACAAACGGTAACGAACATACAGGACTACGTACTGTAATCTTACAAGCCTTACCGGAACCGTCTCAAAAAATAGACTTTTTAGGAAATCTAGTTGAGCAAAGGCTGTTAGAAGCTGTTAAACAAGGCAAATTACATATCGGCAACGATTTGCCAAAGATCATACTATCGATTTTGCATCAACTGGTTTTTCAGATATCTTTATCTGAGGAAGAAATCACAGCATCCGATAATTACATTAAAGGTTTGGCTCTGGCATCCTTACCTAATTTTATCAGCAAGTATCTGTTAGCAATCTTAACAGCGCCAAGAATTCGGCATCGTCAATATCTAATTAAGCAATATAAACAATCAGCTTTATGGGCAGCTTA
The DNA here is from genome assembly GCF_036917575.1 of Nostoc sp. GTDB lineage: Bacteria > Cyanobacteriota > Cyanobacteriia > Cyanobacteriales > Nostocaceae > Nostoc. The sequence goes on along the minus strand of NZ_JBALDC010000039.1, from coordinate 169,577 downwards.
CTTTCAAACAGGTGCTCAGTATCAGTTGAACGAACACCAAATCGCTAATACCCTTTTCGATATGATTCATATCGCTGGTACTGCCGGCACAAGTGCGCTTTTGGGATCTGTGATTGGTGTTCTTTGCTTAGATAATACCCTTAGAAAGGATGTAGTATCAGAAATCAATGCAGTCTGGAATGGCAAGAAAAATTTAGATCAAGATGCTCTAGAAAAGTTAACACTTCTCAATCAAGTGATTCTAGAAACGGCTCGTCTTTATCCACCTGTACGATTTGTTAGCCAACTCACCACTGAAGCAGGTGAAGTTGAGATTGGAGAACAAAAATGTCCATTTCAAAAAGGTACTCGCTTGCTTGGCTCTATTCTTACAGCTAATCGGGATGCCAATAGATACCAAAATCCAGATGATTTTGACCTAACACGAAGTTTTTCAGATATCTTATCTTGGAACGGTGAAGAGCATGAGCGAGCCTGTCCTGGTAAATCCTTATCAATTGGCTTTATCAAAATTTTCTGTTTACATCTGTTCCATAACTATCAGTGGGACTCAATTACAGAAGTCAAGTGGGATTTTGAAAAAGTGACTGCTGTTACTCCTAATAATTTAGTACTACAAGGTTTTGCTCAACGACTGTGAGTAAGGGACTTCCAATAAAAAAAACATCCTATTGTAGGGATGCACAACTGTGCGCCCCTACTTCTCATACTCGATTAAGTAAGCTGAAAGTAAGTGGCATTCCTGAATTATAATTTGGTAATTGATATGGTTTTTTGAGTTGATTTTACTTTTTTTCTAGTGTAAGATTACTCATCTTTTTTCGGACTCAGTTATTTAAAAATTTAGGTGTTCATTTAGCCCAAAGGAAGTAATTACAAATTATATGGTTGAATTAATTGAGAAAAAGCAACTTAATAATATTGCAACCTGGATGATTCCAATCAAAGAAACAAACTTACCATCTGCCCTGAAAGGTGTGTTTTTTCTGGATGGCAATCCTCTACCAGATACTTGCATTACTATGTACAATTTAGAATGGGATATACAAAATATAACTTTGCTTTTACCAGTTTTTGCACCGCTACAGTGGACTTTTCATAACTCGATTGCAGGTTCGATATTACTACGTTTTGTTCAATGGTTTCAACTAAGTTACAAAATTCAGTTTGAAGATGAAACTTTGCAACAAGCTCAAATTATACCTATTTTGCTCGGAATACCAATTTCAAAATCGATTGTCAGTTTGACAATGTCCCAAGACAAAAATTCTCTCAATGGAGATATTTGGCACAGAAAGAACGTTTGGTTTGGCGGACTTTCTCGGGCTGGTGAATATACTCTCCGTAAGGTTGTTGATCAAGATGGTTGTTATACTCCAGCTTTTAACGATATGCTTACCAGAGTCCAAAATGAATGTTTAGTGATTGGACACCACTCAAATTGACCTAGCTCAAGTTGGTAAGCTAAAGCTTAGAGCCTTGAGAACTTATCAAGTAGTTAGCTATTATACGCAAATATCAAAAATTTAGTGCCTTCATAGATGAACTCTGTCATCTTGCACATACCCATCTTTTGATGCGCCTGAAGTGATGCTTTGTTGTTTGCCTTGATGAACAGTATTCCTTCCCGCTCTGGTAGAAAATCTTTCAACTTAGCAAACATTACCGCAGCAATACCTCGCCCACGCATAGTTTCATCAACACAAATGGGGCCATACAAATAAGCATCTTTTGTACCAGGATAGGCTTGTAACATCACCTTTATAATTGGTAAATTAGCAGTTGTCTTTGACCAACTGAGTAAGAATCCTACAATATGACCATCTTTACGGGCTACAACGCTCGGCATTTGAGAGATAGTCATCATTACAGCCTCTGGCTCAAGATGACCTAATAACATACCACCATGTTCTGCATCATTGGCTTGGGCCAACTTGACGATTTCAGTAACATCATTGAGGCTGGCACGGTCAATCACTACATTATTGAGACACATACCTGGTTGACATAAATAAGAGAAAGACTTGCAGCAAAAGAATTTTCTTTTAGAAGAATAACAGAGAAGAATAAATTAGAGACTAACAAAATCTATTTTTATGTTTTTTTACATAATAGATTAGCCTTAAGTTCCAGTACACAGATATAGCTTCAGAAAAAACCTGCTGGGATTTGCATGACTTTAAGATTGACTACTTTACTTTATAAGCTGTAATCCTTATGATATTTCTCGTTCAGTTTCAGTCAAAATTTTAACCAAACCTCCTATGCCCAGCGTTGTGATTATCTATTTTTCTGGTGCAGGTCATACTCATCTTATGGCCCAAGCTATTGCTGAAGGTGCAAGTAAAGTTAAAGACACTACTGTTGAGCTGCTACGGGTTACTGGAGAGCAGATAGTCAATGGTCGTTGGAAGAATGAGCAGGGAATAGCAACTCTCAATCAAGCTGATGCAATTGTTTTTGGCTCTCCTACCTACATGGGTGGTGTCGCAGCTCAGTTCAAGGCATTTATTGATGCTGCTAGCGAAGTTTGGTTCCGACATGGATGGAAAGACAAAATCGCTGGGGGTTTTACCCATTCCAGCTCTCCTAGTGGCGATAAACAAGGCACACTCCTCTATTTAGCTACCAACGCAGCCCAACATGGGATGATTTGGGTAAATGTGGGAGACTTGCAAAGCTTTTTATCTGGTAAAGATGATGGGATAAATCGATTAGGAGGATTTCTAGGTGTAATGGGTGAAAGTCAACTCGATATGAGTGGCAAAGAACCAGTGCTAAATTCGGGTGATTATCTGACTTCACTACGCTTTGGGGAACGTATTGCAGAGGCAACTAAACGTTGGGTTAAGTAGCTTTTGACACTTATATTTGGTTATAGCATCCTTGTATCTGACAAAAAATTCAAAGAGTCAAAGTTGCACTAAAGCAGCGATCGCTTGGAATAGCCAGTACACTACTACTATGCTAAAACTTCCAGAGTGCGCAGGCGTAGCCCGCCGTAGGCATCGCTGTCTTTTCTACTAGATAAGAGTGCCCTTCTTATGGGAATACTTTATATATAGTAATTGCAACAAATAAAACTCATGTAGTATGAGCTACTGTACCAATATTGATTGCCTACGTCCACAAAATTCTGACAGTTCTCGTTTTTGCAATAGTTGTGGTCAGGAATTATTGCTTAAGCAGCGATATCGTCCACTCGCCGTGATTGGACGCGGTGGCTTTGGGAGAACGTTTTTAGCTATTGATGAACATCTTCCAAAACAACCCAAATGTGCGGTCAAACAACTATGTTTTCAAAAGGAAAATCCTGAGACTTGGGATAAGGCAGTCAAATTATTTCATCAAGAAGCGCTTCGTCTCAATGAGCTAAAACATTCTCAAATACCCAAATTACTAGCGCACTTTGAACAAAATCAAAAGTTTTATATCGTTGAGGAATTAGTAGATGGACAAACACTCGCTCAAGAATTACAAAAACAAGGCGTTTTTCCAGAACCGCAAATTTGGCAAATATTAAAAAGTTTATTGCTCACATTACAATTTATCCATTCTCGACAAGTAATTCACCGAGATATTAAACCGGAAAATATTATGCGTCGTTCGGTTCTAGGAGACCTTGTTTTAATCGATTTTGGAGTTGCTAAATTCGCCAATAACATGAAGCAACTTAGTACAGGCACAATAGTAGGTAGTCCAGAATATATTGCTCCCGAACAAATACGAGGAAAGGCATTACCAGCTAGCGATCTTTACAGCTTGGGTGTAACATGCATTTACTTGCTTACCAATGTTTCTCCCTTTTATTTGTTCGATATTACTAACGATCGCTGGATATGGCAAGAACATTTACCAGCAAACAATACTGTTAGCGTTCACCTGTGTGAAATATTAGATAAACTTCTACAAAATGCTGTTTCACAACGCTTCCAATCTGCAACAGAAGTTTTACAGATGCTGGAGCAACAACCAAATAAATTGGTAAATATTTCTAATTATCGTACAGCAATTACTATTGATTATACGCATTTGCGTGATTTATTAGCAAAAGGAAAATGGCAATTAGCAGATCGAGAAACTTGGGAAATAATATGTCAAGCCATAGCAAAGTCTAAAGGTAGCTATATATTTAGTAGTGACCTTGAGAAACTTCCCTGTCAAGATTTGCAGACCATTGACCTTTTATGGATGAATTACAGTCATAAACGCTTTGGTTTTAGCGTCCAGACACTTATTTACAAAAACGTGAATGGAGACTATGGAATTTTTTGCAATCAAGTTGGTTGGCATCTATACAATTATACTTATGCCAATTCGGAATTCAATTTTAGTCTCAAAGCACCAATCGGTCATTTACCTTCACGTATTTGGATTGGTGGTTCTCAACCGTGGCGCTACCCGGATGCTTTAGCTGAAAAACTAGCAGCTTGTAGTATTAGTTAGTTTTGATAAAAAAGATTGTTGGATAAGATTACTAATAAACCTACTTGTTATATTGCCTAATTCCAAAAACTTTTATAGAAAGCATAGTAGATGTATTAGTACAGCACGGCGTAAATAAACATATCATTTGAAATAGTATAAAAGCCCGAAATACAATTCTTTTAACTTTTGACTTTTGACTTCTGCCTTGCGGTACTAGCGTTAAGTACACAAAACCTCTCCATTTGTGCAGTAATACCAATTAATACCATTTTAGATTTTAGATTTTGGATTGGGAATCGCTTTCTCTGTTTGGATTCTATTAATCCATCTGTCGTAATTATTTTTAAAATTGGTATAACTTAACAGTGATGCTTTGTTGATCGCTGTCTTCATCTTTATGCCCCAGGTATCGCTCCCTCAATCGCTCCATCCACACCTACCCCTCACCGCTCTTGCACCCATGCAGGATGTGACAAACCTCTGGTTTATGAAGGTGATTGCCCACTACGGCAGCCCTGACTATTTTTTCACCGAATATTTCCGCGTCAATGATACCTCACGGCTTAATCGTAGCATTCTGGCAGCCATCACCGAAAACGACACAGGTCGCCCCGTTTTTGCTCAAATGATTGGCGAAAGTATTCCAGACTTAGTAAGAACAGCAAAGGAACTCTGCAATTATAATATTGCCGGAGTAGACTTGAACATGGGCTGTCCAGCACCCAGAATTTATCGCAAAAATGTTGGAGGTGGATTGCTACTCTTGCCAGAAAAAGTAGATCGGATTTTGGGAGAACTGCGTTCTGCTGTCAACGATCGCCCTTTGACTGTGAAGATGCGTGTAGGCTTTGAAAATACAGATAATTTCTATAAAATTCTAGATATAATCAATCGCCACAGTATTGATTTGCTCTCTTTGCATGGTCGCACCGTCAAAGATATGTATCATGGGGCAGTGAAATATAATTTGATCGCTGAAGCAGTCAGACAAGTCCATTGTCCAGTGCTGGCTAATGGCAATATCAACTCGGCAACAACTGCTGTTGAAGTGCTTTCTCAAACGGGCGCGGCGGGTGTGATGGTAGGACGCTGGGCGATCGGTAATCCTTGGCTTTTTAATCAAATTCGGCAAGCTTTACGTTTCGAGCCGATCGCGCCTGTTCCTTTAGCAGAGGTACGCAACTATATTGATCGTTTATGGCAAACCCCAACAGCATCATCTATGCCAGAGCGATCGCGCGTAGGCTATCTGAAAATGTTCCTCAACTACATTGCTCTGAATGTTGACACTGAAGGTCATTTTTTACGGTTAATGCGACAGACTTCTACTGAGGCAGAACTGTTTAACTTGTGCGATCGCGTTCTCCTTACCGATTTGACAAAAACTTTAGCCCTAGCACCCTCCTTGAGCGTGTAATATCGTGTCTGGCTAAAAACTTGCCTTAACCAAACATCGCGGCGTTATAGATTTGGCTGTAATTTATGGTAAATTCAACCGCTTACGCGCACCAAATCGAAATAAGTTATCTGGCAATATTGCTTTTAAGCGAGGCAACCATTGTGCCTCATTGCCAACACGATAGCGTAATCGTGGCAACCGACTACGAGCCGCAAATAGAATCGTCTGTGCAACTTTTTCCGGATCGTCGCCTTGTGCAATTGCTTGACTAACAGTTGAACGAATCACATCGCGTACATTGTCGTAATCAGCGTAATTCAATGTGGGTGACAACATAGCCTGGTTGAAGTTGGTCTTAAAGTAACCAGGCTCAATTAAAGACACTTTAATATTGAAGGGGTCTAGTTCCACACTCAATGCTTCGCTATAACCTTCGAGTGCAAACTTACTTGCACTGTAAAAACCTTGACCTGGTGCGCCAATCAATCCTGCCACTGAACTGATATTAATAATATGCCCACTACGCTGCTGTCTCATAGCTGGCAAAACAGCATTGCTAACCCGGACAACACCCCAAAAATTGGTTTCAAAAACCTCCTTGGCTTGTTCTAAAGAAGTTTCCTCAATCATGCTGGCATGAATTTGTCCAGCATTGTTAATCAATAAATCAATGTGATTAGTCCGCGTGAGCAACTGTTTAATACATGATTGTACTGAAGAGTCAGAGGTAACATCGAGTGTCAACATTTCCACATCTTGTAAAGTTGGATGTTCCTTGCGACTGGTACCGAAGACCCAGTAACCTTCTTGAGCAAGCTTTTGAGCAGTTAGCTGCCCAAATCCAGATGATGCTCCTGTTACTAGTACGACCTTTTTATCAGTCATCGGTTCTCCTTTTGTTTGGAAATTCTTTGGTATTGCGATGGACTACACCCTGACTAATACTCGCGTTTTTTATAAACCTTATTCGTTCATTATTGATTCTCAATAAAAACCTAATTTAGCGATAGGATTAATAGCTAATTTGTCAAGTATGAAACTTCAGTGTTCAATAAGTTAGATTTTTTAAGTTAGATTTTAGATTTAGATATGAATCATCCAAAAACCCCAAATCATCAACCAGGATTGGTTTTAACGCCTGGAGCCGAAGGCTGGTGGGATTCCGAACGAGTTTCTTCGCCACAGGTCTTGTACTGTCCCGATGGAACTTGGAAAATGTGGTATTACGGTCGGGATGCGTCGTTTGATCGGCAAATCAATTTGCCCACTGGTCGCTGTGGTTTAGCGATTTCTGATGATGGAATTCATTGGCAACGCGTCCAGGGATTATTAACTATGGGGGCTGTCTTTGAGCCTCACCAAAATTCTAGTCGGTTTGACTCAGCCCATGTTGGTGTAAGCAATGTCTACTTCCACGATGGTCTTTATTGGATGTGGTATTTCGGTGGAGACCACACAGTTGTTGAGATAGGAAGCTTTAAAGCTAAAGGGTTAAATATGCGCCCTGGCTGTGCTATCTCCCGTGATGGCATAAATTGGGTGCGGTTGGAAGGTAATTATCAAGGAGCTTTTCTCGATTTAGGTAAGGCAGGGGAGTTTGATGCCTTATTTTGCGCCTGGCCACAGGTCTTGCCTGATGATGATGGAACCTGGAAAATGTACTACCATACCTTAAATCCTGACAAAGGATTCTTAGTCGGTTTAGCTGTGTCTAGCGATGGTTTTCATTGGGAAAAAGTTGGTCAGATTTTACAACCAGGTGAGCCTGGAAGTTTTGATGAGAGAGGTATTGGTACTCGCAATGTTCTGAAAATAAACGGAGAGTACGTAATGTTCTATGAAGGTGTTAACAACAATGGTTATCACTCCATCGGTGTAGCTGTGTCTAGCGATGGTTTTCATTGGCAAAAACATCAAGGACAGCAAGTTGGAGGTTCTATCTTTTCTCATGCTCAAAAGGGTTCTGGTCGTTGGGATGCAAGGGCTGTAGGCACGCCTTGTGTAGTCGCAATGGATGATGGCAGTTTTCGTATGTACTACATTGGCGCAAACGAAGGTGGCCACGATGAACTATCTTCACAGCACCAAATTGGTTTAGCTGTGAGTGCCGGAACAGATTTTCACCAGTGGCATCGTTGGGGTGAATACTAATTTCTTTTACATGAAATACAAAGCTACGGGTTTGAAGGCAGAATTCAGAAGGAAGTACAAACTTTTATATCTGATGTGTGAGTTCTGCACTTTGTATATCATCTACTTGAAATATGCTATATATGTTTTTACAGCAATGTCATCAATAACACCATAACAAAAAGATCCCCGATTTTTTAAATAAGTCGGGGATTTCAAGCTCTAAATCTTTGGTAATCCTATTGATTTCCAAAGCTGTTTAATCGCACATAATATCACTCAAATTGCACAAGCGATCGCCCCGATACAACAATAAAACCTACAGAATCAAGCCTTAAAAGCGGCTGGCGAATTCCCTCTAGAATGGCTGCATTTAAAGCAGTTTCTATCTTCAATTCTTCAGCTAATGCATTATCCCAACTTTGCTGATTCAGACGTAGGCGCAATTGTTCTACTCTATTGGCTAATTTCCTTTCGGCAACATTAGCATAATTTTGGCACAAGTCAATAAATTCGGGACGATTGGAAAGTAATTCTGAAGAAGTGTTACGCACTTGATAGCAAAAATTTTGCCATTTACTAGGGTCAACAAAATCATCAATAATTCCTAAGCGTTCTTTTGCTAGGTTATAATCTCGTCCTTGATTATTGTTTTTATCTTTATATGGACGTTGCAGAATATTTAAAAGAGCTTTATCTTCAACAGCACGTATTGGCTTTTTGCGACCATCAACATAGATAGTTTCTATAATTGGTGGAAATAGAGCATCAATACGTCGCTGTAAGTTTTTGAATTGAGAATTATCTAGTTTGTTATCTAGTAAAACTTGTTTGGCAATTTTTAAATTTGCCTCAACTACATAATTACATTGAAAACCAAACCATTCCTTTCCTTCTTTCGCGTCCCAAGATGCGTCAGTACGCCACAAAGCAAAGGCTTCACCTCGGTCATCCCAGTTGATATAGTTCAAGAGTGCTTCGATAAACCCTTCGCCAACTCGAAAGAGTTTAACACCAGCATTTTGGTTTGCTACTCTGCGATTATAAGTACCAAATTGGTCTAGGGAACTCTCAGCAAAACGGTTTTTTAACTCATTTATCGGAACCAAGGTACGCGTTGTCGGTTGATAACGTCGCATCTCTGATGAATCTGGGTTACTAAGTCCTCTGAATCCCAGTGCGTCGCAAATCCAGCCTTCAATTGCTCGCCTAATTTCTAGATGACGAGCATCGTAATTATCTAGCTCTTGAAAATACTCGGTAGCAATTTCATCGTTTGCATCAATTTCATCTAGTGCATTTTGTTCGCTAATTTTGGCTATTTCTGTTTCAATTTGCTTTTGAATTGGCGAAACCATCTCTAACAATCCAGCAGCACCGGATTGAAACAAAACTGTTTCTAATTCTGCAAGTTTCTCATCGACATAAAACTGGAGACTGGCAATTGATTGTTGGAAAATATCAAACCCATCTTTTAAGACTTTATACCAAGCATTGTGAGGGCTATCTTCCAAGTAAGGGCCAATCAAGGCACTAGATTGGATACCAATTTTGCTGCCAATGCGGTCAAGTCTGCCAATTCTCTGCTCTAATTGATTAGGCGACCAAGGAAGGTCAAAATGAATTAACCAATCGGCAAACTGGAGATTACGCCCTTCTTCTCCAGAGCGATCGCATACTAAAATAAAGCAGTTTGGGTTATCCTTAAACCTATTTAAGCCTTCCTCAACTTTGTCTGGCGATTCTCCAAATTGATGGCTGGCTATTGTCTCTGCACCAAAGGTATTAGATAAATACCGAACAATTTCGCCACAAGTTTGCACAAAACTAGTAAATACAACAAATTTGGGCAGAATGTCCCCAGTAATTGGTCTTTTGATTCTCTGCTGTATTCTGGTGATGAATTCGTTTTGATTCTTCCGAACGTTTGCAGGAATTTTGAAGTATGTACCTAGCTGATTCAGCAGTACTGTTTTCAAATTTTCCGTCCGTTGTCCGTCTTCTTGAGGTTGACGAACAATATTTAGTAAGGATTGGAGAATCTCTTCTTCCCCTGAAAATTTAGGGGTTGTAGTTAATAAGCGAACATCATCTTCTTTAAACTCTTGGATGAGTTTAGCATGAGGTTTTGCAGTTAAACGCGCCGTAATTACCTGCTCTAAAATTCCTAACCAAGTACCAGCAGCGAGAAATAACAGCAGAAAAATTCGCTGATATTGCTTTTCATCAGGAGCAACACTCCGCCACTGATTGAGGAGTTCGTGAATATCAAGCGATCGCTCGTCTAAATCATACTCTTCTTTTGGCGTAAAGTTGCGGTCAAATATCACATCTTCCACGGCAGCGCGACGGTTGCGAAGCATTCGCCGATGTAATCGATAGATATCGCTGACATGGACGCGAATTGCTTGGATGATTTGCTCTTGCTTGGTAGAATTCGCTTGTAAACAATTTTCTAAATCATCCGCCAGCTTTAGTAAATACTCATCCTTCGCAAAGAGGTTTCGTAGTTGCTGCAAGTTGCTTTTGAGAACTTCTGATTCTGCACCTTCTTTAAAAGAAAGCAGAAGTTTACCAATTTGTTGACGGCTTTCAACTTTGGTGCGGAAACTTGCTAAATCGCCCAGTTTATAGGTTGTCGGGTCGAGTAAGTGCAACATTGCCAAAAAATCCTGCTCGTGATTGAGAACCGGAGTGGCAGATAATAAAAGTAAGCGATCGCTTTTATGAGCAAGTTCTTTGCAAGTCTGAAAACGCTGGCGCACTGTTGCATCCTTAGAGGTCGCCATTGCTGCAATATGATGGGCTTCATCTAAAATTAAGCAACCTATCTTTGCTTTCAGATTGATTTTATGGATATCTTCAACCGCTAGCACCACTACCCGTTTGGGAAAATGGGAGATGTAGAACTTGTTTTCTAACTCAGCTCGCCATTGTTTGAGCAAATATTGCGGAACTATCACCACCGCACCTTTTTTCGGTTCATCGAGAAGGAATTGACGCAGAATCGCACCCGCTTCGATGGTTTTTCCGAGTCCCACCTCGTCTGCTAACAAGTAACGTTGAATTGGGTCTTCCAATACCCGCCGCACTACTTCAACTTGGTGAGGATAAAGATTAATATTTGCCGAAATCAGTCCTGTCATCCCACGACTCACAGCGCGTTGCTGAATCAAGGATTTCACGAAAGCTAATCTTTTGTCATGAAAATAGGGCGTTTCATGACTCTTCATCGCCAGAGTTTGGATAGGGTCTGTATTTGGTAGATTACAACGAACGTAAATGTCTTCAACAGAAGCGATCGCAGTTTTTTTATCTGGTAAATCAATTTGATACATTTCTGTATCTTCATCCCAGATAAAAACTCTGCCAACTATCCATTTATCTTGAGTTTGGGACTTAATATAGCATCGAGCCTGGGGTTCCAGCTTGACTTGAGAGAGAGAATTTAGAGGTAAAGTTTTTTGGAGACGTTGCCCTATAGAGCAGAAATACTCAACATTTGCATTGGTATCAGATATTTCTGTAACTTTTCCGATACCCAAAGAGTTATTCTGGGACTGTACCAATAAACCAAGCTTAATCATAGATCCAGTCCCCTGAACACACTAAAAGAACCTTCCAGACTAGTTTTTAGCCTATATCTGGCAGTTTTGTCGATCAACATTATAGATAATAACTGGTATTACAGTTTTTGTTAGAGCGATATCTACGACGGGCTATGCCCACGCTCCACCACAGGTAATTAATAAAATTAGCAATTTTCAGGTAAATACACCATGCAGTAGAGGTACAGCATTGCTGTGCTTTTATTACATATACAGTTCAATTAAATGAAAACTGGTGTAAATTCACATTTATCGGTAAAGTTTTTGCGTAAAAAGCATAACTTTGTTAAGCGCAGCCCGACGTAATAGCATTGTTTGCCGACACATAGGCATTGTCAGCCGACGCATTGGCATTGTTTGCCGACGCAATGGCATTGTCAGCCGACGCAATGGCATTGTCAGCCGATGCAATGGCATTGTTTGCCGACGCGATGGCATTGTCAGCCGACGCGATGGCATTGTCAGCCGACGCGATGGCATTGCAGGGATTGCCAAATTTAATTTGCCACGAATTAATCAAATGCTGTATTTAGCTGATTATGTGGTGTAACAGATTTACAAAGAAAGGCAGGAGGTAATGAGTATCAATTAAAACTTTAGTTTTGAGTTTAAAAGCCATTCAAACACATAATTATAGCGTTTCATAGTCTACTGAGGTACACCAAAATATTGTTTACCAAGGTTAGTAGCTTTGAAAACGTACCTCACTAGGTCGGGAACCGCTATATACTTGCAGCAAGGTATAAAAAATGTTTCAACACCACTTTTTTAAGGGTAAGTTCCTCCTGCCTCCTAAACATTTGGCTTGAGAAGGTCACGATACAATTAAGATTATGTACATTTATTTACTATGAAGAAAATTAGAGACAACACAATTAAGTTAAATCAATTTTTAAAGTTGATGGGTATAGTGCCAACTGGAGGTCAAGCCAAGTTGATGATTCAAGGTGGCGATGTCCAAGTAAACGGTATGCTAGAAACTCGACGAGGACGGCGACTAATACCAGGCGATAAAGTAACAATTCAAGGACAGACTTTAGAAGTGAATTTGAACAACAATGAAGACCCAGATGTAATGATAGATTCAACCGAACAAACCGAGTAGAGAAAGTTTATCCCAAATTTAAAAGTTTTTCTTTTGCCTTGTAAGTAATGCTGCAAATTTCCAATAAAGTTATCATCCCACAGACTGAGATTGAAATTACTGCGATTCGCTCCCAAGGAGCAGGAGGTCAAAATGTAAATAAGGTTTCTACTGCGATCCACTTACGCTTCGATATTGCTGCTTCATCATTACCCGATTATTATAAACAACAGCTTTTAAAGCTTAATGATCGACGCATTAACCAAGAAGGAGTAGTTGTAATTAAAGCTCAAGAACACCGAAGCCAAGAGAACAACCGTGAGTCAGCATTGAGACGACTTCAAGAACTCATTCAAAGCGCAGTTGTCGTGACAATCAAACGCAAACCCACCAAACCAACTCGCAGTTCTCAAAGAAAACGTCTTGACCACAAAAGTAAGCACGCACAGGTTAAATCTAACAGAAGACAGGTGACAGATTGTTGATTTATCTGTTATTTGTAAAAAATACACGTATAATTCAATATGAAAAAAGATGAATAAAACATTACTAAATATATTGGTGTTTGCACTTTTAATCTTGTTTATCATCTCTCCCTTTGCCGCCCTTGCTAGTTTAATGCTTGTAGTGTTAGTTGGGGCGTTTTTATCTTTACTAGGGGACACGTTTCAAGCAATTATTGGCGGCGACACCGACCCGAAAAAGTCATAAAAGCGAAATTAAAAATGCAGATAGGTATTTATCCAAAAAAGCCGTTTCCAAGGTGCGATCGCTTTAGCTTGGACAATTGTTAATCTGTCACAGTATAAGTTGACAAATACAATTGCTTTCTCAACCAATAATTAAACAATTATAATAACAATTTCTTAAAAGAAAATAGACTTTAAATCTTACTCCTCAACGTTAGTAAGAGAGCTAATGTATTGCGGGATGTACCCCCGTTAAGCAAGCAACTAATATTGTATTAGATTCAACACAGGAGCGCTGCATACAGATTTTTTCAAGTAAATCATGTACACAGGTAAGGGCACAACAATATTGTGCCCTTACAAATAATTTGTACCTCACCAAGTTTCAATCTGCTATATACATACAGCATTTTGCATCTAAATGAAGTATATTCTTTACCCCCCTTAATACCACGCCACTTGCTACAACGCAGGGAACCTCCGCAACGCAGTGGCTCTCCTTGTAAAGCCGTATATACACAAGTCGAACTATCCCCCTTAATCCCCCCAATAAACGGGGGGAAACAGAAAAAATGTTGTTCCCTCCCCTTTATAAGGGGAGGGTTAGGGAGGGGTGTTTTTGTACTTCATTAACTTGCGATCTGCTGTATATGTATTTATTTTAATGAAAATATCCCTTGTATTTAGCATAATAATATTTAAAAAGCTCGTTATTTATTAATAAATAATACATAAATTTTATTTATCTGGTGAGTAGTAATTATATTTGCTGAAGTTAAACACACTGAGTGTTAGTAGAGCTAAACTAAAGAAAAAGAAAAATTAAAAACTAATAGTCACAATATAATAAGTATTAGGAAAATGAATTTCTGATAACTTTCATAAAAGCATAAACACTTTTTTCTAGTCAACATCAAGCAGAATACATAGATGCGGATAATTGGACATATCAACAATAAAAGGTACCACCCATGAGTTCCCGCGCACTGCTGTTAGTAAATCGTCATGCTCGCCAAGGACAAAAGGGTCTATCGGAAGCGATTCAATATCTGAAAACACTTGATTTTGATTTAATTGAGGAGTCTACAGAAGATCCCAAACATCTTGCTGAAGTTATACTTCGCTACAAGCATCAAGTTGACTTGGTAATTATTGGCGGAGGAGATGGTACTCTAAATGCCGCAGTAGATGCTTTAATTGAGACTCAGTTACCTTTAGGAATCTTACCTCTGGGAACTGCCAACGATCTAGCAAGAACTTTGGAAATCCCAAATTCCCTCAATGAAGCTTGCAAAATTATTGCAGATGGACATTTACAGCGCATCGACTTGGGTTGTGTAAATGACAAGCACTTTTTTAACGTTGCCAGTATGGGATTGAGTGTAAAAATTACCCAACGACTCACCAAAGAAGTTAAGCGCCGTTGGGGAGTATTTGCTTATGCTGCTACTGCATTGCAAGTGATTTTGGAAGCTAGACCTTTTACAGCAGAGATTGGCATCAACGGTAAATTTGTTCGCGTCAAAACAGTGCAAATTGCTGTGGGTAACGGCCGCTATTACGGTGGTGGTATGGCAGTGGCTGACGATGCCACAATAGACGATCAAAGACTAGACCTTTATAGCTTGGAGATTGAACACTGGTGGCAGGTTATATTATTACTACCTTCAATGCGACGAGGGCGACATATACATTGGCGGAGTGTACGCTCCTATCAAGGTCAAGAAATAGAGGTACATACTCGCAAACCACGCCCTATCAATACAGATGGTGAAATCACTACCTACACACCTGCTCATTTTCGGGTTATACCTAAAGCTATAGCTGTTTTTGTACCCCGAAAAAGTAGGAGTTAGAAGTCATTCAATTTTAGATTTTCCTTCAACCCAAAATCTGAAATTGGCAAAGTTTAGAAGTTATTCTCCCTCATCTTTCTTTACTACAAAGTGGGAACTCGCATCAACTCACGCCAAATGCATCTGAGATTTTCTCAAGATATAAAGTCCCTGTTACAACGCCTAGCTGAACAACCTCTAACTCTAGGTGATATTCTGATAGAAACCTCAGAACGGGGCTTTAGCCTGGTAATTACATTATTAGTTTTGCCTTTTTTATTTCCTATGCCACCGGGATTAACTGGTCCATTTGGTGGTGCTTGTTTACTGTTGTCAGTGCAAATGCTTTTAGGAAGGCGATCGCCTTGGCTACCGAAAAGAATCGCTAACTACAAATTTCCTCGTGCCTTCGCCCAGTTACTTTTGCAAAATTTGGGACGGCTTACCAAGGTTTTTCAGAAAATCGCCCGTCCCCGATTAGCAAAAATAGCTTATAATCCTTTAGTTTGGCGAATTAATGGATTTTGTATCTCTTTATTAACAGTACTGCTAATATTACCAATCCCGCTTACAAATCCTATCCCCACTATCGGTATTTTACTTTTTACTGTTGCCACCATCGAATCTGATGGTTTATTAATTTGCATCAGCTACGGCATTACTGTTCTGATTACCTTGCTGTTTGGATTTATTGGTTATGCTGTGTGGTTAGCTCCCAGTTTGCTGCCATCAATATTGAAATAATAAAAGCCTCCAGCTTTTGGCTGAGGGCTGTAATTCTTAGGGTGCATCTACCATTTATTAATCCATTTTATTTATTGCCATATCCGGGAAAATTATACTTATGAGTAAAATTATTTTTTTCAATAAAAAAGCCTTCAACTAAAAGCTGAAAGCTATGATTTAATTAAGGTGCATCTACCATTTATTAATCCGCTTTATTTATTGCCATATCCGGGAAAATTATACTTTTAAGCTAATTTATTTTTTGATTGAATAAAAAAATTATCATTAATAAAAAAAAGCCTTCAACTAAAAGCTGAAAGCTATGATTTAATTAAGGTGCATCTACTATTTATATATCCACTTTAGTTATTGCCATATCAGGAAGAATTGAAAAAAAAATGGATAGCTGGGGAATTGATTTTGTTAGCTACAACGATAGTACTGACCTCAAGAAGAATCGCCTACGGTATTTGACTAGGTAATCATTGACTAACTTCACATTAATTTTACAATTATCCCAGTTTTTCTCTGAATACACAAAGTTTCTGTTAATATTTCTAATTCGATATCCGTAATAGTACGAATTTAGTTTATTAGTTGGGTATATGACTATGAAAGTTAGACACACCCAACTTGATGAAGCGATCGCAATTTCTATTAGCCCTTGCCAGTCTTAGTATTGTCGGGGGAAGCTTTTTTCTGAGAACAACTTTTAGCAGTACTAATGAGCCTAAAATTATAACTGATACATCACGTTATAAAGAAATTCGTAATCAACTATGGGCTGATAATGACCAAGTAAAACATTTTCCTAATGAGATTCCCCCTGATGCTAAAGACGTTCGTATTGCATACTCTCCTCAAGTTTTGCAAGGAAGTAGTTTTTTTCAAATTAGGTTAAAAGAGCCACCAAAGAAGATAGAAAAATTACTTTCACAATATAAAAATAGTGCCAAGCACAAATATAAAGGTGGTAACACAAACGACCACATAAATCAACCTAACGGTGTGCCAACAACTTTCTTCTACACTAGTGACTCTCCTACAGAATCTTTTCCAGCTACTTATGAAATATTAGTATTAAATACAGATGACAAAGGTAGACCTGGCTTTAAGTGGAATCATGGAGATAGCTACGGTGTTGCTATTAATAGCTCCAACTCAGAAATTATTTATTGGTCTGAAAAATGGTAATTAGCAATTCAAAATGAATTTGAATCGCCATAAGAAAAATCATCACTTGTGGCATCGGACTTAATAAACTTCTTCCATGAATCAAAATATTTGATACTAAACTACTCACCCATAATTAGGAAAAGAAGTTGTGATATCTAGCAATATATCGCAGGGAAATTTGGCACTTTTGCAAGAGTTTAATAAAAATACTTATATATATGTAATACAGAAATTTCTCTTACTGGTACAGTTAATAGTGTTGTGTTCTACTCACATTTTAGGTAAGAATAAGTTATGATTGGAGTAAGCCTTCATTCAGATTTCATAGTACTAAGTACTGCTTTTACCCTTTTGGATATATCACTTTGGATAGTTAAAATTTATAGTCAGCATAGCTAAGATTTATAAACGCTTAAAAACTATCTAAATATGTAGAATGCCAACTGCTTTAATTACTGGTGCCTCTAGTGGTATTGGTAAAGCCTTTGCTCAAGAACTAGCTGCACGCAAGACAAATCTTGTACTTGTTGCTCGTTCTGAAGAGAAACTAAGCCAATTAGCTAAACAACTACAAGAACAACACAACATTCAAGTAGACGTTATAGTAAAAGACCTCACAGAACCTAATGCAGCTATTAGTGTATTTGAAACCACGAAAGCAAAAGAGTTGAATATTGACTTATTAATCAACAATGCTGGTTTTGGTTACTATGGCGACTTTGCAGAAGAGGATGGAGAAAAACAAGTTAAAATTGTACAATTAAACATTTTGGCATTGGTAGATTTAACTCATAAATTTTTACCATTGATGCGGCAACGTCGTTCTGGAAGTATTATTAACGTATCCTCTATTACCGCATTTCAACCAATACCATACCTTTCTGTTTATGCTGCCAGTAAAGCTTTTATTCTTAGCTTTAGTGAAGCGTTATGGGCAGAAAATCATCAGTATGGTGTACGTATTTTAGTCACTTGTCCAGGGCCAATAGAAACAAACTTTTTTGCAGAAGCTAATTTTCCTCCAGCGCTGGCAAGTAGTACAGATAAGGTGTATTCATCCCAAAAAGTGGTTTTGGAATCTTTAGAGGCTTTAGAAAAAGGCTATCCAACTATTATTAGCTCTGATAGTGGTACTCAAATTAGAAGTAAATTATCTCGACTTGTACCGCGCAAACTTCTACTGAATATGTTAGCAAAACACTTTAAAGTCTAATTATGTAGAGACGCAATTAATCGCGTCTCTACAAGTTAGGAGTTTGAGTTTAAGGTTTGAAGTTAAATAAACTGGTGTATTTAAAACTCCTCACTCTTTACCTTGTTATATATACCTTGTTAATTGAACTCGGTAACGCTCTTTTTTTGTAACGGCGATTTCCCCAACTTCTAAACGCCCTTTTGAGCGAATGGCGATTAAGTCACCTGATTTGACTTGAGAACTAGCTTGAATAACTTCCTTCCAATTGACGCGGACATCACCAGCATCAATGAAATCAACCATTTTGCTACGGGACATACCAAAACCAGCAGATGCGATCGCATCTAATCTTAAAGAAGCCTCCACAGTAGTTAATTCTTTTTTCTTGGGTTCCCGAACCTTTAATTCAGTTAGCTCAATCTGCTGAGTTTTCACAGGAACCGATCGCACCTGTTTGAGGCTCATTGACAAAAATTCTACCAACTCTGGTGTAACAATCGCTTGCGCCCCTCGTTCTCCTAAGACAATTACATCTCCTGTTTTTTCACGAACAATTCCCGTACCTAACATTGCGCCTAAAAAGTCGCGGTGAGAGGCGGTATCAAACAGGAAATTACCTGCAATTTCCACAGCTACAAGGCTGACTTGAGATGGATCTAACGGAAGTTCTGAACGAGCGATCGCTATTCTTTGGCGTTCAGCTTGCGGATATCCACCCCACGCCACCAATTGCACTTCTGTTAATCTGTTAAATACCCGTTGAATTTCTGCCAATTCTGGGGGAGATAGAAAATCTGTCAAAACCACTTCCCAAGTTTTGATTGCTTGCTCTGCTTGATCGATTGCACGAACTACACTATCTCGATTTTCAACACCTTTTAAAAGTTCTTCTCGTGGCAACATTCTTAAAAATTATGAGTTATGAATTGAGAATTAAGCTGCTATAACTATCTTGATTCTAGCTTTAATTCTCATTTCAGCCATTAGTAACAAGTTAAGGCTGTAAAACATCAGAAGCACTAGGGCGTGTTTTCAAACTATAGCCACAAAATAATGGAGGCAATCGTAATCATAGCTGTATAAGTTACAGCAAGTTTCTCATATCGGGTAGTAATCCGTCGAAATTGCTTGAACAGCCCCCGGATTGACTAAAATTAAGTACTGCTGGTTCTCGCCGTACAGTTGCCTAAGCTTTTGCGTTGCAGTTTGAACGCCATCACCTACATTTCGCGCTTCATCACCGATGCGATCGCCGTACTGCTTAACAGCATTATTAATTTAGATTTACTTAATCATTCATGAAAAGGAAGATCCCCAACTTATTAAAGAAGTTGGGGATCTGCACGAAAAAGCTTAATTGTCCTTCAAATCTACTGGGTAACTCCAACGAAACCAGCTTGCTCAATTGCTTTTTGCCCCTGATCAGTTGATAAAAGATTGGCATAAGCATTTCCAATCTGCTGTTCGCGACCTTTATTCTGCTTAATAATCACAGACAAATTAGCAATCATCGGATAGCTACCATTTTTGATCGCCTGAGTATTTAGCTGGTTGCGCTGACGCGGACACTGTTCAGGCGACACCATCGGTTCACGATAGGGGGTAATTAGCTGACCAGAAGTCTGACCCAATGGCAAAGCCTTCACGCTACATTGAAAAACTACCGAACGGGCAGAAGCGTAATACACACCACCAGGGGTTTTACTGAGTTGGCGCACTGCATCTGTAGCAGAGTAGACATACTGCACATTCGAGCCAAGTGCTTGCTCCTTTAAGTCGCTGTTACTAGAGAATATTACTGTATCTGCGTCCTCTGGCCGTTGGGAGAAAGCTGTAATGGGTAGATTTGGCCCACCGACTTGATTCCAATTAGTAATTTTCCCCAAATAAATTTGCTGCAATTGGTCAACAGTTAAACCAGGCACATTCAGTGATGGGTTGACTACCACTGCTATCCCATCTTTACCCACCTGACGTTCCTCAAGGGTGAAGCCTCGCTCTTTTGCCATAGCTTTTTCTTCATTCGTAAGAGGACGGGAGGACTGAGCAAAGTCTATTTTCCCATCAAGCAACATCCGAATGCCAGAGCTAGAACCAGGGCTACCATTAACAGGGTTTACGTAGCGTAATTGTAGTTCCGGGCGATCGCTCTGGATCTGAGAATCTACCAGTCGCCGGATAGATGCCCAAGCTGTACTACCTCCATAATTGAATGAGGCAGTGGGAACATCAGCAACTGTCTGAAAAGTTGATTCATTATTATTAGAGACATTATTAGAGACGCTCTTGAGACTTTGAGCAGAAGAAGAGTTAATACTGTTGCCAGACAACAATCTACCTGGCTTCAAAAACCACCAAAGTAATCCGCCAATAACTATAATTGTCAAAACTTTACCAATAATCAAACCTCTGAGAAAGAGGGCGATTTCGCCATTAATTAAAGCTTTTCTTTGATTTGTATTGTCCATATTTTTAAATATTGTTTCGTTGTATTTATCTTACAGGAATATCTAGGTATTTATTCTACAGTAATCTTGAAATATTTAAATTTAAAGTAAATCTCTGATGGCTAGTTAATAAGCAGTTTTATGATTGTTGCTAGATAATTAATTTTTTCTTTGAGATGAATCTACTCTTTGGTAGCTTCTGCAACGGTGCAATTACTTTGACAGATTCTTCTTTGCGATGTTGATTTAGCTAGGAGAGTATTTTTATTAATTAACGGTAACTCCACAAATCTTTCTAGAAAACTTTTTAGTGGAGTAGGTTGATTTTGAAGCGATGACCCTGTATTAATAAAGGTGTAAATTAAAACTATTACTATCAAACTAGTGGTTGCACCAAGACCGATGCCCAGCAGCAAAATAAAGTTTCTATAAGTTAGCAAAAAGGTATTATCAGCCTTATGGTTGATGTCAGCAGATTGTGAAGACTCTGACAACATTACATCATTAAAGGCTTGCAAAGCTTCTGTGGCAGATTGATAACGCTGGCTGTAGCGATCGCGAACCATTGTATCTAAAATATTTGCCAAACTATCACTTACCCGTGCCTTGTCGCGCCAGATAACTTCTCCAGTACTAGGATCTTCTGGTAGTTGCTCAGGTATTAAACCTGTTAAAGCTTGAATGCCAATCATCCCTACAGCATAAATATCGCTGCAAAGTTTTGGTTTTCCTTTAGCCTGTTCGCTTGGCATATAGCCAGGAGTTCCAACAGCAATTGTTAAGCCTGCTCCGAAAGCACCAATTTTCTTGATACTTCCAAAATCAATTAGCACAATCTTCTGATCGCACGACCGTCGCATTAAGTTTTGAGGCTTAATATCTCGGTGAACAATATCGTGTTGGTGGACGAAAGCCAGTACTTCTAGGATGTCTTTTAATAAATTTAAAACTGTATTTTCCTTCAGACACTGACCTGGGACAATTTCTTGAGTCAACGGATCACCGTCAATAAATTCCTGGACTAAATAAAAATCCCCATCTTCATTAAAATGGGCAAACAGTCTCGGAATTTGATCGTGATCGTTGCCTAGCTGGTATAAAACTTCCGCTTCCCGATCAAATAGCTTTTTAGCAATGGGTAGAACAGTAGGGCTGGTATCTTTCGGATGGAAATGTTTGACCACACAATGGGGTTGTCCTGGTAAGTCCAAGTCGATGGCCAAGTAGGTATCACCAGAACCTCCACTTCCTAAGTGTTTGATAATCTCAAAGCGATTCCGAAGTGTTTTTCTAATGAAAGAGTATCGATTTCTGTTACGTATAGCACCCCCTAATAAGTAAGTATTATCAGATTCTCCGTTTCCCATCACTTTGACAGTTTCAAAGCGACTTCGGAGTGTTTTTCTGACTAGAGGGTTCTGGCTCATGTGGCGTATACTACTTCTTAATTTACTGACCATTCAGAGCTTGGGTAAGGTTATGAATAACTGCTTGCTGGTGGTAGATTTGCTGGTATTTGCGGCAGTTAGCCTTCGGGCGACCTATGCTTTGGATAAGTTAGATGCTTAGTTGCTTGATTGCTTGATTTAATACCTTTATTGGTATCTTAATACAAAATTAATTCATGAAATACTCTTGTAATTTTATCACTTAAGTAAATTTAACACTAGTCTACAGTATTTAGACTGTGGGCAGAAAATAATATTTAGTAATCAGGATATTTACTTGTTTATAACTGTTAAGTCTGATTACTGACAAAACCTTGAACAGTAAAATTTTAAGGCACAAATACCCTGATAGTGTTCACCCCAATTTTATTTACCAGATTTCAGGCATTATTAACCGCGATCAAGTCATCAGATCAATGGGAATTCGACGATAAAACTAAAAAAGATTGTAAGAATTCAGCACCCAGGAGTCAGAAGTCAGAATTTCTAAGGAGTTTAGTATTAATAAGATATTCATTTACCAAATCTGACTCTGATTCTTTAACTATTCAGACAAATGTATTCTGACTCATGAATTCTTACAAAAGATTGGATAAGTTTTTGAGGTAAATACCGAGTTATGGTTTTTGAGGTAAATTAGGTGTAACTTTTCAATCACTCACACATTTCACAATCTCGATCTATTTATAATTCTGGCAAATCTGTAATGCGTATTCGCTTCTCTGAAATACCAAAATTAATATCTGATACCAATTGTTAAAAAAGAATCCATCCCTACCCTACCCTTAACAAAACGATAGTGCAGGTTGGGTTATCTGTAGTAAACATTTTTTGAATTGGTAAAAGCTACTCAAATGAGAAAGCAAAATAGGGAATTATAATGCTTGCAATCTCTCGAATAACTTTAAGTTTCCACTTTTATGAGTAGAAGAAATATTAGGACTGCATTTCCTGAAATTAAATCCGCATAAATTTGCGAACTTTCTTTATTTATTGGTTTATTTAGTCCTTCAGATATCAATTTACAGTATATTAACTGCTTATTCAATACTTTCTCTAAAACATCCTACTTTTCAGACTTTTCCTACCTTTTACTTCAATTGCATACATATCACTTACAATTACTCATTTGCATCTAGCAAAAGTAATAGTGGGAATAGTCTAAGCTTGTTTTTATATATGTTTTTATTTAACTTGTTTCGGCAAACGATAAATATGCGTTATCCATCACCTTAGTAAAGAGGTAGCAGTGCTACCTTTACACAATCTTTTTACTGATCTTTTTTACTGATATTTTTATTCTGTTAATTAAAAAAGCCCCCGCTAAGGGGGCTGATTAAGTTGTCCGCGTGGATTAAACAACTAATTAATTAATACTCACAGTAGATACAGTAATCCGAACAAAATAATCCAAATCACGTCAACGAAGTGCCAGTAGATTTCGGCTGCTTCAATACCAAAGTGCTTTTCGTTACTGTAGTGACCGGAAACGCGCGATCGCCATAACACAGCAACAATTGCCAAAACGCCAATAGTAACGTGCAATCCGTGGAAACCAGTCAAAACGTAAAATGCACTAGCAAATAAATTGGTAGTTAAACCAAATTCTAAATGGGTATATTCATATACTTGACCCACCAGGAAAATAGCACCCATTGCAGCAGTAATTGCTAACCAAATCTGGGCACCCCGCACATCGTTCTTTTTGATCGCAGTATCGGCATTGTGCATGACAAAACTACTAGAAATTAGATTGATGGTGTTGACTCCAGGTAGCAATAGTTCTAACTCTGGGGTACCTGCTGGCGGCCATGCAGGTAAGGTAGCACGGAAAGCCAAATAGGCTCCGAACAACCCCATAAAAATCATCCCTTCAGCAACCAAGAAGACGATTAGCCCAAATATACGATGGTCTGGATGTTCTTCGTGATGACCGACGGACGCTTGTGCTGCGTGGTGATGATTTAATTCGGTTTTAGCTGGGTCAATAGTTTGACTTTGCATAAATTTTGATAAGTGAGGAATTGGGCATTGGGGAGCCAGTCGCATGGGCGGGTCTCCCGACTTGTGCGAACTGGCGTCATGGGGGATTGGACATGGAGCATGGGACATTGGGAAAAGAATTAATTAACCAGTCCCCAGTCCCTTGTCCCCAGTTTATTTCCGGTCTTCGGGATTGGCAGCAACTGTTGGGTCGGGTTCTGCTCTTAACACAGAGTTCGGGCCGCCAGACAAGACTGGATTGGGATCAGATAAGGGTACACCTTCATTAGCCTTTTCCAAACCGTAGTCATAGGGCCCCGTAGCTAATACTGGGAGTTCATCAAAATTCTCGATCGCAGGCGGTGAGGTTGTCATCCACTCTAAGGTAAGTGCCCTCCAGGGATTATTACTAGCTTTCTCACCGTATAACCAACTCCAAATGGCATTGATGATGAAGGGGAATGTTGAAACTGCCAGTATGTAAGCGCCATAAGTGCAGATTTCGTTGATAAAGGTAAATTTGGGGTCATATTGAGCAACACGGCGGTTCATGCCCATTAATCCCAACTTGTGCATGGGTAAGAAGGTCATGTTTAGACCCACTATTGTTAAAGCAAAGTGAACCTTACCCCAAAATTCGTTCAGCATCCGTCCGGTCATTTTCGGGAACCAGTGGTAAATCGCTGCATAAATGCCGAGAACGCTACCACCAAACAGGACATAGTGCAAGTGGGCTACCACAAAATAGGTGTCGTGAACATGAATATCGAAGGGCACTGCTGCCAACATCACGCCACTGATCCCGCCAATCACAAAAGTGCCAACAAAGCCCATTGCAAATAACATGGCACTGTTAAGCCGGATTTTCCCACCCCACATGGTTGCTAACCAACTGAAAATTTTAATTCCCGTAGGTACGGCAATGATCATGGTGGTGATCATAAAGAACATCCGCAGCCAGCCGGGGATACCACTGGTAAACATGTGGTGCGCCCAAACAATTAGCCCCAAAAAGCTAATCGCAAGAGACGAATAGGCGATCGCTTTATAGCCAAAAATCGGCTTACGGGAATGCACTGGGATAATTTCTGAAATCGCCCCAAAGAAGGGCAAAATCATGATGTAAACCGCAGGGTGGGAGTAAAACCAGAACATGTGCTGATACACAACAGGGTCGCCACCCCCAGTTGGGTTAAAAAATGTCGTTCCTGCCAATAAGTCAAAAGCCAGCAGAATTAGACCAGCTGCTAGCACTGGTGTAGATACTAAAGTCAGTGCCGAGGTAGCAAACATCGCCCAGCAGAACAAGGGCATTTGATGAACTCCCATACCGGGGATACGCATCCTGAGCAATGTTACCAGAAAATTGATTGCTCCTAGAATCGATGACGTACCTAGTAGGAGAACGCTCATAATCCAAATTCCCTCACCCACTTGACCTGTCACCAAGCTTAGAGGAGGGTAGGAAGTCCAACCTGCATCCGGTGCATCGCCAACCACTAAACTAGCGATCAACAATAAACCCGCAGGGGGAATCATCCAAAAAGCAACAGCATTCAAGCGCGGAAATGCCATATCCTTTGCCCCAATCATCAAAGGAATGAGGAAGTTAGCAAAACCCGCACCAGCTGGCACGATCCACAAGAAAATCATAATCGTGGCGTGCAGCGTAAATAAGCTGTTGTAGACTTCTGGGGTAACAAAATCTACTTCTGGCGTTCGCAGTTCTGTACGAACCAAGTCAGCCATCACGCCACCGATACAGTAGAAAACAAAGGTCGTGACTAGGTATTGAATCCCAATCACCTTATGGTCAGTGTTGAAACTAAAATAGTCTTGCCATTTTCTGATCCCTGGCTCCTCAACAAGAGCAGGGGCGTTGGCAGTTTCTTGCACTTGAGCTTGGGTCATTTGTCATTTGTCCTTTATCATTTGTCCTCTCTTACAAAGTTGAGGCAGTCTGTTGGCGGGGTTCCCCCGCTTAAAGGAACTGCCGTCTGATGCCTGCGGCGGGCTACGCCAATGGAGGAAACCTCCGCTCAGACTTTGCGCTTTGTCATTTGTCCTCTCTTACAAAGTTCTAATCGGAGGAAACCTCCGCTCAGACTTTGCGCTTTGTCACTTGTCCTTTGTATGAGTACTAATGACCAATGACTATTTGTGAACTTGATGGAGGATTTCTGGCTCAATTCCCATGTCCTTGGTGTAAGGAGCGAGAAATTCATTTGGGGATAGATCAGCAGGGTTAACAGCAACGGCTTGATTTAGCGTTTCTTTGCTGGCAACTAGCTGCTCTTGCTGCCATTTTTCAAAGGCTTCTTGTGTCTCAACGACTACTGTTGCTCTCATCGCACCGTGGTAAGGGCCACAAAGTTCAGCGCAGATCAAGGCATAATCGCCTGCTTTTTTAGGTGTGAAGCGAATCTCGCTTTGCCTACCAGGGATCGCATCTTGTTTCAGGCGGAACTCTGGCACCCAAAAGGCGTGGATGACATCGTTGGCTGTCATATTGATTTCCACTTCTCGCCCGATGGGTACGTGCATTTCACTTGTAGTTATACCAGTTTCAGGATAGGTGAAAATCCAGGCATATTGTAGACCAGTGACGTTGACCTGTAATCCTGCTGGTTTACCTGCTTTATCAGGAGTTCCGCCAATTGTTGGAGCAACACTACCAACACCAGGAGCATTCCGTAGTTGGGGAATTTGGTCAGCATTACGAACTTCTGCCGTAGCTGGGTCTTGCATTGCCTCATCAGATTTTTCTTGATTGAGGTTCGGTTCGGTGCTGGGAGGAGTATCGTTTAAAGTTGCTGCCATAGCACTTCCAGGCATTGCCATCGACTCCTGATTCATCGGTGCTTCATGGATAGCATGGGGATCAAAGCCACCGATTTCGTTGTAGACATCAAAGCTGTAAACAGAAATACCGATAACGATAATTGCTGGTATCGCCGTCCAGAGAATTTCTAAAGGTACATTGCCCTCAACTGGTGGACCGTCTTCATTGTCACCTGCACGCTGACGATATTTAAATGCAGAGTAAATTAAAATACCTTCAACGAGCAGGAATATACCTGTAGAAACGATCATCATCGCGTTGAACAAACCATCCACCAAGACGGCTTCATCCGTGGCTGCTGCTGGCAACAGACCGTGATTTTGACCGTACCAAAAGCTGGCGAGCGTTAGCACGATGCCAATGAGTAATGTCCAGATTGAACTTGGAATATTCACGGCTTACTTAATTGAATTTACTACGTTATCTTAAAGCTGCTCACTTACTAAGGTAGTCTAGGCTGTCAGACATAGGGGACAAAGGTCTGAAATTTTTATTAATTTTTTTGGCTATTTCACCAATTTTGAGTATGAATTTACTATCATACAACGCCAAAAATAGATGCAAATCAGTAAAAAAATTTAAGGAAAAATTTAGAATGCAGAAATTAATCGTGATTAATCAATTTTTGACATCTTGAAAAATACCTAAAGCTTCAGGCAAAACCTTGCTGGAGTGATTCAAAGTAAAAGTATAAGTGAGTGCTAATCTATAAACCCATAGCCTATACGCTAGGGTGGAGATGGGACACTAAAAGAAAATTGAAAATTTTAACAGATCCACCAAGAGCGGGCAGAAGGTATCCTTCATGAGCGAATTTGTCCTACAACAACAAAATGAAGCGGCAATTGAGCAGCAAAAGCCCAAGGAAATGATTCGTCGCTTGGTGTGGAAAATATGCATAGCCACCTTAATTTTGATGGCAATAGGCAGCGCCACCCGGGTGATGAATGCTGGGCTTGCTTGCCCAGACTGGCCCTTATGCTATGGCGAACTTGTGCCAGCCAAGCAAATGAATCTCCAAGTGTTTTTGGAGTGGTTTCACAGATTGGATGCGGCTTTAATTGGTTTAAGCGCGATCGCACTTTTCGGTTTGTCCTGGTGGCGTCGTCGTTTTTTACCCTCTTGGCTGCCTTGGGCATCTACATTCGCCCTATTTCTGATCGTCTTCCAAGGCATCTTAGGGGGACTCACCGTTACCGAACTGTTGCGGTTTGATATCGTTACCGCCCATTTAGGAACGGCGCTGTTGTTTTTTACTACTCTCCTGATTATCGGCACAGCACTCACACCCTATCAAGGGAATGGAACTGTTGGTAAGTTGCCTTGGGTCGGTTTAACTGCTGCTGTTCTAGTTTACCTGCAAAGTTTGCTAGGTGCTTTGGTAGGCTCTCGCTGGGCGCTACATCAATGCCTCGGCGGTTCTCAACTTTGTACTGTAATGTATAGCCATATTGCTGGTTTGGTACCGCCAACAGTGGCAACCTTGGCAATAGTATTTATCTGTTGGCGGACACCAGCATTACATCCAGCCTTGCGGCGACTGGCAAATATGGCTGGTGCGTTATTAATTTTACAAATCTTGTTGGGAGTCGCCACTTTCAAATTACACCTCCAAGTCGAGCCTCTCACCGTCTCTCATCAAGCTATAGGAGCTACTTTGTTAGGTACTTTGGTGGCTTTCACAGTTCTCGCACTGCGTGACTCAGTGAGTACTCATTCACAAGTGCTGAGTGCTGAGTAGAGACTGGGGGAGATCAGGGAAATGAGGAAGCAGAGGAAGAATTTCTAACTCCCAACTCAGCACTCAGCACTCAGCACTGATGATGCGACCCACGCAGGTGCAGAAAATCTGTGTTTTCATTTGCCTGAAATAGACAGCTTGAGCGGGGGCTGCATATAAGTTGTTGAAAAATAAGGAACCAGAGCCAAAATGATTGAGACTAATGTCTCTCGCCACCACGAAACATTTTTCCAGGTAGTTCAAAGTTATTACCAGCTAACGAAGCCTCGGATTATTCCGTTGCTTTTGATTACCACGGCTGGAAGTATGTGGATTGCTGCTAAGGGAGAAGTAGACCCATTGCTGCTGCTAGTAACTCTCACTGGTGGCACAATGGCTGCTGCAAGCGCCCAGACAATTAACTGTGTTTATGACCGGGATATTGATTATGACATGGAGCGGACGCGCCATCGTCCGATGCCTTCCGGTAAGGTACAGCCGCGTGATGCTCTAATTTTTGCGATCGCACTAGCGACAATTTCTTTTACACTTTTGGCAGTATTTGCCAATTTGTTAGCCGCGCTGCTAGCCTTCTCTGGCATCGTCTTCTATATTTTGGTTTATACCCACTGGCTAAAACGCCACACCACTCAGAATATCGTTGTTGGTGGTGCGGCTGGGGCAATTCCGGCGTTAGTGGGTTGGGCTGCTGTCACGGGCACTTTAAGCTGGTCAGCATGGTTAATTTTTGCCATCGTCTTTTTGTGGACACCACCCCATTTCTGGGCTTTAGCTCTGATGATTCGGGACGATTACGCAAAGGTGGGGATACCAATGCTACCTGTGATTGAAGGTGATACCGTAACCGTAAAGCAAATTTGGTATTATACGCTGGTGACAGTGTTTGCAACCGTGTTATTGGTTTATCCTTTGGGCACAAGTGGAATTCTTTATGCTGCGATCGCCCTAAGTCTGGGAGGATTGTTTATCTACAAATCTTGGCGGTTGTTGCAACATCCAGAGGATCGCACTGTAGCTAGAGATTTGTTTCTCTATTCCATCTCATACATGATGCTGTTGTGTCTGGGGATGGTAGTGGATAGCCTTCCTGTCACCCATAATCTAATTAATGCAGCGATCGAGCAGTTGCATTTGATTGCTTAGGGGATGCAAAACTTAGCGATCGCGTTTAGTAAAAGGGCGCGATCGCATTTTTAGAAATTAAAAAGTATACATAATAATTAGAGTTTGGCGTATTTGCGATGTACACGACGGGCTACGCCTACGCAAGTAAAGTTTTCGGCCATAAGTAAATTTATTAAACATTTATCGAACAGAATTCTTGTTCAAATCACACATCTATTTGTTCATTTTTAATAGCTATGGAAAAAGCAACACAAGTAATTCGTCACAAGTTAAATCAGCATGAGCAGCAACATCTTTTAATATGGCGTTAAGAGTACCAATTTTAATCGGGTCATGGGCGGGAACCGTGATATGATGTTCGCCATTCTGTTGAGTAGTTAACCGAATGTGGCTACCCTTTTGATGACTGACCTCGTATCCTAGACGAGCAAGAGCGTTAATTAATTCTAAACCAGATAAATCTCGTGGAAGCTTCAAGAAGCGATTACCTCATCACGAACTATGTGTAACCGAATGATTTTAGGACGGTTTTGTTCATTAGGAAAATGGCAGTGAACCGCATCACGCAGCATTTCCCTTAATGTTTCTATATCGTCAGCCTGAGTAAAAATTGACTCGGTTAAAGCTCTAGCTGTATAACCACCATCTGGATCATCTTCAACGAGAAATACAATTTCAGTCATAGCTAATCTTTACCATAACTACTAAATTTTACAATCTATAAAACCTGACAAAGACCTGAGAAGAGAGAAAAAATTCCCTAAGCGCCAGAAGAACTAAAAATCAACTTTTTTTCTCTACCCCAGAAAGTGGTAAATGCTTTCTCTGGGGAGCGTCAAATCAAATAGTAGTACAGAATATTGCTTTGACTCATAGAAAAGAAATCAACCGATAAATCTGATTGTTTTGTCTATGTTAAGTTTTACCAATTTCTGCTTACTGGGTTTCACGAGTCTCGATATTTTTGAACAGATTTACTTATAGCGGCGTCTACAGTCTCAAGTTACTTTTGCTAACGTAGTGATATAAGGTTTATCGCTCCCCAGAAAGCACTTGGGAGCAAAAGGATTAATATGGCTCATTTAAATCAGCGTCGTCCTCAAAATGCCAATGGCGATTTTTATGTAGATACTACTTGTATTGATTGTGATACCTGTCGCTGGATGGCTCCTGAAGTATTTTATGATGTTGATGACCAATCGGCTGTTTATCATCAACCTATAAATAATACAGAAAGATTAGCCGCGCTAGAAGCACTTTTAGCTTGTCCTACTAGTTCTATTGGCACAGTTGAGAAACCAAAAGATATCAAAGTTGCTCAAGAAAAGTTTCCAATATTAGTAGCGGAAAATGTTTACCATTGTGGCTATCATTCCGAAAAATCTTATGGTGCTGCTAGCTATTTGATTCAACTTCCAGAAGGTAATATTTTAGTGGATTCTCCCCGGTTTACGCCGCCTTTAGTCAAGCGTTTAGAGGAACTGGGACCAATTCGTTATATGTACCTGACTCATAAGGATGATGTGGCAGATCATCAAAAATTTGCCGAGCATTTTCAGTGCGATCGCATCCTCCACATTGATGATATTACTGCGGGTACTCGCAATGTAGAAATACAGCTAACTGGTTCTGAACCATTTACTTTGACTCCAGATTTATTAATTATCCCAGTTCCTGGTCACACCAAAGGACAAACTGTTTTACTCTACAAAAATAAGTTTCTGTTCACTGGCGACCATCTCGCTTGGTCAGAAAGCTTGCACCAACTAACTGCATTCCACGATTTCTGCTGGTATTCTTGGTCAGAACAGACTAAATCAATGCGTAACTTGGCTAATTACTCTTTTGAGTGGGTGCTACCAGGTCATGGACGAAGGTTTCATGCCGATCAGGAAACCATGCAGCAGCAGATGCACAAGTGTATTGAGTTGATGGAATCTTGGAATTGACATCAAAAAATAACTGACTTTTCACGTCATCTAGAAAAACCCAACCTCTTAATACCAATTTGAAAAAAGAATGCGACAGATACACATCTCCAAAACCTTATCCTGTCTAAATTCTTAATTTTGAATTTTGAATTATGAATTGGTATAACCTGGGTTTTAGCACCCTTTTAACCAAACACGGATTATGAAAAAGCTGATCAACAAGC
Source organism: Nostoc sp. (assembly GCF_036917575.1). Classification (GTDB taxonomy): domain Bacteria; phylum Cyanobacteriota; class Cyanobacteriia; order Cyanobacteriales; family Nostocaceae; genus Nostoc. The sequence goes on along the minus strand of NZ_JBALDC010000039.1, from coordinate 137,566 downwards.
CGGAAGACTTTGTGCAAGAAAGTCTAGAAGGTATGGCGGCGGCTCATTCCGATTTAATTAAACTGAACTACGATCCCGCCTTTGTCTATCGAGCCAATGCACCTATTCCGGGTAAAGTAGCAATTATTTCTGGTGGTGGCAGTGGACATGAACCAATGCACGCTGGCTTCGTCGGCAAAGGAATGCTGGATGCAGCCTGTCCCGGTGAGGTTTTCACTTCACCGACTCCTGACCAAATGCTAGAAGCAGCAAAGCTTGTAGATGGAGGCTCAGGTATCCTTTATATCGTCAAGAATTACAGTGGCGATGTGATGAACTTTGAAATGGCAACCGAGTTAGCACGTAGTGAAGGCATTCGATCGCTAAATATTTTGATTGATGACGATGTAGCAGTCAAGGATAGTCTCTATACCCAAGGACGGCGGGGTGTGGGAACAACAATACTGGCGGAAAAAATTTGTGGCGCCGCGGCTGAGGCAAGGTATGATTTGCCACAAATAGCAAATTTATGTCGCCGAGTAAATCTAAATGGGCGGAGTATGGGAATTGCTCTAACATCTTGTACAGTCCCAGCTAATGGAACACCAACGTTTGAATTAAGCGATCGCCAAATAGAATTAGGTATCGGTATTCACGGTGAGCCAGGAACACAACGTACAGATATTAAATCAGTAGATGAAATTACCGAAATTTTAACGCGATCGCTCATTGAAGATGCAGCATACAGCCGCACACTACGAGAGTGGGATGAAGACAAAGGAGAATGGGTAGATGTAGAGCTAACAAGTCTACCATTTGCCAAAGGCGATCGCTTATTAGCTTTTGTCAATAGTATGGGTGGAACTCCAATTTCTGAGCTGTATATTGTGTACCGTAAACTCGCCCAAATCTGCGAACAGCAAGGATTGCAAATTGTGCGAAACTTGATAGGCCCTTACATCACATCTTTAGAAATGCAAGGTTGTTCCATTACCTTGCTGAAATTAGATGATGAGATGATCCGGCTATGGGATGCACCAGTAAAAACGCCGAGTTGGTGCTGGGGAATTTCATAATTACGAATTACGAATTACGAATTACGAATTATGTTGACTCAAGCGCAGATATTACAATGGTTGCAGGCTTATGCAACCGAGATAGAAGAGAATAAAGCATATTTGACAGAATTAGATGCTGCGATCGGAGATGCCGACCACGGGATCAATATGGAGCGCGGCTTTAAAAAGGTAAGCGCTCAGTTACCAACTCTTATAGACAAGGACATCAGCAGCATTCTCAAAGCTGTAAGTATGACTTTAATTTCTTCTATTGGCGGTGCGAGTGGCCCTCTTTATGGCACTTGGTTTTTACGAGCAAGTACAGCAGTAGTTGGTAAGCAAGAATTAACAGACCAAGATGTTTTGGGAATACTCCAAGCAGGCTTAGACGGCGTACTGCAACGTGGCAAAGCGCAACTAGGAGACAAAACGATGCTGGATGTACTGTCTCCGGCTGTAGCTGCTTTTGGGAAGGCTTTAGAAGAAAGTAAGGGGACAGTGGAAGCTATGCAACAGGCTGTAGCAGCAGCCCAAAGGGGGTTGCAAGAAACTATACCGATGCAGGCGAGAAAGGGACGAGCTAGCTACCTCGGAGAACGGAGTGTTGGGCATCAAGATCCAGGAGGGACTTCTGCTTATTTGATGTTGAAGAATTTGTTAGGGGTGTTGGAAAGTTCTGGGAAATAACGCTGGCTGTACTAGAACGCAAAGCTCGTTATTCTCAGCGAATTAAAGAATCAACTATAACTGGCGAGATTACCGACGCGGTATAACAGCTGACAACGGAAGTAAGTTGCACTAGTTCATGTAAACATATTTTAACATTTGTAAAGATTTGTGATATTTTTGTTGAGGAGCAGAACTGTAAGCTGTGTGTCTTGCTCCACGTTGTGTCAGTTGAAAACTTAGTGAGGTAATCCTCTATATGGCAATTACTATCGAATCCGCTCGTGGCATTTTCCCCAATACACTGTCGGCTGATGCCGTGCCAGCTCTAACTGCTCGATTCAACCAACTTAGCGCCGAAGATCAACTTGCATGGACATGGTTCGCTTTCTTGGAGATGGGTAAGACCGTGACGGTTGCGGCTCCTGGCGCAGCCAGTATGCAGTTTGCAGAAGGAACCCTGAAGCAAATTAAGCAAATGACATTTCCTGAGCAAACTCAGGTGATGTGCGATCTGGCAAACCATGCAGATACAACTATTTGCCGTACCTATGCTACTTGGTCGCCTAATATTAAGTTAGGTTTCTGGAATCAGCTTGGAGAATGGATGGAGCAAGGAATTGTCGCGCCAATTCCGCCTGGCTATAAGCTATCAGCTAACGCTAATGCTGTATTGTCAACTCTCAAAAGCTTGGATCAAGGACAACAGATTACCGTGTTGCGGAACTCCGTTGTGGACATGGGGTTTGATGCAAGTAAACTAGGCGGCTACACCAGAATTTCTGAACCTGTGGTCGCGCCCAAACAAATGCAAGAGCGCACTCAAGTCACCATTCAAGATATCGACAACCCAACCGTGTTGAGTTACATGAACCTATTGAATGCAAATGACTTTGATGAGCTGATCAAACTGTTCGTGGCAGACGGTGCTTTGCAGCCTCCCTTCCAAAGACCGATCGTGGGCAAAGATGCGATCTTGCGATTCTTCCGGGAAGAATGCCAGAACCTGAGTTTGCTTCCAGAACGCGGTGTCGCTGAACCTACAGACGATGGCTATACTCAGGTAAAAGTGACAGGCAAGGTTCAAACCCCTTGGTTTGGTGCAGCAGTAGGCATGAACATGGCTTGGCGATTCTTGCTCAACCCGCAAGGTAATATCTTTTTCGTAGCCATTGACTTATTAGCTTCTCCCAAAGAACTTTTGAACCTAGTTCGCTAATAAATCGCTTTCGTTAACGAAAGCGATTTATTAGTAAAGGGGGAAAGGTTTATTTCCTTTCCCCTTTACCCGACTTACATACAGGCGTTATTTTGGGGTTGGTGAACTACTAAACAGACGCAACAGACAAGTTCGCCGATGCTCATACTGAGCGCTTTCTTAACCTATAGCGCTCAATTAATCTGGGCAAACGGAACAATCCTAAGCAAATAACTATCGCAGAAATTTCAGGTTGAATCATGCAAGCAAGTGAAGCTGAATGGACGGACATTGAGAAGAAGATAGCTCGAACTGCCTTTGATAAGGCCTACGAACGAGAAATTGAGGCTTTACTTAAACAAGTTCAAAAGCAGGCAAGTACGCTTGTGGACTTGAGTGAACTCTGGCAGTTACACGATTTTTTGAGTGCTAAAAGGCATGAAGTTGAGGGTAAGTATGACTACCAATACTCGGTTCTGCTGTTTGTCTTTGCTGGATTAGTTAAAGAAGGCTGGCTACATCTGAATGAACTCCAAGGGCTGGATAAAGATAAGCAATCCAAGGTTGCTGTTCTGTCACGGATGTAGACTGTTATAGTCATTAGCAAATGGTACTGACAGTAAAGCATTCAGCCCCAGATTAACCTGCTCTTGAGCGCGATCGCACTTTATTTGGCATCTGCCTATATGCTGCTGCCAGAATTAACGAGAGCTGCACTTTGCAGCGTGGAGATATCATCGGCTCCAGGGGCATTAGACCCAAGCTGATTATCAGAGCCTATAACAACCAAGGAAGGACAGGATACCAGAGAAGTTCAGGTACATCCCAAACTAAAGGAATTTTTAGAGTCTTATAGCCCTCTTCTGTCACTTTCCCAGAGGGCTATCGCGCTTAAGCCTAATGAGGCAATGAATACAAGCTATACTATTAGAAAAAAATTGGTCTTGTATTTGTTATTAGAAAATAATCGCACGATGCCTGCGGTGCTTGCTAGCCTACATTTGCTATACAAAAGCTCTAGAACTCAGAAATGGCAAATGTTTTCGGAGAGTGACAGAAGAGGGATAATTAAAAAAATTCTCGCTTTAAGTTCAAGAACCCATACAAGTGAAAATTGATGAGCTAGCCACATCACCCCGACCAAACGGTGTAAAAAAGCTAAAAGGTAAAGAAAATACTTATAGAATTAGAGTAGGCGATTACCGCATCTTATACGAGATTTTTGATGATGTTCTATTGGTAACGGTTGTAAAAATTGGACATCGTAGCAAGGTTTATAAGGATGTAACGTGAGTGAGGGTCTTTAACTCTCCAATGGCTATTAATTTAGTAATTGGCGGAATCATCCTTACCTTGTCGTAGACATCACCAAAAAACTCCAACTTATCTAATTATCTGATTCACAACAGATGTACTCTGAATACGCCATTTCCCTCGTTCCCGAATCAAATCGTACCGAACTCGCAAATTCTCGTTAGAAGAGTTTTTATACTGATCATTTTCATATAACTGCGTCGCTTCCTTCACTGTAGCTACGACTGCGGCACGATCTGCAAATAAATCAATTTTCTCTACAGATTCTACCTTTACGCTATGGTCGTATTTGCGATAGCGGTTGTCAGACCTAGCCTGTTGAGCAATCTCCCGCCATTGAGACAAAGCTGAACCAGTTAAAATCTGCTCTAAGTTATTAATCTCATGATTCGCCCCTAAAGCTTCGGCTTTAGTAGATAGCCAAGTGCGAATGATTTCTTCTGCTGCTGTATCTGTTAAAGGGCCATCTAGTCCTTGTGGTTTACTATTTGGATCGGGAATAGATATTGGTGGTTGATTTATTTGTACAAACAACTGTGAATTAAGTACAGATCGTGTAGGAAAAAACAGATTTTTTAACCATCCAAAAGCTGTTGTAACTAACACCCAGAAAACTAATAGACTCACCAAAGAAATAAACACTCTCCATACTAACCGTGTTTTCCCTTCGATGGTGTTAGCAAAAGTTCGCCGCCGCCGAGGACGACGAGAATGGGGACGATTATTCGGTACACGCTCCCGGATAGCAGATGGAGTAGATTTTCTTTGCCGACGCTTTTGGTGATGAGCAGATGTCGCACTTTTAGCTGAACCGTTCAAATGCTGATTAGTGCCTCTGCTCGTCCGTTCAGCAGCAGGAACCTCTGATTTTACACTTTCAGATGAATTCCATATATGTGGTGAGAAGTTTGAATATTCGGGCGTGTCTGGCAAATCTAGATCAGGTGTTGGTATTCTGCTGTGGTTAAACTGCCCTGGAGTCCTATTTGAATTGTTAGGGAAAGGGGAATTATTTGTCTTTGGCTGGGAAAATTTTTGGGGGTTAATTACAGCCCACTCATTAGTTGTTTCTGCATCAGTTGGCAGTGCTTCTAAATAAGCTTGTACCTGTTGGTTAGCAAAGTAATCTTTTAGAAAAGCTTGCTGGTTTGCTAAATCTCGAAAATGGGGAAATACTTCGTGTTGCAACCACTGTTCTGCATATAGACACAGCCCTGGTAACAAATCTGGAGAGTCTTGAGACTTTTCTCGAATAAAAGCTAAAGCTTCGTACTCCTGACTAAGTTCTAAAACCCGAGTTGCTTCTTCAGTTTGTCCCAAAAGTAAAGCACATAGCGACTGTTCTAAATGTACATCTTGGCGCTTGCCCAGACGTATGAGCATTTGCCTCGCTTGACGAATTAAAGCAGGTTGACGTTGAGCAAATCCTCGTGCTATCAAGGCATAAACAGCTAAATAAGTAGCAACAGCAGAAGGACGTTTGCTTTGGGCTTCAAATAACTTGTGCTGCTCTGCGACTGTTAAGTGGTTACGTAACTGCTGGATAAATCGCAAAAAATCATCTATGTTTAAACCAGAGTCATCATTGTTTGTGCCATCAATGCCGCCCCGATCTTCTAAGAGGTTTTGCAATAATTCCAAACCTTGGCTTCGTTCGGCAGTCTTTTCTTGAGGTAGTGCCAGCAACTCCAAAATTCGATATGGTCGCAATTTGTAAAGATCCGCTTGAATTTCCGCTTGCACACTGGCGAAGAACCCCTCGCGTACCAGTAGTTCTTGACCAGTTTCTAAAGATATGGCGGCATTTTCATAGTGACCTTGCTGCCACTGTTCCCGACCTAATTCTAGGCAAGCAAGGGCGACAGTGAGAATAACATCTGGATGTTCAGCATTTTCATGTATTTCTTCGTCTGCTAAATTATTGCCCTTTCTTGCACTTGTAGCACCATTTTTATTTACCAGGTACGGACGACCTAGTTTTAGTACAAGTTCGTATTCCCCCAACTCTTGCAAAATTAATAAAGCGCCAACTAATTCGTCTTGGGTAATTTCGATCCCCAGACTCTGGGTGTCACTACCCCTTTTGGTGCTTTCTGGACGATTTTCCAGTGCTACTGCGTCAGCAGCAAGGTTATCAGGGTCATAGGCGTGGGTAAGATAAAGCTGATCGTAGGTACTGCGTTGTTTTGGATCTGATAAAACCACGTAAGCTTCTTCTATGAGTTGTTTACGAGAAGAAATTGCTGCCTGAGAATACTCACGTCGTGGCAATTGTACAATGCGATCGCTGTATGCCTGCCGCAATTGTTCATCACTTGCCGCTAACGGTAGTCCTAAAATTCGGTAGTAATCTAGCGGAATTCGCACAGCCTACTTCCCCTGCACCGCGATCAACATAATTCACCTAGAGCGTTCCAGGCCTGTAAAACTGTGCCATAAAAATGCCGTATAGAATTTACTCTACAAGTGTATATTGCAACAACTTGTTTTGTACTTTCCCGAAATTTTGAGTCACATTTTAGTACTAATTTTTTGCTTTCACCTAGAAAGCCTCAATTGTTTGTTTTAATTTTTAGTATTTTTGTTTAACACAACTATTATCAGCCTTCGATACCACAAACCACAACTACCACTTTTAATCACGGCATAATTGTTGTAGCTGGAAGAATCTATTGATGATTGATTTTTTTGGGACTTTCCCACTAGCTAGTAACAAAAATACCACTATTGAGGATTTCCCCTGATAACACGAGAAAAAGATCATATCATAATTTACTCTTCATTACAATTACCTATTTGGGTATTATAAATTTTTGCCTGCTTTTTTTGAAATTGTTAATGGATATGCAGAAAGCAGTCTATCTTGATTGCTAGTCTGTGAAAGGGAATATTTAGGAGTGCTGAGTTCTGAGCAATAAGTAATGAGTAAGACGTAGTATTTGTGAATCTTTTCCTAAGTACTTACTACTTCTAACTGATTTGATGCCTTATCGGTCTAAATTTTACTTTTTACTCAGCACGGGCTAAACGCTCCGCTGACGCTAACGGTACTCAGCAATCACCACTGTTTCAATAAGAGAGAAAACCTAAAGCGGCAGATATTGCCGTTAAAGTCAAATCCTCACGGGGTATGAGCTGAAAAGTTAAAAATCTGTCTTGCAAAGTTCTGATATAAGGAAGCCTTAGCTCAGACTTTCCGCAAAATTAAAAATTCAGCTGTTCCCTAAGACCCTTTTTTGGTGCATAAATAAAGTTTGATTGTTGAGTCTTATAAACGCTAGCCTGTTAAAAGCTGAGGTGTTATCAGACCAACTTATTTAAGACCGTAACTTTAAGTTGTACAACAGGGATACTCAAAAATAATGGTTCAAGAGCGTACTTTACCCACTTTTAATCCTGCTACTACGCAAATTACTAAGGAAGAAGGGTTACGGTTTTATGAGGACATGGTATTAGGGCGCTTGTTTGAAGACAAATGCGCTGAAATGTACTATAGAGGCAAAATGTTTGGTTTTGTCCATTTGTACAACGGTCAAGAAGCCGTTTGCAGTGGTATTGTGCAGTCAATGCGACCAGGTGAAGATTTTGTTTGCAGTACCTACCGCGACCACGTTCATGCTCTGAGTGCGGGTGTACCAGCAAAAGAGGTAATGGCAGAATTATTTGGTAAAGCCACAGGTTGCAGCAAAGGGCGCGGTGGTTCCATGCACATGTTTTCTGCCGAACATCGCTTGCTCGGTGGGTATGCTTTTGTGGCTGAGGGAATTCCTGTAGCAGCCGGAGCGGCTTTTCAAACCAAATACCGCCGCGAAGTGCTGAAAGATAAAAATGCTGACCAAGTTACAGCTTGCTTTTTTGGCGACGGTGCAGCTAATAACGGTCAGTTTTTTGAAACCCTAAATATGGCAGCCTTATGGAAACTGCCAATTCTGTTTGTAGTGGAAAATAATAAGTGGGCTATTGGGATGTCTCACGAACGAGCCACTTCCCAGCCAGAGATTTATAAAAAAGCCAGTGTATTTAACATGGTGGGCGTGGAAGTAGATGGCATGGATGTACTAGCAGTCCGAGCCGTGGCTCAAGAAGCTGTAGCCCGTGCCCGTGCAGGTGAAGGCCCAACATTAATTGAGGCGCTTACTTACCGCTTCCGGGGTCACTCCTTGGCTGACCCAGATGAAATGCGAAGCAAAGCGGAGAAAGAATTTTGGTTCGCCCGTGACCCAATTAAAAAGTTGGCAGCTTATTTGCTAGAGCAAAACCTGGCGGATGAGGGAGAAATCAAAGCAATTGACCGTAAAATTCAGGATGTAATCGACGAGGCGGTTAAGTTCGCCGAAAGCAGCCCTGAACCAGACCCCAGCGAGTTATATCGTTTCGTGTTTGCAGAAGACGAATAAATTATGGGGACTGGGAAAGAGTTATTTTAACCCCAATCCCTAATCCCCAATCCCCAATCCCCAATCCCCAATCCCTAATCCCTAATCCCAGGACTAAAATTTGTGTTTAGCATTGCCATTCAACAGCAACAGTACAAAACCTATATTCTTTCTGACGAAGCCGTTGGTTCTCAATTGGAAGTCGTACCTGAACGCGGTGGGATAATCACCCGTTGGCGCATTCAAGGGCAAGAAATTTTCTACATGGATACTGAACGTTTTACTGATCCTCAGTTGAGTGTCAGAGGTGGAAATCCAATTTTGTTTCCTATTTGTGGCAATCTACCAGATAATACTTACACTTATAACGGGCAAAAATATACTCTCAAACAACACGGTTTTGCTCGTGAATTGCCGTGGAAAGCAACAGAACAACAAACTAAAGATAAAGCTAGCCTGACTGTCGTTCTGAATAGCAATGAGCAAACTAAGGCTGTTTATCCTTTTGATTTTCAACTGGCTTTCACCTACGAACTTCAAGGTAATATCTTAGAAGTCCGCCAGCAGTATAAAAACTTGTCATCTACACCAATGCCCTTTTCAGCTGGTTTCCATCCCTACTTTCTCTGTGGTGATAAAACTCAGTTAGAGCTTGAAATTCCCTCTAAGCAGTATCAAGATAATCAAACTAAGGAATTTCACTATTTTGACGGCAATTTTGACTTTAGCCGTGATGAAATTGATTTTGCCTTTGGACAGCTAACGAGTCAATCGGCCACTGCGATAGATCGTAGCCGTAAGTTAAAACTCACCTTGGATTATGATGATTTCTCTACCTACCTGGTATTTTGGACAGTCAAAGGCAAAGAATTCTACTGTCTAGAACCGTGGAGTGCCACCCGTAACTCTCTTAATACTGGTGATAACCTGACTGTGTTAGCACCAGGAGCTAGCCATACAGCATCTGTCAGGTTGATTGCTAATTTTTTCTAAACTCCTTTACAAATCTACAGACATATATGCTATGATGGCAAAGTTGCGAAAAGCAGCGAAAGGGTCGCTAACTCAACGGTAGAGTACTCGGCTTTTAACCGATTAGTTCCGGGTTCGAATCCCGGGCGACCCATATTCAATAAAAAAATGCTTGCTAAGTCTTTGAGGATAAAAGTCGAGGCTAGCTATATTGCGATCAAAAAATTGTGAATGCGATCGCTCTGGGGAATAAAAAATTTTTGGATGAGCGACGCCGAATAGCCCGTCGTAGACATCGCTTTTTGCTGAAGATAAAAGAAAGATTACAAATTAATCGAAATTAACTGAGTTGTCTGCCTATTTCGGTGATTTTACAGTTACTTGTGCGATCGCGGCTTGTAGATACTGATTTATCATTGTTCGCTGTTAGATAGATACTTTTGTCCGTATTATCTTGTAGTTCTTAAGAAGAAACACAACTATAATTATACATTAATAATATTTAAATCATAAAAACTTAGATGTTAATTATTTAATACTTAAGGGAATACTAATTAAAGTTGTGTAAAGCTAACTCTTTTCCTTTTATAGGAACAAAAAAAGAGTATTTGAAACAGACAATAGTCAAGAATTTGGGTATGCCCTTTATCTATTAATTTAAGAAGTAAATTAATATGGAAAATTTTACAAGCGAGCAAGCTGAAGAAGCTTTGTTTCGCCTAGCGGCAATTGTAGAGTCCTCTGAGGATGCTATTATCAGCAAAACTTTAGATGGAGTAATTATTAGCTGGAATCTTGGTGCAGAAAGAATATTTGGCTATAAGGTAAAAGAAGTACTTGGTCAACCTGGGACAATAATTATTCCTACCGATCGCATCAATGAGGAAGCCCAAATTCTTCAGAAATTGAGGCAAGGAGAACGAGTTGAACATTTTGAAACCGTGCGTCAACACAAAGATGGGACACTGATTGATATCTCGCTGACAATTTCTCCGATTAAAAATCCGACAGGTACAATCATTGGTGTCTCTAAAATTGCTCGTGATATCAGTGCTGGTAAACAAGTTGAAAAAGCTTTGCAAGAGTCGGAAGCTCAGCTGCGTCAGAAAGCAACTGAGTTGGAAACTATTTTACTTGAACTGAAGCGAACGCAAACTCAGCTAGTGCAAAATGAGAAAATGTCTAGTTTAGGGCAGTTAGTCGCTGGGGTAGCGCATGAAATTAATAACCCAGTAAACTTTATCTATGCCAACCTCAAGCCTGCCAATGAGTATATTCAAGACCTATTAAGACTGCTGCGGTTGTATCAAAAGCATTATCCCAGTCCAGTGGCGGAAATCCAGTCCGAAAGCGAAGAGATCGACCTAGATTTCCTGCTAGAAGATTTGCCCAAGTTACTTTCCTCAATGGAAGTTGGAGCAGTGCGGATTCAAACGATTGTCCGCTCTTTACGGAACTTCTCTCGTATGGACGAAGCTGAGATTAAACAGGTCAACATTCATGAGGGCATTGATAGTACGCTGATGATTTTACAGCATCGCTTGAAAGGCAAGTTTGACCAGGAAATTAAAGTGGTTAAGAATTATGGCAACCTACCATTGGTTGAGTGCAAGGCTTCTCAACTGAACCAGGTATTTATGAATATCATTTGCAATGCAATCGATGCCCTTGAAGAACGAGATTTACAGCGTACATTTAGCGAGATTGAGCAACAGCCCAGTCAAATTCTGATTTGCACTAAGATGCTTGATTCACATCATGTACAGATTCGGATTGTAGATAACGGTCAAGGTATCCCAAAATTCGCTCAAGAACGATTGTTTGACCCATTCTTTACCACTAAGCCAGTTGGCAAGGGGACTGGATTGGGGTTGTCGATTAGCTACCAGATTATTACCGAGAAGCATAATGGCTCATTGCGGTGCTATTCCATACCCGATCGGGAAACCGAGTTTGTGATTGAGATCCCGATTCGACATAACTGTATAAACAATGTTTTATAAATTTAGGTATCTAATTTTACTTTAATACAGAACTTTTCGGTCTACTGAATTTGAAGACTTAGTAAGTCTTTGAAGATAAAAGTCGAGGCTAGATATATCGCTATCAAAAAAATTGTGAATGCGATCGCTCTGGGGAATAAAATTCTCACATGAGCGTAGGCGTAGCCCGTCGTAGACATCGCTTTTTGCTGAAGATAAAAAAAGATTACAGGTTAAGAGAAATTAACTACTTATTAGCGGATTTCAGTGATTTTACGGTTATTTAAATACGGGGTGAAGGTGAATAACTGAAAAAGGCATTCAGATTTTTATTAACAGAGTGCCATTCTGAACACAACACCAAACACAACAGACCAAGAAATTTATGACAAAGGTAAAAGTCGAATTAGTTGACGTTTATTGCCGAGATACCGAAGATGTAACCGGTGCTGACGATTTTTATCTCGTGGGTGGTTTGGTTGGAGGACAAACCACCAAGGCAATTCTGACAACTCCTTTTAAAATCAATGATAAACAAAGGAAATCTTTCAAACCAGACCAAGCCGTTTTATTTGAGGGCGAAATCCCACAAGGACAAAGCGTCAAAGGCGGACTAAAAGCTTACGACGAAGATTTTGGAAAAGACTGGAGTAAATACGGTCAGACAGTTGAACAGATTAGTACTGCTATTTCAGGTGCTATAGCAACAACAGGTTCACAAGGAGCTATTGCGGGAACCATACTTTCAGCAGCTACAGCCGTAGGAGGCATTTTTGCTAATTTACATAAAGATGACTTACTGGGTACTACCGAATTAGACATTTCCTCCACAGGACCCTCCCGTGAAGAGAGAACCTGGATAATGTCCAAAAAAGAGGGTAGTAATTGGTCTACCTGGGACTATACACTTACCTATCGTATTAGCCGTTCATAGAAAACTGATTAATATCAGTATAATTGCTGGATTTGTTAGGGTACATTACGAAGAAAGTTAACGTACCTTACCTAAGTGTTTATGCGATGTCTACAACGGGCTACGCCTATACTCTTTTTAATTGCAGTCAGAGTGTAGACCCAAAGCGGCTTGTCGTGAGACATCGCCCGTTTCGGGTAAAATTTCATTAATTCCATAAGCGACGCATAATCTAATCCCAAATGCAGCACTCAGGAGAAAACATCCTCAGAGCATTTGCCAGAAGTTAGTGCCTTTAGCTTAAAGCGATCGCTTATCGATCAGATTTTTAAAGCCAAGGTGCGATCGCTTTTAAATGACCAATTTTGGATACTGGGCTACCAAAGCTACTAGCTGTAGGGTAACTAAATGTACAGCAATACAGAGCAACTATGGCGGATAGTACAGCAGTATAGAACACATTTATAATAACGATGGCGTAAACTTTTTCAACATAGACACACGACACTAGTTATAATTTCCTATAAGTTGAAAAAACTCTTAAGATTTAGCGTGATTATTACGCTTCTTTCACACAAACTAGCTGACAACCACATTAGGAGGACTATTTATGGCGCTTGTACCACTGCGGCTGCTATTGGATCACGCAGCTGAAAACGGTTACGGCATCCCAGCTTTCAACGTTAACAATTTGGAGCAGATTCAGGCGATCCTGAAGGCTGCTGTCGAGACAGATAGCCCCGTGATTTTACAAGCTTCACGCGGCGCTCGTAATTATGCAGGAGAAAACTTTCTACGCCACCTGATTTTGGCAGCCGTAGAAACCTATCCTCATATTCCCATTGTCATGCACCAAGATCATGGTAATGCACCTTCTACCTGCTACTCAGCGATTAAGAACAACTTCACCAGCGTGATGATGGATGGTTCTTTAGAAGCTGATGCGAAAACTCCCGCTAGCTTCGAGTACAACGTCAATGTTACCCGCGAAGTTGTAAACGTAGCTCATGCTCTGGGTGTCAGCGTTGAAGGTGAACTCGGTTGTTTGGGTTCTCTAGAAACTGGTGCTGGTGAAGCTGAAGATGGTCACGGGTTTGAAGGTACACTCGACCACTCACAACTGCTAACCGACCCTGATGAAGCTGTTGACTTCGTAGAAGCAACCCAAGTAGACGCTTTGGCTGTTGCCATTGGCACAAGCCACGGTGCTTACAAGTTTACCCGCAAGCCGACTGGGGAAATTTTGGCTATCAGCCGCATTGAAGAAATTCACCGCCGTCTGCCTAACACCCACTTGGTAATGCACGGTTCTTCTTCTGTACCTGAAGATTTACTTGCACTGATTAACCAATATGGTGGTGAAATTCCTGAAACTTACGGTGTACCTGTAGAAGAAATCCAAAAAGGTATTAAGAGTGGTGTACGTAAAGTAAACATCGACACCGACAACCGTTTGGCAATTACTGCTGCTGTGCGTGAAGCTTTGGCTAAGAAACCAGAGGAGTTTGACCCCCGTCACTTCCTCAAGCCTTCCATTACATATATGCAGAAGGTTTGTGCTGAACGCTACCAGCAATTTGGCACAGCTGGCAACGCTAGTAAGATTAAGCAAATTTCTTTGGAAGACTTTGCTGCTAAGTATGCTAAAGGTGAACTTAACGTTGTTACCAAATCAGCGGCTAAAGTTTAATTTTGACAACAAATAAATTGGGGCACAGTACAGCTATGCTCTTCAAAAATAGAGGGTTTTAATGTTGTCAGAAACCGGGTATTTACCCGGTTTTTTATTTTATTCATTCAGGTTTAGGAATGGGGCATTGGGTATTAGTTATTTCCCTGCTCCCCAATAGCTAAAATACCCGATGCTGTAAAGAGGGCATTTGACGCCGGACTTGTTCGAGCCTAGTGGGCTTGATTTCTGCGATCGCAATTCCCGGTTTTTCTCCAGCATCGGCTAAAATTACACCCCAAGGGTCGATAATGACCGCGTGACCGTGGGTTAGACGACGGGCGTAGTTATTGCCCGTTTGGGCGGGAGCAATGACGTAGGCGGTATTTTCGATGGCTCTGGCTTGTAGTAGTACTTGCCAGTGGTCTTTACCTGTAAAAGCGGTAAAAGCGGCGGGAATAAAGATAACGTCGGCTCCCTTATCTGCCAGATGACGATACAGTTCTGGGAATCGGACATCATAACAAATAGAAAGCCCTAAATTACCGAGCTTTTCTGAAAAATATACGGGGGGTAGTTGCGTACCCGCCACAACTGTGCTGGACTCGCGGTAGGTGTTGCCGTCAGGGACATTAACATCAAATAGGTGTACTTTGTAGTAGCGGGCAAGCTCTTGACCACTGGGGTCGATAAGTAAAGTAGTGTTATAAACTCTGCCTGTATTATCTACAGGAAGTGGGAAACTGCCGCCCAAGATGGTAATTTGAAAGCGTTGAGCCATTTTTTTGAGAAATTTTTCACTTTCAAGAGCGATCGCATCACCTTGTGCGAGTTTATCTTTTTCTTCTCCCATATAGGAAAAGTTTTCAGGCAAACCTACCAATTCAGCACCTTGACGCACGGCAAGTTCTATTAATTCTTCTGCCTGTGCCAAGTTTTTCTGTAAATCGGACACACTGGTCAATTGAATAGCGGCGGCTAAATAAGACTTCATAGATTCAACAATGAACAGTTGATTTATGGAAGATAGATTATCAAAATATATCGCTACTTCAAAATCTGTGGAACTTAATTAGAAATGTGTAAGTGTTGCTTTTTTTTACAGCCTTGTTTTATTGCTGATCTTAATCTTCCTCTGGGTTCTAGCAAACTGAGCAAGATTAAGATTAGGTTGTGATTAAACTCCGATTAAAGCTACCTGCTGTGGATATTCCTATTCTCATTCAAACATTTATCGCTGTGTTTATTCTGGCAGATGCAGTGGGCAATATACCAATTGTTTTAGTTTTGACTAAGGGCATGATGCCAGACCAAAGAAACAAAGTTATAGATAAAGCAATTATCATTGCGATCGCAGTTCTTTTGCTATTTGCCTTTGCAGGGCAAGTAATTTTAAATTATTTGGAAATCAGTATCGGCTCTTTGCGAGTAGCAGGAGGACTATTGTTGCTGTTAATTGCTTTGCAAATGCTGCGGGGAGAATTAGATCAGCCGATTATTGAAGAAGGACGTGATGTCGCAATTACACCGCTAGCTTTACCGTTACTAGCGGGGCCGGGGACTTTGACGACGGTGATGTTACTGATGTCGAAATCACAGAGTCCGCATATTGGTGTTGTGGTGGGTATATTAGGGGCAATGTTTGTCACTTGGTTGATTTTGCGTTTGGCAAATCTGATTGAGCAGTGGATTGGTGCAGAAGGTGGAGTAATTGTAACTCAGCTTTTGGGCTTTCTGTTGGCGGCGCTAGCGGTAGAAATTGGTAGTGGGGGAATTAGGGAGTTATTTTTGAGCTAGAAAATTCCTAAAAATATTTTTAGACTGTATACAAATGTAAACAAGTTTGAGAGACAGGAAATTCGCACCTCTCAAACTTGTTTATGAAAATTAACTTAAAGTTAAAACAAAATGGATAACTCAAGAGGATTTTATTGCCGATTGAGTTTCAAAGATGCTTTTCAAGAGTGGAAGCTAATGTAGTTTTAGGCACAGCGCCGACCACCATATCCACTTTTTGTCCACCCTTAAAAATCATTAATGTGGGAATGCTGCGAATGCCGTACTGACTAGCAACATTCGGATTCTCATCTGTGTTGACTTTTACGACCTTTATTTGACCTTTGTACTGTTCGGAGATTTCATCGACAACAGGAGCTACCATACGGCATGGTCCGCACCAGGGTGCCCAAAAGTCAACTAAAACGGGTACATCGCTGTCGAGTACTTCTTGCTTGAAACTAGAATCGGTAACTTGTGCGGCTGTTGACATGCCTAAAACCTTCGCCAATAATATCTGAACTTGGTGAAAATTCTACCATAGCAAAAACCTCAGCTTGGGAGTGGGAGGATGTACATTTGCTAAGAAGCTCTCTTATTTTATTTACAAACATAAGGAACCGCCCGAACAGTAGTCCGGGCGGAGTGTGGTGTGAGGAGTGAACGGAAACATTCGTCTCCGCTATCTCTATTGTAAGGGACATATCGGATTTTTCCAGCAATTGTTTAGGGGGCCAGAAAAATTTATTGAAAGATTAAGGATTAGAATTAAAATAAATCTTTCCTAGTCCCCAGTCTGCAATTTTATTTCCCCATACCTAATTGTTGAGCTTTTTGGTAAACTTTACCCTCGGTTAATAAAGAAGGTGCAATCACAACTTCCACTTGCTGCATTTCTTTAATATTTTTCACTCCCAAAGTGCCCATACTAGTCTTTAAGGCTCCTACAAGATTGTGAGTGCCATCATCTAGCCCTGCTGGGCCAATGAGTATTTGCTCGAGGCTACCAGTAGTGGCTACGCGAATGCGAGTACCACGGGGCAAGACTGGGCTAGGAGTCGCCATACCCCAATGATAACCTCGTCCTGGGCCTTCTGCGGCTCTGGCAAAAGGGGAGCCAATCATTACACCATCAGCACCACAGGCGATGCATTTGCAAATATCACCACCGGTGATTAAACCGCCATCAGCAATAATCGGAATATAGTTGCCAGTTTCGTTGTAGTAATCATCTCGTGCTGCGGCACAATCTGCGATCGCAGTCGCCTGTGGCACACCTACACCCAATACCCCACGAGAAGTACAAGCCGCACCAGGCCCAATTCCCACCAGTACCCCAGCCGCCCCAGCTTTCAACAAATTCAACGTGACTTCGTAAGTCACGCAATTACCCAACACCACGGGGATGGGCATGGAACGGCAAAATTCTGCTAAATCAAGTGGTACTAAAGATTCTGGTGACAAATGTGCAGTAGAAACTACTGTAGCTTGGACAAAAAATAAATCTGCTCCCGCTTTTGCCACTACCTCACCATATTTACTTGCAGCGGCTGGAGTCGCACTCACTGCCGCAATGCCACCTTGTTGTTTAATTTCCTGAATACGTTGTTCAATTAATTCCGGTTTTATTGGTTCGGCATAGAGTTCTTGCATTAGGGCAACAAATTCATCTTTCCCCACAGAGGTAATCCGATCTAATATTGGCTCTGGATCGGCATAGCGAGTTTGAATACCCTCTAAGTTGAGGACACCTAATGCTCCTAACTGTGACAAACGTACAGCCATCCGAACATCTACTACACTATCCATAGCACTAGCAATTATCGGGATTTCTCGCTCAATATTGCCAATACGCCACTTAGTATCTGCCAAACTAGGGTCTAGTGTTCTGTTACCAGGGGCTAGAGCAATTTCATCTATTCCGTAAGCTCTGCGAGCTGTTTTTCCCCGCCCAAGTTGAATTTCCACGCTTTAACTTTACTCAAATCTGTTTAAGCTAGGGTATCAAATTGTGGGAAAATTTGGGGCGTTTTTTCCCGAACTATATTAAGTGACTAGTGACGGCGGTCACTAGTCATTTGGATTTTGAATTGGTCAAAATCCAAAATTAGTTTTATTTACCGTCTATTTTTAACGGCATCCACACCAGTGTAACCAGTTGCTAACCAAATAATCGCTCTAGCTCCATCACGAATAGATTTTTCGATAGATTCAGGGGGTTTTTCTGACGGCACTGGTACTGGTTTTAAATAAATACCCCGACTACCCAAAATAATTTCGCCAATGACGCAAGCCCGACGCATGTGGAAATCTGAAGTAATCAAATAAACGCTCTTAATGCCACGAGCTTGCAAATCATCTACCAAGGTAGTAAAATTAGTAACTGTATCTACTGCTTCATAATCCAAGTGTAAACGTTGAGGATCAACACCAGCTTTGGTAAACACTCTTTGGGTGAATGTACGTGGACTGCCGCCTGTAATCCAAATTGGTATATTTGGATGCTCGCGAACAAACTTTGCTGTAAATTTTTCTCGCTCTAAATGTCTCGTTGAACCACCTAACACTACAACTGCTTGCGGCTGCACAAATTGGTTTTGTACTTCTTTGTATCCCCACCATGTAATTATTGGTAGGACAAAAGCCATAAAACGAAAAGATTTATTTGTAAAGACTAGCTTATTCAAGGCTCAATAACTTAATTTACTTAGTACACAATTTTCTCTGGATATAAGAAAAAACAATTCATAGTAGAGTAGCAAACTTCTAAAGAATTTGCCCAAATATAAATTTGGTTGGTTTTCGTATAACAGCGCGATTAAGCGTGCTTGGAGTTTTTCCTCTAATTGATGTAATTGATGGATTATCCTAACCGATATCGGACGATTCATCAAAGGGTTCTAACCAGGGCAAACGCATCATGTCAATACAAAAAAGCACTCATAATATTTATGAGTGCTGAAATAATTAATTTTTAGAAGAATTATAACCTTTACAGAGATTCTAAATCATTAAGAGATGGGGCTGGAATTAAAAGTAATTCAAACCTGCTTCATACCAGGAACTACCATCGAAACCTACGGTATCAAGAAAGTTGCCTATAAATGCATACGATTCAAATGTAGAATCCGCAAAGCTATCATAATCAATGTAACCACCATTGACTTTGCTAGCATCTTCATCAGTGAGTGCGGTCAAGAAAGAGAAGTTTCCAATGTCCATAATTATCTCCTAAGTTTTAACTTTTTTCTTAACCAACGACGTAAATCTTGATATTTTTCTGTAGTCAAATAGCACTTAAATACAGAATATTGAACACGCTGCCCATAACCTGACAGTAAATTAGCTACCCTTTTACGTCGCTTCTCACAAAGAATATCATAACTTTCAAGAAACAAAATTGAAGAAATTTAACGATAAATAGAGAAAAAGGGTATTGAGAGGCTATTTATAAAGTAAATCTAAAGATAGCTGCGGATATGCGGACTTAGGCAAACTGGCAATGCTGTTACCTCATGAATTGCTATATAGGTAGAGCGACATAAATAATTGTAATTATGACAAGGCAGGAGGCAAGAGGTTTTTAGCTATTTTGCCCTTAATTCATATAGTTAAGTTTATTTGTGTCTTTCTACTTATATGAATTATCTAAATATAACGGGACTGGTGCGACTTGAACGCACGACCTGACGCTTAGGAGGCGTCCGCTCTATCCAACTGAGCTACAACCCCAACTGCGAAGCATATATAATTATAGCAGTAGTTTTAGGGAGACTGCCAATAATTATCCCAAGAGCCGCCGCCTACTTCTAAACCACAAAGAAAACTTTCCGCTTTTAGAATTATTTGAGATTTTCTCCCATTTAGTTCTCGTAACTCTAAATTTAGTTTTCCTTGCATAGTGTCCCGGCAACAGTATCTTAAACCTTCTGCTGTTGGCGCCCGTAGAGGTGTACCAGGTAAATTCGTGGTTCCGGTTAATTCAATTTCATAACTAGAGTTGGTAGCTTTCATTTGCCACCTACCCCAAGGCTGAATTTCCCACTCTACTTGTGAATTCCAGGGAACAAATTCATAAAACTTGCCTTGATGGTGCAGTCCAATCATCGCTACAGATTCCATCCACCACAACACACCCCGCCGTCCACCGCCAGCAGTTAATGCTAAGTCGGGTTCGCCCTGGAAGCAATTACAATTTATCCAAAACCATTTCTGCGGAAAAGCACCACCCCAATTTTTTTCTCCGTAAGCTGGGGCGTTAGTGAATTCGTAGATTTTGCCATTCCAGTCAATCTTCCCACTGGCTAAACCGTGAGCCATCAAAATTTGCCATCCAGGTTCAAAAATCTGCAAGAATGACAGCCAGCCTGCGGTTGATTGCTGAATGGCATTTTGATTGCCCCAACCGTATACTGGTTGAATTTCATACTGCCAATGGCAATAATTATTGGTGGCGGGTTCGCGAATTATTCCCTGATTCAAGGTGGCTGTAGCTTGATATCCTTCTTGGACATGATACTCAAATTCTGCTGGAAGTAAGTATAAAGGAGAAACTTGCAAATTATTTTTACCCCAATGACCTAAACCCAAAACATCCCGACTACCCCAAAATTTGTTGACATCAGGAAAGGTACGGCAGAGGTACTGATCATCCGGGCCGAGGATTTGAACTGCACCGCCACTGTAAGGTTTACCGCCGATGGGATCTTCAATGGAGTACATAAAGGCGAATGTTTGCCCAATTTCCGGCAGTGTGACGCGGTAATACCAGCCTTCAAAGAAGCGACGATTACTACCATCCCAGTGATAGCCAGAATGGGGTGTTTGGAGAGAATTTAAAGGAATAGTTAACATAGATTTATCTAATTGTCGATTTTTTCAGTATGCGCGACGATCGCTTCGATATTAATGATGCTTATGAAATTCTTGGGCTGAAACCTGGTGCATCTCAAGCACAGGCGAAGCGAACTTACCGTAAACTGGTGAAAATTTGGCATCCCGATCGCTTTGTCGATCAAAGGCAAAAACAGGAAGCTGAGGAAAAAATCAAATCAATCAACGCAGCTTACAACAGGCTCAAATCTGAAATTCCACCTGAGCCTCCTATTCCGGAAAATCCATCTTCATCTTCGCCTAAAAATCCCCCAAAAATATCTGTCAATCGTTGGGATGCAGAAACTTTCTATAATTTAGGAGTAGAAAATGCTACACAAAGCAGATATGAGGATGCGATCGCAGATTTTACCCATGCAATTCGTCTCAATCCTTACTATGTTGATGCATATAAATATCGTGGGCTAGTTTGCTCACAATTAGGATATGAATATAGAGCCGCTTCAGATTTAAATAAAGCTGCACAAATAGAAGAAGAGTTAAGAAATCCGGGGAATACCCGTAGATCGCGATCGCCTAGATATGTATCAAAACCTAGACCTTTGGTAGAAAGATTTTGTCAGAAAATAAAAAGTTTACTACGGCTAAATCGGCGTTGAAGATAAGGAGCGGATATAGTTTAATACTTCAGACGGCGATACTAGGGATGAAGTTAGATAATACTTATACTTGGGAATACTAAGTGTAATAAGATTTGCTGCTGATTTCTTAGTATTCATCGTATGAGCGATCGCTTCGATATAAATCATATTTACGATATCTTTGGGTTAAAACCAGGTGCATCTGCTGATGAGGTCAAGCGAGCTTACCGCCAGATGGCTAAAACTTGGCATCCAGATTGTTTTATTGAACCGCAGCAAAAGCTAGAAGCAGAAGAAAAAATCAAAGAAATCAATCAAGCTTATGTAAGATTAAAGTCTTATCAGCCAAATGAGACAAATCAATCTGCTTCCACTTCTACCAAAATTGATTTCACTGCATCTAACGCTGAAAGTTTCTACAAACTGGGCATGGAGAAAGCTCAAAAAGGAAAATATACTGAAGCAATTGAAAACTTTACCCAAGCGATTCGTCTCAACCCCAACTACTTTGAAGCCTACAAATACCGAGGGCTTGCTTGCTCGAAACTAGGATATGAAAATAGAGCCAAGTCAGATTTTAAAAATGCCATAGAACTGGAACTGAAACAGAAAAAAACATCGCCAAAGCCACCACCACCCAAACCTACATCACCGCCGCCAAAGCCACCAACGTCACCACCAACTCAATCTACATCGCAATCACCAAAGCCACCAACGCCACCAACGCCGCCACCACCACCCCAACCGACATCGCAACCACTAAAGCCACCAACGCCGCCACCACCTAAATCACAGTCTCAACCTTCACCCTGGAAATGTGTACACACCCTGACTCATCTGAACTGGGTTTTTACAACTGCAATCAGTCCAGATGGGCAAACTTTGGCTAGTGGAAGTAGTGATAATACTATCAAGATTTGGCATCTCGGCACAGGGAAATTACTACATACTCTCACTAGTCATACCAAATGGGTAAGATGCCTAACCTTTAGCCCAGATAGCCAAACTCTGGTTAGTGGCAGTGATGACAGCAGCATAATGATTTGGCAAATGTCTACAGGTAAATTACTCAAGACCTCAAAGTACATTCAACTCCAGTTTTTTCTGTAATCATTAGTCCAGATGGTCAAACTATCCTGAGTGGCGGTACAGACACTACTATCAAGATTTCCCATATAGAGATGGGGCAATTACTGGAAGTCCTCAAAGGTCATTCTGGCTTAGTTTATTCCCTTGCTATTTGCCTAAAACAACAGATTTTTGTCAGTGGTGGTGCGGATAATACCATTAAGCTGTGGAATTTGAAGAGTAACAAACTGCTGCAAACTCTTAACGGACATTCAGGTTGGGTGATGTGTGTTGCTATTAACCCTGATGGGCAAATTTTAGCTAGTGGCAGTTATGACCAAACTATCAAGCTATGGGATAGTAGTACAGGTAAGCTAATTAACACTCTTGCCGGACATCGCAGCTATATTTGTGCGATCGCCTTTAGTCCCGATGGTCAGCATCTTGTTAGCGGTAGTGCAGATCATACTGTGAAGCTATGGGATGTTAACACAGGACAAGAACTTTACACTTTGGATAACCATTCAGATTGGGTTAACTCTGTCGCTTTCAGTCCTGATGGCAAAACTTTGGTTAGCGGTAGTCGAGATATGACCATTAAGCTTTGGCGATGCGATATATAAAAACAAATTAAAAATTTAGAGAATTGCAGCAAATTATTAGATTTTTCGATCAATCCATTAACTGACAGTTTAATAACATCTATCTTTGGGATACTCTTTCTCTTGATTAAATATTAACTCTCTGGAGATAGAGCCACTTGTTTCAGGGCAGAGGTTATTCTGAGATTACCAACAGTTGAGTAGCAAATAAGACTCAAAATTTATCAGCAACATATATTTTCAGTTCATTAAAACCTTTTGTTTTCACAAAGCTTTAGTTAGTCAATATTTTAATCTGAGGAGTTAAATCAACCGCTATGTCTATTCCCAATAAACGCGAAATCAAAAACAGTGAAGTCAAGCAAGAATCTTACACTGATATTAATGGTAATACTCATACTGACTTGACACAAACCACTGAAACAGTCAAAAATAGCACAGCTAATCCCAACTCTTACACTAACGGTTACGTACAAGGTCGAAATGTTGAACGTAACTACCAGCAAGCAGATTTAGCCCAGCGTGATGAAAACAATGCTAGTGGTGGTTTGCTGTTGGGTATTATCATTACTTCCCTGCTTGGTTTGGTTATAGGTGGGGTTTGGTACTTCAACCAGAATAACGCAGCAGTTAACAATGCTGTGCCCGTCGTGGTTCCTGTACCGAGTAAGAGTAATCCAACTCCCAGTACATCTCCTCAACCACAAACGAAAATAATCGAAACAACTAAGGAAATCCCTGTTCCTGTTGCTGTTCCTGTTCCTGTTCCCCAACAGCAAATTGCACCTCCGTCTACACCTCGCCAACCGGATATTAACATTACTATTCCACCCCAGCAGCCTGCGGCAGAAAAAGCACCTTCTGTAACCCAGCCAGCCTCGAAAGCAACACAAAGTCCGGCTACGAGTTCAACTATTAATACTCCGACTACTAAGACTCCGACTTCGCAGAACGATAGTTCTACTGATACTGTTGCTCCAAGTACGAAAAGTGACACCTCTAAAACTACTACACCTCAGGGAGTAGACAAGTCAAGCAGTACATCTAATAGCGGTTCTTCTACCACAGGCGATTCTGCTCAATAACGAGTTCTGAACTTTCAGTCCACTTGGTAATGTTGTCGTAAATGCCAACATTACCAAGTGGGAAAATTTTTAAGTAATATTTCTGCATTATTGCAATAAATTAATGGTCTTCAAGTTTAGTAAAGGTGTCTTGTAGCTCAATAAGTTTCTGCTTTGAGTTTATGTATTTAGATTGCACTTTGACCAGTGAAAGCTGTAATTTTTCATTTGTCCTTTATCCTTTATTTAAACCAATGACCAATGACCAATGACCAATGACCAATGACTAATGACGAATTAAAGTAATTACAGTCACTTCCGGCGGACAAAATAAACGTCCTGGTTTATAAGTTCCTAAACCACGATTAACGTATAGTTGATTTTCTTCTACCTTGTGAAACCCTTGTGCCCATTCCCAATATCGCACTACTTTCGAGCAGTCTCCTAAGAAAAATATTACCCAACGCCGTAATTTTTTGGGAATTTGTTTTAGGAGCTTTTTATAATAAAGTACTACAGGCCCAATGCCAGGAATGACGATGTGACCACCGTGGGTATGACCTGATAGTTGCAAATCTACGCGCCATTGTTGCAATATCTTGGCTGTATCTGGGTTATGAGATAAAACGATGCGCGGTGTAAGCGAGTCTAGTTGATTCATGACTGGTGCGGGGTAGAATTCCCGTGACCAATAATCAGCTAGCCCTACTAGTGGTAATTCTTTTCCTAGTGGATAGGCGATTTCATTCCAAAGCACGTGAACCCCAATGCTAGTTAACGCCTGTGTAACTTCTACTTTGGAGTGGCTGTAATAGATATCGTGGTTCCCAAGTACGGCGTAGATACCACAGCGACTTTGCAGATGTTTGAGTCGAAGCACCAATTGCCGGATTGGCGTAGGATCGTCAGTTACGTAGTCACCAGTTAATAGAATTAAATCTGGTTCAGCTTCGTTAGTAAGTGCGATCGCTCTTTCTAACATATCTTCTGACAGTCGCAAACCATCGTAGTGAAAATCTGACAACTGTACTAACGTTGTACCTTGTAAAGATGCAGGAAGTTCCGCAATCTTAACTGTTATTTTATCTACTCTTAAATGTCCTGTAAACAACCAATGCATAAGTCAACCGATACTCCTCATACCAGCGCTTACAGCTTACCAAAAATAAAAATGTAACTTGATAAAATGCAATAATTTATGTTATCTACTCCAGATACAATTAATTCATTGATTTAAATTATCCGATTAAAGTAAGCAGGTTCTAACTAAATTTGCAAGCACTCATTAGCCAGAATACCTGCTATAATTGCGTTATTTGATTTTAAATTTGGAATTACCTACTCACCTTGTAGGGTAATTATAGTAACTTCTGGGCGGCAAAATAAGCGTCCTGGGAGGTAAGTTCCCAAACCACGATTGACATATAGCTGATTTTTACCTAGCCGATGCAAACCCTGCGTCCATTCCCAATGCTTGACTACAGAAACATTTACTTGTAAAAACGGGAATCGACGCCGCACTTTTCTGGGTATTTTTTTTACAAGCTTTTCGTAAAACAACGCCGCAGGACCAATTCCGGGAATCACGATTTGACCACCGTGAGTATGACCAGATAATTGTAAATCGACTCGCCATGCTTGTAAAATCTCGGCAGTATCTGGGTTGTGGGATAAAACGATGCAGGGTGTGTCAGAGTTTAGCTGGTTCATAACTGGTGCGGGGTAGAATTCCCGTGACCAATAATCAGCAAGTCCAACTAGTGGTAATTCTTTTCCTAGTGGATAAGCAATTTCGTTCCAAAGGACGTGAATTCCAATACTAGTAAGGGCTTTTGTAACTTCGGCTTTTGCCTGTTTGTAATAAATATCGTGATTGCCAAGAATAGCATAGATACCACTGCGACTTTGGAGATTTTTGAGTCGAAGTACCAGTTGGTGAATTGGCGTCGGTTCGTCAGTTATGTAGTCACCAGTTAATAAAATTAAATCTGGTTCAGCTTCGTTAGTAAGTGCGATCGCTTTTTCTAACATCTCTTCCGACAGCCGCAAACCATCGTAGTGAAAATCTGATAAATGCACCAGCTTCTTACCTTGTAACGATGCAGGCAACCCTGCAATGTTAACCGTCAATTTCTCTATACTCAACGGTCCAGATAACAACCAATGCATAAGACGTTCAATAAAGCTCAATCATAGCGTTTACAGCTTAACTGAACATTGTTGGTTTGTGTGTAGCGACCAGAGCAACTTATTGAAAATTTTATGAAAGCTGTATATTTTAGTGTATTTATACTTAGTTAAAATCAGACGTAACTTTGCTGTTAATTATGTGAGTTTATTTGGGTAAAGTATATTGTATTACATACTACCACGTTGAACCAAAACGTCTAAGGCTGTTTATGTCGTCATTATTAGAGCCACAATTTATCCAGGATTTTACCCACTTTGAGCAGCACGTAGCAAAATTGCTCCATAAAGCAGATTGGACAGTTGAAACTGCAAAGACCAATCAACCTGGCTATGATCTAGTGGTTAAAAAAGGAAACCTAGTTGGTGTTGTTCAGGTGAAATGGCTAAGAAGTAACGTAGCAGCACCACAGCTTTTAAAGTTTGCTGACTTTTTAGATTCTGACGAAGGCAAAAAATTTAATTTTGGTTGGTTCATAACTACAAAAGGATTTAGCGGCCCAGCATTGGCATTAATGAGAACCTGGGGTAAAGATACTAAAATTCGCTGTGGGATTGCCCATGAAAATAAGTTGGTTGGGATTGATGGTGATTACGTCATTGGGGGTAGAGAGAATCTTGAACCTCCCGAAGGAACTACGCCAAAAAAAGTTTATTTTGGAGTTTTTACCTGTAAAGGCGGAGTAGGAAAAACAACTGTAGCAGGTCATTTAGCAGGAGCATTAGCACTGCAAGGATTTAATGTAGCACTTGTGGATTTAGACCCAGAACAAAATCTGCAAAAATTAGTAGGTGATGGGGTTTTTGTTCCCAATCCTAAAGGGGTAGGTACAACTATTCAAGTTTTTGATGGAAATGATTGGGATGAAGATGCTGCCCGTGACTGTCAAATAGTAATTTGCGATTGCTCACCAGCATTAGAGCGTAATCCCCTAAAGCTAGTTAAGCGATTAGATTATTGTATTATCCCAACAACCTTCAATCCATTGGGAATAAATAAGCATGGTAAAGTTATTCAAGATACTGTTAAAAAAATACGTGAAATCAATAATCTAACTCATTTATTTGTATTAGTTAACAACTTTAAAGACCCTGGTATTAAGCGCTTAAAGCTTTTAAAACAAGTCTATTCTAATGCTTATAAAGAAATTAGTAGAATAGATAAAAAATTTCATTGTATAGATCCAGAAGAAGTTTGTATTCGGACTAGCGACTTACTTTACTACTGGGGTATACATATACTCGAAAATCCAGAAAATCCTGGCAGTAGATTAGCCTTTGATTTAGTTGGGGGAAGATGCTACCCGCGTGAAGATTTTATCAACTTAGCAGATTATATTGAAAGAGAAGCTGGTATAGGAGTTCTTAGAGCTAATTAAGACTTGTTAAGATAAGTTTGCACTTAGCGATCGCTAATCTTGCTATAAAATTTTTACTAATATTTGTCCAAAAATTGAGCCTAATACAGAAATTTTCCTCTAACCTGACAGGTAGAAAAGTTAAAAGGAACGTTATAATGCACCTAATAATGGAAAAAGCTTGAGGTTAAGTCTATATTGGACTCAACCGAGAACCGATATAACGACAAAACAGCGCTAGACTTATGACAGACTAGCGCTATTTGTTTAATTTAATTCACAGTTAAAAATAGTTAAATGAATTTGTTAAATCTTTGTGATTGATTCATCACAATTTTTTATACAGCACTGCGGTTGGTTATTAAATTCCACAAGAAAACTGCAACAATCGCACCAAGAACTGCTACTGCAATACCTGGAATACTAAAACCAGGAGCGGCTAGAGCTAAGGTTCCCGTACTGAAGAATACACCTAAACTACCACCAACAAAAGCACCGACAATTCCTAATACAATCGTTCCTATAATTCCACCACCTTGATGACCAGGGTAGATAGCTTTTGCGATCGCACCAGCAATTAGACCTAAAACAATCCAAGCAAGAATATTCATTGTTTTTAAGTTGGTAAACGTTTTCGACTTACATTACATTTATATTAACGATCTTCATTTCAGACCTAATCTACCATCAGAATTAATTATAAATATCCATTAGGAATAGTTTAATTGCTACTATATCGCGGCTACCATCCTAGTTAAGACAAGTTAGCTATGGGTAGGCGTAACAGCCGTTTTCTGAGAATTTGCCAATATTCTAAACTGTCTGATCGCTGCCATATTAGCCATTTGAAGTAGATAGTCAATTAAAAAAAAGCTCCTAGTAGGTCTTTTACTAGGGGCTTATGCAAACTATTGCTTGGTAATTGCAGTATATGCATTTTTAATTAGCTCTCTCCTCTACTAGAAGAATTAAGCTGAGTTTTTATAGACTGTTTCTAAAGTAATGTAAAGGAAACAAAATCGGGCGATTGAGACGATCACCTATTCCTTTGCAACTTCATGTCCATCTCAATGATTGCTACCAATGACTTGATGGCTGAGAAATGAGAACAGTCTGCGGTAATACCAATGCATACTTAGAAAAATCAGACTTACTAAGGTTAGCAGCATAACGCCGATAATCGTTGTATATGGCTTAGTGCGCCACCAAAAGCTATTTGCACCTAATTGCACAAGCTTCCATAAGTTAGTTATATCAGCGCTTTTAGAATCGTGAATGGTGATTGGTAAGGATGCTACTGTGTTTTGTCGTGCAATTGTCATTTGAATTACTCCTTTAAACCCAAATACTGGGGTATATATTTTAAAATACGGTAAATCGATAGAGTATTTGTTGTTTGTATAATATCTCATAGCCTGATGCAATAAGCAAGTTTTAAGGGGATTGGGAATCGGGTAAAAAAGCGAGATTCCCCACTCAGAACTCTTGAGGGGCATTGGGCATTAGTATTAAAAATTAGGTATTTACTAGATTGAATCTCTAGTCCCAATCCCTACTCCCAGTCCCCAATCTCTAGTCAAAATGCCTAATGAAATTTGGTTATCACAGTTGCAAAAACACCGAGCGATCGCAGTTATCCGCGCCCCTAAAATCGAAATAGGGCAGCAAATGGCAATGGCTGTAGCATCTGGGGGAATGCAGCTGATTGAGATTACCTGGAATAGCGATCGCGCCGGGGAATTAATCAGTCAACTACGTTCGGAATTACCAACTTGTATCATTGGCACTGGTACGCTATTTAATATGCAGCAGTTAGAAGATGCGATCGCATCTGGGGCGCAATTCCTCTTCACACCCCACGTTGATTCGGCAATGATTCAAGCAGCACAAGAAAAAAATGTGCCTATCATACCAGGAGCGCTGACTCCTACAGAAATTGTTACCGCTTGGAGTCAGGGTGCTAGTTGTGTAAAAGTGTTTCCGGTGCAGGCAGTGGGAGGGGCTAATTATATCAAAAGTTTGCAAGGGCCATTGGGTGAGATACCTTTAATTCCTACTGGCGGCGTGACTCTCGAAAATGCTAAAGAATTTTTGCAAGCTGGAGCGATCGCTGTTGGTTTGAGCGGGGAATTATTTCCTAAAAAGCTTGTTACAGAGGGAAATTGGTTAGCGATCGCAAATCAGGCAAAAAATCTAATGCAACAGTTGAGTTAACTTAGAATCAAATCATCAAAATTCACGTCTATTGAAGTAATAGATAGGGAAATAAGGGTGAAAACCGATGGGTTTCTCTAAACCCGATAATTTGAGTGTAAGTGTATCTAAAATGAAAAGACAAATTTCTCCTGACTGGGTGCGTCGCTTACAAATAATCCTCACTGGTACAGTACTATCCTTAAGTGTTTTTACTACTACTGGAACCAGTGAAGTTTGGGCGAATTCTAAAAATCAAGTAATTGCCCAAAAAATCCAGACATTACAACAATCAAATCAGCGCTGGATTCAAATTAACCTTACAAAGCAACGATTAATAGCTTGGCAAGGTGACAAAGTAGTTTATGGAAGTGCTATTTCCTCTGGCAAAAAAGCCACTCCTACTCTTGTTGGTACTTTTAAAATTCAATCCAAGTTTAAAACTACGCGAATGCAGGGAGAAAACTACAATGTTCCCAACGTTCCTTATGCGATGTTTTACCAAGGTAATTACGCTATTCACGGAGCTTTCTGGCATAAAAGATTTGGTACTCCAGTAAGTCACGGCTGTGTGAATATTGCACCTAAACATGCAAAATGGCTATTTGAGTGGGCATCAGTAGGGACACCAATAGTCATTCAGAAATAATAGGTGAAGCAGCCAAAAGGCAATTTAGGTAAAATCATAAATAACAATAAATCAAGACAATTAAGTAATTCCCAGCAATATTTTATGCTGGGAATCTTCGGAGTCGGAATTACTGAATTTGAAATAAAATCTAGAAAAGGGTATTTAACAAGTTGCCCAAAAAATCAGCGAAAATCCTGACAACTCCTTTACGAAATTACAAATGCAAATATGAACTTGGGGAAAGTTAGTATTTAAGCATTTAAATGACAGATTTTTGTCAAGATTGTCCTTTGTAATTAGTCATTGCTCATTAGTCACTAGTTAGAACTCATCATTTAATTATGCACAAATAACAAATGTGTAAATTGGATGCGGATTAACTTAGGACTTGTGTCGAGAAGCATTAGCGGATGAATTGCGTAAATCCTTCACAGAAAGTAAGTAGTCGATTTGGAATTTTGTAGTTTTCCAGAAAATTACTTCACTTGATGATTTTGCGTAGTTTAGAAGATGAGGCATAATGCAAACTGGGATTCGTTCTTCAAGAACTTTTTGTACAGGTATGGCGCTAATGGTAGTGACTTTATTCTCTTGGTCATCACCGCTTACAGTTATACCCAACTCGACTACAGCAACAGCCACCTTAGTCGATCAAAACAGCACTAATAGTATTAACCAACTTCGCTGGATTGAAATTGATTTGTCTGAACAACGTTTACGTGCATGGGAAGGTCATAAACTTGTTTATTCATACCTCATTTCTGGAGGTAAGCGATCGACTCCTACACCCATAGGTAGATTTCGGATTAATTCTAAGTATCGTATTCACCGGATGCGAGGCAGAGGCTACAATATTCCTGACGTTCCTTACACAATGTATTTCTATAGAGGGTATGCCATCCACGGGGCTTATTGGCATAACCGTTTTGGGACTCCAGTCAGTCATGGTTGCGTAAATTTACCTGTTAAACAAGCTCGCAATCTTTACAACTGGGCTTCAACAGGAACTTTAGTAGTAGTGCGGAGATAATCAGTAATTTGTAATCAATATCTGCAATTTTTCCTTTGATATATGGACAGGTGCGATCGCAAAGTTAAGCACCTGTCTATACTTGCTAGACTAAAAACACATTTTTGAGGGATTTAGGAGCTATGAGCATGATAATTACTCAACCTCTCACATTGGAAGAGTTTCTGAAGCTCCCAGAAACAAAGCCTGCAAGTGAATATATTAACGGAGAAATTATTCAAAAGCCAGGTATTGCCCATCACCATTGAAATTGCCAAACGCTCTGGTGAATTGCGAG
Source organism: Nostoc sp. (assembly GCF_036917575.1). Lineage (GTDB taxonomy): Bacteria > Cyanobacteriota > Cyanobacteriia > Cyanobacteriales > Nostocaceae > Nostoc. The sequence continues at coordinate 105,779 of NZ_JBALDC010000039.1, read as the reverse complement.
GTCAACTAAGATTAAGTGGGAAAACACACACTCAAGCAGATATGATGATTGCTGCTACTGCTCAAATTCATCAATTGACCTTAGTAACACGCAACATCCACAATTTTGATGGCTGCGGTATCCCACTTTTAAATCCTTTTAGTTAATTAACTCAACTGTGCCACAAGTTGATTCTCCAAAAGTGTGTCATTCGTTAACAAGTCTTCAACGGTGATTCGTAAAAAGCCTTGTTCATCAACTTGAAAGAGAATTTTGATCCGATCGCTTCCAGGATATCCGGCTGGTGTGAGTTGGGCAATTGTCTTCGCGCCTTCTCGATCATTAAGGGGTTTGACGCTGGTTTCACTATTGTCCATACGGCGAGTAATTAAGCGATCGCCATCAAAATAAACTTCAGTACTACCTGTATCTGCTCCCAATTCTCCCATAATTAGTTCAATACTAGGCTGATTTTCTACAGAAGCGCCTAAAACTAATTCCACTGGCTGAGTCATTGGATATGCCTGTCCAGCTTTAATTAAAGAATGCCATTTGTGACGCTGGTTGCGGCGATCCCAGTAGCGAATACCATAACTATGGTAGAGAAAGTCTTTGATTTGTATCCCTTGTGCTAGCTGTAATGCACCTTGAGCGATCGCTTCAAAAGGACGTTCGCAACGGATTTTTTCTGGCTCAAAATACTGTTTGATCCATGTCTGCACTGCTGGTAATTGCACTGTCCCACCAACTAACAAAACTGCACTAATATCTGGAAGTTCTATCCCTTGCCTTCTTGCTTGCTGCAATAGTGTTGTCATCGACTCATCCAATAACTCAAAAAAGGCGTGTTCTTTGAGGATATTTTCAAAAGTATCGCGGTTTAGTTCCAGTTCATAACTTTCAAATGTCTGATCATCAAAATAAACTTCACTAGCTTGATTTTGAGCTGATAGCTGAATTTTTATTCGTTCTGCCAATCTTGTTGTCAAAGGACTTACCGCCAACTCTTGAGTTTTGGCAAAGTAATCTACTAACCAATTATCAATATCAGTACCACCTAAATTTTGCCCAGCTTTCGCCAGGACACGGGCAGTTTTAACTTTTTGTTTTGAATCTTCAGCCAAAGACTTATTACCCCATTTGAGGAGAAATCCCAGGGGCTTGGTGGTTGCTTGCACACTTTGATCCAATCGAACAAGTGACAAATCCAAAGTACCGCCACCAAAGTCAATCACCAAGAGAATTTCTTGATCTGCCAAGCCATAACCCAAGGCGGCGGCTGTGGGTTCATCCAGCATTCGTACCTGTTCGATGGGAAGGGCTTGACAAACTGTTCCCAACCAGTGACGATAAGCTTCAAAACTGTCTACAGGTACGGTTAACACCAAAGAATCTAACCCACCTTCTAGAGGCGCTAGTTCTGCAATTACTTGAGTAAGGAACCATTGCCCTACTTGTTCAAAGGTGACAATTTGCCCATCTAGTTCGGGTAAAAAACCTTGAATATCTGCACCAATACCGCGTTTGAAACTGCGGAAAAATCGCGTTTCGCCTTTCAGGTCAAAACCGCGATCGCGTACTTGTTGCCCGACTAAGACTTTATTTTGACTTGCGTCTTCAACATAAACCAAACTAGGAATCAGTGGCGGATTGAGACTTTGTTTAATTGATAAACCTGGTAAAGTTAGGGTTTCTGGCTGCTGGGTAACAGGGTTCCAACGAGCAATGACTGTGTTGCTAGTACCAAAATCGATTGCGATCGCCATATTTTATATTTATTCTCTCGCACGAAGACACTAAAGCTGCTTTATCTGTGATTATTCTCTATAAGGCATCAACAATGCAAATGCGTCCAGACGTTTGCTTCTTTGCATCCCAACCCAAATATCGATTCAGTCTGTTGCAGTAAAGTGTTAGCACAGTTAGACAATGATCCTGGATTTTGACGTGTTCAGGAGTTGCAATTAACTCATTGTTTTTCAGCGAACTCGGTCATGCCAGTAATCAAACAATGCCTTGCTGTCATCTATTCAAGTTCAATTTTTTCCTGAAGTTATAGAATTTATCCAAGAGACTTCCAACAAATAAATTATCCAATCTTGTGGGGCGGGCGAGACGCCCACCCCACAAAAAGTAGTTGAGTATTTTTATATTTGGAGTTCCCCAAGAGGGCGAGAAGCGACATCTCAAGCAAAAAATTGAACTATGCCCGAAGGGGAAAGATGGCAAACCTACTTACGTAGATTATGTTGTTAAATTGCTTAAGCGATCGCTGGAGGAGTTTTGTCGCTGGGTGTACCGCTTCATGGGCAATGCTCAGTTCATTTCTCCTCAATATCTAGCTGAACAACACCAGAAATTTGCTCGTGCATTAATAAATCGGTATTCTTCCAAAGCCATATAAATCAAGATGATTGATCCTCAAAGTGTAGGCACTGGCTAATTAGTACAGAAACCTAATCTAACCCGAAGTTTCGGGTTAGTGGTAGTTCATGCTCAATCTTCATTTCGTAACTGCCAGACTGCACCAAAAGCAGCCCCAGCCCCAGCTAACAATCCAGTACTCATTCCTTGGATAGTTTTTTGGAATGGATCTTGGGTTAAGCACTCGCTTGTAACTTTACTGTCATCCAAGCAGAGACTACTTTCTGCCCAACCAGCAGTACCTCCTAAAATTACACCAGTGATACTACAAGAAACAATTAGCAGTAAAAGACGTTGTGTTTTTCTAGCCATAGATGGATGTTTTACTCAATTTCGTATTTTAGACTTTAAAGTGGGTTCGTATGTAAATACACTTGGTCTGGATAAAAAATTTTAGATTTTTCCATACTTGAGCCACTGTTTAACCAGGCTGCTTCAGCAAAATTCCAAATCTAAAATTCTGTCAAAGGTTGGAAATTGTAGTTGACTTTAAACTACTTTACACATCAAGACAGCAAATGTCAGCTGGTTTATGGCTGGTGAGGTAAACTCATGCGCTTCGTCCTAGTAATATTGTCTTTAAATTGATCGGTACACAATTTCGTAGCAAGGACTTTAGTTTTGAGAAAACAAGGACTAAAATCCTGACTACAAATCCTCAAAACTAGTTTGATGTAGTATTCGGTGAGTTGTTGCCCACTGATGCTCAAAAAACATCTACTCAATCTTCAAGTTGAAAGGCAAACGGGCATAAACCCCCTGTGGATCGTTCATCTTTTGTAGAATCTCAACTTCCTGTTGCAATTTTTGGAATTCGGTGGTGAGGGGATTAGCTGATTTGAGTTGCGTCCCTTCAATCCCGAAAGCAGTCCGCACCTCTTCTGTTGCACGCCCAAAAAAGCGTTCTCTGAAACTGCTAGTGCGAGGATATTCTTGCACTTCCCAGTCTTCTCCTAGTTTTGCCTGTTTGGCAGTGTATGCGATCGCAGTATTCAAACCACCAATTTCATCCACCAAACCAATTTCTTTAGCCGCCTCACCCGACCAAACCCTTCCTTGGGCAATTTCTGCTACTTTTTGTTCTGGGAGTTTGCGACCTTGAGAAACTTTATTGAGAAACATATTATAAATACGGTTAACACTGCGCTGATAAATTTCCAACTCTTGAGGCGATTTCGGACGCGAAACTGTTTGACTATCAGCATAGCGTGCAGTTTTCACTGAATCCCAAGTAATACCATTATTATTGGCCAGCTTTTCCCCATTGAATAGCATTCCAAACACCCCTATAGAACCTGTAATGGTATTTGGTTCTGCAAAAATGCGATTAGAGTCACTAGCAATCCAATAACCACCAGAGGCGGCGACATCACCCATTGACACTACAACTGGTTTTACCTGACGAGTTAATTTCACTTCTCGCTGCATGACTTCGGCTGCGGTAGCGCTACCACCAGGACTATTAATTCGTAATACCACAGCCTTCACATCTTTATCTTGTCGCAGCTTGTTAAAGATTTTGGCAAAGCGATCGCCTCCTACTTGCCCATCTTCTCCTTTACCTTCGACAATCTCGCCTTCAGCATAAACAACGGCTATTTGATTTTTGGAGTTACGTTCTACACCCAGAGATTTACCAGAAACTTGTGCGTAGCTATTCAGGCTAATTTGTCGGAATGTTTTGTCTTCTTTATCACTATTTGTCAACTTTTTTAAATCAGCGACAACTTCATCGGGGTATTCTACTCGATCAACTAAACCGCTAGTTTTGGCTTGTGTGGCTTCTAGTAAGGATTGATTATCTGCGATCGCTTGCAATTTATCGGGTTCAATTTTCCGAGTTGCGCCTACAGCAGTGCGCCACTCTCCCCAAACATCATCTAACAATTTCTGAGTTTGTTCGCGGTTTTCTGGACTCAATTTTGTGAGAATAAACGGTTCAACGGCTCCTTTAAATTTCCCGACTCGCACGACTTGAACACCAACACCATATTTCTGCAATGCTCCTGCTAAAAACATTGGTTGTGAACTCAAACCGTTGATTTCCATCATTCCCAGAGGGTTAAGTACAATGGAATCTGCCACTGAACTAAGGTAATATTCCTTTTTACTCCAATCACTACCATAAGCAACAATCTTTTTCCCCGCAGCGCGAAACTCCTCCAGCGCTTTCCGAATTTCTTTTAAAGAGGCATAGCCGACGTTACCAACTTGGCTTGTGCTTGTTGCATCCAAATAGATGCCGACAATTCGCGGATCTCGCCGCGCCTTTTCCAAAGTTTCCACAACTTTGCGGAGTGCCATCCGATCTTCATCCACACCTGATATTGTGTTTTGAAACAGTTCGCCTGAACTAGGTTCGCTATCAGTAATTTTCATTGACAAGTCAAAAACCAACACTGACTTATCTTTCACATAAGGCCCAGTATCTTTAGAGGAGCTAGCAGCCAATATTAGCAAGAATAGTCCAGTAGTTCCTAGACCAGCGAAAATAATTAGTCCTAGTAAAGTGCCAACTAAACTAGCAAAAGTTTGTTTGATAAAATTACGCATTAGTTATTGGAAGTTGGGAATTGGGTATGGGGCATTGACAAAGGACAAATGACTGATGACCTACTTAATTTATTCTATGCGCTGTAAACTACCAGAGTGCTTTAACTGATACAAAGTAGCATTGCCAGTACAAAATAAGACTGTGGTGATTTCGGCAATTAATACCTCAGCGAGTTCCGCAACTGCTGTCTCTGATGTTGCTGCTGCTTGTAAAAAAGGCATTGCTAAACCAGCTATATCTGCTCCTAAGGCGATCGCGGCGGCGACATCCAATCCATGACGCAAACCTCCTGAAGCAATTAAAGGCACATCTTTGGCGTAGGCGTAGCCCGTCGTAGACATCGCTCTAATAGTTGTAATGCACTCTGCTGTCGGTAAGCCCCAATCGGCAAATGTCATTCCTAAGCGACGCTGCAAGGGATTTTCTGCCCGTTCGCTTTCTACTTTTGCCCAAGAAGTACCCCCTGCACCCGCCACATCAATTGCTGCTACCCCGGCGGCAATGAGTTTGTTGGCGATCGCTGCTGAAATGCCATTACCAACTTCCTTTGCAATCACTGGTACTGGCAATTTTTTACATAATGTAGAAATCTTGTCAAGTAAACCCCGAAAATTTGTATCACCTTTGGGTTGAATGCACTCTTGTAAAGGGTTAATATGTAAAATCAAGGCATCAGCTTCTAAAATATCAACTACCCGCAGACATTCATCTAAGCCGTACTTATAGTTAAGTTGCACAGCCCCCAAGTTTGCAAATAGCAGAATATCGGGTGCATACTTGCGGACAGCAAAAGTATCAGCCACCTGGGGTTTTTCCACCGCTACCCTTTGGGAACCGACACCCATTGCAATTTTGTAGTGTTGTGCGACTTCGGCCAAACGTTGGTTAATGATTGCGGCTTGTTCTGTTCCGCCAGTCATGGAAGAAATTAACAAGGGTGCGTCAAGGTGTTTTCCTAGAAACGCTGTACTGATATCAATCTCGTCGTGGTTGAGTTCGGGTAAGCAAGAATGGATAAAGCGATAACGTTCCAGTCCATTGGTGATTTGATGAGACTGAACATCTTCTTCTAAACAGATCCGAATATGATCGGCTTTGCGATTCTGAGTTTGTGCAGAGATATTGGTAGGGGGATTCACTGGTGGGTATGGCTAAAAGGATTGGCTTGCGATCGCTATTGTTACATTGTCTGCAATTGCTTACCAAAAAATCAGTAAACAAAGCTTGGGCTGCCTCCGCTTGCCCTTGCCACAATAGGGTTTCGGCTTTTTTGAGCCGTTTTATGGAACTACCAACAATACAAAAGATTTTCTTTATTGTTGAAACCAGTCTAAAGATTCCCTCCAATGGAAAGGTGATGTCTACAGACGGGCTTCTCTACAAGACGCGCAAGCAACGCCGACGCAAATTCTTTGACTAAATTCCATACTCACTGAAGTTCATTAATAATTAATAGTTGCATGTACCAACTATTGATTATTAATAAGCTTTTATATCTGATTTTTTTAGCAGTTTCTCACTCCTAACTAGTCTAAACTCCAGTAACAACTAAAGATTATTCAGTTTAAAAGTATATTTATATAGTAAAATGGCGATGCAATTTACCTATGACTCTTGTTTTTATAGTTTCCGATCCAGTTTTCAAAATCTTCTCACCTCAAGTTATTTTTTACAATTGCAGTTGTTATATAAAATATAACAGTAACTAGAAGATGAATCATGCCAGTAATTCGTATCCTTCATTTAGCTGGGTCTGCATACAATGATTTTTATTGTGAATTGTCACGCAATTACGCCCAAAGCTGTATAATAGCCACAGCAAATCCATCGTATGACTTTCTGATTGCATACATCACACCTGATGGTCAATGGCGATTTCCTTCCTCCCTCAGTCTTGAAGATATTGCTGTCGCCAAACCGATTTCTCTGTTAGAGGCCATAGAGTTTATAACGGCGCAGAACATTGACGTTATGTTGCCACAAATGTTTTGTCTTCCTGGAATGACTGAGTACCGGGCACTATTCGACCTGCTTAAGATTCCTTACATAGGTAATACTGCGGATGTCATGGCATTAACGGCTGACAAAGCCAAAACTAAAGCAATTGTTGCAGCAGCAGGAGTGAAAGTGCCTTTTGGAGAACTGCTGCGCCAAGGAGACGTTCCGACAATTACACCTCCAGTAGTCATCAAACCTGCAAATGCCGATAATTCTTTAGGGGTGTCATTAGTCAAAGAAAAGAGCGAGTATGACGCTGCCTTGAAGAAAGCATTTGAATTTGCTTCGGAGGTGATTGTAGAAACATTCATTGAACCCGGTCGAGAAGTTAGATGCGGCGCTATTGTTAAAGATGGAGAGTTAATCGGTTTACCCCTTGAAGAGTATCAGATAGACTCTCAAAACAGACCAATCCGCAGCTATACTGACAAATTCAAAATACCCATTGAGGGTGACTTGGCTTCAACTGCTAAAAATTATGTCCCAGGTTGGATTGTAGATATTAATGACCCGATCACCCAAAAAGTTCAGCAAGAAGTTAAGAAGTGTCATTTGGCTTTGGGCTGTCGCCATTATAGTTTATTTGACTTCCGAATCGACCCGCAGGGACAACCTTGGTTTTTAGAAGCCGGGTTGTTTTGTATTTTTGACCGCAATGCGGTGATTTCCTGTACGGCAAACAAAATGGGAATTCCTTTAGATGAGTTATTTATGACGATGATCAATCAAGCGTTGAGCATGAACTGATGTCGGGGAAATCACCTTTTTAGCTTTCTTCTAACTTAGAAGAAGCTAATAAGCTTTGAAGCTACAACATATTGCTTATTTCCTTTATTTTATCCAGCGATGCCACTTAATCACTAACTTTCTTTGATTCAATAGCTTATCTAGTAAAGATTTAAATTTATCTACTGATTCGGTACTGGTCATTGAGTATTTGATTGATAAAGATGCTTGCTATTTCAAGAATTATCTTGGAAGCTAGTTGAGTATTCGACGTTTTGCGATCGCGCCTCACCTTGTTCTTTTAACCTCTGATTCGCCATCAGCTAAAGGTTCCACTATCATGTCACAATTACAACTATGAGAGAGCAGATTTTTGCAATATTCCAAAACTTGGGCACTCTTGCATTACTGGCGATCGCATTTCCCTTTAACTGCACCCTCGTACTTGCATCGTTGCTGTGGAATTTTTTCAGCCGATCGGATGCCAAGCAAGTAGTTTTGAACGAGAATCCGAAAAATATCTTAATCGGTGGTGGTAGAATGACCAAAACCCTTCAGCTAGTGCGATCGTTTCACGCTGCTGGGCATCGAGTTATTTTATTTGATCTCCACCAATATTGGTTCAGTGGTTATCGATTTTCCAACTCTGTGGCTGGCTTTTACACAGTTCCTGACTCGCAAGAAGACTTAGAAGATTATACTCAAGCCGTGCGAGCGATCGCCAAAAAAGAAAATATAGACATTTTTGTTCCAGTAGGCATTTTTGCAGCCAGCTACTTTGACTCTGAGCGCAAACCAGTGTTATCAGGCTATTGCGAGAATTTCCACTTCGATGCTGAGACAATGAAGATGCTGGATAACAAGTTTACCTTTGCAGAAAAAGCAGCCTCACTCTCGCTATCTGTCGCGAAAACTTTCCTAATAACAGATTCCGAACAAGTTCTGAAATTCGACTTTGCCAACGAAAAGCGCAAATATATTCTCAAAAGTATTGTTTATGACTCTGTTTTACGCTTGGATCTGACTAAGCTACCAATGGAGTCTCCCGAAAAAATGGCGCTTCATCTTAAAAGTAAGCCAATAAGTCAAGATAACCCTTGGATATTGCAAGAGTTTATTCCCGGAACAGAATACTGTACTCACAGTACAGTCAGAAATGGAGAATTAACGGTACACTGCTGCTGCAAATCATCTGCTTTTCAAGTCAATTACGAAAACGTTGATTGCCCAGAAATTCAGGAGTGGGTGAGTCATTTTGTCAAAGAATTACAACTGACTGGACAAATTTCTTTTGACTTCATTCAGGCAGAAGATGGGACAATTTATGCAATCGAGTGCAATGCTCGCGCTCACTCTGCAATTACAATGTATTACAACCATCCCGGTTTAGCGGATGCCTATCTCAGTCCAGAGCCTCCGGCTGAACCTCTGCAACCCCTGAGTGATAGTAAGCCTACTTATTGGATTTATCACGAACTTTGGAGACTTAATGAAATTAGATCGTTAAAGCAGTTGCAAAAGTGGTTTAAAAATATTTGGCGAGGAAAAGATGCAATATTTGAAATTAACGATCCACTACCGTTCTTAATGGTACATCACTGGCACATTCCTTTACTGTTACTCGATAGTTTGCGCTCCTTAAGAACTTGGGTGAGGATTGATTTTTGTATCGGGAAACTCATACAGTTTGGAGAAGACGTAAAATATAAAACCTCTACTTCTACAACCCCTAAGTAATAAGAACCAAAATTATTTGCTTGAGCGCGAACTTTAGAGAATTAATGAAAACGACAATATGTTGTCTATTATAAATTCTTCTGGGTAGACGACACATTGCTTCAAGTGCAAGTAGACTTGCGCTCAAAGGAGCAAGCCAAAAATAGAGAGGCGATCGCTTGTTACAATCGCATCGTCAAAGATTATTCCAGAGTTTGAGCAAGTGTTCGGCGCAAATTTTAGACGGCTTGAGGAGCAAATATGCAAGTGTAGGAAAGTTTGCAAGCAAGGGCACAATTGTATCTGCCTGTCTCCTTAACCTTTTCCTATCTACCAGCCAGTAATTACGCTATTATGTCACAATTATAATTATGAGAAAGCATATTTTTGTAGTGTTCCAAAACTTGGGCACTCTTGTATTACTAGCGATCGCATTTCCCTTAAACTGCATCGTCGTCTTAACATCGCTACTGTGGAGCTTTCTTAAGCAACCATTCAGTAAGTCAACTGTTGTTAACCCCAATTCTAAAAATATCTTGATTGCTGGCGCTAGAATGACTAAAACCCTTCAACTAGCGCGTTCATTTCATGCAGCAGGGCATCGGGTTATTATAATTGACATTGAGAAATTCTGGTCAAGTGGTAATAAATATTCCAACTCTGTTGCAGGCTTTTATACCGTTCCCGATCCCAGCAAAGATTTAGAAGGCTACGTTGAAAGTTTACACGCGATCGCCAAAAAAGAAAAGATCGACTTTTTTATTCCGGTAGCGATTTTTTCCGTCATCCACTACGATCGAGGCAAGCCACCATTACCAGAGTTTTGTGAGTTCTTCCACTTCGATGCTGATGTCACCAAGAGCCTGGATGACAAATTTGCCTTTGCCGAAACAGCGCGATCGTTCGGTTTATCTGTCCCTAAATCCTTCAAAATTACCGATCCTAAACAAGTCCTCAACTTCGATTTTTCTCAGGAGAAGCGCAAATACATTCTTAAAAGTATCCCCTACGATCAAATACGTCGCTTGAATCTCACCAAGCTACCTTGCGATACAGAATTACAAACAGCAGCATTTGTCAATAGTCTGCCTATCAGTGAGGAGAATCCCTGGATTATGCAGGAATTTATTCCTGGAAAGGAATACTGCACTCATACTACGGCGCGAGATGGAGAATCAAGAATGTACTGCTGCTGTGAGTCATCCGCCTTTCAAGTCAACTACGAAAACGTTGAGCAGGAAGAAATTATGCAATGGGCGAGTCATTTTACCAAAGAACTGGGAAAAACTGGGCAACTTTCCTTTGACTTCATCCAGGCAGAAGACGGAACTGTTTACGCAATTGAGTGTAATCCTCGGACTCACTCCGCCATTACGATGTTTTACAATCATCCAGGAGTAGCGGATGCCTATCTTGGTAATGAGCCTCTAGCTGAATCTTTGCAGCCTCTTGCTGATAGTAAGCCAACCTACTGGCTGTACCACGAAGTTTGGCGGCTGAATGAAATTAGATCGTTTAAGCAACTGCAAACTTGGGTAAGAAACATCAGGCGAGGGAAAGAAGCAGTTTTTGAAGTGAGCGATCCTTTACCCTTTTTGATAGTACATCACTGGCAGATTCCCATACTCATTCTTGATAATTTACGAAAACTCAAAGGTTGGATAAGAATAGACTTTAATATGGGCGAGCTTATAGAGTGATACCAATCCGCATTCTCAAGCGTAATATTGGTAAAATGAAAAACTAGCAATTGCCAGTAGTGGTTTCTCAGCAGCAGGTTTTGTATTAGAATTTATATCCGCATATAGTCAGCAGCGATGTCTACGACGGGCTACGCCTACGCCAAACATGGGCATCATTCCACCGTGAATGATGCCTATTTGTTGCTTGTTACGCTGTCTGTGTAGAAGCTGTTTTTGAGTCTGCGGTTGATTTTAACCGGGTCATATAGCAGGAGGCAGGAGGCAGGAGGCAGGAGGCAGAAGGCAGGAGATAAAACTATTACTATTCCTAGCTTTCACTCTTTTAAAATGTCCTAACCTATGTGACTACGGCGATAGTATAGCAACCGTCTAGTTGATTAGGACGTAGACTAAAAGTATAGCAATAGCCAAAGTGGTTAGGACATCAACAGGTGATTTTTCATCCAATCCCTAGTCCTTGCTATAAATCTCATGATAATTGCGATCGCCTATTAAAAGCGATCGCCTGAGATTAGTGAAAGTATGGTAGACAAAAGTTAGCAGACACGATCGCGGCAGTTTGTCTTCAAATGGCTCAATTGCTTGGACAATAAAACAATGGCGTAACATCTGAATTACTCAACAAAATGACTTGTATTGAGTACTATCGTTTGCGAAGTGCTTAGAATAGCACCTCGCAACCCATATTTAGAATAATGGCAAAGCGTTAATCACGATTAAACAACCACAAAATTGTTTTTGGTTAGTGATAATCCAGCAGATAATTGTGCAAATTTTACCTGAGTAAAGGTACTCGCACTTCCATCAAGATCAAAATACAGTGCACCTGTGTCAAAGTCGTAGATCAATCGCTGATTGCTTGTTGTTGCAGATATTCCAATGGTGAATTGACTATCTAAAAGTGAAGGTTTTAATTGATGATCAAAACCATTGTCCGATAATTGAATCAGTTCATTAGTGGCGTTGAAGTCATAAATAGTATCAACACCTTCATTGTAATTATTGAAAATAAAGGTATCTATACCATCCCCTCCATAGAGGCTATCACTACCGTTACCACCCTTTATGATATCATTACCATTGCCACCCTTGATGGTATCATTACCATTACCACCATCAAGCGTGTTCTTCTCTGAGGCGGATACCGCAGAGAGGAAATCATTGCCATCATTCCCAAAAAGTAGGTTCTTGCCTCTGGAATAGTCAATATTTAAGTAATCGTTACCAGCGCCACCGTTGAGGGTGTTATTGCCAGAAGCATCATTGCCCTCATAGTCATCCCTGTAGCCAGACGCAAAGAGAGAATCATTGCCATCGCCTCCAGAGAGTAAATTATCGCCTTTTGAATAGTCAATATTTAAATAATCGTTCCCAACGCCACCATCGAGGGTGTTATTGCCAGAGGCAGCGTTATAAGAAGAGTATTCTGAGGAGACGTCGCTAGCTACCGAGGCAGAGAGAAAATCATTGCCATCGTCCCCAGAGAGCAAATTATTGCCTGTTGAATAGTCAGCACGCAAGGTATCGTTACCAGTGCCACCGTTGAGGGTATTATTGCCATAAACCTTAACGGATCCTGCTTCAGCTTGATAGTAGCCAGAAGCAGAGAGAGAATCATTGCCATCGTTCCCAGAGAGCAAATTATTGCCTGTTGAATAGTCAGCAAGCAAGGTATCACTACCAGCACCACCGTTGAGAGTGTTATTGCCAGACTCATAGCCATCATACAAGGCTCCGTTAATAATTATGCTAGAGGCAGAGAGAAAATCATTGCCATCGTTCCCAAAGAGTAGGTTCTTGCCTCTGGAATAGTCAATATTTAAGTAATCGTTACCAGCGCCACCGTTGAGGGTGTTATTGCCAGAAGCATTATTGCCCTCATAGTCATCCTTGTAGCCAGACGCAAAGAGAGAATCATTGCCATCGCCCCCAGAGAGTAGATTATCGCCTTTTGAATAGTCAATATTTAAATAATCGTTCCCAGCGCCACCGTCGAGGGTGTTATTGCCAGAGGCCGCGACGAAAGCAGCATATTCTGGGGAGAGGTCGCTAGCGATAGCTACAGAGGCAGAGAGAAAATCATTGCCATCGTCCCCAGAGAGCAAATTATTGCCTGTTGAGTAGTCAGCACGCAAGGTATCGTTACCAGTGCCACCGTTGAGGGTATTATTGCCATAAACCTCAATGAATGTTTGTTCAAACTGGTAGTAGCCAGAAGCAGAGAGAGAATCATTGCCATCGTTCCCGGAAAGCAAATTATTGCCTCTTGAATAGTCAGCAAGCAAGGTATCACTACCAGCACCACCGTTGAGAGTGTTATTGCCAGAGATATAGTCACCATACAAGTATGCGTAAATAGTTGAGCTAGAGGCAGAGAGAAAATCATTGCCATCGTCCCCAGAGAGCAAATTATTGCCTGTTAAATAATTGCCATTAGAATCATCCAATAGAATATCGTCACCAGTACCACCGATGAGAGTATCATCGCCCAGACCACCCCGCAGCAAGTCGTTGCCACTCTTACCGTCAATAATGTCATCACCTCCCTGACCATTAATTACATCGTCTGAGTTGTCAAAGCCGTTGACATTGTTGTTAAGGTCGTTAAGGAAGGTGACTGTGTTCTTTTTGAAGATGCTGCTTTGGGTGGAGTTGGCATTAAAGACATCAAAGCTGTCACTATTGCTAGTTTGCCCATTAAACAGGATATTGCCAACCTGGGCTAAATGGTCTAGGTTTTCCAGGGCAAAGTTTTGTAACACCACTTTGAAATTAAGCGCCTTTTCAAAAGAGATTTCTGTATTGTTACCATTTTGAGTTAATTGTAGATTTCTTGCAGTTAATGGGTCAGGAAAATATCCATCAGAATAATCTCCTGTAAATTGCAAGGTATCCGCTTCAGCAATCACCGCCGCTGATGGATTTAAGTCTTGACCAATGCCATCAAAATCCGTGATGGTAATAACACCACTATCAAAATAATCCCGCTTGAAAACAAATTTATCCTTGCCACCGCCACCAGTTAAAATTTGATTGTCCAAACCAATAGTTTGATAGAAATACCCACTACTATAAAATGTGTCATTTCCATTGCCACCGTTGAGAGTATTATTACTATAGGTCTCATAGGCGAAGAGAGTATCATTGCCTTCACCTCCGAAGAGCAAGTTCTCAACTATTGGATCGCGAGAATCGTAACCATTTTGGTATAGTGGATCGTTAACTTTTAAGAAATCGTCACCATCGCCACCGTTGAGGGTATTATTCTCCGTGCCACTGTCGAGAGTATCATTGCCCGCACCACCAATGAGAGTATTATTGCCCAGCCCACCCCTAAGCAAGTCGTTGCCACTCCTACCGTCAATAATGTCATCACCTCCCTGACCATTAATTACATCGTCTGAGTTGTCAAAGCCGTTGACATTGTTGTTGAGGTCGTTAAGGAAGGTGACTGTGTTCTTGTTAAAGATAGTGCTTTGAGTGGAGTTGGCATTAAAGACATCAAAGCTGTCACTGATGCTAGTTTGCCCATTAAACACGATATTACCAACCTGGGCTAAATTGTCTAGGTTTTCCAAGGCAAAGTTCTGCAAGACCACTTTGGCCAAATTTTCCCCTTCAAAGGTGATTTTTAAATCGTTACCAATTTGAGTTAATTGCAAATTTCTGGCAGTGAATTGCTCAGATTCTGTAAATTGCAAGGTATCCACTTCAGCAATCACCGCCACTGACGGGTTTGAGTCTTTACCAATGCCACCAAAATCAGTGATAATGATATCACCACTGTTCTTGTCGAGAGCGAAAACAAACTTATCTTTGCCGCCGCCACCAGTCGTAAAGGTAGTATAAAAGCGACTATTTTTAGTATAAAAAGTGTCGTTTCCATTCCCCCCATTGAGGGTGTTATCACCATAGATGATATCGGAGTTAGAGGTCACGCCAGAGGTCAAGAGAGTATCATTGCCATCGCCTCCCAAGAGCAAGTTCTTGCCTGATGAATATTCAGCATTCAAGGTATCATCACCAGTGCCACCGTTGAGGGTAGTATTGCCTGATGAATAGTAAACATTCAAGTAATCGTTACCAGCATCACCGTTAAGGATGTCGTAGCTTCTATTGCCATATAGTTTATCGTCACCTGCTAAACCATTAATCAAGTCACGACTGGTTGTCCCATAGAGGGTATCATTACCGTTAGTGCCATTGATATTTGCCATAACTTTTTACCTACCTAAATCGATTTTTTCAGTTAATTTCAGTTTTCAATTTGTAGTTAGTGCTGTTTTATTGCACAAATAACTCATTTAACTTTGACGTTTTCGGCATACATTTACATTACCTTTGACGTTAGTTTGTGAAGTGGTTTGAAATTTAATTTTGCAGTAGGAAATCTGTATAATACTATCGCGTATTACCTCTAACAAAAAACTATTGTTTTATTGACGGGTATAACGATGTTTCACCCCAATGGGAAAATATTCAAAATCACCCATTGGCGCTAATGTAACTTGTGGTGTTTGATATTCTACTGGAACATAATTAGCAAACTCGCTATTGAGGCGTAACAGTTGTGAAAGAATCGAAGATGCGATCGCTTCTCTTTGAGCTTCGCTACCCTCTACCCCTACTGCTAATTCCACAACTACAGATAAAAATCGGTTTTTGTCAGCATCTTCCTTTACCTGCAACACGAATTTACCTGTTACCCATTCTTGAATTACTGGTTGTTCTAATCCCACCGTTACATTTTCGGGATAGATATTTGCGCCAAAGTAGGAAACTGTAAAGTTAGAACGCCCAAAGACATAAACAAAAGGTAGCTGATGAATACCTCTAGGTGATTCTTGAATATCAGAACGCAGATTTTCTAGCGGGTTAAATCCCCATTCTGCTAAAAATTGCAGCATGGCATCATAACTAATTATCCCCCCAGTATCCAAGATGTCATAACGCACTAAGGGAATACCGTTATCTCCTGAAAACAGCAATCCGCCATCTTGAACTTCAAAAAAGCGAGTGAAGGGATCGTATTGTACTAATGTGGGTAAACGCGATTCCCCAAACAAAGCTCTCGCTGCATCGGGATTTTCTGCCAAAAAACGGCGAATACAGATACTTAACGGTGTTTCATTACCCAAAACTCCGGCATCCGCAGTCCCGTAGAGTGATGCAAAATCATAGCAAGGATTTCGCGAACCAACTCTTTCGCCAACTAAACTCCGCCATTCTTCACTAAATACTTCTCCCGCCATCACTAATTTAATCTGATATTGCTGCCACTCCACACCACGAGCGATACCAGTATCAATCACATCTTTCAAAAATGGCGGGTATCCCAATAACACAACTTGCTCAAAACCTGAGCCTAGTTCCTGCACAACTCGCAAGATTTCTTCTTTGTTGTTACCAGGAGTAATTACAGTGATGGGATAACCTTTGCTAGCAAGATAACGACAGCAATTAGTGGTAAACATCCCACCTACCCAAGTGCCTAAAGCGAAACAAATCACTGCTAAGGTACGTCTGGTGTCTGTATAGAAACTATCGTGAAAAATTTGTTCAAAGCGTGTGGCGATTTGGAGTTCATCTGTGAAAAAACGAGGCCAAAATGTCGGTTTCCCACTAGAACCTGATGAAGCAGCTATCATGTCGCACTCTTGGAGTTGGCCGTTACGGCACAACTCAGCTAGAGGATAACGCAGTATATAATTTTGTTTAGCGATCGCTGGTAATTTCTGAAACTCCTCTAAGGTTTGAATAGTCGCGGGATTAATTTCCCTTTCTGCTAAGAACGCCTTGTAGGCTGGTACATTCTCCGCCACATCGTAAAATAAACTTAAAGCTGACGGAATTTGTTTTTTGAGATGCCGTTGCAGTATGGTTTCTAGAGGAGTAGACAAAAAATTTTCAAATGCTTTAATTACTTCCTGCTGTCTTAATTTGCCGTTCATGACGCTTGCTTATTTATCCTTAAGTAGAACCAATACCGTTAAAATAATTCGTAATTCGTAATTCGTAATTTGTAGAATATCCGAAAATGAGGATATGCGCGTTGTAATCATTCAATAAAACCTTAATTTATCCTTCAGCACCATGCAGGTCTATTGCAGTAAACAACACACGAATAATGATAGTAACCGCTTTTGTACCCATTGTGGTGAACCATTACCTCTTGCTGTGGGACAGGTTGTGGATAATCGCTATCAAATTATCCGTCATCTAGGACAAGGCGGCTTTGGACGCACCTATTTGGCGGAAGATATCAATAAATCCCATCAAATTTGTGTGCTGAAGGAATTTGCACCCCAAGTACAAGAAAATCAAGATTTACAAAAAGCTAAAGAGTTATTTGAGAGAGAAGCGAGTGTCTTAAAAAAACTCCAGCATCCACAGATCCCCCGTTTTCACGCCTCGTTACAAGTGAAGATAGGCACTAAAGATTTTTTCTTTTTAGTGCAAGATTATGTGGATGGTGACAATTACTACCAGTTATTAGAACAGCGTGAAAGTCAAGGAAAAACCTTTAGTGAAGAGGAAGTAATCACCCTCTTGCAACAAATTTTACCTGTTTTATCATACATCCACTCACAAGATGTAATTCACCGTGATATCTCTCCCGATAATTTAATCTGGCGGCGTTCTGATAATTTGCCAGTGCTAATTGATTTTGGTGGCGTTAAGCAATTGCCAGCTTCTCAAGGCTTTTGGCGTACCAAGTTGGCTGAAAATAATACTCTGCTGGGTAAAAAAGGCTACGCTCCAGAAGAACAGCTACGGCAGGGAAAAGCATTTTTTAGTAGTGATTTATATTCTTTGGCGGTGACAACATTAGTGTTGCTCACAGGTGAACAACCGCAGAAACTATACGACAGCTATCAGGGAATTTGGGGCTGGGGAAAGCAAATCCAAGTTAGTCCCCAACTGGAAGCAGTGTTAAAAAAGATGCTGGCTTATCGACCGAGCGATCGCTACCAACGAGCCGAGCAAATCCTCAGAGATTTACCATCGCCAACTGCGATTAAATCTTCAGGTAATCATATTACCACCAAGATTAAAACAATGGTAGTTGCTCCCGGAAGACAACGCGCCAGTGCTGTTGTAAGTAGATTCCAGAGGCAAACGCAAGCGATTGCTAAACCAGCATCTTTCCCTGTATGGATTCGCCCTTTTATGATGAGTTTAGGGGGAACGGCTTTAATTGTCTTAACTGGTGCAGGTGCTTGGGCGGTGGTAAATGCAGTGATTAAGAGTGTAACTTCAATTACTATCCCGTCAATTTCATTACCGCAAATTCCTCAGTTTCCCAATCCCAGTGGTAAACCAGGTAGCGACAAAGGAAAAAATAGCAACCTCCAGAAAATTATCAATCGTCGTCAAGAGTTAGAAATTACTGAAGGATTTTTTATTCGCACAGTAGATGATTTATTTTATACAAATAAACCAGAATTAAAAGGACGAAGCCTGACATCTAAACCTGAAGACACTGGTTTACGAGATGAATGGTCTGGTATCGCTGACGATTTATTGGATAAATTAGAACAGGCTAACTTGAGTACAGCAGCTCGTCAGAAATTGGGTAACTATACTCAAAAAGATTACGATACATGGAGACGACAAGCACGAACGGGGCAGTTTGGGGACTATACAATCGATCAGTTGACCAAAGACACAAATGAAAAATTCGATCGCTTGTTTCCCAATCAGCAGCGTAAGAAACTCAATCAACAGACTTTTGGTCAAATTTGGTATGCGATCGCAGCCGATCGAGTCAGTAAAGTACAATCTGGCAAATAAGCAGACTGGGGACTGGGGACTGGGGACTAGGGACTGGGGAAGAGTAACAAATGACAAATGACAGAAGACTAGGAATTGGGGAATAGTAACAAATGACAAATGACAAATGACAAATGACTAAAATATATTGTTCTAAAGGACATAAAAATTCCCCAGAAAGTCGCTTTTGTCTTCAGTGTGGTGAAAATTTGTTGGATGCGCCCATGAGTTATAGTATACAACCGGGACAGACTTTAGGCGATCGTTATGCGATCGTGCGTCAAATTGGCCAAGGTGGCTTCGGACGTACTTATTTAGCTGAGGATATCAACCGTTTCCGCGAACTTTGTGTTTTAAAAGAATTTTCACCGCAAGTTCAAACCGCTTACGTTGTCCAAAAAGCTGAAGAACTTTTTGAAAGAGAAGCGAGTGTTCTTTATAAACTGCAACATCCTCAAATTCCCCGCTTTCGGGAACTGCTACGGCTAAATTTAGGGGGCAAAGAATATCTGTTTTTGGTGCAAGATTATGTAGAAGGGGAAACTTACAATTCTTTGTTAAATGCCCGGATACAACAGGGTTTGCGCTTTACAGAGACGGAAATACGCTTTCTTCTGCTTTCAATTTTGCCAGTATTGGAATATATTCACTCTCTAGGGGTAATTCATCGAGATATTTCTCCAGATAATTTAATGCTTCGCACTGTTGACAAACTGCCAGTTTTAATTGATTTTGGCGGTGTCAAACAAGTAGTAGCAACCGTGGCTTCCGAATATTACCAACCCGGTATGGTTGCACCTCCGCCAGCACCAACTTTATTAGGTAAAATCGGATTTGCGCCCCCAGAACAAATGCAAACAGGGTTAGTATCTCCCCACAGCGACTTGTATGCAATGGCCGCAACAATGTTGGTTTTACTGACAGGGAAACAACCTCAAGAATTAATTGATACTTATACTCTCAGTTGGCAATGGCGACGGGAAGTTAATCTGAGTGAAAATTTGGCACAGGTATTAGATAAAATGCTATCTCCTAGACCAAGCGATCGCTATCAATCAGCCCGTCAAGTACTCCAAGCCCTCAACCCGCCCTCGGCTAACTATCCGCCAACTCAATATCCCACTCCACCACAACCCACATCCGCCACCGTCGCCGTCTCCCCACCTTCCCCAACTCCTACCCCGCAGGAAGCTAAAGCTACATATCCCTCATATCCCTCATCTTCCCCCTCTTCCTCCTGGTGGACACCAACAAAAACCTTCTTGGTGACGGCGCTAGTAGTTGGTAGTGTGGGATTAATTTGGTGGGGATTGAATAACAGGCGAGATGTCGGACAAGTCCAACCTAACCCTACAGCCAGCCCGACTCCAACTAGCGAACAATCAACCGATCCTTTAGCGCAATATTCGCCAGCAGAAAGAGAACGCAAAGAAAGATTAAGCGATCGCCGTCAACAGTTGGGTATTGACTCTAACTTCTACGTGAACTTGGTGAATCAAGTTTTTTGGGACAGAAATCCCAGTTTACGGGGACGTACTATCAGCAATGGCCCAGAAGATGAAAGTTTACGCGCAGAATGGGATAAAACAGCTTCGGAATTGCTAGAAAAGCTTGCACCACTGAGTAATAATGCACGCCAAAAACTGGGAACTTACACAACTGCTGAACGCGATCGCTGGAAAGGGGAAGTCAAGAAAGTCAACGTTGGTAGTCGTTCTTTGTATGATTTAGGAGATGCGGCTTTTTTACGTGTATTTCCTGAGCAACAGGGTAAAAGTTTCCAAAGTCAACCCATTGGACAAGTTTGGTACGGATTTGTTAGCGATCGACTCAGTGCAATCCTTGACGGTAGCGCTTTTGAGAAACTTGTCTTCGATCCGGGGGCTACTGGCAAAACAGTCAACGGTACTCTCCAACCTGGTGGCGGTAAAGTATTCATTGCTGGACTTGCTAAAGACCAATCTCTAGACTTGAAGTTAGAAGCAAATTCTCAAGTTTTGTTATCAGTCTATTCACCTTCTGGCAAAATTCGATTTTTAGAAGATTCTACTAAGCGTAGTTTGTCAACTAAACTAACAGAAAATGGATTTTATGAATTTGTCGTAGTTTCTACAGCAACCAAACCAATAGATTATCAACTCACTGTTACAGCAGAAAATCCCACTCCTCTCCCATTTCCAACAGCAACCCCCACGGTAACATCCACGCCAACACCAGCTCCCACGCCAACGCCAACGCCAATACCTACGCCTACAGAAACCTCCACACCTGAACCTACACCAATACCAACTCCTGAGACAACGCCCTAGTACCGCAAGGCGGAAGTCAAAAGTTTGTATATCAAGGCTTTTGCTTGTTTAAATAGGACATCAACAGATGGTAAAACTTAGACACAAAAAGACTTTCGACCCAGTCCCCAGTCCCTAATTCCCAGTCCCTTTCTATAGTAGTGTCTTTCAACCTGTCTCTACTACACCTAAACGCAACGCAATTCGCTGGTGCTTCATTGGATCGTAGGGTCTGCCTCTGTGCATCACCTGGGAGTTGTCCCAAAAAAGAATATCTCCTGGCTGCCAAACATGGGAGAAGACTGGGGTGCAGTCTAAAACAGTCGCAAACAAATCTTCCCAGAAACGTTTTGCTTCTTCTGGTCGATCTTCCATATCAACTGCGATCGCAGTGTCCGAACCTAAATATAATCCCTTTTTACCAGTGACTTTGTGAGTGGACACAATCGGATGCAGTTTCTTCGGTATATCAGTCTCTACATTGGGTTTTTTAGAAAACATTGGTGGCGAGTGATACATCGACATCTGCTCTAATTGCTGCTGATGTTGAGGATCTAGATTATTGTAAGCTTCTACCATATCAAGGAACTCGGTAGTGTGAGGTTGCCCATCTACACCTTCCGGCACTTGTATTCCATAAAGCATTACAACATATAATGCGTTCATATCTAGTCCCTCTGTACTGGGGAGACCATCTTTATCATGATGCCATTGCCACGCATATTTCCCGGCTGCATCGGGAACTGGCCCCTTAGGATTGCCCAATATATAAACATGTTGGCTTTGTAAGTCTGGACTAATATCAGGATCTAACGTTTTCGGAGGGCCGCCAAACATAAAATCGCCAAAGGTCTGCTTGGCAAATTCTTTTAATTGTTGTGCGGTAAGCTGTTGCTGTCTGACGACTACAACGCCATGTTTCCAAAGTGATTCTTTTAATTCACACGACTCTAGATTTGTGAGGCAGTTAAGATTGCAACCGTACAGGACTTCAATTCCGAGTCTTGGGTGATGCTGGATTGGCTGTTGTTGAGTAGTAATTTGAGTCATTGTTATACATTTATTTTGGGAGCAAACTATATAGTTAATCAGTGTAAATAAGAAATTTGGGTAGTAGTATCTTACCTAAAACAGTTGGCAAAATATATTAAATATTAAAGCAGCTATTAATCAAAGTCTGTCGGTAAATATGGTTGGCGATAATGTTGAAAAAGTCGATTTATTTGTGCTGGTGTCACACGTCCGAGAGAAAGTTCTGGTAACGCACCTTCAGGAAAAAAACCTACTTCTTCAGTTTCAATACTTGATGATGGAGAACCACCAATAAGTTCACAGTGAAAAAACAGCTTGTAGACATAAAACGGTAATGGTGGATGTCCCTGTTTGTTTCTGTCATAGACTGCTAAGAGTTTGATAGCGCGTGCTAGATATCCCGATTCTTCATATACTTCTTTCACAACTACCTCACTGGGCGACTCACCAACATCAGCCCATCCACCAGGTAAAGTCCAACAGCCGTCTACTCGTTCCTTGACTAACAATATAGTATCATCACGAAAAATTGCTCCTCGCACATCAACTTTGGGAGTTGCATATCCTAATTCACGGCTAAATAAATCGAGGACATAGCTGTGTTCTACATTTGAATAACTCGCCATGATTTCCGTGGCGATCGCTCGTAATTGTTTGTAACGTTCGATATCAAAAGGGTTTTCAGAATAGGTTAGACCATTTTGAGCGATCGCTTGTAACTTCTGTCCCCATTCCAGCCATTTTGGTTCCACAGTTTTTACCAAATTTATGTAAGTTAGTGCAAGCAAGTACATGATTAATAAATTTTATTTGACAATGCTTCTTAATCCATCTCGAAAAATCTGAAAACTTCTAGAGAGGTTGTTTTCTACATCCATGTGTGGAGAAACTTTCTCAGCAAAGTCGATTTTTTGTAAGCCTGTCTCATAGCCATATTTTTTTAGGATCTTATCTAGTTGCTCCCATGTACCACCTTTGATAGTATCTGGATTCCGAAATTTGGCTTGCTGGGATAAAGAAACAGGAATCTTTTCATATTCAGCCCTAATTGCTGTCACATCACCTATAAACCATGACTCCAGTTCTTCTACAGCAATTCTATGGAGAACAATATTTCCTTTGTGTTTAGTCACAACACTGCTAGCATCACAAAGTTTCCTCTTTAATTCTTGGCAATCACATCTATCTTCATCTACTAGAATCACGATTCGCCAGTCATCAGGCACAAAGTTAGCATAAGATTTCATCCGCTCTGGCAGTCTTTTTAAAAGTCTATCTTTATTTTGAAAGTTATGAATTTTCAGTGTATGAGTCTCACCTATAATTTTAGGAACAATAAAATTTAAAGCCACTTCAGTTGAAGGTTCTTCTACTAAAAACTCTATATGCATAATTGCTACTACTAGTAAGGTAATCCTCTAAGATATCCCTCAGACCAGAGATCACCTAAGCCTGCTTGAGATTCTATAAAATGTTTAGCATCATGGATTTGGTCAGCCCTTGTAACAGTTGCATAACCCTTATCATCACGTTGGAAAATCCAGAGTTGTCTAGCATCTTTTATTGTGTTAACAAAAAATGGCGAATGGGTAGAAACAAATACTTGTGCACGTTGCGAGTAAGCCTGAGCTTCCTCACTTAAAGAATCAAGAAGTCGATGGTGCAGTCCATTTTCAGGCTCCTCAATGCAAAGTAACTGAGGAGGATTAGGGTCATTTAATAATATTAAATACGCTAGTAGTTTTAGTGTCCCGTCTGAGGAAAACCTTGCTAAAAATGGTTTACTAAAAGGTGCATCTTTAAATAAAAGAGCCAGTCTGCCATCAATTGTTGGCTCTGACTCCACTTTTTCTAACTGGGGAACACGGCTAGCTAATAACTTCAAAATTTTGGATAAAGTTTCTTGATGTTCATCAGCAAGGTATTGAACTACATTGGCAATATTATCTCCTTCACGAGAGAGATGTTCCATTGCACCAGCAGTCGCCAGCTGACGAGCTTGATCTGGTATGAAATAAGAGAGAAACCATTCCTCAATAAAACGGCGCAAACTAGCAATGCGTGGGTTATCTGATAATTGACCTATAGTTTTAATAGCCAGGGAACTGGGATCATCCATTTGATAATGAATTCTTTTGTCATTAATTTCGGGATCTTCACCACTAATTACTTCACCTCCACCATTTTCAAACTTAAGAAAATCAAATGGTTTTCCATGAGAACCGCGCTTCCATTTAAGAGTTTCTCTTGAAACAATTGGCGCTCCATTTTGTAAAGTAATAGCAACTGTATAGGTGATTTTAGGAGATTTATTATCTTCCCGATACTTAATTACAATTTCAATTTCTTGACCTTGACAATCACGGGAGATAACTTCTTGAAATCTTCCTCGCTTTTCTAGAGCTTTGCGAACATTAGTAGTAAGGCAATCTGAAAGAAAACCTATCACATCAAAAAAAGTAGTCTTGCCACTACCATTAGGCCCAAGGAAAACAGAAAAAGGTTTGATATCTTTTAGGGTAATATTTTGCATAACCCTATAGTTTTTGACAGAAATTTCTTCAATTCTTGCCATTACACTTTCACCTCCACAATTTTGGTGGTATGGTTGCCAAAAATGCTAATAAATATAGTAAGGGTACGATATACCGCACCCTCACCACAATTGTCAAAAACTACCAGATTTTTTTCAGTAGCTTAAGAGCTAATTTTCTCAAGCATCATCTAAAGCTGTAATTCCGGGCAATTCCTTGCCTTCAAGTAACTCCAAGCTAGCGCCGCCACCAGTGGAGATGTGGCTCATTTGATCGGCTAAACCAACCTTTTCCACAGCCGCTACTGAGTCGCCACCGCCAATGATGGTAGTTGTGCCAGTTTTGCCGATTTCGGCGAGGGTATGAGCGATCGCTTCTGTACCTGCGGCAAACTTATCAAACTCAAACACACCCATTGGCCCATTCCAAATTACTGTTTTGGTATCTGCAAGGGCTTCTTGGAAAACTTTTATTGAGTCTGGGCCAATATCCAAACCCATACCATCATCGGGGATGTTCTCAATGCTGACGGTTGTCGCATTAGCATCGGGAGCAAATTTATCTGCTGATACGATATCTGTGGGTAACAAGAAGGTAACGCCCCGTTCCTTGGCTTTAGCTTCCAAAGATTTCGCTAGTTCTAGCTTGTCTTCTTCCACCAACGACTTACCAACATTTAAACCACGGGCTTTGTAAAATGTGAAAATCATTCCACCGCCGATGATCAGCTTGTCGCACTTCTCCAGCAACGTTTCAATTACGCCAATTTTACTGGAAACTTTGGAACCACCAATAATTGCCGCCAAAGGACGTTGGGGTTTTTCAATGGCGTTTTGCAGATATTCCAATTCCTTTTCAACCAAATATCCAGCCACAGAAGGACTGAGGAATTTAGTTACGCCTTCAGTAGAAGCATGAGCGCGGTGTGCCGTACCAAAAGCATCATTTACATAAAAATCAGCATTAGCTGCCAATTTTTTGGCAAATTCTGGGTCATTTTTCTCTTCTTCTGGGTAAAAACGCACATTTTCGAGTAACAGCACTTGGCCATTTTGCAACGCGCCAATTTTAGCTGCAACTTCATCGCCAATGGAGTCATCAGTTTTAACAACTTCTTGCCCCAGTAACTCAGACAGACGCTTGGCAACGGGAGTTAGGCGTAATTTGTCATCCACACCCTTGGGACGGCCAAAATGGCTAGTGAGAATGACCTTAGCTCCCTTCTGCGTCAAATCTTGGATGGTTGGTAGAGCGGCGCGAATGCGAGTATCGTCGGTAATGTTGCCTTGATCGTCCACAGGCACATTAAAGTCAACCCGCACTAAGGCACGTTTCCCAGAGATATCAGCCGAAGATAAACTTGCTAAACTTTTTTTGGACACACCAAACTCTCCTGATTGCCTTTTTGTTATTGTTTTGAAAGTAGAACCATCAAGATTTTACCGGAGTCAGGGGTACCCAAGTGACAGATATATTTAAGACAGTATTATTTCCTATCGATCAAAGCCGGGAAACGCGGGAAGCTGCTGATGTTGTAACCAACGTAGTTAAAAAGTACAGCAGTCGCTTGGTGCTGCTGTCTGTGGTAGAAGAACCGCCTCCAGATGCGCCTAGCGCAGACGATCCGATGGGGTCGCCAGAGGTAGTTGCGAAATTACTGGAAAATGCCCAATCTTTATTTTCTGGACAAGGAATTCAATCTGAAATCTTGGAAAGGCGAGGCAAACCAGCTTTTACGATCTGCGATGTCGCTGATGAAATCGGGGCAGATTTAATTATCATGGGCTGTCGCGGGCTAGGTTTGACTGAAGAGGGAGCGGATGATAGTGTTACAAGTCGCGTGATTAACCTTTCACCTTGCCCAGTGCTGATTGTGCCTTAGCAGTGTGTTTTGGAATACTAGTAAATTTGTGTGCGATCGCTAAAAAAATTATTGAAAAATTAGCTCCCCGACTTTTCAAAGAAGTCGGGGAGCTGAACACCACGCATCAAATATCTAATGATAAACAGAAAATTCTGAGCGCCGGAAGTCAGCGCTCAGAACTTTAGAGACAAAGCTTGCATATTTTCACGCTTTACTTAAAAGCGATAGTTGCGATCGCGCACCCACATACTAACCGGCACTGCCTTACCTTGGGGATCTACTTTCGCCTTTACTACAATCGGTGGTACTTGTCCTCTGCGGGCGCGTTGGGCTTGTAAGTCGTTCCGAATCTGTTGCCGTTGGTTTTCTGGGATGTAATATGTTTCTAAGCCGTAGTTAACAGAACCATCCTGATAAACACCTTTTAAGGCTACTTGATTAGCTCTAAGAGTTGTGGGGCGATCGCTACTTACTCGTAACGGTCTCCAAGCTCTCGGAACACCGCCACCAGTAGAGAATTGCTCTTGCAAAGTCACGTAGATATTGGTTCCTTCAGGCAATATTCGGCCACTTCCACGACCTTTGCTAACTGTTGTTTGCCAGCCAGGTAGTCTGCTCAAATTTGAGATCCGAGATATGTTGTAATCTAACGCTAAGGTATTACCTTCTAGTACATTGTTAGGGTCTACAGGTACAGTTTGCAAAATCACCGTCTTACCTGTTACGTCTGTATAAACTGCTTGGGCTGGTACTGCCATAATTAACCCTGTTTGCAGCGCCAGGGGAGCAAGTAACCGCCAAAAAGGTAAGGGCTTATTCGATTTTTGTTCAGTAGCAATCAAGTAATCCCGAAAAGTTACCTTATTGGAAAATTCGGCTTCGGGAGACAAGGGTTTATTCTTAGATTCAGAAGAGGTATTAGTCATGAGCGTAGTCCTAAAAAACAAAGGTCTTGAGGAGTTCAAAAGTAACGATATTAGGACTAACGCAGAGAAACTTTAAAAATTTTGACGCACAGAGATTTTTAGTTAGGAGTTAGGAATCATTCAATTTTAGATTTAGTGAACTTTTCCTGAATTCTGACTCCTGAATTCAGAATTCTGAATGCGAAATTTGCCCTACCTTTTACTTGTAGAGCTAGAGCCACCAGGTAAGCGGCGTTCAAACCAGAGTCCAGCGCTAATTAAAGCAGAACCGCACAGGACATAAACCAGCGACTTAAAAAGTAAGTCGGTGTCGTACTCCTGTACGCGACTGATAATTTGCAGTGTTACTAACAGCATACCGCTCCAAAAGGAACTTCTGTTGCTTAATTTCAATCCTTCTTGAATTAGTCCCCAAGCTAATGTTGCAAGAAGTACATTGAAAATAAAAATGCCAAGTTCATCAATCCGGCTGATAGTTTGATGCCAAAAAGGTACTATTGCAATAAAGACAAGAAATGTACTAATGACAGCAGTTGTAAAAACAACTTCGCGGCGCGGAGGGTTATTTCTTTGGCGCAGTAGGAACAACCATTGTAACACTGCCAAGCCGCTAAGAATCCCCAAATCGATAATCGGCAGAGACTCGAATAAGTTTGTTAAATTCGTTGGCTGATTATAACTATAATTTGGAGATTCCCAGACCCAACGAAAAGACAAAACGTAAAAGACAACACCAAAGCATACCAACGCTAAATTACGAGCTAAAAATTGAAACAATCTGTAATTTATGGTTGGAAACAGTAAGTCATCATAACTCCAGAATAATGCAGGTGGCAGTGCAAAAGCAAAAGATGCCACCCAAGGAGCTATATCAGCATAATTCAGCAGTGGCAGTGGATTAAGATTAGCTTGTAAGGAACTAGCAAAAACAAAGGCTGCTAGACCAAAAATCCAACGGGATCGACAGAAGTAGGCTAAGGGTACAAATACCAGCCATGCCAACAAAGGCATATGCTGCACTACTAGCCGCGACCAAGTTAACTCACCTGTTGCGTACCACAAGTCTTCTAGTCCAGTCCAGTAGCCGATTTCCACGAGGACAATTGACAGAATTCCTAAAGAATTTAAGGATAAACTGAAGGCCATGACCACAACACCGAATCCCCAAGCGAGAAACAGTTGGGAAACTGAACCGACAATATTGAACATCTGGGCCATCAACAGTAAATTTGCACCGAAGATGAAGGCACTTAAAATTAGTAATCCCTCTCCCAGTAGGCGTTTGCTTCGTTCTGGCTTCTTTCCGTCAGGTGGCCTCCAGCTGTAAAATCCTGTGATGGCGATCGCAAAAAATAAACTCATCATCAAAATAATTTTGATTTCTCGCGATCCTCCCTGCCAGTTTCCTGATATAAAAGTAATTATGCCTAAGCATAAAAGTATGCTGCCGATAGCGATTGCGATCGCTTTATTGCGATCGCGTGCAGCAGCTTCCAGGTTTTTAAATTGATAACGTTCTGCTATCTGCTCATACTGCGAAGAACTAATTAATCCTTCATCCCTCCATAATTGTGCTTCTTTGCGTAATTTTTGCCGAAAACTATCTAAGAACATGACCTTCTCCGGTGCAGTGGGGTAGCTTGGCCATTGCGATCCCAATGGCGGTCATTATCTTTTGAGTATGAAGCCAAAAGCCTTAATTACATTGTTCTTGTGTAACAGTTTGATTTTGATTCAAATACAACGTACTAATTCGTAATTCGTAATTAATAATTTTTATGGAAAAACCTTCTAATTTCTTACTTAAAGTCTCGCGGCGTTTGTTTGCCAATCTAGATGAGCAAGAAAAATTTATCGAGGCTTTGATAAATCCTCAGCCTTTTTCACCTAGTATTCTTTGGTGTCAACAAAAGCCAGATATTTTACCTTTTGCAGTGGAAACACCAACCTCTTGGCAACCACAATTTATAGACCGCTTATCTCTGGGAGAAAAACCTGGTCAGCATCCTTTGCATGAAAAAGGATATTTCTATTGTTTAGATTTTTCTTCGGTGTTTGCAGCTACTACTTTGTTAGCTATTCCTGAGTCAATTCATTTAGTTTTTGATATGTGTGCTGCACCAGGAGGTAAAAGCATCTTTGCGTGGAGAGCTTTAAAACCTGAATTGCTCGTTAGTAATGAAGTAATTGGTAAACGCCTGGGAATGCTAATTTCTAATTTGAAACGTTGCCAAGTTAGCCCTAGTGCAGTGGTTAATCGAGATTCGAGCATATTTGCTGAAATGTTTCCTGGCTCTAGCAATCTAGTAACAGTAGATGCTCCGTGTACTGGACAATCTTTACTTGCCAAAGGTGAAAAAGCACCAGGATGTTTTCACCCAACTGCTATTAATAAAAGTGCCAATCGGCAAAAGCGTATTATAGCTAATTCTGCTAAACTTGTTTCACCACAAGGCTATCTTGCTTATATGACTTGCACATATTCACCTGAAGAAAATGAGCAAGTTTGCGAATGGTTTTTAGAACGTTTTCCCCAGTTTCAAGCCATAAAAATTAGTAATTTAGCCAAATATCAATCGCATTTAACAACAATGCCTTGTTATCGGATATTTCCTCAAGATAGGTTAGGGGCTGGTGCATTTACAGTCCTATTTAAAAATACTAATGAGGATGAAAATGAGCAAAAAGAAGTAGATTTAAATACAATCTCTTCGTTATATATTTATCAAAACCTGAAAAATTCAAATCATATCATGTCCATATAATTAGTTATAACTTAGTTGGAGAACTATATTTGATTAGGCGTAATCCTTCTAGTCTGAGAGCTTCAGGATAGAGAGCTTTGTAAATATTGCAATTTGGAGATTGAATATCATAACGACCTGTAGCTCTAAAGGTTGCCAGAGAACAACCACCTGTACACCAATATTTCCACTCACATGTACGACAGCCTTCTTTTTCTTCAACTGACAAATTTTGAATACCTGCTTTATCTTGTCGCACAACAGTTAAAGGATCTTGAGTGTTAGATGAAGATATAGTTTTATGTAGCTGCATCTGGCATTTAGCAATTTGCCCTTTGTAATCAAAGACGAGATAGCTTTGCCCAACTCCACAAGTTCGTTTATGAGGAGACGCTAGATTAGCACGATCAATCAATGAACCTAGTAAGCTTCGATTAGGTAATTTCAATTCAATAACTTTGAATGCTGCCAACATTCCCTCAATTAGCCGAGATTCTTCTAGTTGCAAGTCTTCATAAGAAGCTGACAGTTCGTTTTCTCGATAGAAATTTAAACTAAATGGCAGATTATATTCTAATATCCATTCCAGAAGATCGGGTAATCCTTCTGCATTCCGCCCACTAATTGTGATGGAAATATCTGGTATTAAACCATTTTGTAAGGCAATCTTAATACCTCGTTCAACATTTTCAAACGATCCCTTTCCGCTTGCATAAGAACGTTGGATGTTGTGGAAATTTGATAATCCATCTAGTGAAATCATGAGACGCAGATTCAAGATTTGTAGCATCTCAATAATCTCAGGCGTAATCAATGTTCCATTACTGAGAACCACTCCATCTAATATAATGTCTCTTTCTTTGCTAAGAGATTGAGCGTACAAATGGAGATCCTTAATTAAAGGAGAGCAGAGTAATGCTTCTCCTCCTGCATATTTCAGTTTGACGCGGCGGTAATGATTTAAGGTTGCAGAGCGAAATGTAGATTCAATAGCTGCTTTACCTATATCTATTGACATATCCTTGGCTTCGTGCGGAAGATAGCAATAGTCACATCTTAAGTTACAGCGATCGGTGATATGCAACCATGCTGTTAAAGTTTCTGGTATTTCATTTAAGTTAAATGATGAATAATTATTGGGTGCAATTAAACGTGCTTGATATAGTTCCTGAATAGCTGACTGTAAGTCTATTGGGTCAATGTCAGGATGCTCGATTGCAATATCATTTAATTTATGAGGATTTGTAAATTTTTCGAGTAAAAATATCGCTGATTGATTCAAAACTACTACTTTATGATGTGTACCATAACAAATAGAATAAGTATCATCTAAATTCATTATCTGCGAGTTGGGAACTCTCACAAATTCTGTGTCCAACATCCCTAAAGATAATCGAATTTCTGAGCTTAATTTTGCTAAAGGTGATAAATCACAGGCACAATCTCCTCCATCACAGTCACATTGCCCAGTTGGTACATAAGTAGAATTAAAAGAAACTAAAATTTGGGGCCGGTCGATTTTTTTACTAAGCATGAGAAGAGGGCTGTTTTGTGGCACGTATTCTAGTCAAAAACATTTGTTGATCGCACCATTCCTTGAGAGCTTTGTGATCTTTCCACTGAGATTTTAGTTGTTGAATCAAAGTTTTAGAAAGTTCTATAGGCAACCGTTCAATTTTCTTTTGGAGCAGATTTAGCTCATGTTTGATTGAATACGGCCCGAAACCTCCATGTTGAAAGATTTGGGGTATTCCTTGAGCGTATTTACTAAAAGCAAAATTGTAGTTAGCTTGTTGAAATGCAACATCACCTTCTATGCGTAACATGCGGCCAAAGTATAGTGTATGGATATTTTGATATGATTGAAAGCGATCGCTAAGTTCTTGTGCATAATCTGAAATATGCTCGTAGGCTTTTGCATAATAATCAAACTCAGCTTTACCTACTAGGCTATCGATGGCATACCGCATGTCATTGTACTCTAAACTAGTCTGATAAGAGCGATCGTTGAGTTTTAAAGCTTGGTCTTGTAGCGTGCGATCGCACTTTTGAAACCCAAGATGCCAATAGACACTAGCAGTTTGGTGCAAAATTCTAGGTAATTCCTCTTCAAGTCCATATTTCTCTGCCAGTTTCAGGCTTTTTTCTAAAGCATCTTGAGCAAGACTGAGCAAATTAAGATCCCACTCTACCTGTGTTACATCCCAAACGGCTTCATTTACAACCTCAGCACTAAACCACTGATTTAAGCCTAACTGAAAGTATGCCCTACATAATATTTGATTATCGTTTTCTTCATTGTCGCAACGGCTTAAAGCTTGTTCAAGTAGCTGTTTAGCTTTAACATAGTTACCATTATCTACCGAAATCGTAGCAGAGGCAATTTCAGCGTTAGCTATTTCGCGCTCACTCCCAACACTCAACCACATATCAATAGCAGCCTTAAAACATTGTTCAGCCTTTACATAATCTTTTTGTAGTCCGTACAAGAATCCCAAATTATTCTGAATGCTAGCCATAATTAGAGTTAAGCCTTTGTCAGGAGTATCAATTTCCATAGCAGCCTCCCAACCTAGTTTGTAATATTTCTCGGCTTCTTGAAAGTTGTTGAGTTGTCGATACAGATAACCAACTAGATTAGCTACACCAGGAATAGATGATAGGTTGTTGCCTTGAACTAAGGACAAACACTCTTGCTGATATTTTAAAGCTTCTTCATAAAGGTGTAACTTAGTATTTAGCATTCCCAAGACGTTGTATATATCTGCTTGATGGAAAGAATTAGAAGATTGTTTTGATAGTATTCCCTCTAACTTTCTCACCTCATCTTCTGTTGTACTCTTGTCTTTAAGGGCGTGAACAATCTTTGATTCAAAAATAATCAGTTGAAGTTTTTGACCTGCGTTTAACTCTTTTTCAAACTGCTTTGCAATTGCCAATAGTTGATTTACGAAGCTAAATTTCTTGGCTTGAGTGCGAATCGTGTTGGTTACTTCATACCAAGTTTTAAAGCCTGTTGTAAAATCGGCATATAAAGCATTCCATAGCCATCGCGTAGTATTGAATTCCCGCAGATGTTTAACTTCTTCAATCAGAAACTCGATATTAGCGACTTGATGAGAATCATCAAAGTGACGTTGAGTCTCCAATCTTCTTTTTTGTGGGCCTAGCTGATAATCTTTTTGCTCAAAATATTTGGCAGCAATTCGACTATCTCGTTTTCTCCATTCAAAATCTGGGTCAATATCTTTCCATACATATTTCTCAACCAAGTCTCGCACAATATCATGTAATGATATTTGCGAACCACCTATTACTGGTTTTATAAAAAAGTAGCTTTGTGCATCAATAAATAATCTTTGAGCCTCTTCTGTAGATAGTTCTAATAAATTACCAATATCAGAACTATCTAATGGGTAGATACGTGAAAGCAACAGGGTTAGCCGATCCATTGATGTCCGAAGTTGCGTAATATGTCGAACCATCTCAGCTTCAAATCCACCAGTTTTTTCTAACCTACTGGGAATAGTTTTTATATCTTCAATCTCTAACCAATCTGGTATGACTTCCCGATAAGCATACTCTACTCCAAATTCAATCATAATCGGGCTACCACCAGAAAGAACTATGATCTTTTTAACCAATTCTTGTCCCAAGGTAAAGTGTAGCTGCTCCTCCTTGCAACGAATGTATGTTTGCACATCTTCATGAGTAAATTCATTTAATTCTAAATAAGTTAATTCTTCTTCTTTAAATGATTTTTCTAAAATATTGCGAGCAATACTAGGGCGACCTGCTAAAATAAATATGGCATTATCTAGTTTATGGCATAAATTGCTAATATACTCCCAAACTTGCTCTCTGATATCTACTTGTCCTAACTTCTCAACTGTATCAATTAAAAATACTAATCTCTGTTGGCTAGATTTTCGATTTATTTCATCGACTAAGAACTTTTCAAGTTGTCTGCGTTCTTGTTCGTATGCAATTTGACTGAGGCGGTTTTCATCTTCTCGCAGTTGTCTTAACCGGATCAACCATTCTTTATATGTATAATCGTATAATTGTTTGGCAATTTGAGTGTATAAATCTCCTGCATCATTAAAAACAGGAATATCGCAATCAATAATTTCAGTTGTTCCAATTTGAACTTGGTTTAAACGAGATTTTAATGCATGAAGCAACCAAGTTTTGCCAATTCCACCTCTACCCTCTACTAAAACTACACGCAGTTTATTAGACTCCTGAATAAGGGAAATAATTCGATTTAGATGTTCTGCACGACCAACAAATTCTAATTTATTTAGTTCAGACATCATAGACTCCTATTTAATTGTTGAAAAATCAGTACACATCTATTCTCTAGTTAGTTGTTTTGAATTGCTTCATCAAGCTTCTGAATTAAATATCGATATGGTGCGTCATTATATTCCTCATTATGTAGATAGTAATTGATCAAAAATTGAAATTCCCAGTCATTTTCCACTTCAGATTTTAGCGTATAAATAAATTCATGAAATTGCTCTTTATCTGTATTACGGAATATTCCTAGAGTTTCTTCAACAATTTTATCAAAGAAATTATTATGGAGTTCTTGTCGATAAGCCAGACTATTAGGGCCATAGTTGATAAATCCAGCGTGTTGTTGAAGACTTTGAAAAAAATACTGCATAGACCAAGTACCTGCAATAGCAGAATTATTCTTTGATTTCAGTTCGTGAATATATTCCCAACATATTTGAGCCGCTTCGCTACAAAGTGAGCGAAAGTTATCAGGCGAGGTTTCTCGGAGAAGACCAATAACTAGCAGCCGCCGTGTCATACCATCTTTGATAATCGTTTTATCACGAGTAAAAATAGATGTCTTTGTCAATTCAGCATTTAATTTAAAACTATCATCACTAAAAGGTAACTTAAATCTCCGAACGGCTTCCTTTAATATCCAAGTCCCATTGAGTATGGGAAATATACTCAATTTTTCAATAGATTCGTATAAATGATTATTTTCTTTTGTCAAACTTTCTTTAATCTGATCTCTACACTTTTTGAGGTGTTTTTCCCATAATTGGTTGCCATAACTATTTAAAAGCCAACTAACTGTGTAACAACCATCTCTATAAACTTTTAGTGCTTCGGCAATTCCTCCTGGATGTCCACCAGTTAAATAGAGTAAGTGTCCTGCCAGTAAAGCAAGACTTTCAGAAGTCATTTCTATAGGCTTGAGATAATTTGTTGCTGTATCTTGAATCACTTCCCAGTTAAAAGGAGACAGTATTAGTTTAGGAAAAATTCGGTCTAATGGGAGATCGATCAAACAGCGAGCTGCAATTACAACTCGAAGTCTCCGAGAATTATCTTTAAAAAACTGTAATTCCTTCAAACATTTTTCAATTCTCCATGCAAATTCCTTAAAGTCATTAAAAAGTTCATTTAAACGTTGCTTTTGTGGGGCACTGCCATTCAGATCGATTAGCAGCACAATACCTTTTTTGCCTTGTGATTGCCATTTAGCCCAATTTCTATGCAATAGTGAGCCTAAACGTTCTCCCCAACTTAAATCATGCCCTTCTGGGAGCGTAAGTTGCAAAGAATTTGCTAATCGTTTTTCTAAATCTTCAATATTTTCATAGCCAGAGATAGAAGCGTAAGCACAAGACCATTGTAATTTTTGAAATCGTCCCATTATCTGTTTGAGAAATTCTGTTTTACCATAACCTTCCGGGGCTGTCACCAGACGATAAGGAGGAGAATTAGTTGCTGTAATCTCATTGATTGCGGCATCACGATTAGTGAATGGGATTTTATCCGGCTCAAGCTCTAGAGATTGTTGATTGATCTTGCTTAATTCTGATTCAAATTTTCCTACTTCATCGAATTTTTCCTTAAGTTGTCTTTGCAATTTACTTTTATCTACATCATTAAGCGTCCACCCTATTTGATTGCTGAGACTTTGAATCTCAGTTTTTAAATCAGCTATTAACTGTTCTAGATAGTTCTTTTGTAAATCTAAAGAGCTTTTCATTTTATTTAGGTATTGAATTAATAGCTTATAGCATTAAGTTCGCTTTCTACTTGCTCAATTTCTTGTAGTATGGTGTTGATTTGCCGTTGAATAATATTGCGATCGCTTGCACTGAGTGTATAGTTAAGTTGATTGTAAGCCGCCTCATAATCACTACTTAGAACGTCAAAACGTTGTTGCAAAGTTTTGATTTTGAGTTGTTGCACTCTGCTGGAAATAGTCTGGATATGTGTATTTGACGAAATCGACAAGCCGATTTCATCCCATGCTTCAATCAATACATCCGCAGGAATCATGAAAGCAGTTTTGATATCTTCTCGCCGCTTCTCCGCTGCTACTGCCATTCCAACCACTCCTACAAGAGTTTCATCCCATATCGGCGCACCACTAAAACCCGGTTCTATTCTGTAGCCAGTTACTTTACTATCTTCCAGTTGCACCCATCCTTTTCCTTGTCCGTCTCGCAACACGCCTGTGGCCCAAACGCCATCATTATGTCCGTTAGGAAAACCGAATATGCGGAAAGGATGCTGCCAAATATTGTTAGCTCTTATTAGTTGGATAGGTTGGACTCCTTTAGGCAACTGCCCTTCAATTTGCAACCCGGCAATATCTTCAGGCTCAGAGGTTGATGCATTGCTGACAACGGGTTGCCAAAAAATAACTTTAGCTTTTAGTTGTTGCCCTGATGCAATTAGGGGGAAATCTAAATAAATATCATTACTAGGAGCTTCAACTATATCCTCTGGTAAAGATAGGGCTGAGGTGACAACATGAGCGCACGTCAGGATGTAATTTTGAGTTTGCCCAGAGACTAAAAAACCTACACCAACTACCACACCATTGACATGAAAAATCCGGGCGATCGCTGACCTAAAAGCTTGAATATAATTATCTGTATTCGCTACCATACTATGCCTTGTCTTGCTTCCATTTCAAGGTAATTTCGTAGTTAGCTTCACCACTTACAGAGGTAAAAATTGCACCTGCTGCCGCATTTAACTTAATACCAAACTTAACCTCTACTTCATTAGCAGGTGTATTAAGCTGACTCAGTTTGATAATAATTGCTGAAGCTACAGGTTGTATTTGATCTAATACGTCCTCAAATTTATTTTTAGCTTCAACTACCATTTGTCCTGTATCTGGTCTAGCAACACGTACAAGAGCATTGCTATTTTCTGGCTCATCAACTTCAGCTAAAAACTTCGTACCATCTTTGAGATAAAACTCTGCGATTTGCTTCTGATTCATAATGAAACCTGTTATTTGGAACTAATAGGTTAATGTGTTGGCTATCAAAAAAAATTACCGAAGATTTTGCAATCTTATTTTAATTTAATGGTTAACTCGTTAAATACTTCTTTAGCAATCTATTACTTTTTTCTCCCATTTCATTAAGCTTCTGT
This sequence comes from Nostoc sp., assembly GCF_036917575.1. Taxonomy (GTDB): domain Bacteria; phylum Cyanobacteriota; class Cyanobacteriia; order Cyanobacteriales; family Nostocaceae; genus Nostoc. The sequence goes on along the minus strand of NZ_JBALDC010000039.1, from coordinate 68,087 downwards.
CAATACTCTTCTTACCTATAATTTATTGATGGACAGCTTACTCATAGTCTGTCAAGTTAACTTTGAAAAGTAGATAAATTCTTCAATTTCTCTTCTTCCTTATGTATACTTCGTGTCTTTGTGGTTCGTCCTTTTACCCTTCAAACTTCGCTTGACAGACTAATAGAATGTGTCTGATTAATTTTGCGGGGTTGCGAAATCCCCGACTTCTTCAAAAAGTCGAGTAGCTCCTAGCCCTTACCTATCAGAATTAATGACATGAACTCTAGTAATTTATTAAGCTAACTTTGCCTGCTACGTAGTAAACACTTAAGTGATCAACACAGAACTAAGGTCTTGACTACAAACTGATTTACCCAGCATCTTTGACTTGATAGCCTACTAGAAGTTTGTGAAGTTTCTAAATGAACTGACCAACTTCCTGCTGCTTGGGCATCACAAGCTGCTTGACCGTCATGTAATAGATTTGATAATTGTTATATTAGTTATATATGTAGCTTTATTTCAATTAGTAATTATACTGACTCTGTTAAAAAATTACTTGAATTTAACTAAGTAGGCAAGAATAATAGAGCCTATATTACGCAATGTAAATTTAATTAAACTTTCTCGTAGTAATGAAAATCCTAATACCTTCGAGCAATGCGCGCCTTATGGTTATCGACTAACGTCATGTTCCGCTAGTACCGCAAGGCGGAAGTAAAAAGTCACCCATAATTGTATTCCAAGCTCTTGCGCCATTTGAAATGGTTTGGCAGTCCGCAGAAAGGGGGTTCCCCCATGAGGAACTGCCGTTAGCGTAGCGTTAGCGAGCCTGCGTACTCTTACAGAGAAGCAAGCTACGCGCAGCGTCTCGTAGAGAGCGTCACCCGTTCGCCCTTGGCGTTCCCGAAGGGTAGGGTATGTTTATTTATACGCCCGCTGTACTAGTATTTGATGCTGAAGCAGATTGCTCCGAGTTTCCTAAAGAGCCTACTACAGAGACAAGTTTAACTATAAATATGAACGAAGTTTAGTAATTTTTGCAGGAGTTAGGAACAAAAATATCCCCAACTTTTTCAAGAAGTCGGGGATTTCAAGCTGTTGAAATGAGAATGAATATGTGCTGAAGAATTAATTTAATTACTGGTTGTCGGAAGTGCTGAGGAATTTTTCCTAGTGAATAGTCCATCAATTCGGAGAACACCTGGCACAAAAATCAGGACTGAATTTACAGTATTGGCTACCTGTCAATTGGTAAGCTGTACAATAAGGAAAACTTGTAAGTTCAATTTTGGCTGTTTGTAATTTGGAAGTATTCACCAACGCTTCAGTAAGTTTGGTTTTATCATCCAAAAGGATAGCTAAAAGCTTTGGTAACACCATGCAAACAGCAATATTGAGCAACGTTAGCATTATGGCGTCGATAAAATTCATAGGTAATCATCTCCTGTAAAATATAGGCGATCGCTGTTCTTTGATGCAAACACAATCATTGCTTGCACTCTATATAAATTAAGTTTAACATAAATTTTTGTAAATATAAACGTGGAATTCCTGGAATTATCATACACAGAAGAGTATGTGGATAATAAGGTTGGATATTGTAGCGTAATAACAAAATAAGCTGGAAAACGATCAGTTTAAAATCTTTAAGTAAGGTATTATGTCAACAACCCAAACCACATCTTCTTTTTTATCTAACATCAGTGAGCGAGAACAACAGGCATTAAAGCGATTGGTAGATTACACAAATGTGGAATCGCTACCAGAAATTTGGCCTTTGGCAGCTCAACGATTTGGTGATATTGTCGCTCTGCGTAATCCTCACGTTAAACCAGAAGTAGTGATTACTTATACCCAGTTGGCAGAGCAAATGCAACTATTTGCTGCTGGCTTACAGGCGTTGAGAGTAAAGGTAGGCGATCGCATTTCTCTAATTGCTGACAATAGTCCTCGGTGGTTTATTGCCGATCAAGGCATAATGACTGCTGGAGGCGTTGATGCAGTGCGTAGTTCCCAAGCCGAAAAAGAAGAATTGCTATTTATTATCACTAATAGCGGCAGTACAGCGATCATATTAGAAGATTTAAAAACACTTAAAAAACTACAAGATCGTCTCAAAGATTTACCAATTCAAGTGGTGATCTTACTTTCGGATGAAGCACCACCAACAAACGAAACTCTAAAGGTACTCAACTTTACACAGTTGCTCGAAATTGGAAAAAGTCATCATTTTGTGCCAGTCAAGCAAAATCGTGACGCTCTGGCAACCCTAATTTATACCTCTGGTACTACGGGTAAACCCAAGGGTGTAATGCTGTCTTATAGTAACTTGATGCACCAAGTAACAACATTTGGGACAGTATTGCAACCAAATACTGGTGATATTGTTCTTAGTATTCTACCTTCGTGGCACAGCTATGAACGAACTGTTGAATATTACCTACTATCTCAAGGTTGCACCCAAGTTTATACGAATTTGCGCTCTGTAAAAGGGGATTTGAGACAATTTAAACCCAATTACATGGTGGGTGTACCCCGCCTGTGGGAATCGATTTATGAAGGAGTGCAAAAGCAATTCCGCGAACAACCGGCGAATAAGCAACGCCTAGTTAACTTTTTATTGGGCAGTAGCGAGAAATATATCAAAGCGCGGCGAGTTGCTCAAGGGTTGAGCTTAAATAATCTTCATGCTTCAGGTAGCGAACAATTAGCAGCTAGGATACAAGCATCGGCTTTATTACCCCTCCATGCGTTGGGAGAACGACTGGTTTACGCCAAAGTTCGGGAAGCCACAGGAGGACAAGTTAAGCAGATGATTAGCGGTGGTGGTGCGCTTCCCAGACACATAGATAATTTCTTTGAAATTATTGGCGTGCAGATTTTGCAAGGCTATGGCTTGACAGAAACTTCTCCTGTCACCCATGTGCGGCGTCCTTGGCGGAATTTGATTGGCGCATCAGGACAACCACTTCCAGCAACAGAAGCTAAAATCGTTGATCCTGAGACAAAAGTGCCTTTACCAATAGAGAAGCGGGGCTTAGTATTGTTGAAGGGCCCGCAGATTATGCAAGGCTATTACCAAAATCCTGAAGCGACAGCGAAAGCAATTGACGCTGAAGGTTGGTTTGATAGCGGCGATTTGGGTTGGCTGACACCACAAGACGACTTAGTGCTGACTGGCAGGTCTAAGGATACGATTGTATTGACTAACGGGGAAAATATCGAGCCACAGCCGATCGAAGATGCGTGTTTGCGATCGCCATACATCGATCAAATTATGCTCATCGGCCAAGATCGGCGCACCCTGGGAGCCTTAATTGTCCCCAATGTCGAAGCCTTAGAAAAATGGGCAGCAAGTCAAAATCTAACGCTGGATACGCCCAACGATCAAGAAATTTCCTCAGATAGTCAAAAAATTGACTTCGAGAGTAGAATGATCCAGGATTTATTTCGCCAAGAATTGAATCGGGAAGTCCAAAATCGTCCAGGCTATCGACCGGATGACCGCATCGGAACGTTTAAACTCATCTTGGAACCATTTTCCATCGAAAATGGCTTGATGACACAAACACTAAAAGTTCGCCGACATATCGTCACGGAACGCTATCGCGATATTATTGACGGCATGTTTGCTTGATCATTCCACCTGCTAACTGTAAAGAGTGAACGTGAAATATTTATGGATGTCTCCAAATCTAATTTGCTTCTCAAACGCGTCGTTAACGTCAAAGTTATTGTGACTCCCCTCTGGAAAGAGGAAGTACAACAGCAGCTGCAAACCCAGATCAATCAACTCGATCAGCAACTGCAACAGCTAGACGTTGAAGGACAAAGAGCGATCGCGGCAATTCAAAAGCAGAGTCTGCAACCACCTGGCCCCCAGACTCTCCAACAAATTGACAATATCCAACTCCAAGTCAATCAAAAGAAAAGTGAATTTTTGGAGCAAAAAAACCAGTTGCTGCAAAACCTCCAGCAAGTACAGTTTCTCCAGCAAGATCAAGAAGTCAACCAATTTCAAATGGAAGGCTTTTTCCGAGTAGAAATCGGTGATAACCTGATTAGCAAAATGCAAGTCGAAATCGTTCTACGCGATGGCGTTGTCGAAGAAATTCGCGGCGACATTTAAATTTTTAACTTGTCCGTTGTCATTAGTCATTAGTCATTTGTTTTGTTACCAATAACCAATGATTAATGACAGATGTGATTTAACTTAGTGTGAGAGCGGCTCCCAGCCCAACATTCTGCCTGGGAGCCAGCCCAAACAATTTCCCACACTGGAGGTGAGCTAATAAAAAGCGATCGCCCAAAGGTTGTCATCTCAACTCGATATTTAACCGTCCCAACTGAATTATTACCCCGCTTGATTTGCGTAATCGTCACTAACGCTTGATTTGGTTGCGGATAAACTACATCTATTTTTCGCGTTCCTCCCACTGCTATATCCTCAAAGGCATTCAGAGCTAGGGTAGTAGGATTACTGCCTTGGAGAGATGAGTCGAGCTTTTCTAAAGGTATAGTTTGATAATCAGAACGCTCTGAGAATGTTGCAACTTCCTGAGACTGATGTATTGCTCTTATCTGCTGAGTTTGCTCATCATTAGCCTCAACAATCGTTGCAGATTGCTGGTGCTGGATAATATAAACTCCTGCACCAGCCGTGGCAGAGATACTCACTATCACAATCAAAAAGAATTTCAGCTTTGCCGACATAAAAATAAACAGGAATTTCAAATAGGTTTATTACCAGTTTTGAATTCTAGATTGAACTACATCCTATATCCTCTATCCGTGAAAAGCTCTTGTATAGCAGGAGGCAGAAGGCAGAAGGCAGGAGGCAGAAGGCAGGAGGTAAAACATTACTATTCCTAACATCCAGGCTTTCAAGATGTCCTAACCTTTGATTCGCTTGCTGTATCTTAAGTAGTGGTTATGAGGAATATTAAATAGCAATCCCATTTAATCTGTGAGAAACTCGTAGTGGTTTTTGCAAGTCAATGACTAAAACGATATTGAGATATTGGTTAACCATAGAGGATAGCTCTGTATTATAGACCTCTAAGCTATATTTAGGTTCCTAAAGTCAATCGATTGGTCATTAGTCAAAAGCTAATACCCTATGCCCTTCAAGAGTGATGTATTGAGTAAGCAATTTTACTTATTTACTGATAACTCAGAACAGACTAAACCTTAGCTATCCGCAAACGTAACTGTTTGGCTCCATGCCCAATTCCTAATCTCCAACCTAAAATATAAACAGTCTAAAACTCTCCCATCAAGATACAATTCGATCTGACAAAAGCTGTTAAAGTCCATAAACCATTGATTTCCAAACCACCCTATGAGCATTCACGAAGTATTTATGCCGGCGCTGAGTTCCACCATGACGGAAGGCAAAATCGTTTCTTGGGTGAAATCACCAGGGGACAAAGTGGAAAAAGGCGAAACAGTGGTGGTTGTAGAGTCAGATAAGGCAGATATGGATGTAGAAACCTTCTATGAGGGATTTCTTGCCCATATCATAGTTGAAGCTGGTGAAACTGCCCCGGTAGGATCTGCGATCGCCTTTATCGCCGAAACGGAAGCTGAAATTGAAACTGCCAAATCTGTTGCTAATTCCGGCGGCGCAGCGGCTACTCCAACCTCTTCCCCTGAACCAGTCGCCGCCACAGCCTCAGCCGCCACACCTGTCTTAGCGTCTCAAAACGGTTCTAACCACAAAGAAGGAAGGCTTGTGGTTTCACCCCGTGCCCGCAAGTTAGCCAAAGAACTCAAAGTTGATTTAACTACACTCCAAGGCAGTGGCCCCCACGGGCGCATTGTCGCCGAAGATGTAGAAGCATTGTCTAATAAAGGCAAACAACCCGCCCCTGCCCCAGTTGCCCCACCAGCACCCGTACCAACCAGCGCCCCAGTTACACCCCCAGCACCTCGGACACCAGCACCCACACCTACACCAGTGGTGGCAGCTGTTCCTGGTCAAACTGTGCCTCTAACTACCTTCCAAAATGCTGTCGTGCGGAACATGGTAGCCACCATATCCGTGCCCGTCTTCCGTGTCGGTTATACAATTACCACTGATGGATTAGACAAACTTTATAAACAAATTAAATCCAAAGGCGTGACAATGACAGCGCTACTGGCGAAAGCTGTAGCAGTGACATTGCAAAAACACCCATTGTTAAATGCTAGCTACTCAGACCAGGGTATTGTTTATCATTCTGATATCAACATTTCCGTAGCAGTAGCGATGGATGATGGCGGATTGATTACACCTGTGCTGCAAAATGCAGACGCAGTGGATATATATTCTCTATCGCGTACTTGGAAGTCTTTGGTAGAACGTGCCAGGGCAAAACAATTACAGCCACAAGAATACAACAGCGGTACATTTACCCTGTCAAATTTGGGGATGTTTGGTGTGGATAAATTTGATGCAATTTTGCCGCCTGGACAAGGTTCAATTTTAGCGATCGGGGCATCCCGTCCGCAAGTGGTAGCAACACCCGATGGTTTATTTGGCGTGCGCCAACAAATGCAAGTCAATATTACTTCAGATCACCGAATTATTTATGGTGCCCATGCTGCGGCGTTCTTGCAAGATTTGGCAAAATTGATTGAGACAAATCCTCAATCTTTGACACTGTAGTTTTGAAAAGACACCAAATTTAAACGTTAGCGCTATTAGCGAGCAGCAGTTTTTTGCAAAGTAGCGCTAACAATAAACAATACGTAGACTTAAATTTTTGATGGACAAACTATGTATCGATATCATATCTCTACATAAGTTTATGTCTAAACTGATATCAAAGTGACATACGACAATACTCTTAAATATCTGGTTGAGCAGTATCCAGAAGATTTTATCCGCTACTTACTTGCATCTGAGGTAACGGATATCCAGATTCTCAAAACAGAATTAAATCAAGAACCAATTCGTGCTGATTCAGTAACCTTTTTGCAAACTGCTAATCAAATACTGCATTTAGAGTTTCAAACCTTACCAGCATCGACTCCACCCTTGCCACTAAGGATGTTGGACTATTGGGTGCGGCTATATCGACAATACAATTGTGATATCGAGCAGGTGGTGATTTTCCTTAAACCTACAACTTCAGAAGCTGTATTTGTAAATCAATTTACTACCCGCAATACAACCCACCGTTACCGTATTATCCGAATCTGGGAACAAGATCCAGAACCTTTATTGTTATCTCCTGGTTTATTACCTCTGGCAACTTTGGCGCGAACAGATTCTCCTCAAAGCTTACTCCAACAGGTAGCAGTTCAAGTGAGTATGATTGAAGAAGAAGCCACCAAGCAGAGTATCTCGGTATGTACCCAACTTCTAGCAGGGTTGGTATTCGAGCCAGAACTAATTCGTCAGTTTTTGAGGAGACAAGATATGAGAGAATCTGCCATTTATCAAGAAATTCTTGAAGAAGGACTACAAGAAGGTAGACAACGAGGCATTGAACAAGGTATTGAACAAGGCATTGAACAAGGCATTGAACAAGGCATTGAACAAGGCATTGAACAAGGCATTGAACAAGGAAGACAATCAGAACTAAGGCTAGTGATACGTTTATTAACTCGTCGGCTTGGTTCAATTAATTCTCAGTTACAATCTCGATTGCAAGAGTTGTCCTTGGCTCAGTTAGAGGACTTGGGTGAAGTATTACTAGATTTTGCCAGTGAGGCTGATTTAATGGATTGGCTAAATACAATAGAAAATTAGAGTTTGTCTAAACCTTTCGACCAGTTACAAAAAAAGTCAGATTTTCATACCAAGCACCTTGCTCTGTTGCCTCTGCTTCAATTTTTTGACGATACTCTTTTGCTATTAGGAGGTTTGCTACTCATCGGCACAATATTTCCGCTTGCCACATCAATGGCTGAAAGTTGTTCAGATTTCATCTTGCTTACTAACTTTTGAGCTACTACAAAAAAGATAGTAAACTAATGCGTGACAAATTACACTATTAATTTATTTTCGCTAGCGCTAGTAAATGACTCTAATTTGCTCAGTCGATTCACTTCAAACAATTAAGTAGGAAGAGACAAATAAACTTAACTATATCAATTAAGGTAAAAATAGCTAAAAACCTCTTCCCTCATGCCTCCTGCCTTGTCATAATTACAATTATTTATGTCGCTATACTTATTTATTACTCAGCGTACCTCTGCGTTTATAAAAGAAAAAAGTGGGCATTGCCCACCCTACTTATTTATCCCTTTACACAAAGAACTTGCTTAAGTGTTGCTACAACCTCAACCAAATCTGCTTGATTTTCCATCACTTGTTCTATCGGTTTATAAGCACCAGGAATCTCATCTAACACACCCTCATCTTTGCGGCATTCTACACCATTTGTTTGCTCTATCAAATCATCAAGTGTATAGACATTTTTGGCCTTCTTTCTAGACAGCAAACGCCCTGCACCGTGAGAACAAGAACAAAAGCTGTGGGCATTACCTTTACCCTTAATGATGAAAGACTTTGCCCCCATCGAACCAGGAATAATCCCATAATCTTCAGTTTGGGCACGGACTGCACCTTTACGAGTAACGTATACATCCTCGTCAAAATGCACTTCTTTTTCAGCGTAATTGTGATGACAATTAACCTGCAATAAAGGTTTAGTTGCTTTCCCACCTGCGAGATGCTTCTCAACTATATGCTTAAAACGCGCCATCATCACATCGCGGTTGACACGCGCATAGTTTTGTGACCATTGCAAATCGTGCCAGTATGCTTGGAATTCTGGTGTACCAGCGACAAAATGAGCTAAATCAGGGTCAGGCAATTTATTACCTGCCATCTTTGCTAATTCTCTAGCTGTGTGAATATGACACTGGGCAAGTTTATTACCGATGTTACGCGAACCAGAATGCAACATTAGCCAAACTTGATTCTCTGTATCAAGGCACACTTCAATAAAGTGGTTTCCTCCACCGAGAGAACCCATCTGTTTCATTGCTTTAGTTTGTAAGTCTTGCACACCACGATGCAAGTCTTTAAAATCATCCCAGTGTTGCCAGTTGCTGACAGATTTTTCAATGTCTTTATTTTCGTTGAATCCAGTCGGAATTGCTGCTTCAATATCCAGGCGGATTTTCTTAAGTTTACCTTCTAGTTGTTCGGCAGTAAATGCTGTTTTGATAGCGCTCATCCCACAACCAATATCCACGCCGACAGCAGCAGGGATAATTGCCTCTTTGGTCGCAATTACAGAACCCACTAAAGCACCTTTTCCTAAATGAACATCTGGCATCAAAGCTACGTGCTTAAATACAAATGGTAATGATGCTACATTCTTGGCCATCTTGGTTTCTTCTGGCCCCAAAGAGTGATTTGCCCAAGATAAGACGGGTGCTGGTGTGGTAATTTCTAACTTTTCGTAGGGCATAATCGTTTCTATTTTAGATTTTAAATTTTAGATTTTGGTGAGGCAGTACGGTCTTATTTCTTGGCGATAGCGCAGCGTAAAACCTTCTTTTCTCCTTCTTCTGTTGGAGACGCTGCGCGAACAAAGACGCTAACGCGAATAAGAGGCTTGTCTGCGACACACTGCGCGTAGCTTGCTTCTTTGTAAAAGTACGCCAACGGTATAGCGTCTCGTAGAGAATGTCTGGGTTTCCCTGATGAGCAACTACCGTTAGCGCAGCGCTAGCGACAAAGGAGCGTCACTCGTAATGATTAAGTATATGGCACCGATAATTATCGCTATAGTTTATAACTCACTACTTAGTTAGTTGTAGCAATTTAAATGTTGTATTGTTTTTCATTTGGCTCTCTCAATTTTCCTGAAGCTGAAGAACTACTCATAAGAATAATCTGTTTGTAGTATAAATGTAGTGTATAATCTTACAAAAGTCAAGCCATCACCACACAGAGAAAGCAGATAATTGCCAGATGTATTAAAATTTGTAAAGAAAATGAGTTTGTTTAAATAGCTTCTTAAAGTTCTGACACAATATGGCAGTGCGTCAAGATACAATCTGGGAACGTTTTTTATCACCAGTAGTGCGTCTTTTGATTGATGAAGATGGATTACGGCGTTACGCTGATAGTATTGATTGGGAGAAAGAGTGCGATCGCTATCGACGAGATGATGTCATAATTCCGTGGTACTACAGTAATCAAAACTTTCACGGTATTGCTGGCGGATATCTCAATTACGGTGCAGCAGTTACTTACGATCCGATTACCCAATATGTTGTGCCACCGAATGAAATTATTGTCCGTCAAGCTTTAGTTGATGCCATCAAGGTAAAACCACGACGCATACTCGATTTAGGCTGTGGCACAGGTTCCACTACTTTAATGTTAAAACAGGCTTTCCCCCAAGCGGAAGTTATTGGTTTGGATTTATCACCCTATATGCTGGTAAGGGCAGAAGATAAAGCTAGAACTGCTGGTTTAGATATACTCTGGCGACACGGGAATGCTGAAAAAACTGGTTTGAGTGACGCAACATTTGACTTAGTGACAGCTTCTTTGCTATTCCACGAAACACCAGATGCGGTGTCTCTAGCAATTCTGCAAGAAAGCTTCCGGTTGCTGGTAACTGGAGGACAAGTGTTAATTTTAGATGGGAATCAGAAGACTCTGCGTCAGTTAGAATGGCTTAATGATGTTTTTGAGGAGCCATATATTCGTGAGTATGCTGCTGGTAGCATAGACGCGAATATGGGTGCAGCCGGATTTGAAGCAGTGCGATCGCAGGATGTATGGTGGATAAATCAGGTAACTAGCGGCATTAAACCGCTCTCAACCGAAAATGTCCGTCAGTATACTGCCACATCAGTAGATAATAATTTGGAGGGACTTGGTTCTCCAGCATTTGGCATAATGGCATGAGTTTAAAGGCAGTTCTCTTTGATTTTAATGGTGTAATCATTAACGATGAGCCAATCCACCTGCAACTGATCGATGAGATTCTCATGGAAGAAAATCTCCAACCCCAACGTGTCGATGAGCGTCAAGCTTCTTTAGGACGCAGCGATCGCGCTTGTTTTGGGCAACTACTCGCTAATCGTGGTAGAGTAGGCAATGAAAACTATTTAACTCAGTTGCTGTACCGGAAAGCCCAAGCGTATGTGGTCGAACTAGAGAAAATAGAGAGACTGCCTTTATATCCAGGTGTGGAAGACTTAATATTTCAGGTGCGATCGCGGAATTTAAAATTAGGATTAGTCAGTGGCGCTTTTCGCCAAGAAATAGAATTGGTACTCCAGCGAGCTAAATTAGCCGAACATTTTAAAATTATCGTCGCAGGTGATGACATCACCACCAGTAAACCAGAACCCGACGGTTATCTACTGGCAGTAAAACGTCTGAATCAAGAATATCCCGACTTGAATCTTCAACCATACGAGTGTCTGGCAATTGAAGATACTCCAGCAGGTATCGAAGCAGCGAAGCAATCGCAAATGCAAGTTGTTGGTGTAGCGAATACTTACCCATTCCACATGCTCCAGCGCTGCTGTAACTGGACTGTTGATTATCTCAGTGATTTGGAACTCGAACGTGTGCAGAAAGTTTATTCTCAAAAACAGCCTCAGCCATCGGCAACTGAATGTTAGAATAGTCTACGGTGATAATGTCTGAAATTAATGAGTCATAGTACTCTTGACTTAGCACCGATTAAGGGGAATTAGCTCAGTTGGTAGAGTGCTGCGATCGCACCGCAGAGGCCATCGGTTCAAATCCGTTATTCTCCATTTGTTTATAAATTGAAAGTTGCGCCATTTTTCGCTAACCACTCTTTTCTATCCACGCAATCAGGTAAGATTCGCTCTACCCTGTCCCAAAAATCTCTATTGTGGTTGGGTTGAACTAAGTGAACCATTTCATGAACGACTACATATTCAATCATGGAACTAGGAAGCAAAGCAACACGCCAGTGGAAATAAATATCACCTTTTGGATTACATGAACCCCAACGATTACCGAGTTCGCGCACTTGCATCGAAGTCGGTGCTTTGCCGATTCTGTTAGATAAAGATGTAATAATTGACTCTAAATGCTGCTGAAGATGACCGCGATACCACTGAATAAATAAATCTCGACCTTGCTGTTGATGCGATAGCGAAGCGCTGCTGCTTTCAGCAGATCGCAAAAGTTCAAAGTGTCCTTGGTAAAGTCTTAGGGGGTTGTCTGCGGTATCTACTAATTTCAGGCGATAGCTACGTCCTAAATAGTGGAAGCCTTCGCCAGGTAAATAAGTTTTTTGTGCAGATGGCGGTTTGATAGCTGCTTTTTTGAGGAGTTTGCTGTAAATCCAGAAGCGGCGTTGTTCGATAATTTGTCCTAGTTTTTCTACAGGGACTTGAGGTGGTGTTGTGATGATTAATTGGCCGTCAGGTTCGATGGTAATTTCAACTGTGCGACGACGGGGACTTTCGCGCAGTTCAAAGGAAAGTTCTCCAACATTAATGGTTTTCATCTGCTTCGATTTGCATCGTGTCGTTCGGCTAATTGGGTGATTTGGTCTGCTAAACCATCCAGTTTACTATCTGGGAAGACATTTAAATCTTCTAATTTCAGCCAGATATTTTTACAGAGGTTTTCTCTGGCTACCAAGTCGTTCCAGAAGCCGATTACATAACTTTGGTTGTAGATAAAGTCTACCAGTTCGGTGGTAAAGGTTTGTAGTTGGGTGGCAATTTCGGGTGTTGATGACTCAAGTGTATCTATGAGAGCATTGAAGAATGGGCGAATTCGGGCTGATGGTTGATTTTCGCTGACTTCGGTTTGTTCGGCTCGGACTTTTTGCGCTAGGTTTAAAAATTCTGTGGCGATCGCATTCCAATCTGCACCTAAACGTTGTAAAATTTCTTCTAGTTTATCGCTAAGATTGCGATAATAAACTGGGTCATCATCTAGATGGGTGCGGATGTGGTAACGGATGGCGTGTTCCATTTGGGCTGCACGAGTTTGCACGGAACGTCTTTGTTGTACCCGTTGCTCAAAGTCTAAGTCAAGGATATTTACTGGTGAGACTTTCAGGTTAATCCCATGAGATTGGATGTGTTGGTCTATCAGGGCTTGAACCTTTTCTTTAGCATCTTCTGGGGGTTCATCTCGGAAAATATCATCGACTAATTTCTTTAATTCTCCCAACTTTTTCGCATCTTTCAGGTAGCGCAAAGCTTGGGGACGAGGTAAAAAGGCATCCATTGCTTGCAGAAACTCCCGCAGCAGTTGATAAAATTCTGCACGCGATTGCTCATCATGATTTAGGATATTTACACAAGCTTCTTGGTCATCGTAAATATTTAAGTTGCGTTTTTGCCAAAAGTTCATTACCCGTTGATAAGCTCGGTCTAGTTTAGGTAGTTCTTCTTGGATATCAAACCAAGCACCATCGACATCTTCTTGGTCGTAGACACTCATCGCGGCGGCGATGTCGATACCGTAATAGTCTACAATTAAACCGTAGTCTTTACCTTCGGCGGTGCGGTTGGTACGAGCGATCGCTTGTAATAAATCATGTTCTACTAAGCTGCGGTCTACATATAGCACTTGTTCTAAAGGTGCATCGAAGCCCACCAAGAGTTTATTATTTACAATTAAAAAAGCTAAACCGTCTTCATCTAAGTTTTTCCAGAAACGGTTTTTGTAGATGGTATGGTTATTTTCATCCGTCCATTGTTTCCAGGCTTGGGGGTCTTTTTTGCTGTCGGCGGAGATAATTGCCGCAAATTCTAAACGTTTGATGGTATCGAGGTAAGGATAAGCTTGTACCAGGGTGCGGTATTCGGCTGGTGCTGATTCTAATTTCAGACTTTGCAGAATAACAGCTTTTGATTCTAATTCTTGAATCAGTTCGTCTTTGGCTGCGGTAAGATATTGCTGGTACAAAACGCAAGCATGGCGATCGCTTGCTGCTACCTGAGCTTTAAATTTACCCTGCATGATCCGGGTGACATAGTGCCGTAAGATATGCCTAGCCTTGTCCTTCATCAGTTCTTTGGAGTTGAGGACGTTTTTCTTACCAACGTATTTGGATTTAATTGCTGCGCGTTCTTCTGGGGTATAGTCTTGAAATAGCACCTCAAAAAGTTGGTCTAGGGTGTTGGCTCCTTTGACTGCTCCCATTGTTTCCAATCCTTCGTAGAAAATGGGAACGGTAACTTTATCTTTTTGGGAATCGCGGATACTGTAGATATCAATATAAGGATTTTCGTCATGAGCAAAGATATCTTTTGTTTTCTTTTTCTTTGCGGAGATGATGGGAGTTCCTGTAAAACCAATTTTGGCGCAGTTGGGTAAGGCTTTGGAAAGGTAAGCGTGAAGGGTGTTGCTGTGGGAACGGTGAGCTTCGTCAATTAATAGTAAAATGTTTTCTGAGGGATTGAGAGCATTGTTTAACTCTTCAATATCAGCGTATTCTTTGCGTTCATTAATTTTGTTAAATTTCTGAACCATTCCAAAAACAATACCCGGCCCTGTTTGTCGCAGTTTCTTCGCTAAATCTTTGATGCTTATTGCTACTTGCAGAGTTTGACCGGAAAGGGTTGCTGTTTGTTGAAGTTGTTCTTCTAAATCTGTGCGATCGGTAACGATGACAGCTTTAAACTGTTGAAGTCGGGGAATTGTCCGCAGTTTGCGGAGGATAAACATTATATCCAAGCTTTTACCAGAGCCTTGGTAGTGCCAGATAATACCGCCGCGCTGGTCTTGGCTACCGTGTTGTGTTTTAGTTTTACCGTGTAGCAAGCGGTCAACGGCTTTGGATACGCCACGAAATTGTTGATAGCGCGGGACTATTTTGATGCGACGGTTGTGTTTGGTTGTGAACAGAATGTAGTGGCGCAGGATATCCAGCAAGTTGGCGGGGTGAAGCATTCCGGCGATGAGTTGCTGGCGGCGGTTAAGTTTGGATAAGTCAATTAAATCTTCTAACTTTTCGCCGCTTTTGACTGCTGCTAAAGTCTCCCCGGATTTTTGTACAGAATACAAAACCTCATTAGATCCTCCTAAATCCCCCTTAAAAAGGGGGACTTTGACTCCGGTTCCCCCCTTTTTAAGGGGGGTTAGGGGGGATCTAAACGCTGTGGGACAACATATATCAGACTTGTCTTCAGGTAATAAGTAATTAGATGCACTTGAGATTAATTCTTCTTCGGGAAGCGTCGGGTTTGTGATGTCTAAAACCTGGGTTATTAAGTTGGAATCAAAAGGGCTGGTGTCTTTCCATTCGAGATAATGCTTGGGTTGACTCCCCACCGTACCCACGACAGCCCGCCCGGAGGTGCAGGAAATCATCAGTTGGTTGTAGTGAAAAAGGCGCTCAATTCCTTCGGGTTGCAGGCTGTGGCGTTGGTTGGAGTATTTTAGCAAGTCTTGAATCCCAGATTTGAGCATATCTGCACCTGGGGCTTTGCATTCGATGACGACGAGGGGGATACCGTTGACAAACAAAATGATATCAGGGCGGTAGTGACCTTTGGGGCCTTTTACTCCCGGTGGGTCGATGCGGAATTGGCTGATGGCGAGGAAGTCGTTACGTTCGGGGTGGTCGAAGTTTATCAGGTTGATGGTAATTTGTTTTCCTGTGAGTCCTTCGACTTTCACGCCTGTGAGGAGGAGTTTTGTCAGGGTTTCGTTTTTCTCCATCAGTTTACCGGGGCCGAGGTTTTGCAGTTGGCTGATGGCTTGGTTGATGCGGCGTTGGTCTAGCCAGGGTTGTCCGTTGTCGTCGAGGTTGATTTCTCTGAGTTGGCGCTGAAGTCGGGGAATTAGGAGAACTTCGTGGTAATCGTCCCGTTGTTCGGGGATTGCTGCTAAATAGTTTGCTTCGATATATTCCCAGCCTAAACCGCCGGGAAGTTGTTGCATTTTTTGGAGTTGTTCTATTGTGGGTAGTTCTGTATATGTATATTCAAGTCCCGTCATTTTGCGCCCCCTGTGGCGGAAATTCTACATCTTCGTACAGCAGTGCGATAGGAAATTTAAACTCTATGCTAATTAACTCGATTTCGTCATCGGTGGTATAAGAAGTTAGTTCCCATTTGCTGCGATCGTTGAGGCGGAAGATTTCTACACCAATGCTTTCGGAATTAATTAGTACGTATTCCTGCAAACTTTCTAGGCGGCGATATTGGGCAAATTTAGCACCTCGGTCGTAGGCTTCAGTTCCGGGAGAAAGAACTTCAACAATCAGTTTAGGGAATCGAATGACTTGAATGGCTTGTCTATCTTGGGCATTGCAGGTTACAAGTACATCAGGATAAAAGAAGGAACCTTTTTCTGTAATTCCCACTTTGGCTTCAGTTCCCAAAACTCGGCAATAACTTCCTCTGACATGGGGTCTAAGTGCGGCGATGAGGTTAACAGCTATGGCGTTCTGGGGAATTGTCCCGCCTGTCATCGCGTAAACTTTGCCATTTATATACTCGTGTTTAATCTCCTGTCTCGCTTCCCATTGAAGATATTCGTCAGGGGTTAAGTGGTATTTATTGGGTGTTGCAATCATTGCCTTTTCTTGTATTTTATATTCTTCTCAGGTTTGTTATTTTTTGGTTAAATTTTCACGCGCACCCGTCCAGTTAAGAGGTCTGACATTAAGCCTTTTTTTAAAAGTTTGAGTTTTTCTAATCGGGTTTCTTGAGAACTGATACGAAAGTTATGTGTGTCTAAATAATTCACAATACGTTCTTGTTCCTCTATTTGCGGTAAAGGTAGTCTAAGCTGCTTCAGAATCCAAATAGATATTTCTGCTCGTGTTGTACCTACTGCTGTTCTTCTGATTTGAAGCTGTAAAATTTGTGATGAAAGTGTTTGAAAAACGTATTTTGGTAAAATATATGATTTTAGCCTGATTCGAGCAATGTCTCTGCTAATATTTCCAAAAAAATAATTTGGAACAATATCAACCCGTCCAATTGTTCCTTTAACAGAAATTAGAACATCATTTGGTTTAACTCGACTACGAATATAACGATTTTCAATTAATTGAGAAGCCTTATGAATATTAGTTCTATAATCTCTACCCATATTGTATATAGCTAGTACTGGTATGCCAGATTCTACATATGAACCTGTTTGAACAATTCCATAACAGATAGGGCTATCATCTACTGTAACTTCATCTATTGTTGGAGTTTCCCAATCTTTTGGAATTATCCCCAAGACTGATCGCTTAAACAATTCAGGGTTACGTGTATAATCTCTAAGTTCGCCATGCTCGTCAATACCGCGTGTGAGGAGGTCGTGCAGCAGTCCGGCTTTAGCTTTTTTGAGTTTTGTGATGTGGATGTCGGTGAGTGCGATCGCTTTATCAATTGCGTCTAATATTTTAGCGATGTCAGCACGTTCTTGTGTTGGAGGAAAAGGAATTAAAAAAGCACGAAGCTGTTGATAATTTAATCCTTCACGATTTCCCCCTGCATTGAGTTTATTAATCTGAGATTCGCCAATATAAGATGCAAGGACAGATGATAAAAATATTGCATTCTCTCGATTAGGATTGGGTAAACGAATAGCACAAACATGTTGATTTACATTAGCTGTTCCAAGTCCTTCAGGGAGTGGGCAGCAACGACCTATTGACGCACCTGTGATATTTAAAAGGACATCATGGGCAAAAACCTCACTGCGTTTCATGATTTTGTGAATTCTTTCATCAATGTGGGCTACATCATCTAGTAATAAACCCTCAAAAGTAACATTTTGACTTCGGATGAATAAAATTCCTTCTTTCTTATAGACATTGCTTCCACCTTTAGGAGTTATTCCACTACCCACAAAAGTAGCAATATCACCGATAGCTACAATATCCCAATCTAATGGAAAATTTCCGATAGGTGTATTATTGAAAGTCTCAAACTTAACGAGGGTTTTAGACATACCCCAACCCCTTCAACAACTCACTCAACCTTTGATTAACCTCCTCTTCCTCATTTTCAATTTCCGCCAATGTCACCCGATACTTATCCCACCAATTCTCAACCGCAGCAATCACCATCTGACGGTGTTCACTCACATATCTCTCCAACTGCATCAACAAATCCGCCTTAAACAAATCCAACACCAACCCCTGCGCTTTCTCCTCACTCAAACCTGCACTTGCAGCTTCCAACTCTTTTACAAGCAACCCTTTCAACTCCCGCACAGACTTACGTGCTTCCTTCAACCTTTCCAAAATCTCCTTGTAGGGTTGTAACTGCACCTCAATCTCGGCAATTTCCTGCTCTTTTGGGATCACCATTGATTGCAGATTACCCAATTCCTCTTCTAAATCAGTCGGATCATTCCCCTGCTTTTTCTCATACTTAATCGACCCCTTCTTGCGGTCAGTTCCCAGCAATTCCTTCAGCCGTTTTTGACCATCCTTAATTGAATATTTCAATTCCTTCACTTGTTCTTCTAATTGCTTGACAAAATTAACACTTTCCCCATCTTCCGATGCTTCCCCTTCCTCCCCTTGTTCAAAGGCTTCTTTTTCCTGTTCCAAAGTCGCAACTTCCGCCTCAGCATCTTCCAACTGTTGCAAATACTGCGGAACCAGCGCCGGGACAATTTTGTGACTCAAAGCGTCAAACTTATTACCAGATTGCTTACTTTCCGTATCTTCCAAAGCATCCCGAATTGTATCCACCCAAGAATCAATCAAACCTTTAAAACCCAAATTCGCTAAACGTTTCAAATCAGCAGAAACCTCATAAGCATCTTCCCACCAGCTAGCAATGACTCCCATAGTCTTAAACCTATCTAACAAACCAATGGGACGCACCGCCGCTTCAAAGGTCTGTAAAAATTCTGCCCGTAGCTTCATCAACTGCTTGTTTTTAGGCAAATCAATTAAACGCTGTTGATGTTGCAGCCACCAATTGAGAGTAACTTGCCGTAGTTTGTCCTCCTGTTGTCCAATCCCTGCATCTGTTTCAATGCGCTGCTTAATTTGGGCGCGTTCCGTTAACGTTGGCTGAAAATCTAAATATTCTTCCATATTTATTAATTCGTATCAGCTTGTTATATCATGTCTACTTGATTGCTTATTTAACTCGAAGAACCCCACCCCCAACCTCTTACCGCTTACGGTGTATACACAAGTCAAATTACCCCCCTTAATCCCCCCTTATAAAGGGGGGAAACCAGAAATACAGTTCCCTCCCCTTTCTAAGGGGAGGGTTAGGGTGGGGTAAAACTGACGCGAAAAACCTCATCACCAAAGAATTACAGTATTGCAATAACGACGAACGCATTTGTTACTTTGGCGAACGCATTTGTTGCTTTTGCGATCGCATTTGTTGCTTTTGCGAACTCATTTGTTGCTTTTGCGATCGCATTTGTTGCTTTTGCGAACTCATTTGTTGCTTTTGCGATCGCATTTGTTACTTTTGCGAACTCATTTGTTGCTTTTGCGAACTCATTTGTTACTTTTGCGAACTCATTTGTTATTTCGGCATACGCACGAGTTACAGAATAAGGGTTTACCCTACCCTTCGTTGTAACAAAGTCATCGGGTCAAAACCGTGACTAGTAAACAATTCTTGCTTTGCATCCACCTCAGACTTGGGTACACCACCCAAAAGATGCGATCGCACATCTTGAGGTTCTGGCGGTGGAGTATTATCAGCATAGCGGCGAATATTACAGTTGTATTCGTAGTCAGCCAATTGTTGTTGAGTCACCACCGCCGCATAACCAGGAATCCCAGCATAATCAGCATTGGTTGTAAAATCTTCATAAGCCGAGACAATTTTTTCTATATGTTCAGGACGCAAAGAATTTTGAGCGCGTCCAGCCTGAAATTCCGCATCAGCATTGATAAATAACACCTTACCTTGTGTCGCTTTTGGTTTAGCACCTCTGGGACGCATCACCAAAATACACGCCGGAATCCCTGTCCCATAAAATAATTGTGGTGGTAAGCCAATCACCGCCTCTAAATTATCTTCTTCAATAAATAGCTGGCGGATTTTCTTTTCTTCTCCACCACGAAACAGTACCCCATGCGGCATTACTGTCGCCATAATCCCATCTTGCTTTAACACCGCTAGCATGTGCTGGGCAAACATCAAATCAGCTTTTCCACTTGTCGCGCAAAAAACGCGGAATCTGTCAATAAACTCCATCGGGTTATCTTTATTACCCCGGCTGTAGTTTTGCGAAAACGGTGGATTACTCAGTATTCGGTCATAATGCTTTAAGTTACCCCCCTCTTTAATGGGCACCATCAAGGTATCATCATTCTGAAGCACAGCATTGGGGATTCCATGCAGCAATAAATTCATCTTGCAGATAGCCCAAACTCCCCCGTTATTGTCTTGTCCGTAGAGTCTCAAATCGCGGGAATTTCCACCGTGTTCTTCTATGTGTTGCTTAGATAAAATTAACATTCCCCCCGAACCCACACAGGGGTCATAAACCTCCATCCTTTCTTGGGGGTTGACAATTCGCACCATTAACTTCACGACTCCACGGGGAGTATAAAATTCACCGCCCTTTTTACCAGCAGAGTCAGCAAAAAAATAAATTAAATACTCATACGCCGCACCCAACAAATCGGGAAATTCTAAATCTTCATTCCGTAGCGATCGCTTGTCAAAATGTTCTATCATTTGGCGTAATTGCAAATCGCTTAAGGTACTTTTGCCACCTACCTGCCGATTAAAATCAATATGCTCAAAAACATCCCGTAGCACCGCCGGATTAGCATCAGCAAGACTATGTAAGGCAGTATTAAGTTTATTACCTATCTGTTGATGAAAGGTGTTAACTATAGTACTCCAACGAGATTGTGGTGGTACAAATAACGTATAAGCTTCTCTATCAGTTGGAACATAGCGTTTAGGGTTGTCAGCCCTTTCCTTAGCGGCTTCTTCACTCTCCCCTTTATCTATAAATTCCTTAACAATTTGCTGATAGCGCACCTCAAACACATCAGCAGCCCGCTTTAAGAACAACATCCCAAAAATAAATTCCTTATATTCAGAAGCGTCCATTTTGCCGCGTAAAATATCAGCCGCCGCAAATAAGTGACGTTCCAGCTTCGGAAGGGTGAGTTTTGCCATAACAGTAGAATCCCCGGCTTTTGACGATCAGAAATTTGCCTTTACTTCGTGGGTGTCACCACTTATGGATAATATAGAACTCATATTTGATTTTTGTTCAAAAATCAGTACACCTTTATTCCTTATTCCCAGTCCCCAGTCCCCTACCTCTACGAGTGATTCAGGAATTAAATCGGATTCCTATACAGGCGGACAGTATCACTTAATGTTTTGTCGTCAAGCTAGTAGTTACAACTGATATCATTTCTTTGTGATGCTGCGTTAAACCTTTGAAAATAATTGCTTACTCTTACACCGATCCGCTATTAGAATCTTCTCCCGATCGAGCCGATTGGGGGTGGGAGGTGGATCGGGTTTATGAAGATTTGGGCAAGCCAGACTCTTCTGAACGATCGCAATTACAACAATTATTTAGCGATTGCCAAACTGAACCAGCAGATTATCTTTTGATTCGTCGGTTGGAAGAATTGGGAGATACTGTAGAGGAAATTAGCGATCGTCTCAATCAACTTGAAGTCATGGGAATCGCAGTAATCGCCACTGAACAACCCTACACTTCCGAAAATTACCCTCTGGGTGCTGACTTGCTGAATTTGCTACACGCAATCCAACGTCAGCAACGTAGTCGCCGCATCCGCCAAGGACATGCCCGTAATCGTCTTGAGGTTGCACCGCCACCGGGCAAAGTTCCCTACGGCTATCGCAGAGGTAAGGGAAAATATACCATTGATCGCAGTACTTCACCAGTGGTAAAAGATTTTTTTGAACACTTTTTACTCTATGGTTCCCTGCGGGGTTCAGTGCGTTACTTGGCGAAAAAATACGGCAAGAAAATCTCTGTTACTACAGGAAGACGCTGGCTGACTAATCCAGTCTATCGCGGTAACACAGCCTACCAAAATGGTGAAATTATCTCCAATACCCATATTCCGATAATTTCTAAGGAAGAAGCAGCTCAAGTTGACCGACTTTTACGCCGTAACAGCCGTTTACCATCCCGAACTGCTAGCGCACCGCGTTCTCTGGCTGGGTTGGTTGTCTGTGCTGAGTGTCAGTCACATCTGACAGTTACCCGTGTTACTCAACGCAACCAAGATAAAGAGTATCTTTATTTACGTTCTACTAGCTGTCCGCAACGCCCTAAGTGTAAGGCTATTTCCTACCAAGAGGTGTTGGAACGCACCATTAAAACCGTTTGCCGTGATTTACCTCTGGCGGTAGCAGGAATGAATTTTCCTCAGTTGGATGCAGTCAAGAATAGTTTAGGGCAAGCGATCGCTCGTCAGCAAGAAATACTTGCTCAGTTACCCGCTTTAATTGAAACTGGAATTTTAGATGACGAAACAGCAAAGTTAAGGGCTTACAAACTCCGCACAGAAATTTCTGCACTCGAAGCAAAGCTAGCAACTCTCCCCCCAGTTAACTTGCGTTCTGTTGCTCAAGCTGTTTCTATACCACAATTTTGGTTAGATTTGTCGGAAACAGAACGACGATTTTACTTTCGAGAATTTATCAGACAAATTGACATTACTCTTCAGAATAAAGAATTCAAACTCCAAGTTATTTTTATTTTTTGATTTAATCAAAACGCTATTTTTGAGATGGTTGATCCTTAGTATACGCAACAGGTTTTGGCCCTGCATTCCGTACATTGATAATTTTATTGAGGATATCAAACCAGAAAGGCGCACCCATAGCAATAGCAAAACCACTCACTATCCAACCACAAATTAATTTAAAAACTTGTGAAATTCTGATATAAACTGTATTAGATTTTGTCTTATCTAATAACTCAAACTGTTGATTAATATTTTGCCATCCAATTGGTATAGAAGAATTTCCTAATAATTTCTCAATATTCCTTCTGTCTGCTTCATTATTGATATAATCGATTTTTTGACTTGCACTTTGAGTAATAGTAGAGCGGATAACTGAATCTTCTGATAGTCTTTTAAGCAAGTGAAATGTATCAGTGTTGGTTAAAAAGGCAACTGATATTCCAATTAAAATAGCAACTCCTTTAGCATTGCGCTTATAAACACCACTTGCTCGATCCATAGAGCGGTCAAACCATGTTTCTACTTCATTTTTAAATTGATTCGCTTCCTCTGTGAGATCACCAACTTTTATTCTGCTACGTTGAGCAATTACACAAAGACTCTTGATTAAATTATTAGGTACTTCATCAGGTAACTCATTATTAACAAAATCTATAAATTTCTGGTCAATCTCTCCATAAATTTCTTGAATTTTTGTGTAACTTGCACTTGTCGGATCGTTTACACCTTTTTTAAGTTCTTTATAAGAGGCTAATATCATGTACAAATTAGTTTTTGCTTCTTCACTAGGATGTTTAACATGATTAATTAGCTGGGAAATTTTTAAGGTATCTAATAAAGTAGTTGCAAATGTTTCAGAAGGAAGATACGAAGGACCGCTTTGTTTTTCTAATATTAGTTTATCAGGGTTTTTATTAATATCCTGAAAATGCTTTTCTAGTTTACCCTTGGCTTGATGATTCAATGTATTAATCAAAGGATCGTTATAAAGTTTTTGTACCAATTGGATTGCATTAATAATATCTGATTTTTCACTTTCACTACCACCTGATAGAAGTAATTCAATTGAAGTTCTTAAATGTTTAGCTCTCCATTGTAATAATGTGGCAATTAGTTCCTGGATTTCCGAAGCTAGCAAGCTCAAAATTAAGTAGATAAAAACTAAACCAAGAGTAACATCTACAACTACAGGTAAATTCATTGATAGTCTCCAATAACTTTTTAGCTATTTATTGTTAGCAGAATTGCTTGAATTATTGTATATCATAGATATGATAATTCAATATTTACTTAATTAAATTTAAGATGTAAAATTTTATGGTTTTTTCTTCGTTTAAATAATTTATTTAAGTAGTAAATGATTATACTATTTTTAAATTAAAATATTATATAGCAATCCGATTTGATTTGGGGAATTACTAGTAGAGGTAAGGGACTGGGGACTGGGGACTGGTGACTATTAAGAAGGAATAAAGGTGTACTGAGTTTTTTTCACGCAATCAAATATGAGTCTTATATATATATTGAAATACTTATCATAGTATTGAATTAGTGTAGCAATTGCTTACTAAATTTTTGAAATTAGCCAGATAAAAACTAAGTAGATCAAAATTTATCCAAGTGTCAGATAAAAAATAAAACACAAGTTTATTTACGGACTATGCCACAGGTAAAAATTATGGATTGCTTGTATTCTTTTTATCATTTCTTGGCTTAAATGTTATTTAAATAACCAATATAAATTTTTCAAAAAATAGCGCTAATTAGAAAAATTTAAGTTAATCTTGGAAACTAGCAATTGTTAAAACATACGTTGTTACTGGGTGGCAACATTGGAGATTCGCTAGATGTCTCTATGTAATCAAACCAGCAAGTAAAATGATTACCAGAGAATATGCAAGAAGGAAGCTTTATTTGGAGTCATCTGGAAAAACAGCATCGCACGGTTGGAAAATGGATTGATTGGGTATGGCTAATAGTATTACTGTTGGCAGCAGTATTACTGTTTAGCATCAATCTGGGAGGGTTGCCGCTGCGAGATTGGGATGAAGGTACTGTGGCACAGGTTGCTCGTGAAATTTGGCACGCCCCATCAGGTTCAATGCCTTGGCTTTACCCAACGTTAGGAGGCGAACCATATCATGACAAGCCGCCTTTGATGCATTTGCTAATAGCTTGGGCTTATTCTCTAGGAGGCGAAAATGAGTTGACAACGCGCTTACCTGGAGCAATTTTAACGGCAACATCTGTACCTTTACTGTATTGCATTGCTCGAGAAATATTTCGCCAACGTTGGGCTGCTATTTATAGCGCTTTGATTTATCTAACAATGCTACCTGTAGTGCGTCATGGGCGGTTGGCAATGTTGGATGGAGCGATGGTAAGTTTTTTGATGGTGATGATGTTGTGCGTGCTGCGATCGCGCCGAGATTTACGTTATTGTCTTGGTATTGGCATCAGCTTTGGGTTTATTTGTTTAACTCAAGGACTGCTAGGTGTATTACTCGGTGCGATCGCACTTGTATTTCTATTTTGGGATACGCCACGATTGCTCACTTGTTACTATCTCTGGATAGCAATCTTAATCGGCATTCTACCTGTAGCTGGTTGGTATGGTGCCCAACTAATTCATTATGGTTATACTTTCGCTCAAATTGGCATTGCAAACCCATCACTAGGCCGAATTGGCTCAGTTGTAGAAGAGAATTCTGAACCACCTTGGTACTATGTGATTGAACTTTTCAAATACACATGGCCGTGGTTATTATTCTTACCACAAACTATCCGTTTAACTTGGGAAAATCGCAACCTTAGCTGGGCAAAATTAGTAATGGCGTGGAGTGGGGTTTATCTACTGGTAATTTCCTTCATGATTACCAAAGTTCCCTGGTATCTATTCCCGATTTACCCTAGTTTAGCTTTAGCCTTTGGTATCCAGTTATCAGATACGGAAAATTCACCTTTACTCTCATCTTATCCTCGTGCTTGGGTTGCTGGTTTGGCAATACTTGCTGTGGCTGCTTCTACTGGTAGCATTTATTTCAGTGCGGGTACAACACCAAAAACCGACTTACAATTGATTTTTGCTGCCGTAGCTTTAACTATGACCTTAGCAGCTATTTTGGCAGAACGAGGTGACGGCCAATTTTTAAAGATTTTGTTTTGGGGAAGTTATATTTCGCTGCTGCTGTTAATGAAATCTAACTACTGGGTTTGGGAATTATCACAAGCCTATCCAGTTAAACCAGTCGCCGCCATGATTGTACGAGCAAATCCAGCGACGAGGAAGATTTATACATCTTTTCCCTACCATCGTCCCTCGTTGGATTATTATAGCGATCGCACCATTATTCCCGCTTCTGTTGGTGAACTAGAATATTATTGGCACTACAACGGTCAACCCTACTTTCTGCTTCATGCATCTGCTTTCAACAATCTTCAACTAGAGTCGATGAAGCTAATTGACCAAGCTGAAGGTTGGAAATTAGTCACAAAAGATACTAATCGGCTATAAATATGGAGTATTGGGCATTAAAAAATAAAAAATAAAAAGTCAAAAGGCAAAAGATTCTTTTTACTTTTGCCTTTTACCTTTTGATTTCCTTGTCCCCTTCTCAGGAAAAAATCAGAGCGTTACCCAAAAGGTAATGATCATCTTGTAGCGAGTACTTACACCAATTCGCTTTTTCGCAATTGAGAAATTTAGATGCAGCAAGGCAATCCCTACTTACATCTGTTGCCTTATTTTAGAGAATTGGTATTACATAATCAGCGATCGCTCTTTAAACGGACATAATATAAAACCGCGTCCTATTTGGGGCAATAAGACACGGTATTATCAGAGTATTTAGTTATAATATTACAACAATCAAAGTAGAATTTGATTTATACAAAAGTAATCCATTTACTGAGATTTGTTTCCTGGGTCATTAATTTTCTCTGTTGTGGGGAGAATTTGGTTATCATAGCTTGTCTTTTCTTGGGTCAAAGCGATCGCACTAAAGAAAATGGCACTTCCTACAGCCAAGGCAACCATAGGACGCTTGAGTAAAACAAAATCTCTGATAATCCTCGCTAAAGGTCGGCTTTGACGACGTAGCGACGAAGACATCATCAATTGTCTCCAAGTAAACGGATCGCGGACATAATGACCACTTTGGCAAACTACTAGCCTTTCCTGGCAATAGGGACAGCAAAACAAGCCCATACGCGTTTTAACTGGTTTTAGCGTGGCATTTCTTTGGCAAATTGGGCAAGTAACATAATGATTATCAAAAGTGTGTATATTCATTTACCTCGTCCGCCTAGTCCATTTACTCGTATAACAATAGCTATATTGAATTGGGATCAATGTCCGATCTGATATCAGGTATCAATCATACATACATTCTATTACTACCAAGGATGGCTCAATAGTCGCAACACGAGTATAGCTAGATTTAAACAAGGATGACTCATGGTTAATGTTTATGGGTGCGTCCACCCAGCCGAAAAAACTTTGTTGTCTCTAGAAAAAATAACGTTGGCGATCGTTCGCACCCCACTAACCACAGCTACGCCCAACTTAGGCATTGCTGACCCTTAAATAATAATTCTCTCTCATTTAACCATTCTCCCCACACAAATCTCGCACAATGACATTTTTAGCTAAAGCTGCTTTGGAAGTTAAGTAAATAAAGTCTACTTGTCCGGTTGCTAAATAATGGCTCACAATGATAAGTAACAGATAAAAATTTAAATTTTTTCTTACATTTACCCTGCCTCTCAATGACTCTCTTGCCTCCCACTCAACTAAGGAAGGTAACGGAACAACCTGCCTTTCCTACACCTTCCGCTCGTTTAGCTCACCTAATTAATCGTTTTCAACCATCCCCAGAAACAGTTGTGCTGTTTTTAGCCATGCTCATTGGCGGTGGTACTGGTATGGGTATAGTCACCTTTCATTATTTAATCCAGTTGGTTCACCAGCTGATGCTGGAAAATTTAATGAGTCAAATTGGCGCTTGGGGTGCTTGGACTTTAGCCTGCGTTCCCATCCTTGGCGGATTAATTGTTGGCTTGATGCGCTGGCGCACTCAAGACTTTGGCCCTGAACTTTCATCTCTCATCGCCGCCTCTCAGGGAACAGAGATTGGGCGACCACTACGACCAGTGACAAAAATGCTGGCTGCATCTGTTTCTTTAGGGAGCGGTGCTTCTTTGGGGCCAGAAGGGCCGAGTGTGGAAATTGGCGCAAATTTTGGGATGTTGTTGTCTGTGATCCTGAATGTATCTCAAGAACGACAACGTTTGCTATTGGGTGCTGGTGCGGCGGCGGGACTGGCTGCGGGATTCAATGCTCCCATCGCTGGAGTATTTTTTGCCTTGGAGGTGGTGATGGGAGCGACATCTTTCGCTACTTCTGCTGTGAGTGTAGTGCTGCTAGCAGCAGTAGTAGCAGCATTAATTGCCCAAATTGGTTTGGGGGCCCAACCTGCTTTTGATTTACCTGTTTACCAAGTTCGCAGTCCTTTGGAATTGCCTCTTTACCTTGGTTTGGGTTTAGGGGCCAGCCTAGTTTCTCTGGCTTATACTCAATCAATTCGTTTAGCAAAAGCTTGCTTTGCTGGGAAGGTTCCAGGTTTTGATTTTTTGGGACGAATTCCTCAGCCGATTCATCCAATTATTGGCGGTGTGATCATTGGTGCTGTTGCTTTGCAGTTCCCGCAAATTCTGGGTGTTGGTTATGAAACTGTAGAAGCAATGCTTCAAGATGTGGAGTTTCCACTCTACTTATTGGTGGTGTTGTTGGTGGTGAAGTTATTGATGACTGCAATTAGTGCGGGTAGTGGTTTCATCGGTGGTTTATTCGCACCAGCAATGTTTTTAGGTGCTTCTTTTGGATCGGCTTACGCCAAAATGTTGGCTGTAGCATTCCCGATAATTTGCGATCAAATGGCGGCTCCCCCAGCTTACGCAATGGTGGGAATGGCAGCAGTACTGGCTGCTAGTGTGAGAGCGCCGTTAACTTCTATTTTGATGCTGTTTGAATTAACCCGCGATTATCGGATTGTTTTACCATTGATGGCGGCTGTGGGTTTGAGTGTTTGGCTAGTAGAAAGGATTAAACCAACTTTTAACTCTAACTCTAATCTACAACAAATTGGGCTTTCGGAATTGAAAGATGAACAAGCAGAAATTGTGCAGCAAATTTTGGTAGAAGATGCCATGTATCCCTGTCCCAAAAAGTTACCTGCAACTTTGGGAATATTAGATGCAGCTGTGGAAATGACCCGCGATCGCGTCCGTAGTGCTTTAATATTTGATCAAGCAGAGCAATTAGTTGGTATACTTTCTTTGGAACATATTAACCATGCCCTTGCTATTTGGCAAACATACCCAAATTCCTTAACTGAAATTCCCGATAATTTATCTAGTCAAACCCTCATAGACATTTGTACTACTGAAATTCTCTATGCATGGCAAGATGAACTTTTATCTGAGGCTTTAGACCGGATGAGTCTTCGAGGTTTACATCAATTACCAGTGGTAGCACGAGATAAACCAGATCGCATTTTGGGTTTATTAGAAAAAGAGCAAATTGGATTAACCTGTAATTTAGCAGTTACGCGCAAGGCACTTCGCCACTATTTACCAGTGTTACCCACGACAGATATAGTCATTAGTCATTAGGTCATTGGTTTTCACAAAAAACAAATGACACTTGACTAATGACTGTTTATAGTCATTGATTTTCACAAAGGACAAATGACAATTGACTAATGACAAATTATTAAGCTGTGGCTTCTATGGCTTCATCACCTTCGCGATCTTCTGGATCTACCTGTCTCAGACGAATGTGCTTTTTGCCTAAAGTGATCACAAACTCATCTCCTGGTTTCAGATTCATCTGTTTTGTATAAGCTGAACCTATAAGTAAGTTACCATTCGATTGCACACTAATTCTATAGCTAGCACTGCGTCCACCACGCCCATTAGCACTGGGTGTACTGTCTAACTGAATGCCTTCAGCATCAATTAGGGCATTTAAGAACTTCATCATATTGACGCGCTCTATACCATTTTTGGTAACGGTATAGTAGCCGCACTTCTTGGCTTTGTCTTCTTTGCTCTCGTTCTCTAGCTCTTTGACTTTTTTGAGCAGTTCTTCACCGATTAGGGGTTCAATTTTTTTCTGTTTAGGCATCAACTTAGGTCGAAAATGAATGTTTGAAGTGTTTGAATCGATTTTATTTTAGCTGAGGTTGAGCTAACAGGAACGCAATCCTTTAGTTTTTATCTCAACCAAGCCAAGTATATTACATTCAGTTGCACAATTATTATGTCATTAACAATATTGCCAAGACAATTTATTTTAGAGAATGCTGGCAATGCTGATAAATATATATATACTTTGTGAATACTGCTAGACTATATAAGTTTTAAGTTTTCTAAACTAACGCTCTCAAGGTTGTCTATTTCTTAAGAATGTAGAACATCCTCATAGAATGATAAGCAAAACTGATCCTTAATCATTGGTAATTGGTAATTAGTCATTGGTTATTTACAAATCACAAACTAAAGAAGTCTAAGAGTCGCAAGCCATCAGCAGAATTTCTTTTCAGGGAGATGCAGTGCGAATGAAAACAAAGGACAAATAACAAAACTTGCCAAAATGAAATTAACTACCAGAGGACACTATAGTGTGAAGGCGTTGCTAGATTTAAGTTTACAACCAAGATATGGGCCTGTATCTGTGAGAGCGATCGCTAAACGCCAAGATATTCCAGCTCCTTACCTCGAAAAACTACTAATAGAAATGCGTCGTGCGTCAATAGTTAAATCAATTCGTGGTAGCATCGGCGGATACCAATTGGCTAGAGAGCCTGCACAAATATCTATAGGACAAATTTTAGAAGCTGTTGGCGAGACTAGCCATTTACCTCATCAGACCTCAGTACCTACACAAGCTGAAGATTGGGTAACGTTTAGCCTCTGGCAGAGAGTCAACCAAAAGCTCAAAGAAGCTTTGTACAGTATTACTCTGGCAGACCTTTATTACGATGCTCGCAGTCGGCAAGCTTCCCTTGGAGAAGAAGCTAGTTTTGTGGTTTAGTCAAGAGCAGAGTCAAAGACGCTGCACGGCTTGGCGTCAATAGTCGAAATATTGACCCTTAACTTTTAACCCTTGACTTGTGACTTATGACTAATAATATCTATATCTTAATAATTGCAGCATTTTTAGATTACTTAGTTGGCGATCCTTGGGATTGGCCTCATCCAGTGCAAGTTATGGGGTGGATAATTTCTCACCTGACCAAATTTTTTCTTGACTTATGTCAAAATTCTCTAACACAACGCCTAGCTGGAATTGTACTAGGTATTATCTTAATAATTGGTAGCGGTCTTATTGGCTTTTTGATTATTCAAATTGCCAAATGGATTCATCCACTCTTAGGAATTGCAATAGATAGCATTCTTTTGGCTAGTTGTTTTGCTGGCAGAAGTTTGCGAGCAGCAGCAGAGGCTGTTTTACAACCTTTAATAGTCGGAGATTTAAAGAAATCTCGAAAGATTTTAAGTAATTACGTTGGTCGGGATAGCCAAAACCTCTCACAAGCAGAAGTTTTTCGAGCTGTTTTAGAAACGGTTGCAGAAAATGCCACTGATGGGGTAATGGCTCCACTTTTTTATGCAATTGTTGGTGTGTTTATCCCAGTTGTGGGGCCAACTCCCTTGGCTTTAGCATATAAAGCCAGCAGTACCCTCGATTCAATGGTGGGCTATCAAGAAGCACCTTATACTTATTTAGGATGGTTCTGTGCGCGGTTAGAAGATTATTTGACTTGGCTACCTTGTCGGTTAACAGTCGTGACTCTGGCGCTGCTATCGGGTAAACCAATACATATTTGGCAAATTTGTCGTCGGGACGCAATTAACGATCCTAGTCCCAATTCTGGCTGGAGTGAGTGCGCCTATGCGGCTTTTTTGGGTGTGCAGATGGGGGGTACAAATTGGTATCGGGGGGTAGCTAAATACAAACCACTACTAGGAGATGCTATTTATGAGATTACTACAACTTCTATTCAGAATGCTTTACAGCTAACTCGATATTGTTTTTTGCTATGGTTAGGAATAGCGATCGCTATATTCTTAATGCTGCCAAATAGGTAATTGTAAATATAAAGTTAGGAATTAAAGACGCGATTAATCACCTCTGTATAGAAGTTAAGAATAAAAACTCCTAACTCTTAACTTACAGCAGTTTGCAACAAGCGTGAGGTACAAAACCGAAGACTCAAAAATAAATTATTCTTCTGCCTCCTGCCTCCTGCCTCCTGCCTCCTGCCTCAAAACCAGTGACTTTGTACTTCATCCAAACGAAAACTGCTGTATCACTTTTAACTTATAACTCGCTATGTCTGCCAAAGTAGTTGAAATTCTCTCATCCGAAGAAATCCGTCGTACTTTGACTCGTCTTGCTTCTCAAATTGTCGAAAAGACGCGTGATTTGTCTCAACTGGTGCTTCTTGGTATTTATACTAAAGGTGCGTCATTAGCTGAATTATTGGCGCGTCAGATTGAGACCCTTGAAGGTGTAGCAGTATCAGTCGGTGCTTTAGACATTACATTTTATCGAGATGACCTTGACAAAATTGGGTTGCGGACTCCAACCAAAAGCGAAATTCCTTTTGACCTTACCGGGAAAACTGTTGTACTCGTGGATGATGTGATTTTCAAAGGACGGACGATTCGCGCTGCTTTGAACGCAGTCAACGATTACGGTAGGCCAGAGGCGATTCGTTTAGCTGTGTTAGTAGACAGAGGTCATCGAGAATTACCAATTCACCCAGATTTTATTGGTAAGAAGTTGCCTACAGCTAAAGAAGAAATTGTCAAAGTTTACTTACAAAATTGTGATGGACGAGATGCAGTAGAGTTGATTGCAGATTAGGCTATGGAGGCAGGGGGCAGGAGGCAGAAGAAACTCTTTATAGTCTAATTTTAAATCCTGGATTTTTACCCTACTCAGTGCTGAGTAGTGAGTACCTCGGCAAGCGGGTGAATTTAGAATTACTCAGTATTTATGTACTTGGGTTTGAGCAAGGCTGCTTGTGGGTGGTTCTTGTAACTTAGCACAGCTTAAAAAATGCCCTGTTACTACTAACAGCACTCTTCATCACATCTACTTGAAAAATGCTGTAAGTAATCAAGCATACATGAAATTACGAAGGGTAACTGTGAAAAGAAGTCTGTAGAACCTGATTAAAAAATAAAGATTGTTTATGTGTCTTGCCAGAAAATCACAACTCTTAATGAGAAAATAAGACATCCAAGCAAGCGATCGCTATTTGATTGTTAACAAACCTGTTTATTAGACCCAATTTTTTCGAGTTGAAAGCAAATAAAAAATATACATTATGGGAGATGACTTAAAAGATTAGTGCTTAAAATACTCCTGAAAGCCAGTTCTGATTTAATAAGGTTTGTGTAGAATTTGGTAGTGAAGTTATTTACTTGATTCTCAATTGCAACAATCCAGGTTTCATTTATGAGTCAGTCTTTTTCTCAAAACCAAGCAAGACAAAATCGTCAACAGAAACACTGGCAACAAAAATGGAGTTTAAAGACTAAAGCAATAGTTTGGGCACTAAGTATCAGTGTGCTTCCTGTAGTTGCAATTGGAACAGCTACTTACAACTATGTCACTAATTTAATTAATACAGAAATTCCGCAAGTCAGACAAGAGAGGGAAAAAAGTTTAATAGAAAGTGAAGTTGATCTACAAACACAATTGTCACTCTTGTTAACTGGTATGGGAGTGACAGCAATTTTAGCAGGTGCGATCGCTGTTTTTGTGACGAATCGAGTTATTAATCGAGTCGGCAAGGCTGCTGCAACTTCTAATAATATTAAAAATAAGCTACGTCCAAACAGTGAGTTTACTCAATCTTTCATCGCTAACCAAGATGAATTAGTGATGTTAGAGAGCAACATAAACTTATTTACAGAGATGCTTTCGGGCTTGTTACAACAAAAAGAAGCCGAAGCTGATTACTCCCAGCTATCGAAAAAAATTACCCAGTGGGTTCGAGAATCATTTAATGAAGAAGATGTTCTCAAAATTACCTCAGAAGAAATTCGTAAAGCTTTAAGCATTGATCGCGTAACCATCTTTTGTTTTAACTCCAATTCTAATGGAACCTTTATCACCGAATCAGTAGTACCTGGTTTACCGAAAATGTTAGGGGTTACAGTCTCTAATACTGGGTTTGAGGCAGAATATATAGAAAAATATCAGAATGGTTGCATCCGAGCTATTGATGATATCTATCAAGCCAATCTCAGTGATGGTGATATTGAGCTGCTAGAGCAATTTGCTGTCAAATCTAATTTGGTAGCACCAATTATTAAAGGTAAGCAGCTGTTCGGTTTATTGATTGCACATCAGTGTTCTAGACTTCGCTTTTGGCAACAGTCTGAGATTGATTTGTTTGCTCAGATAGCCATGCAAGTAGGATTTGCTCTTGATTACGCCAAGCTTCTACAACAAGTAGATACCAAGGCAGATAGAGCTCAGGTATTTATCGAAACTACCCGAGGCATTCGCCAATCACTCAACGAAGAGGATGTCCTGAAAACCACCGTAGAAGAAGTTCGCAAAGTACTGAGTACTGACCGAGTGCTGGTTTATAGCTTCAACGCTAATTGGGTTGGAACTGTGATTGCCGAATCAGTGGTTCCAGGTTATCCAAAAGTTTTGCGAGCTGAAATTCAAGACCCATGTTTCACTCAGGGCTATATAGAAAAGTATCAGTCTGGTCGCGTTCAAGCTACAAACAACGTTTATGAAGCCGATTTGAAAGATTGTCACATTAACCTGCTCGAATCCTTTGCTGTGAAAGCAAATTTAGTAGCACCCATTCTCAAAGATGAACAATTATTTGGCTTGTTAATTGCACATCAATGCTCCAGACCCCGTGATTGGCAAAAGCCTGAGATTGATTTATTTGCCCAGATAGCCATGCAAGTGGGATTTGCTCTCGACCATGCCAGACTCCTGCAACGAATCGATGCTGAAGGTGTGCAAAGTCGGTTGCTGGCGGATACGATTGGCAGCATTCGCCAATCGCTCAACGAAGAGGATGTCCTGAAAACCACCGTAGAAGAGGTTCGTAAAGTACTGAGCACTGACCGAGTACTGGTTTATAGCTTTAACGCTGATTGGTCTGGAATTGTGATTGCCGAATCAGTTGTTCTCACCTACCCAAAAGTTTTGCAAGCTGAAATCCGAGACCCATGTTTTGGTCAAGGCTATGTAGAACAGTATCGCTCTGGTCGCGTTCTAGCTATAAACAACATTTATGAAGTCGGTTTGATTGATTGCCACATTAAACTGCTCGAATCCTTTGCTGTGAAAGCAAATCTAGTCGCCCCCATTATTAAAGATAAACAGCTATTTGGCTTGTTAATTGCACATCAATGCTCCAAGCCTCGTGATTGGCAACAATCTGAGATTGATTTATTTGCCCAGATAGCGATACAAGTAGGATTTGCTCTCGACCATGCAAGACTCTTGCAACGAATCGAAGCTGAAAGTATGCGAAGTCAGTTATTGGTGGATATTATCCGCAAAATTCGCCAATCACTTAAGGAAGAAGATGTCATTAAAACCACAGTGGAAGAGGTTCGCAAAGCACTAAATACTGACCGAGTGTTGGTTTATAGCTTTTACGCCAATTGGTTTGGAATTATTATTGCTGAATCAGTGGTTCCAGGTTATCCCAAAGTTTTGCGGTCTAAAATCCATGACCCCTGTTTCACTCAAGGCTATGTAGAAAAGTACCAATCTGGTCGCGTTGTCGCAATCAACAACATTTATGAGTCTAGTTTGGCTGATTGTCACATTAAATTCCTCGAATCTTTTGGTGTGAAAGCAAATTTAGTAGCACCAATTATCAAAGATGAGCAGCTATTTGGCTTGTTAATTGCACATCAGTGTTCTGAACCCCGTGATTGGCAACAATCTGAGATTGATTTATTTACCCAGATAGCGATGCAAGTAGGATTTACTCTCGATCATGCTAGGCTTTTACAAGCGTATCAAACTGCTGAAGCTGACTCTGATGAATAATTTTGTGGGAGATTGATGCCGTGTGCAACTCTTAATTTTGTTAAACCTTGATTCTATTGTGGGGTAGGCATCTTGCCATACCATAAAGGACGGCTAAGATGTCCATCCCACAAGAATAAAAAAAGTCGCACATCGCGTGAGATTAGCAAAATTTGTTAGCAACTATATTAATATTTTTACGTTACGCTTAGTGTCACTTTTGACGAAGAAGCTGCTAGAGCGATCGCTAATGGTAAAATTCGATGTTCCTGAATTTGAATCCTGGCGTGGAGTGTTTCTGCTGTATCATCTGGCAGTACTGGTACTGCGGCTTGCATTAATATTGGGCCGCTATCCATTTCTAAGCAAGCTATATGCACTGTACAACCAGTGATTTTTACCCCAGATGCCAAGGCTTGTTCTACAGCATGAATTCCCTTGAAACTAGGTAACAAACTAGGATGGATATTAATAATCCTCTCAGGAAAGGCATCAATGAAAACTGACGTTAATAATCGCATCCACCCTGCCAAAATCACCCATTCTACATCGTAGTGCCGCAATGTCTGCACTATTTTTTCGTCAAACCCTTCTCGGTTTTGATAGTTGCGGTGATTTAGTAAGATAGTTTCTACACCTCTATTAGCTGCTCTGACGGCTACTTTCGCCGAGGGGTTATTGTAAATTAAAACTTGAATTTGGGCATTTAGCCGCCCATCTTGGATAGCTTGAGCGACTACATCAAAATTGCTGCCATTTCCAGAAGCCATAATTCCCAGTTTTAAAGGGGCAAATTGTTGGCAAATATCGCTAGTGCTAGGAGAAACCAAGCTCAGGGTAGAATCAGGGCGGAGGGTCATAACAGCTAAGAGGAAAAATTATAGATGCCAAAAATATATACTAAGTCGTGAGTAAAGATTTAGCTCATAACTCGTTCAATTGATATATGTGATCTGGGCTTTGAGATTAAGCTAGTATATTAGTACGAATTATTTTTACTACTAAATGGTAGGAAGATGAATGTAGAAAAACTCTCTATTTCCTTGCCACCGTCTTTAATGGAGTTTGTCGAAAATTACAAGCGCAATAAAGGCTGTAAATCTCGTTCTCAAGTAATTGAAGAAGCATTAAAATTGCTGCAAAACCGAGATTTAGAGGCAGCTTACCGAGAAGCGTCTGCTGAAGTTGATAACGATTG
This sequence comes from Nostoc sp., assembly GCF_036917575.1. GTDB lineage: Bacteria > Cyanobacteriota > Cyanobacteriia > Cyanobacteriales > Nostocaceae > Nostoc. The sequence continues at coordinate 31,222 of NZ_JBALDC010000039.1, read as the reverse complement.
GGATGTGACAGTGGCAGATGGTTTAACAGATGAAACGTGGTGATATTTATTACGCAAATCTTAGTCCGGTGATGGGTTCAGAAATGGGTAAACGTCGTCCGGTGCTAATTGTCAGTAATGATATAAGTAATAGTGCTGCTACTACTGTGACAATTTTACCGATTACTTCTAATGTAAGCCGTGTTTATCCCTTTGAAGTTCTGCTTAATCCAGAAGTTAGTGGTTTAACGAAGCCTTCAAAAGTACAGGCGCAGCAAGTGCGAACAATTTCTAAGCAACGAATTACTGGTGAAGTATCGGGTAGTTTAAACGAAGATATGATGGTATTAATTGATGTAGCATTAAAATTGCATTTGGGATTGGTTTGAGTTTACAGAAAAATAGCGATGTTTAAGTAAAGACTCCAAGTAGAGATAATTATGAACCAAAAGCTTACCCAAGCGATCGCTAATAGTAGAAGAAATCAAGCTAAGGGTAGAATCAGGGCGGAGGGTCATAACAGCTAAGAGGGTTAATTATAGATGGAAAAAAAATATACTAAGTCATGGTTGGATAATGATACAGCAGCCGCGTGGATTTTTCTTGCACCAGCATTAATTTTGCTAGGCATTTTTATCATTTGGCCGATTGCCTATTTGTTCTACCTAAGCTTCACTGCTGGTAGTTTCACCTTAAAAGGTACTTATTGGGTAGGCTTAAAAAACTATTGGCGCTTGCTACTCAACCCCGACTTTTGGCAAGTTCTGGGTAACACCTTTTATTTTACGGTTGCCACCATCGTTCCCAGTTTAGTTATCTCCTTGGGATTAGCAATACTATTAAACCGCTCCATTCCCTTGCAAAGCATCCTGCGAAGTGCTTATTTTTTACCTTCAATTATTTCAATTGTGGCAGCAGGTTTGGGATTTCGCTGGCTGTTTCAGACATCAGGGCCAGTTAACGGACTTTTAGTTTTTTTTGGCATTTCAGACATACCCTGGTTAGGAGACACATTTTGGGCAATGCCGGTAATTATTTTAATGAGTATTTGGAAACAACTGGGTTTCAATATGGTGGTTTTTTTAGCAGGGTTGCAAGCAATTCCTTCCAGTCGTTATGAAGCAGCAGATTTGGATGGAGCAAATGCTTGGCAACAATTTTGGTATATTACTCTGCCCGGATTACGCTCAACCGTGATATTTGCAATCATCACTACTGCAATTTTTACATTGCGGAGTTTTGAGCAAATTTATGTGATGACTGGCGGCGGGCCACTGAATTCGACTAATTTGCTGGTTTACTACATTTACCAAGAGGCTTTTAGTCAATTTGATTTTGGTTATGCAGCAGCAGGAGCAACTGTGTTATTAGCAGCAACTTTGGTATTAGTTTATTTGCAACTGCAAACTTGGGGAGAGGAGTAGGGAGGTAGGGAGGCAGGGGGGGAATTTTGGAAGCTGCTAAATTATACCGCAAGTATGCAATGCCAAAAAATGTAGTAATGCATTCAATTAGAAACAGCTAGAGTTTTTGCTTTTTGTATAAACTGCGATATTCCCAAGGATTTACAAATTTAGTATCGCTCCAAACGCCGAGCCCTTGTGCCTTCGCCTCAGTTTCAGCTTGTTGAACTAAGTCTTTACTAGGACACTTGTTTAAATAGGGACGATACACTTTTGCTAAACCTTCTTGCAACAATACCTGTTGTACAAAAGTGCCATTTTTTAAACGGACTTCAGCAATTTTACGCCCATAGCGATCGCTATCAGTGATATTCAAAGTCACGCGATCGCCTCCTTGTTGCACCAGCTGTTGCAGGCGTTCTTGGGCTTTTACACCCCAAGTAAATTGATTGCGATCGCTAATGCGTTTACTCTGCTTTTCTTTATTAGTATGAGCTATTTCAGGCGCATCTACACAAGCAAAGCGCACGGTAAAATTTTTGCCATCAGTATCTTTCACTACTATAGTATCACCATCACTGACTCGCTCAACTGGTTCTCCAGAATTCCCGATAAAGCGATCGCAGCCGATCAAATTCAAAATTATGATAGTTGCACAAAGCCAAAATCGCACTGATTTAGTTAATTTCTCCATCCAAACTTACCTGCATTACCTCTGTGGGATGATATTGTTGATTAATTACGAATTATTCTTAAACCCAAAATGTAACTTTTACTGATTGATTTGGCAATAAACGCGGATCTTCTCCACGAGATATAGCTGTCATAATTGACTCTACAAATATATGAATTGTGTCCGCAGGTGTATTATAAAATTGTGTTGCGTATTTAGCGATCGCTTCCCCTTGAATACCCAAAATTTCCACGTCTTGGCGGATAATGTGTTGAGCAGTCCACCGCACAAAAGGACGTGCTAATTTATTCCAGATACCATAGTTGTAGGTGACATCGGTATAAACCAGAGTTGAATTATCGGTTTCTGGAATAGATTGACTGGTAATGAACAAATGGCGATTGTGTGCCATTTTATATTCTACAGAGGTAATATTGGGCATATAAAAGCGATCGCTATGTTTAATCTCTGCACCCTGCAAATTCAGAAAACGGCTGTACCATCCCAAATTACTGTTTTCATTGCGATACTCCACCAAAACCGAACCATTCCAGCGTTCAACAGTCATCTCTAACTTTTGTTGACGGGAAGTACGAAAAACACCAGGATGAACAAAAGCCGTATGGGGAATATCAATAAAGTTCTCTGCACAATTGGTAACATTGTTTGCAAAACGGTTAATTACCCGCACCGTCTCCCATCCTGTTTCTCCGTAGTGAGGCATAGAAAAAAGTTCAAAATCAATACTTGGGGTATCGGCTAACCGTACATAAACATAGCCATCTTGTTCTTTGGTAGCATAAGACTTGGCTCGACGCTGTGGGGAAGGTTTGAAGTCATCTCCTTCGGCTGGAACAGCAATAACATTCCCAACTCTGTCATATACCCAACCATGATAGGGACATTGTAAAGTACCGTTACAAACTTTACCTGTGGACAGACGGCTATTGCGGTGTAAACAGCGATCGCGCAAAGCTACGGGTTGTCCATCTTCACCGCGAAATATCGCTAACCATTCTCCTAAAACGGTGCGTGGTAATACCTTGTTAGGTTGTAACTGTTCGCTGAGTGCGACAATGTACCAGAAATCTGTAAATTGCATAATGGGTGGGAGCGATCGTATTTAAATTATGGCAATTTCTTGAGTAGAACCTATTGTTATATTGCTGACAGCTTAGTTATAAGGGAAATTACACTATTTTAGCTTGCTGTTTGATTGACTTACAGGCTATCCTAATATGTTACACTACATATTTAATAGATAATAGTAAGGATATTTACTTAGAAAAATCCCTCTATGTTAAAAATTCAAGAGCTAGAGTTTGGTTTTAATGATGCTGAAAACTATAAAAGAAGCGAAAATAAAAGCTTTCTAAATAAAGTCTTTTTCAGAACAGAAGAACTCGATAAGCTTTGCGAAAGAAACACTTTTTTCCTTATTGGTGAAAAAGGAACTGGGAAAACTGCATACGCAACCTATTTATCAAATAATGATTACAAAGATACTTTATCTGCACTCAACTACATAAGGGAAACTGATTATCAAAAATTTGTCCAAATGAAAAATAAAGAGCATCTTGCTCTATCTGATTATATAGACATTTGGAAAGTTATTATTTATTTGCTACTTAGTAATAACATCACAAAATATGAGCCAAATAGTTTACTTTATCCTAAAGCTTTTAGATTTCGGAATATTAACGCTGCTATAGATGAATATTATGCAAAAGCATTTTCTCCAGAAATTATTAACGCTATTAAATTTGTAGAGAAATCAAAATTAGCAGCTGAAATTATATCAAAATATGCTAAAGCTAGTGGAGAGCAAAGTGAAGAAATAGCATTTTCTGAAAGCCTATTTCAAATTAATCTTATGTATGTGCAGAAAAACTTTGAAGAGGCGTTTGCATCATTAAAATTGCAGAAAAGCCATGTGTTGTTTATAGATGGCATTGATATTCGACCATCTCATATTGAATATAATGACTATCTTGATTGTGTCAAAGGTTTAGCAAATGCAGTGTGGGCAATTAATAATGACATATTTCCTAATATAAAGGATTCACGAGGTCGGCTTAAAGTTGTTCTTCTAGTAAGACCAGATATTTTTGATTCTATAGAACTACAAAATAGAAACAATAAAATTAGGGATAATTCAGTTTTACTGAGTTGGAATACAACTTACAAGAATTACAGAAATTCAAAGCTCTTTGAAATGGCAGGAAGGCTTTTGGGAGCGCAACAAAATCCATCTGTTGAATATGATAAGGCATGGGATTATTACTTTCCCTATATGATTGCAAATAAATCTGCCAACATATCTCCGAAAATTAAAACAAACCAAACATATCAGGTTCACTATGGACTTATGGAAGCACTCAATCTGGGCAAAAAATATACCAGTCTTAAAACGCGGTTTCAACAAGCTTTTAATAAAAAGCAGAAATTAGAGAATGAGTAAATAAGTTTAATATTTGGTAAATCAGTCTAGACTTACAATTTGATGTATTGGACGGATGAGAGATATTGATTATGTCTTAAATGTGATCTAATGTTGCTATTTTTACTCGTTATATTTAAATTTGGTTCCTTTTAATAAACCATAAAAAAAATTACTTATATGAACCAAATTTACCCCTCCAGCCTACGAATTTCAACATTACCTGTAACATGAACCTGACAAGCTAACCGCGCATGAGGATTATTAGCTGTTAAAGTCTCCAATATTTCCTGTTCATTAGGTTGAGGAGGAGGAATCTCACCAATAATCTCAACCAAACAAGTGCCACAAATACCAGTTCGGCAACCAAATAAAACAGGTGAATTCTGAATTTTGAGATGTTCAGATAAATTTTCATTACACTCCAAAGTGATAGGAGCAAAATTACTTTCTGGAAACGATATCTTACACAAATCAACCATAGTAAAAAAGACTGTTACCTAAACAACTCTGTCCCATTCTTCTTTGTGCCTTTGCACCTTTGCGTGAGCTAAAAATAAATCCTCTTGATATTTAAAACCTTGAAAAGCCTTTTGTTGAATCGCCAGATATCGAGAAACTGAATTAGTAGCCATTAGCGACATATCCCGATTACGTTGCCAAAGATAATCGAGTTTCTCAACATACACCTGATAAGATTTCATCGCTTCCTGATGAGTTGAAAAACTACGCTGTAATCCTTCCGACTCTTCGGTGAAACAACAGCGTATCATTTCTTTAGCATCCCTGTCACTCATCTCAAAAATGGGCGATCGCAACACCCGAAAAATCTTGCTATACAGCGCCGGCTCGTACCAAAAAATCCCGTTAATCGCCGCCGAAAAATGAAAATGATCTCTCTGACATCCCCATAGTCCTAAATTAGCAACCAATCGCTCAAATGCCGTTGGTGGCTTCAGGCTAGTGACAACATCGTGAGATATAATTGTTGAACTATTGAAGTGAAAACTTTCATCCAAAAAGTGATAATAGGAAACTTTAGCAGGAATAGGAGCTGCTTCAGGATTGGGATGTTTTTGATAATAATTGCTGAGTTTGTGCTGTACTAACTTACCATTTAGTGTCCGCACTCCCCGTACCGTGAAATACTGACAAGCTAAAAAAGTATTATTCGCAGAAATCAGCCCAAAGTATTGAAGTTGAATTTTTTTCCACCAAGTTTTTAGAGCATTGGTGTTGGCATAAACCATCGTTTCTGTAAAGGGGCCGCGCATGGGGTAGGTAAAAATAAGTTCTCCAAACAACGCTTGTTCAACCTGTTTGGCAATTGTGCGGAAGGCATTAATGTGCGATCGCTCTTGGGAGGATTCCAAATCTAATGTATCGCAGATTAAGCGAAAATCCTCTTGAGCGTAAAGTCCGGCTGCACTGGTTTGATTGAAAAAGATAGTGGCAATTTCAGCAGAAACAATTTGTGAGTAGTAAGCTACCCAGTAAAGTTGGTTCAAAATTATACGCTGATGTTGGCTGGACTGTTCCCATAAAGGTGTACCATATAGTAGAGAAAATTCCTCTGGGTTCCAATACTCGTTTTGACAATCTTCATAGCGAAAATTGCTAACTGCTTCATCCATTAAAGCAGTATGATCTTGCTGTTTGTTGCGGGTGTGATTAATTTGTAATTTGCGATGAATAGTTTTTTCCATATCCGTTTTTATTTGACGCAGAGATAAGATTGATATTTATTACACGCATTGATAAGCGGGGAGTGGTTGAAAAGCTCCGCGTTCTTCTAAGGTTTGCAGGATAGACTGAGCTGATTTTATCCCCATGAGCGATCGCAATATTTGTAATCGCATTCCACTGTGAGTCTCTGTATCTAATTCTTCTAAAATTTGGATTTTTTGCGATCGCGTCAGATGTCCTTTCACTTGTTCCACTGCTGCTAATACGCTTTGCGGCCCCACCTGTACCATAAACAAAAACTGTGCCAATACATCAAGAATTGTTGTTTGACTGAATGTTGAGACAGTAATTTGATTAAACAAAGTGCTTCCCGTAGCGTGATGACGGGATTCAGATTGTAAAAAGCTGGAAAAAAGTTCTGTTAAAACTGGATAGCGACATTCCTTCGCTAAACGCCGATAATGGCTTAAACCCCATCCTTCTAAAACGACTTGCAACACAAATAATAAAACTGTTTTATCTGTACTTTCAACCACTTCTGATAATAAGTGCAAAAACGGATCGTCCGTGCTAGTTACTTCCATTTCTGGTAAAAACTGGCTAATTTGGTGAAGGTGGGTAGCTTCATCAGCTGTAAATAGTCCATAAAGTATTCGTTCTTCAACTGTTTCTGCTAACAGTACCATTTTTGCCATGTAGCCAATGCCTGCTTTCTCAATAAAATATGATTCTTCTAATAAACTACGGTTTGCAAGTTCTACAATAGCAAATTGTTCATTAATATTAGATTGTTGAAAAAATTTAACTTGATGCAAATTGAAAAACTCCGCATCCCAATAATTTAATTGCGGGTAATTAGCACAGTTATTATGATTAGGTAATGCTGCTGTTAATATCCGTCGCAAAAGGTCATTATAATCTTCATACCGTAAGTCCAAACCGACAATATTATATTTTGAATCCATTTTTCTCCTGTCCAATTGGGGTTTGAATATTTAGATAATTAACAGTATGCCAAGTTCCCCAGCTTAAGGCTTTTTGGTGATTAACGTGTTGAATAAATTGCAGAATAGATTGATCTGCTTTAGTGGGAGTCTTCAAATCAAACCGAATTGTCTGGAATACTTGGGTATCCCCTTTTGCAAAGTAATTACCAACCTGCTGAGTTAAGCATAACAAACCACGATTTAAAACCCATCCCCAAAATCCCGGACGTTTGGGAGTCACAAGAATTGTTTGCCCTTCAGTTTTACCACCTTCGAGCGATCGCAACGCAAATATGATGTAGAAGTGCAGAAAATCCGGCCCTAGTGTTACAGTGCCAGTGCTGCCATACCAATAACACATACTATAAGTAACTTCCTTACGGTATAGAGGGCGAATCAGGCGAATTAACCAAGAATCATCACCTCCCCGTGTAGTGTTACTGAACGTAATAGCGTTAGAGTTGATGGTTTGAGAATCAAATACAATCTCTAAAGGTAAATTGTGTACTGTATTAAAATGGTGAGCGTCAATCGCATTAATTAGTAAAACATTGGGATGGCAGTTTTTGACAAATCTAGTCCCCAAAATATAATCACAATCTACCTGTTCTAATTCTGGTACAAAGGGCAGCAAATTTGGCTTTTCTTCTCCTACCCAAACCCAAATCATGCCGTATTTTTCTACCGTATGCCAAGTTTTAATACACACAGGTAACGGTTTTCCGAAAGAAGGAACATCTACACAAATTCCGTGACTATCATACTTCCAATTATGAAAAAAGCAGCGAATTCCATCACCTTCTACCTTACCTTCTGCTAAATGTGCGCCCATGTGGGGGCAATATGCATCTACCACCACCACCTCACCACTAACTCCCCGATAAATTGCCAAATTTCTACCCAGCAGCGTTACCGCTTTCACCTTACTAACTTTTAATTCTTTCGATGGTAATGCCCAGTACCATCCCTCCACAAATTGCGTTGGATTATTAAAGTTTGAATGGAGGCTGGTAGAATGCATAAAATTGATATATAGAGGTAGGCAAGGAAAGTGATTAAATACCTTATTTGGCGCAAATTTAATAATTTGTATTAATAAAAATTATTAAATAAGAACAGGATATTGTACAGATTCTAACAATGAATTTGATTGCCACATCCGTTGTCCAGCACGGGTGAGATTATCATAGTTAATTTCAGTTAAACAAACCAATTCATCACCTAACCGATAGCCAGGGTTTTTTTTCTCAAAAAACTGGATATGAGGATTAGCTTGTCGTCCTGATGGAATTTCAATCAACCCTTTCCGTAAAATTTGGGGATGCGGAAACCGTACAATACCAGTTGCTTCTTGGTATAAGTTACCATAATATTCCTGTGCCAAATTTTCCATTAGATTTTTAACATCAACAGGTGTTGTAACATCATAACGAGGGTAGAAATCTTGCCAAAAGGTAGGGAGAAAACGATAAGTGCGAAAACCAGAACAAATTAGCAGCCAGTAAAGTTTATTTTCTGCATAATGTTGACGCAGAAGATTGATAGTGGCAATCCAACTACGTGGTAGTGTTGTACTCGACCAAGCACTAGGATCAACAATAGTGTCGCCAGAATACACCACACTAATTTGCTCTCCCAAAAAAGCCTTTTGGCATAACATCAAAGTTGAAAATCCTTTGAGTGCATTGGATGTTTCATCTCTCAACAATAAAACCCAGTTTTTACACTCTAGATCGATTTGAAACCCATCCCAGGTTATACCTTGAAAGTGATTTTGCAGCAGCGCATACATAGCGGTGCGATCGCTTAGTTGCAAATTTTGAACAGGAATCAGCAAACTATTCATTCTTCGGAAATTACTTAAAGTTAATATATTATATGTTTGTAATTACACTTTATTGAATACTTTAGTAAATTTACGGTGTAATGTGACAGATTCTAAAATGGTTATTTACACTACAATTGAATATTCACATCTTGCACCTATCAATAAGAGTTGGTGGGCATTGCCTACTCTAGAAAATAATTCAGATGTAGATTAAGTTGAAAAATAAAACATTACCAAAGCTTTTTTGGGTTACACTGTCGTTAACCCAACGTACTATTCTACACCCCTATTTTTTGACCATCGAGACGGTTTTAGCTGATTTACATACTCCATATATTCAGCTAATGGCCGATCAATACTTAGGAGCAACTTCGGATTAAAGCGAATATTGTCGTAAATCTTGCCATCTTCATCTCTGAGCATATAGTAAGCCAAGCGAGTACAGAATAGCAAAAACCGACTCAGCAGATATCCCACAATACCTTGGCGTTTTTCAGTTACATAAATCGGTTGAATTCTCGTTCTTCCAGGTGCAGTTGGAGTATAAGCATATATCATATACAGTGCGGGAAAAAGCTTAACATCTTTCATCATTGTTAACAAACCAATGCAACCATGAGCATAACGCATTGAATACTGATATGTAGAACCAAGAAATTTTTGACCTAACTTTTCTCTCCAAGTAGTTTGAGGGAATTGTCCCCGCATTATAAAGTCTATTTGTGTGCCTAATTCGCTACGATGTAGCGACAGATCCATTTTGATATCTAAATAATGAATTGTCTTTAAATGTTGAGCATCAATTCCATTCATCATACAAATATGATGATGGCAATTTCTTACAAGTACACTATCAGCTTTTGCAACAACTTGTTTACCCTTCAATTCATCAAAATCAGCCACTTTCTCTGGTGCTTTAGCATCTGGATAAATCCAGATAAATCCATACTTTTCCTCTGTTGCATAAGCTTGTAATTTAGCTTGAGTAGGAATTTCTGATTGACAGGGAATATTTCGACAAAGCCCTGTTTCATCAAATGCCCAATGATGAAATGTACAACGAATCCAATTACCATCAACCTTCCCAATTCCTAAATCTGTCCCCAAATGAGGGCAGTAAGCATCCAAAGCGCGTACTTGCTTATCTTCACCTCTAAAAATGACAATTTTATGACTGCACACTTCTACAGATTTTGCTGTTTTTTTAGGTATTTCATGACTAGGACAGGCAATATACCAACCCTTAGCGATTACATTCCAATTATTGAATATTTGCATAACTGTTTGGTAGATAATTATTTAATCCCAATTCATAATTCGTAATTAATAAAGCTAGAATATATCTGGATTTGAGGGTTTGAATGTGTTGCCTCATTTTAGAGAATTGGTACAATATTTATTATCTTTGGCGAATATCATCTTGTTATCTTGCTGGCATAATTCAAGACCTATAGCGCAAGCACTAAACGAAGACCTTCATCAACAAGCACCATTACGCGATCGCTGTAGGCATCGCTCTACAGATAAAGTTCCCTTTCATAGGTATATTATATCAATATATCAGATATGATATAAATACAGTATGGGAGATCAAAGTAAACCTTTAGTTTGGCTGTATAGTGAAGTTAAAACCCCACCTTTCAGTTAAGAAGCACGCATAGAAGCAGGTGTTCTGCTCAGACAATTACAGGAAGGTGAATCCCTTGGGTTGCCACATTCACGCCCTATGCCAAGTGTAGGAATTCACTGTCATGAATTACGTATTCGAGATACAGATAAAAACTGGAGAATCATTTATCGAATTGATGACGATGCAATTTTGATTGTTGAAGTCTTTAATAAAACAACCAGAACAACATCCAAGAAGATAATTGAGATTTGCAAAAAGCGTCTGAGCAAATACGATAACGATCAACAGGAGTAATGTGATGGATCAAGCTAAGAGAAAACATTTGGAATCTAAAGGCTGGAAAATTGGTACAGTTTCAGATTTTTTGGAGTTAACACCCGAAGAAACTATCTTTGTTGAAATTAAGCTAGCTCTCAGCCAAAACTTGAAGGAATGTCGGCAAAAACTGATGACTCAAAGTGAACTCGCTGCTAAGATTAGTTCTAGCCAACCTCGGATTGCTAAAGCTGAAAATGGCGATGCTTCAGTATCAATTGAATTGTTGATTCGGGCAATGTTAGCAACAGGTGCAACTCCTCAAGATATTGGGCAGGTGATTGCTGGTGTGGGATAAAAGCAATTCAATGCTAAACTCTCAAACTTATCTTTGCGTCTATGCGTGAGATAATTCAAACAGGAAACAAAATACTTCCCAACCTTTCACGCCTGCAAATGCTATAAATATTCTGCTGGTGTCTGCCAGGAAACTAACTTTTTCAACCATTTTGCAATCAGCAGATGGGAAAGTGTCTCTACTCTCTGAAAAATATCAGCCAGGATTTGGGGTTCTGCGATCGCAACAGACAAGCTACAGTTACTAATGACAACGCTAGTAACATGAAATGCCAAGCTGTTTTCTCAATATATCGAGTTAGGAGGCTGAGAAATCTAAACTTTGCCGAAAAGAGATCAGCAGTTCATTTAATGCAACCATATCAATTAAAAATGCGTCATGTCCGTGAGTTGACTTCAGCCACGCCAGTTGAGCATTCGGGATTGAATTTGCCAATTCTTGTTGTTCTACTGGAGGATAGAGGATGTCAGAATCAATTGCGACAACTAAAGTTGGTTGCTGGATGCTTTGCAGTATGAATTCATAATCTGACAAATTAGGACTGATGCGATCGCGTGCAACATCGTGGCGATCCATTGCGTGGGTAAGGATGATGTAAGTGTTGGCATCAAATCGTTCTGTTAGCTTTTGACCCTGATGCTGTAAGTAACTGCTTACAGTAAACTGCTCAGATGCATCATACTGCCGTCCAAAGCGGCTAGTAAAACTATCCCAAGAACGGTAAGTAGACATCGCCATCATCCGCGCCACTGCTAGTCCTTGGTTTGGGGGCGCATCCAAAGTATAGTTCCCTTTTTGCCAGTTTGGATCGGCGTAAATTGCCTGTCTTTGAGCTTCACTCAATCCAATACACCAAGCTGAATGTCTGCCAGAAACAGCGATGGGTGCAATACTTTTCACCTTTTTTGGATATAACAATGCCCATTCTAGTGCTTGCATCCCACCGAGTGAGCCGCCAACTACTAACCGCAGAGATTGAACACCCAGGTATTCTAGTAGTACAGCTTGCAGGTGAACCATATCTCGGATTGTAATCTTAGGGAAGGATACGCCATAAGAATTTCCCGTTATGGGGTTGATACTAATTGGCCCAGTTGTACCGTAACAACTTCCCAAAATGTTGCTGCATACAATAAAGTCGTGTTCTGGATTGAAAACTTTCCCAGAACCAAACAAAGGTTCCCACCAATCATCAGCGTCAGCCGAACCAGTTAAGGCATGACAAATCAATACCCCATTATCGCCTTGAGCATTTAACTCTCCCCAGGTACGATAAGCAACCTGAACCCCAATTAATACTTCGCCGCCTTCAAGTGGAAATGGCACAGTCATCTTGTAAAACTGGGTTTGCGGTGAGATGAAGTCTGAGTAGATCATATCTGAGTGGGAAGTGGGAAACAGGGGAAGCAGGGGAGCAGGGGAGAAGTTGCAGTAAGTTTTTCCCCTCTGCCTTTTGCTTCCCACTTCCCAATTTATTGATAATTAACTTTTAACTTGCTGGAATGCCTGCTCAAAATCTTCTTTGATATCGTCAATATGTTCAATTCCCACTGATACTCGCACCAAATCGGGTGTCACTCCTGCTGAAAGCTGTTCGTCATTACTTAGCTGTTGATGGGTTGTAGAAGCAGGATGAATAACGAGGGTTTTCGCATCACCAACATTTGCTAAATGACTCGCTAATTTCACTTGATTAATAAAAGCTTTACCCGCCTCTAGTCCACCTTTGATCCCAAAGTTTAAAACTCCCCCGAAGCCATGCCGAAGATATTTTTTCGCTCGTTCATGATAAGGGTGATTGGGAAGCCCCGGATAATTAACCCATAATACTTGCTCTTGCTGCTCTAACCAATGAGCCAATTCTAGGGCATTGCTGGCATGACGATCTACACGTAAAGAAAGAGTCTCTAATCCTTGCAGTAACAGAAAGGCGTTAAATGGACTCAAGGACGGGCCAAAATCTCGTAACCCTTCAACTCTAGCGCGAATAATAAAGGCAATGTTGCCAAATGTTCCACTAGGGCCAAATACTTCTTGGAAATTCAGCCCATGATAGCCCGGTGCTGGCTCAGTAAATAAAGGAAATTTGCCATTACCCCAATCAAATTTACCGGAATCGACAATTACGCCACCGATGGAAGTACCATGTCCACCAATCCATTTAGTTGCAGATTCTACTACGATATCTGCACCATGTTCAATCGGTCGAGCTAAATAACCACCAGCGCCGAAGGTATTATCCACAATTAAAGGTATGCCGTTTTCGTGGGCAATATGAGCTAAAGTGGCAAAGTCGGGAATGTTGAATTGAGGATTGCCAATGGTTTCAACGTATAACGCTTTCGTGCGATCGTCGATCGCCTGACGAAAACTTTCCGGCTGATCTCCCTCAACAAACTTGACGTTAATACCTAAACGTGGTAAAGATACTTTAAATTGGTTATATGTCCCACCGTACAGAAAACTAGTGGAAACAATATTATCTCCAGCCTGAGCAATGGTACTGATTGCCAAGAATTGCGCCGCTTGCCCGCTAGCGGTTGCTAATGCTGCTACACCTCCTTCTAAGGCAGCAATCCGCTTTTCAAATACATCCGTTGTTGGGTTCATGATGCGGGTGTAAATGTTGCCAAATTCTTGGAGAGCAAATAACCGCGCTCCGTGGTCGGCGTCGTCAAAAACGTAAGAAGTCGTTTGGTAAATCGGTACGGCACGAGCATTAGTTCCAGGAGCCGGCTCTTGTCCAGCATGAACTTGCAAGGTTTCAAAACGATATTGTTCTGACATAAGCAGTTATTTGAGTTTCCAATTATACAAACAAGTAACAATAATTGAGCCTTGTTTTGGATAAATCAACGGTAATTTAGAAGGCTTACCGTATTTTAACTGTTTGCACCCAGGATTCCTCATCTTTAGCACAACAAGTTGGAAAATAGAAAATGGGAATTAACACCTTTTAATTTATTTTTAGAAAAAAAGCGTGTGAGTCGTCATGCAAATAGACTAGCCTTTTTCGTAATTCGTAATTCGTAATTCGTAATTCGTAATTCGTAATGACGTTTGCACAGCGTCTTGTAGAGAGCGTCATTATCAATTACGAATTAATTATGCAGAAATTGAAGTTGAGATTAGTTCTCTAACATCCTCTGCGGAATCTTGTTGTAATGCCGATGCCGCGATCGCTTCACTTTCAACTATACTTAAGCGAGCGATCGCCTGCTTTACTCCAGGTATACTTTGAGGATTTACGCTCAACTCATCCAGTCCTAAACCTAATAAAATTGGTGTTGCTAAAGTATCTGCTGCCAATTCTCCACATAATTTTACTGAAATTCCTGCTGCATGGGCAGCTTGGACAGTTTGCTGCACCATTCGCAATACAGCTGGATGTAGCGCATCAACCAAATTTGCCACGTTGGGATTAGTGCGATCGCTAGCCATGACGTACTGACTCAGATCGTTAGTGCCGATACTAAAAAAGTCTACTTCCGCAGCTAATTGATCGGCGATCGCTACTGCTGATGGAACCTCCACCATAATTCCTACTTTCATCGTTGCATCAAAGGAAATACCAGCTTGATTTAGTTCAGCTTGCACTTCACCCAAAATTACCTTAGCTGCACGTACTTCAGTTACAGTCGCAATCATTGGCAACATGATTTTAATTTGGTGTGCGACACTAGCTCTCAAAATTGCCCGTAACTGAGTTTTGAACAGTTCTGGACGATCTAAACAAAAACGAATTCCCCGCCAACCTAAGAAAGGGTTAGCTTCTGGAAACTCAGCTTTGATATAGGGAAGTGGCTTATCACCACCGACATCAAGGGTACGAATAATTAGCGGTCGATTATCTAAAACTTGAGCGATCGCCTGATAAACTAATAATTGTTCTTCTTCAGTCGGGGCGCTTGTTCGGTCTAAATACAAAAACTCTGTGCGGAGTAGTCCCACCCCTTCTGCACCGTTAGCCACAGCAACTTGCACATCATTTATACTACCAATATTGGCGAAGACGCTAACTTGCCGACCATCACGAGTAATCGCTGGTTGATGTGCCGTAGCTCGTGCTTGCTGTTGGGCAGTTTGCCAAGCTGACTGCTTTGCTCTCAGTAAATCCAGGATGTCTGATTCTGGTTCTACCCAAGCTTTGCCACTTTCACCATCAAGTGCCATTAGTGTACCATCTGGCAAGTACAACACCTGGGCATCCACTCCCAAAACTGCCGGAATACCTAATGTCCGGGCGATAATTGCACTGTGGGAGGTGGCGCTACCAGAAGTAGTACAAATTCCCAACACTTTGGTTGGATCTAGTCCAGCTGTATCTGAGGGGGTTAAATCAGTCGCCACCAAAATCGCCGGTGATTCAAGATGCAGTTTAGCCGCAGCATTTCCAGCTAGTAATCGCAGCACTCTTTGCCCGACATCTACAACATCGCCAACTCGCTCTTGCAGATAAGAATCCTCAAGTGCGCGGTAGGAAGTCGCTACTTCATCGACTACAGCTTGCCAAGCGGCTTCAGCATTTATATGGTTGTCTAAAATGTGTTGGTTAGTTGCTTCCAACAGTACTGGATCTTCTAAAAATAGTAGTTGGGCATCGAAGATAGCGGCTTCAACGTCACCAATTTGCAGAGAAGCTTGGGAAAAAACTGCTTGGATTTCTTGTCTGGCAGAGTGGATTGCTGTCTGTAATCGTTGCCACTCTGTCTCTGGATTGTCTACGTGATATTCCGTAATAGAAATGTGAGTGGGTTGATAATGAATAACAGGTGCGATCGCTACTCCAGCAGAAGCTGCAATCCCTGAAAGTTCGCCGTGAGTTACTGGAGTAACTTCGTGGTGAAATGCTGGTGGAGAATTCAAGGCAACATTATCTTCACCCTCCGGGTTCGGCAGTCCAACGCCAGTCGCCTGCGACGGGAAACCCGTCTTCAGCGCTGGCTCATCTTTGTTGGAACAACAAGACTGGGCTGCCTCACCAAAGTTATTGGCAAATAATCCCTGCAATGCTGCCAGCGCTTGATCTGCATCAGAACCAGTGGCAGTAATCAACAGTTCGTGTCCTTGACGCACCCCTAAAGTTGTGACTTGGTTAATACTGTCACCTCTGACTAGCTCAGTATTTCTCGTTAAATTCTGCACCAGAATTTGAGATTGAAATCGGGCTGCGGTTGCCACAAACTGGGCTGCGGGACGGGCGTGTAATCCTAAGCGATTGCTCACAATCAGCTGGATTTCTCGTGTTGGCGATTTTATATTGGTTGTTATTGGGCTGACAACTGACAATGGACTACTAACACCCAATTGAGTTGCTTTTGCTAGGAGTGCGCCGCGTGCTTCCGCCATAACTTGGTGAATATCTCTACCAGCCGCCGCCGCCACTACAGCAGCGATCGCACCTTCTACTAGAGGTGCTTCACACAAATACACTTTCTCCTGCTGTGCTTCTGGCAGAAACTCGATTGCCATTTCCGCACTTAGCAAAGCACTACCCAAATCCATTAATACCAAGACACCATCATCAGAAAAAACAGAAGCGATCGCTTCATAAACCTGAATCGGATCTGTACCCAATGGATTTTCAGAATCTTCAATACCTGCTGCAACAGCAATGGTAACTTGGCTTTGAACCATCTGCGCGGCGAGTTCCCGCACACCTAAAGCTAGTTGTTTGCTGTGAGAAACGATAACAATTGCGATCGTGGCCACACCGTCAACCTTGTTGAGAGGTTTGCGTTTAGCTAGTTATCCATTTCATTTTCCCATTCCGCTACAATTGCAACTGTCCGAAAATATTCCGGTCTTTCCAGTTAGAAATGCGAATAAAATAGCTTTATTTTATGGAAATACGTGGTATCCACTCATAAACTCTATCGTTAGCAGTACGGGAAGAAATATTTTGGATAAGTTTGTTCCCATCGTACAACTTAATCGAGACATTACCATCAACATTATCCTGCCACAATATTAAAAAAGGTTGATCTTTTTTGGAAGTACTTTACCAGCTGACCGATCGAGATTTTTGCTTTTCTTAGGAAATCCCAGATATAGCAGGAGGCAGGAGGCAGAGGGCAGGAGGTAAAACTATTGCTAACTCTCTTCTTTCACTCTTTCCAAATGTCCTAACCTGTGTGACTACGGCTGTAATAAGGTAAATGTCAGAAAGTAGGATTTTCTTGCAGATTAGACAGTTGGGGAACAATAATGTTTCTTTTTTAGGAATTGAACAAATAAGTGGCTCTGTCGCCAGATATGTCCGCTAAGGAGCAACAACATCTTTTTGCTGCTTTTAGTGTTGCCGAGGATTTAATATCAAGTTTGGTTGATTGGTTATAATTTCCGTAATCTATGCAGAAATCTGAAAACCCTCTTTCTCCCTGCTCCCTGCCCCCTCCCCAGAGAATCGGCTACGGTGTACACACAAGAGAAAAACTCTCCAGATGATTGAAATATCCAAAAATCTGAAGAGTTAGTCTTTGATTTTCGCAATTTTGGTAAATTTTATGATTTCCAGGCGAAACTAACTATTTGTTTCCAATTTGAAAATATTCGCTGTCACTCCCAGACTTTCCTCAAAAAGTGACTCGCGACCCCAGCGTTGTACTTGCTGACTTAGCAATGCTTCCGCTTTTTGTTCTGAAAGTGAAGTCACCTGTTGAAATAGACCAGCAGATTGAGCGCCGCCGTGGGTTTCCATGCGCATACAACCACCAGTTTCCGAGCAAATTACTGTACCACAGTCTGCCTTTGGATTGGTCGAACTCAGGCGCAAAGCAATCAAGTCGCCAGCAATCTCACCTACATCAGCAAGGGGAACACCCGCCAATTCGGCTTCTATTTGCCGTTGGTCTTGGGCAATAAAGTTAATGCGAGTGATGTCATAATCTCCAATTTCCTTTTTATAAGAAACTGGCTGCCATTCTAGACGACTTGCCAACCAACCCAAAAACAATAATGCTTGTGCGGGGTTGCCTTTTTCGTAATCAATAGTTACTCGGTCAACTTCCCGAAGGGCAGCCCGACGATGAGGTGAGTCGTAAGCTTCAGCTGTCAATTCCTCCCATGCTGAGAGGCGACGCCAGTTGAGGTCAGCCAGGGGAACACCACTTTCCACCAATTCTTGGAGGCGGAGTAAATCACTTTCTGGCTCGTTAAAGCGGCAAGAATCCACAATCACATTATTGCAAACTGCTGCCAGCCGCTTGAATAGAGTATTGTTAGGGTCTGGTGTTGCTTTCCACCAGAGAAACTTTGGTAAGCCACCAATTAACAAGGCTGGAATCATGCCCCCTACCCGTTCCAAGGCAGCAGCAGTTCCACTGAGAGTTATGTATTCGCAGCAAACTAGTGTACTTGACGATTGCTTTTGGATTGGGCAATAGGCAGAAACTTGAGCTTTGACTCCTTTATCTTCGCCAGTAATGGGAAATAGGGCAATAATCCGGCAAGGGTTGCGGAGGGCGATTTCGTCGGCAATTCTAGGGCTTGGAGCATTTAGGCTTAAGCTAGGAAGTTCAATAGAACCATTGTCTCCCGTAGCTCCGTTTCCTTGACGTTTGATGAATTCTTCTCTCAAGACAGCCACGGTTTCATGTGTTGCTGTTCCAGTATTTAGCAGTGCATATTTTGTCTGCACTTGCCGCAAGGCAGCTTCCATCTGAGGCCCTAAAATTCCATCAAGCGGACCGTTGTAAAATCCCAAAGTAGCCAAAAGATACTGGGTTTCTTCGGGTTCGTAAACCACTAAAGTAAATGTTGTGGCGCGAGTAGCAGCAGGAAGCGCACCGTCCTTGCCAGTAATGCCGTAACTTTGCCAAATTTGATTCAGTTCCGCATCTAATTCGTCAAGCGAAATATCTTTTGGTGCCTGAAGTGAATAAATTGTAGAAGCTTGGGGAGCCATAGGAAATTTTGGATTTGGGATTTGGGATTTGGGATTTTGTCATTGGTCATTTGTTTTGACTAGTGACTCAATGACTAATATTTACAGTCTGCGCCAGCGACGACCATCCTGGTTAATTAAGAATTCTGCTTCTGCTGGTTCCCAGGTACCAGCTTCGTACTGGGGAATAGTATTTGCATCAGCGGGTGCATCCCAAACGGAAAGGGCTGGCGTTACTACCTGCCAAGCTGCTTCTACTTCGTCCGCGCGGGTGAACAATGTTTGATCGCCCATCATACAATCAAGGAATAAGCGATCGTAGGCATCAGATGTTGCTTGGATACCAAAGGAACCATAACTAAAATCCATGTCAACGGCACGGGTACGGAATTCTGCACCCGGCATTTTCACATCAAAACGCAGGGAAATACCTTCATTGGGCTGAATCCGCATCGCCAAAATATTGGCGTTTATTTGTTGGGCAGCAGATTGGAACATCCGAGATGGAACTTCGCGGAAGTGAATGGCAATCTCACTGACTTTTTTCGGCATCCGCTTCCCGGTACGCAAATAGAAAGGTACACCTTTCCAGCGCCAGTTATCTACTAAAAACTTCATGGCGACGTAGGTCGGTGTGGTGGAGTTGGGAGCAACGCCTGGTTCTGTCCGATACCCTGGCGCTGCTTCACCCTTCATCCAGCCAGCACTATACTGACCGCGTACTGCTGACCGCGACAGATTGCGAACATCAGCTAGACGAGTAGCTTGTAGTACCTTCACTTTTTCTGTGCGGATGCTGTCGGCATCCATGGCGTTAGGTGCTTCCATCGCCGTTAGGCAGTAAAGTTGCATGAGGTGATTTTGCAACATATCCCGTAGTGCGCCGACGCTTTCATAGTAACCAGCCCGGTCTTCCACTCCCACGGTTTCTGCTACGGTAATTTGTACGTGGTCAACAAATTGACGATTCCACAATGGCTCAAAAATCGCATTGGCAAAACGAAACACCAGCAAATTCTGGACTGTTTCTTTACCTAAGTAGTGATCGATGCGGTATACTTGGTTTTCTTTGCAAAATTTCTGTACCACTTGGTTAAGACTCTGGGCTGATGCCAAGTCCCGACCAAAGGGTTTTTCAATTACTAGACGATGTTTGTAAGCATCTTCTAGCATCCCGGCGCTTCCTAACTGCTTAATCGCTTCGGGAAAGAAGGAGGGTGCAACCGAAAGGTAGAACATGCGATTCCCTCGCGTGCCCCGTTTTTCGTCTAATTCACTCAATAAATTTTTCAGTTTTTGGTAGCCTTCGGGGTTGTCTATATCCCCAGGGCTGTAGAACAGACCTTGAGAGAAATCTTGCCAGAGTTCCCCCAAATCGACATCAGGATGTGCCTCTTCCATGCCCTTTTGCATTTGTTCGCGGAAGTACTCATGGCTCCATTCTCGACGTGCCACACCGACAATGGTAGTTTCTGGGGGAATACGCCGTTCTCGTCGCAATTTATAAAGTGCTGGCACTAGTTTGCGCCAAGTGAGATCGCCAGAAGCGCCAAAAATGACAATAATCTGGGGTTCAGGCATCCTTTGTTGTTGCAGACCAACGCGCAAGGGATTTTCTAGCAGACTAACCATAACAATTTTGGATTTTGGGTTTTGGGTTTTGAGATTGGGGACTGGGTATTAGGGACTGGGTATTGGGTATTGGGTATCAGGAAAATTGTTTACTAGTCCCCAGTCCCCAGTCCCCAGTCCCTAGTCCCTAGTCCCTACACTGGTGACAATACCTTGATCTTGTCTTCTAAAGAGTTCATCAAGGACTGGAAGGGCTGGATAAACTTGTCAATACCATCGACTAACAGTTCATCCATTACGGTATCGATGTCGATGTTGATGTCCGGATCTTTGAGGTTTTCGATTAGTGTGTAAGCATTATCTACATCTGTTTCTAAGCGATCGCCTACGTTACAATGATCGGCACAAGCTTTAATTGTCGCTGGTGGTACGGTGTTGACGGTATCACGGCCAATCAACTCTTCGATATACATCACGTCTCTGTAGTTGGGGTCTTTGGTGCTGGTGCTAGCCCAAAGTAGCCGCTGTACTGTGGCCCCTTTTTCTACCAAGGCTTTCCAACGATCGCTCTCGATAATTTTCTTGTATTCCTGGTACGCAATTTTAGCGTTAGCGATCGCTATTTTTCCTTTAACAGCTCTTAGCTTTGCTTCCACGGCAATATCATCAACGCCTTTTTTCAACTTAGCATCAATCTTGCCGTCAATGTTGCTATCGATCCGGCTGAGGAAGAAGCTAGCGACTGAAGCAATTTTACTGATGTCCTTACCTTCAGCCACCCGTTTTTCTAAGCCCCGAATATAAGCCCAAGCTGTGTTGATGTAGCTATCTACAGAAAACAGCAGCGTAACATTAACATTTATCCCTTCGGCTATTACCTGCTCTACTGCTGGCAAACCAGGTTCTGTACCGGGAATTTTAATCATCAGATTTTCCCGATCAACTTCTTGGAAATAGCGTCGGGCTTCGGTTATTGTTGCTTCAGTATCTTGGGCGATGGTTGGCGGGACTTCAATACTCACATAACCATCTAGTCTATTCGAGGCTTCATAGACAGGGCGTAAAATATCACAGGCATTACGGATATCCGCAAAAACCAGGGATTCGTAAATTTTGTATGTCGGTAAGCTAGCTCGAACTCCAGCTTCGATATCGGCATCATAAATCACATTACCTGCGATCGCTTTCTCAAAGATAGCTGGGTTAGAAGTAATCCCAGATATACCTTGATTTTCAACCATGTCTTTGAGTTCACCTGATTGAATAATGTCACGGGTCAAATTATCCATCCAGATACTTTGACCGTATTGGTTAATTTCTAGTAAATGATTGGTAGACATAGCTCTAATTTGTTTCACTCCTGTATAGTGATGTTTCTAAGTAAGTTAGTTAAATCCATCAAAATTTGATGCTTACTTTGAATTGTGGCGTTGTCAATCACTTATTGCATCAGCCAGCTGAGATAATCTTTAATACATCTTCAAGAGGTGCTATTCTGCATTCCAATCCTAAATCACCATGATTAACTTTTAATTAATGCCAGATGCTAGATGCATCCTTGATACTTTTGTCTTAATCTTCTAGTGCAGCATGGCAAAAATAACTATTGAGTTGAAAAAAGTTCAAAAGCGGAATTTACAAGCTTTTTTCCCTGTCTTCTGGCTTTTAACACTAGTGTCCGTTTTGAATAAAAGACTCCACCTTTGCTACATCCTCTTTGCTACCGATAATTAAAGGCGTGCGCTGATGCAGTTTTTTTGGCACCACATCCAAGATATTTTTCAGTCCTGTAGTAGCACGTCCGCCTGCTTGCTCAATCAAAAAGGCGAGAGGAGCCGTTTCATAAAGCAAGCGCAATTTCCCTTCTGGGTTTTGAATTGTGCCTGGGTAAAGAAACACGCCACCTTGAACTAAAATTCTATGGATGTCACTCACCATTGCACCGCTATAACGAGCGGTGTAGCCTTCTGTGCGATGAACGTAGCGAATGTATTCTCGAATCGATTCTTCCCACTGCCAGAAGTTACCTTCGTTCACGCTGTAAACAGAACCGTGGTTAGGAATGCGAATATTTTCTTCTGTGAGAATAAACTCTCCTAAGCTGGGGTCAAGAACAAAGGAATGAACGCCTCTACCTATAGTATAAACCAACATCGTGGAGGGCCCATACAGGATGTATCCGGCAGCTAGTTGCTTGCGTCCGTCGGTGAGCAGGTCAGTTGCCTTACCATCGCTATCAGTTCCTTCTTGTTGGCGAATCGCGAAAATGGAACCTAAGCTGAGATTATTATCAGTATTGGATGAACCATCAATTGGGTCATACAGCAGGGTATAGCGGCCAATCGGGCAATTTTCGGGAATGTAGTAAGGATTTTCCATTTCCTCAGACGCGAGGCGACAGACTAAGCCACTTTGCTTAAACACTGAGATAAATACATCATTGGCGTAAACATCCATCTTTTTGACGGATTCGCCTTGGACATTAACTTCCCCAGTAAATCCCAGAACGCCTTCCATTAAACCAGCGCGACTCATCCGACGAGCAACCAGTTTCCCAGCTAAGGCGATGCGATTCATCAACGCACTTAAATCCTGTGCATCTGGCGAAAAACTCTGAAGTTGTTGGAGGACGTGACGGGATAAGGTTGTACAGTCACGATCTAAAGCTCTGTCTGTAACATCGTAGGCAGATAAGTCTAAAGATTCTGGCGCTTTAGCCATTTTTATGTTCTCCGCAGTAACTAGTTGTTAATTGGGTTTTAGTCATCTATAGCAACTTATAGTTGCTGCTTCTATCTTAGAAAGGTAATTTGATAACTTAGATGCGACTTTAGATAAACTAAAGAAATGAATTTCAGTGACCCCTGCAACTAAAGCTTAAGTACTTTGACTTAACACAACTTTCTCAAGGGGGCAGGTATGCCTACACATCCTATAACAAGCTAAAATCCCCACATTTGCGGCAGGGACTATAGGTTTACTCTGAAACATTAATACGAAACTACTATCAGATTTGCCTAAAGCAAGCAATCTTCCTGGTTAACTAAATACAATTTTGCGTAAAAGCGTAGCATTTTTAATGCAGGAGGATGCAATGGCATTGCAGGCGCACGTATTAACATTGTATTGGGATGCAATGGCATTGTAAGGGCACGCATTAACATTGTATCGGGATGCAATAGCATTGTAGGGGCACGCATTAACATTGTATCGGGATGCAATAGCATTGCAGAGGGACGCATTGGCATTGCAAAGTATTGTCTTTCATTAATTTGCTACAAATTAATGAAATGCTGTATTAAGATATAGCCGTAGTCACATAAATTAGGACATTTTAAAACAGTGAAAGCTAGGAATAGTAATAGTTTTACCTCCTGCCTTCTGCCTTCTGCCTCCTGCTATACTTTTGGTTGCTGCCATAAAATGAGTTTTAATTCAGAGCAGTAGTAAGCCTCATCACTAATTTGATGTTCGTGGTCAGCTATCCAATCATAAATTTGTGTTGCTTTTGCTAATGCCACTTTTTCTGAACGATAAAGCTGAGGAGTAGGGCAGTAGGCTTGACCATTGATGTGTATAGCTGCAATCTGCCAATAATCGCTTTCTGGGACAACTTCTAAAAACCCGTTACTGTAAGGCTGGATTATTCCTATGTTCATCTACAACCATCAACCTTTTTAACATTAGCCATAACAAAGTCGATACCAACTAATTCTTCTGAGTCAAAGCTGGAATCATTAGGGAATGCAGTCGCAACCCCTGCTAATGATTTTGGGTTCGTAGTCAATGGAAATCTGAATTATTGGTCACTTTTTTGGCTTGATTCCGTTATTGGCAGCAACAATAGCATAAGAAACTGGTCGGCGCGGCTACATTGTGATTGCCCAAACTCAGAGTGTGGCTGAATAGATGATAATCTGTAGAGCGAATTGTAACTCTCATTACTCACTCAAAATAACCGAACAAAAGGAGTAAATTTATCATGTCCCGTCTGCTAAGAGCGTTCTGGCAGCGCTTCTTGCGGAGTATTGCTTTTGTAATACTCTTAACTTTAATTAGTAGTTTAATACTTCCTGGGGCTACTTGGGCGGCTTCTAGCTTGGGAGTTGATAATGGTCATCTTAGTACTTGCCCGGTTTCAAACAACTGTGTTGTCAGTCAAAACGCAGATGAAAAACACGCCATCAACCCGATTGTTTATCATGTAGACCGCAATGCAGCTAGAGAAATCTTACTAAAAGTTCTCAGCGTTGTTCCCCGTACAGAAATTGTAGAACAAACAGATAATTACATCCACGCTCTTTCTAAAAGCCGCATCTTCAGACTTGTTGATGATGTAGAATTTTATTTACCTGCTAATGAGTCAGTAATTCATCTGCGATCGGCATCTCGCGTCGGAGAGTTTGATCTTGGTATCAACCGCAGGCGATGCGAGCAAATTCGTCTGGCTCTACGCGATTTAAACATCTGATTTTGCTGCTACTTGTTCTTATTTAACTGATAAAGATGCGATCGCAATACCATTTAAAAATTTATACTTAGTGGAAAAATGTCAGACTATCTGCAATGATTGTGCTTTCCATACCTTAGTAGAAGAAGCGATAAAGTGCATTCACCCTGACGAATCTGGGGTTAATTGTTCTACTGTCATTTTCTGCAATTCATTTGAGCCAGCACTCATAATTGACAGTCCTTGCGTGACATACGGCAATGATGAAGAATAACGTCAATTGTGTAGGCGCAACAAGTCAGCCTTTGGCATTTCAGCTTACGTTGCTATTTAGTAAATTATGGTAATATAAAAAGTCTTGGGCGATTAGCACAGGGGTAGCGCACATCCTTCACACGGATGGGGTCACTGGTTCAAATCCAGTATCGCCCACTTATACACAGTAAAGTTTTCAGCTAACTAGCTTCAGTTTCTTAAATATGCCCCCCACATTAAGATGTGCTTATAGGGGGAAAAAGAATGGACGCAGCAATGCCGCATTAAAAAATACCACATTCGTAATTTATAAAGCCCTATTTTCTGATGTAAACAACAAAAAACGATATGCTCAGAAATTGTGGATTGAAATTTGCTTAATACCAATTCTCTAAAATGAGGCAACACATTCAAACCCCCAAACCCAGAGTCTAGCTTTCTTAATTACGAATTACGAATTACGAATTACGAATTAAAAATTGGTATAGCGTAGCCCGTCGTAGAAATCCTATCCAATTCCCAATGCCCTATGACCAACTACTTTCGCTCCAATGTTGATGCAATGGCTAGCTATGTTCCTGGTGAACAGCCTCAACGTGGTACACAAATTATTAAACTTAATAGCAATGAAAACCCCTATCCTCCTTCTCCTGCCGCATTAGCTGTGCTACAGAATATTGATGGTGAATGGTTGCGGCGATATCCAGAACCTTTTGGGGGGGAGTTTCGGCAAGCTGCAAGTAAAGTTTTAGAAGTTCCTAATGATTGGATAATTGTCGGAAATGGCAGTGACGAATTGTTGAGTGTAGTAATTCGAGCTTGTGCTGAACCTGGGAAGAAGGTAGTTTATCCGATGCCTACTTACGTGCTGTATCGCACATTAACACAAATGCAAGCGGCGGAAATTATTGAGATTCCCTACAACGAAGACTATAATTTACCTTTGGAAGAATTAGTTGCTGCCAATGGGGCTGTGACATTTATTGCATCGCCCAATAGTCCATCGGGGCATTTGGTAGCAACAAATGATTTACGAAAATTAGCCAGCCAGTTATCTGGAGTTTTAGTGATTGATGAAGCTTATGTAGATTTTACTGAAGAAAATGCATTGGCTTTGGTTGAGGAATACGAAAACGTGATCGTGATTCGGACATTATCTAAAGGCTACTCGTTGGCAGGATTGCGATTAGGCTTTGGGGTGGCGAATCCCAAACTATTGCAGGGATTATTTAAGGTTAAAGATAGCTATAACATTGATGCGATCGCTTGTGCAATTGGTACGGCTGCCATCACTGACCAAGCTTATAAAAATGCTTGTGTAGCCAAAATTAAAGCATCACGGACTAAGTTAGCTACAGAATTGAAACAATTAGGTTTTTATATCTGGGATTCCCAGGCTAACTTTTTGCTGGCACAGCCAAGAGAAGGAAACGCAGAATATCTCTATCAAAAACTGAAGGAACAGGGAATTTTAATCCGCTATTTCAAGCAGCCCGGACTAGATGATAAATTACGGATCACTGTTGGGACAGATGAGCAAAATCAGGTTCTAGTAAAGGTACTAACTACAAACCTTTAATTATTCACACCCACTTAACTTACAGCACTTGAAAACTAAAGCTAAGACTTGCCCAATTATTCACATCCAAGCTATGTGAATCAAGTGCTGTGCCGTTCATATCTGTTTTGAAGGCACTAGCGTTATGTAGGTCTTGTAGCAAGGCTTGTACAACATCTAAGGAGTTTTCCAATGAGTCAATTGGCCCTTCTTCGGCTGTAGAATACTTGGCAGCGTTCAAGGCGGCGAGAGTTCCGTTAAAAGGGGCAGTACTAAAAATCAGTTGGTGTTCGCACTCAGAAGCTGGCCCTGAAATCATCCATTCGGAAGCAGTATCAGTTTGGGGTAGGGTAAGGGTTTCACCTGGAGAGATGACGACTTCTTTCAGGAGAGGTTTGGTGTCCGTAGTGTTTGGTTCTTGGGGAGTTTCCCAAGAATAGAAGGCGATCGCTGTATGATTATTGTTTAATCCCAGCAAGATTAAATATACTGGGCGATCGCTTTGGTTTTCTACCCGATATTGCATTTGACTGCCGATAGGGACAATCGGTGTCGGGAGGGATTTTTGAATCGAAGTTTCTGTTTTGAAAGCTCGTACTGTTTCGCGCTGCATAATTACGCGAGGCAATCTGTTGTCAATTATTTCTAAGGTTGTCTTCAAAGCCAAGCGAGAAGAACCTTGATTTTCAGTCAGTCGCCATAACTTAGCTGCCAACAAGGTTGATAATTTTGGCGCTAACTTTTGCACTGTTGATTTTACTGCTTCTCCTGCTTCCCCCGTGGCATTGGAAATTAGTTCGCCACTAAGAGAAAATAGACCATAGCGACTAGGTGTTTGCTGTAGTTTGGCAAATAAATAATCAGCTGGTTTTTCCCCGACAACGACGGTGGAGATATGGGGAAATGCATCAAAGGCACTGGTAGCGTCTACACGCTCAATTCTTTCTAATCCAGTATCTAAAGCAATTATTAAATGGATCTTTCGGGCTAAAACCCTGACTGATTCTTGGACAAGTTGCCCGACTTGTAGGGAATTTGCACCTTCAATTTGGGGAATTTGCGCTTTTGCTGTTAACCCAGTCCGCGATCGCAATACTAATTCTTCTGTTGTTGTTGTTAAGGTGAACCGAGAATTAACTCCGTAGTATAGCAGTACTTGTGGCGGTAATCCTGCTAACCACAGATGCACTGTTTTGCCATCTTCTTCAATTGCTGTGACTGCGCCTTCTGCACCAATAATACCATCTGGCGGTAGAGACGTTAAATGTTGATTTTTATGACTACTTAATAACGCTGGTTGCTGTTTACTACCCAATTTGGATAGAGAATTTTCCATATAGGAGAGGGCGACTTGAATTTTGATAGTTGGGGTGAATTCCCACAAATACTGCGTCAAGGCGTAGGTAAATAACCCAGCACTAAAACCAGCAAAGAGTTCTTCTCTCGCCGACTGCTTGGGATTTGAGGTAGCTGCTAAGACAATCGGCGTGCTGGGTAACTTCTGAGTTTTAAGTTGTTGGAGAAAGTCAAGTTCTTCTGCTGCTAGCTTTGCCCCTACGGATTCTGGAAGGGCGCGACTTTTTAATCCTAATACTGGGGTTGGCGCATAATAGCTAGTATCTAATACTGCTGTGACTCGATCTGTAGGCAGCGATCGCAATAATAGCAGTAGAGTTTCTTCTAATATATAGTTGACTATTGTCTCTTCTTGTGAAACTAGACTAGCATTAGCTGACACCAGAACATTTTGCATTGTCTCTGGAGATGTTTCCAATTTGACACGGCTGCCATAACCGCTAAAGTGAAAGACAATCAGATCATCGGGTTTAGCTTGCTTACCCAAGCGATCCAAAAAAGCCGTCTCAATGAATTCCCTACTAGCTTCTTCCTCAGTTAGAGTTAAGATATCTGACCCTTGGAAACCAAAGCGATAAATCAAAAGTTCTCTTTGTAGTTCCACATCTGTCAGACAACCACTGAGGGCTGGAATTTTTGGGTATTGGTTAATACCTATTAACAATGCCAACTTGCGCGGACTGGGTTGTGCCAAAGCTTGATAATAGCGATTTCCCAAAGACAACCACTCAGCTTCAGTTATTCCCAATACGGCGAGTATTGAGCCAATTTTCTCTAAAAACGTGCGACGTTTCATAATTAGCTATCAGCCCTCAGCTATTCAGTTAGCAGCTTACAGGGCTGAACTCTATATTGTAAAGTTACAAAAATGTGGGGAGCAGGGGAGAAATCAATTCAAAATTCAAAATTCAAAATTCAAAATTGAAGATTCAATCCCCATGCTCAATACTCTGTTTGGCCAATGCCCAATGCCTTAAGCCGTTACTTCTATCCGCATTGCCCGCGCCAACTCTGCTGCTACCTCTGGACGAGAAAATTCTGGTGGAGGTAACTCACCGCGTCGCAGCATTTCCCTCACTTTTGTCCCTGATAGGTGAATGCGTTCTTCTGGCCTACTGGGACTGGTTTTAGATGTTGCCATCTGCTTAGTGCGCATACAGTAAAAAGCGTGTTCAAATTTCATCGGCACAATGCCTAATTCATTTGGTGCAAATTCATCAAAGATATACTGAGCATCGTAAGTGCCGTAATAGTCACCAACACCAGCATGATCTCGTCCGACGATAAAGTGAGTACAGCCGTAGTTTTTGCGGACTAAAGCATGGAATATAGCCTCACGAGGCCCAGCATAGCGCATTGCAGCAGGATTAATTGCCAAAGTTACCCGGTCTAAGGGGTAGTAATGTTCCAGCAAAATCTCATAGCAGCGCATCCGCACATCAGCAGCAATATCGTCCTCTTTTGTTGCCCCAACTAATGGGTGCAAAAATAGACCATCAACGATTTCTAAGGCGCACTTTTGAATATATTCATGGGCGCGGTGGATGGGGTTGCGAGTTTGAAAGCCGACAATGGTTTTCCAACCCTTGTCTTGAAATAGTTGCCGTGAGGCAACTGGATCGATTTGGTAAGTGGGAAACTGGGGATGAGGTTCGCGTTGCAACAACCAAATATCACCCGCCAGATTTACAGTACCTTGGTTATAGAGTACTTGCACGCCAGGATGATTGACATCATTAGTCCGGTAGACTTTTATTGCTTCGCGGATTTTGTCGTAGTGATATTTTTGCGTAAGTTGCAAAACTCCGATAAATTCGCCTATCGAGTTATCCAGACGGATTAAGCCGCCTTCTGGCAATGGTGAAGCTACTTCTTCGCTTACCGATAGTGTAATCGGGATTGACCAGACAAGACCGTTAGCTAATCGCATTTCTGTCACAGTGCGATCGTAGTCTTCTTGGTTCATAAAACCCGTGAGTGGACTAAAAGCACCGATCGCAATCATTTCTAAATCGGAAACGGCGCGATCGTCAAGTTGCACTCGCGGCAAAAAGTCAGCTTTTGAAAGAAACTCTGCTCTTTGTTCTGGTGTGGCGATGCGGTTAACCAACTGTCCACCGTGGGGGGCTATGGCATCTGGATTCTGACTCAACGTAATCCCCTCTCTGCTTTTACTGTTATTGTTTCAGATTATGTACTAACTTATCAAATGCTGGTACGTAGAGAAAAATAGTTTAGGGAATGGAAGAAAATTTTTGCAACTAGCCTCCAACCTATCTGATTAGGTTAGGCTAAAGCTTAATCCAGTCTCAAGTTTCAGAATAGTTCCTGTATTTGAAATTGCTTATGACTGCTGTATCCCCCGTTGTTAAACCTGTTAGCCAAATGCGGCTAGCGCCTGGTAGTACAGTAAATATCCAGGATATAAGTTGGGAGGAATTTGAATCTATTTTGCAAGAACTGGGGGAGAAGCGATTGCTACGAGTTGCTTACAGCAAATCTACGTTAGAAATTATGGTTCCTCTACCCGAACACGAAAAATCAAAGGACTTAATTTCGGATATTGTAAAAATCTTGCTGAAGATTGCCAAAAAAAGTTATGAACCCTTCGGTTCAACCACCTTCAAGCGGGAAAATATCGCGGGGGTAGAACCAGATGCTTGTTTCTACATCCAAAATTACCAAAGAATGATCGGTCGTCGCAAACTGGAACCAAACGATCCGCCTCCTGATTTGGCAATTGAAACAGATGTGACATCAAAAACAACTCTTGATGCATACGTTGCGATCGCTGTTCCTGAACTATGGATTTACGTAAGGATTCAGGTCTAATATTGGAGAAGTAAAGAAGGACGAGACAGACTATTATTAGAGTCAGCAATTAGAGCTTGTGCAAAAAAATCAATGA
>NZ_JBALDC010000038.1:0-78304 GCF_036917575.1 Nostoc sp. | reverse complement strand
AGCTAAGAACATCGGGAGCCGTGTACACGGAAACGGGTACGCACGGATCTAACTGAGAGGTGCAGGGAATAATATCCCCCATCGACTCAACCAATCCTGGTCTTGACTTTTGAGAATTTGACTAATATTAGACAGTCGCTCAATACCAAACCTAGAAGTAAAGTAGAGCGTCGTAGAACTAATAATTGGGCGTTCTATCAACTGCGTTTGTTTGTTGAGTACAAAGCTAATATTGCTGGAGTTCCAGTGGTATTTGTTCCACCTGCTTACACAAGTCAAACCTGTTCCCGTTGTAGACATATTCACCCAATTAAGGGCAAATCTTTCCGCAGTGGTAAGTTTTTCAAATGTGGGCATTGTGGGTTTGAGCATAATGCTGATATAAACGCTGCTAAAAATATTGCTGCTTTGGGGTTGTCTGTAATCCAGCCTGAAAGTCCGGGGTTGACGTGCCAGTTGCTTGGACAAATGTCCTTGTTTGGTATGTTCGATCTGGGCTAAAGCTCAGTGTCTTTAGACCTGAGTTGCTTACTTGTACTGAGCGTAGTCATTGGCGCAGTCTCTCTAAGAGTTGTATTGGTTATTTGCAAAGGACAAAAGACAACTGACAATCTAAAATCCAAGGTCAGCTTTGGCTAGTTCCGCAGCAGCGAATACTTCTGCGTCAGGTTTTTCTTCCCAGGCTGGTTCACCAATTTCTGCATAAAAAGTTGCGTCGTAAGGGCGGGTACGGACTACTACGGGCATAGGAACGGCGTGACCTAATATTAAAGCTTGTTGTTTCGAGTCTAGCTTTGCCAACACCGATCGCAGTCCACTACCACCGGATACCCCTGTAAAAATCGCCTCAATGTCTTTTTCATCATTTAGCAAAGCGGTAATGCGAGTCCCAATTTGCGACATAACTTCATTATCTATGCCTGATGGACGTTGATCGACTACCAAAAGTGTGACAAAATACTTTCGCAGTTCGCGGGCAATAGTCCCAAAGATAGTACTTTGGACGATAGCTGGGTCAAGGAAACGGTGCGCCTCCTCAATGGTAATCATCAATGGGGTGGGGCGATCGCTTGGATTTTTGCTTTGCAGGAATTTGTCTGCTTTCTTGACGTAATGCTCGTGAATACGGCGGGTGATCATATTCGTCACCAACATATAAGAGAGCATATTAGACTGGGAACCAAATTCTATCACAACATTCTTCCCAGATTCCAAGCATTGCACAATTTTACTAATGTAATTCTGTGGGCAAACTGCTCGCATATACTTCAAGCTATCCATCCGCAAGAGTTTGCGCTGTAATGCCATAATCGAGCCTTTGTGTCCCCGCTTCTCCTCGCAGAACATCTCGATTTCTTCGTTAGTCATATTTAGCAACTGGACAATCCAAGACTTGCCAAATTCGCTATACAGAATATTGGCGTTATCTAAGGCTGCGTCAGAGAGTCCTAAATCTCGGCTACATAACTTAATATCTTCAACTTCTATTTGCTCGTAACTCAAATAAAGTTCTTGAGCATCACGCACACCCCGACGCTTTGTCGATTCCGGGTCGAGGGTATAAACTTCTACTTTACTAGGAAAAAGTTGCTTTAATCCCTTAACTGTATTAACGTTCTTCCCTTCTGCGACAGCTTCCCAACCATATTCTGAGTGCATATCAAAAATCAAGTTGACTGC
Organism: Nostoc sp.; assembly: GCF_036917575.1. Taxonomy (GTDB): domain Bacteria; phylum Cyanobacteriota; class Cyanobacteriia; order Cyanobacteriales; family Nostocaceae; genus Nostoc. The sequence continues at coordinate 76,624 of NZ_JBALDC010000038.1, read as the reverse complement.
TGCATTTTTACGGATAACACCAGCTAAAAGTAGCCGCGTTAAAAAGGATTTACCAGTACCAGATTTCCCAAAAACCCCATTACTCCGTTCCACAAAGCGATTCAAATCGATACAAACTGGCACATCCATATCCAATGGTTTGCCGATGGAAAAATTGCGCCTTTGGGGGTCATCTTCCCAACCAAATACCCGGCGAAAATCCTCAACACTTGCTTCGTAAACTTGACTAAAGTGACTAGGAATAGTTTTAACCGGCAACAATTCTATCGTCGTGCTGGTTTGTGGCATAAATGAAGCTAAACCCGTCACCGATGGCAGGAAAGGATTTGTCGATTTACCATTTTTTGGGGAGAAAGATTCTTCAGTTTCGGGAGTGAACATCAACATCGGCGCGAGGTTGATAGTACCATAAGTACCACTTCCGGCTAAAACATCTCGTAAAAAAGTGTCTTCCCAACTGGGGGGATTAGCAATAATTCGGGCATTAGCAGCTCCCAATGCTACATCTGTCAGCATACAAAAAAAGCGCGATCGCATCCCTTGCACAACAAGAAATTTACCCACCCGCATATCTTCCACAGAAATGTCAGGATGCAATCGTACTTCTAAACCTTCAGTTAGAGAACCTTGAATGACCGAACCTAATGGCTGTGCCGAATTCATCTGATTAGTCATTGGTCATTTGTCATTTGTCATTTGTCTTGAGTTATTATCTGCCAGTCACCAATCCCCAGTCCCAATTACCTAATCAATCTGAATCGAAGTTGGCGCACTTCCTGTTGGTGGAGTGGTACTAATTAACGGTGTGCGGAATTGGGCGTAAAGGCGATCGCGCCAGGTGAAGAATGGTGCATAATCTATATTCTCGGCAAAGATTGGCAGTCCTTTACCTCTGATAGAAGCTGGTAAATCCAGATAGGGCCCAGGAGGAAACTTGAGTAATATCGATAAGCTAGCCACTGCTAAGTCAGCTAAAGTCGGCTCATCTCCTGTTAAATAAGGACTATCTGCCAATAATAATGTTAAGGCTTCCAAATCTTGTTTTAAAGATGCGATCGCTGACTTTATAACATCTGGGCTGTAACCGACGCCAAAACCCAATACTGTCAGTAAGTCAGTAGGTACTCCTTGAACCAGACTTTTAAATATATCTGGTGTTGAGGTGGGTAATAACGACTTACGGAAATTTTGATCTTGACTTATGGCAGCAAATAATGCTTTGCGACCTTTGATGCCTATAGACTCATCCGCCCATTCTTCTATTAATAAAGTTAAACCTCGTTGTTTAGGATCTTGCGGTATTATGGGGCGATCGGGATACTCTAAATCTAAATACTTAGCTATTTCCGTAGAATCCGCAATATATCTATTACGATCCTTTAATACTGGCACTTGTTTTTGACCAGTCAGCCGGAACAATTCTACCTGTCCAATCCCAGGCGTAACCTCGATTTTGCGATAATCGAGTCCTTTAAAATCTAGAATTAGGCGCACTTTCTCTGAGTATTGAGAGAGTTCCCATTGGTATAATTCCAGCATATATACTATCTCTTGTAACTGGTCAACTTCTTAACTTTACAATTGTATCTTTAGTTTAAGTAATTTTTATTGGTATTAGTTGCTTAGTTATCTATTTAATTGAGATTAGGGTTTAACTGATGTCTGATTTTTGGCAAAATTATCAATTTAAAAAAGTATTGCTTTCTGATTGGTTAAAAAATCGAATAACTAAGTAATTTTATTCAGCATATATAAACCTAACTCTTGATTCGTGGATCTTCAACAGTTACTTCAATTTCTGTCACCGTTAGTCTAAATTAAAATATTTCAGTAATTAATTTTTCTACTTTTGCTGAATAATCAATGGTCAATTCTAAAATATAGCCTTCTTCCCTATGTGATTTATAATTTATGAATTAACTATTAATTTACGTAGAAGTTGGTATATAAATTGTCTTTTAAGTATAATTTTCTCGAAAGCTCATTCTAACTCATAACTTGTAGATATGAGATTTTTACACTTTCTTAGAATTTACATGACACCGAATAGGGCTTTCTAACTCATTTTGGTGTTATCAAGAAAATTTGCTCAACTTACATGAAATATATGGTAGATATATTTCATACTTCTCGGCGACAGTTTAAGGTTAAACATCTTATCTCAAAAGCACAAATTCTTATAAAGAAAAATCTTACTTCCCTCTTGAGTTAGATTTTGTGCATAGCAAAATGTTATAAATCTTTATGTAATCTGTGGACAAAAAGACAAACAAAATTTATGAAGACAAATTACAGCAAATTGCTGACCACGTTGGCAGGCATAGCAGGGTTGAGTAGTTTCAGCGTCCTGATGACTTTACCATCTGACGCGAAAGAGGCACTAAATCCTAACCCTAGTATTTTCAACGAAGCCCCCTATAACCGAGGTCAACGCCTTCAAACAAACACTCAATACACAACTGCTGAGGCTGTTTCTCAAATAGAAAAGGGCAATACCAAACGCAAATCGGTAGCACAGAATAGTGGTGGAACACTAAATCCTAAACCAAGTATTTTCAATGAGCCTCCCTATAAGCGTGGTGGTGGTAGTGTGACACCTAGTGAACCTACACCCCCCAGTGTACCTACACCCCCTAGTGAATCTACACCCCCTAGCGAACCTACACCCCCTAGTAAACCACCCCGCACCCCACGTCCTATCCCACAAACTCAACCTGCCACACCACCCACTCAGACACCGACTACAACTCCACCAGGGCCAGGGGCAAGCGATAATCAAGGCAAAAACTTGTTAGCGTTGGCAGAATCAAACGCTTCCTTTACCACGTTGACGAAGGCTTTGAAAGCAGCAGGATTGAGCGGAACTTTACAAGGCAAAGATAACTTAACTATTTTTGCACCCACAGATGCAGCTTTTGCTAAGTTGCCACCAGATGCTTTGCAAGAATTGTTAAAGCCGGATAACAAAGAAGTATTGCTGAAGATTTTAACTTACCATGTGGTGAGTGGTAAGTTATTGTCTACTGATTTGAAGTCTGGCGAAGTTAAAAGCCTTGAAGGTGGTGTAATCAACGTTAAAGTTGATCCTGCTACTGGTGTTACCGTTAATGATGCTAAAGTCACACAGGCAGATATCACAGGTAGTAACGGCGTAATCCACGCGATCGATCAGGTGATTTTACCTCCTGACTTGTAGTTGTGCAGTATCAGTACAACTGACAACATCATAACCAGATTGGCATAAAGTATTAACACATTAAAATTCCGTTCAGATGTTAATTTTGGACGGTTTTTTTGTTTGCAGTCAGCTTTTGATCTTTATCTTGCATTTCTAAAAGTTCAGGAATAGTAACAAACTTATAGCCCTGTTTCCGAAAGTTAGCAATAATTTCTGGTAAAGCTTGCACAGTTTTAGAACGATTACCACCACCATCATGCATTAGCACAATTCCACCTGGCTTGACCTTCCTAAACACATTATTAATTAATTTTGGTACAGCAGGACGTGAGTAGTCTACAGAATCAGATGACCAGCGAATGATGGCATATTTGCTATTTCTAGCGTAACTAGCCACCCCATTGTGCATGATTCCCCCTGGTGGTCGAAATAAATTTGTTTTAATCCCTGTCACTTGATAAATCAAGTCTGCTGTGTGGTCAATTTCATAGGCAGCTGCTTGTGGATTTAAGAATTGATACCAATGATGCCAAGTGTGATTACCAATTACCTGACCCTCAGCAATCTCCCGCTTGACTAAGCCTGGATAATTCTTCACGTTTTGCCCAATCAGAAAAAATGTCGCTTTGATCTGATTTTTTTTGAGAATATCCAGTACTTGTGCAGTACTTTCAGGCCATGGCCCATCATCAAAGGTGAGCGCAATTACTTTCTGTTCAGGAGTCAATTTTGCCGCATCAACTATTGCCCCTTGAAAACGCTGTGGCAAAGTATATGAAAAACCTTTTGTTTGTGCTTGTTGCTGCCAACTTTGAAGCATCGTCGCTTTTAGGTCTTCAATCTGCTGCTGAACTCCAACTTTGCTTGTATTCACTGTACTTTGAGCATTAGAGGAACTTAACTTAATAAGCATCATCGTGCTGACACTCACACTGCCACTCAAGACAAGCAACGTAACTAATATTTTTTGCAGACCAAAAAATGACTTATTGTCGTCCACTTTACAGCTCCTTCAAGGTCAAACTATCTTTTTTTCACAATACTTATGGCAGTTTCTACTCTGTAAGCCTTGCCATACAAGCTACAGTTATAATTGGTATATTTTTTAAAGTTAGCTCCAACCCAGACTTTGAAAAAATACTTTACCAAATGGATAATCTAATATCTATAAGCAAAACCCTCACCAAGAAGGTGAGAACCTTCTTAGGCGTTAGTTTTTGTAACTTATGGAGCATGAGGGGAATTTTGAGAACTGTAAAAGGCAATTAAAATAATGTGTAATTCAATTTTTTAACGCATATAAAAACAATAGCCACAACGCTTGCTACTTCTTAGTCGCGAAGGACTTAACTACCTATAATTTATTAATCCTACCTTATTAACTATGAATTTTAATGTAGGCTCAATATTGCATATTTTATTGACGAAATCATTGCGAAATTATGACAAAGATGTGACCTTCCTTGAGTATTGACGGTAGAGAGCAAACCTGTTAGAAAATTTCCTCGATCCCCAACCGCGCAAGACCATCGAACACCATAACCAGCTAAAATTTCTGCAAATAATGCTTTAGAGTAAGTCCAAAATTCCATACCCTTGTTTCTTAAAAAAATGACTTCTTATAAATCATCTATTTTGTGGGGCAAGATGCTCACCCCACAACAGGTAACAGGATGCTTTTTATTTAGAAATCCCTTAACGAACAGGTTACAGGCTCGACATTACATCCCGTGCAACTGCTAAAGTCTGCTCAATATCTTCTTCAGTGTGAGCAAAAGACGTAAACCCAGCTTCAAATTGAGAGGGTGCTAAGTAAACACCATGCTCTAACATTCCGCGATGAAAGCGTCCGAATTTAGCTGTATCAGACTTTTTCGCATCTTCGTAGTTATGAACTGGGCCAGAGGTAAAGAATAAGCCAAACATGGCGCTGATTTGACCGCCGCAAGCGGCATGACCAGTTTCTTTAGCAATTTGCAGCAAACCATCTGCTAGCTTTTTAGTAATCTGCTCAAGAGACTCGTAAGTACCTGGCTTTTGCAGCAATTCTAAAGTTTTAATACCAGCAGTCATTGCCAAAGGATTACCAGAAAGAGTCCCAGCTTGATATACGGGGCCAGCAGGCGCAACCATTGACATAATATCTCGACGACCGCCATAAGCCCCCACTGGCAAACCACCACCAATCACCTTACCCAAGGTTGTTAAATCGGGAGTGACGCCAAATTTTTGTTGAGCGCCACCGTAAGCAATGCGGAAGCCTGTCATCACTTCATCAAATACCAATAATGCTCCATACTCCTGAGTAAGTTCCCGTAATCCTTCTAAAAAGCCAGCGTCAGGCGCAATAAATCCAGCATTGCCGACGACTGGCTCAAGAATCACACCAGCAATCTCATCGCGGTTTTCTTCAAATAAAGCTTTAACTGCTTCTAAGTCATTGAAAGGTGCAGTTAGAGTAGTGCTAGTTGCTGCTTTAGGTACTCCCGGTGAGTCTGGCAAGCCAAGTGTGGCAACACCAGAACCCGCCTTTACTAAAAACGTATCGGCGTGTCCGTGGTAGCAACCTTCAAATTTAATGATTTTGTCTCGATTGGTGAAAGCTCGCATCAGCCGCAAAACTCCCATACAGGCTTCAGTTCCAGAGTTGACAAATCTGACCATTTCGATGCTAGGAACGGCATCGATGACCATTTCTGCCAAAACATTTTCTAGAACTGAGGGAGCGCCGAAACTAGTACCTTTTTCTAAAGCTTCATGCAACGCGGCAATTACTTCTGGATGAGCATGGCCGCAAATAGCTGGGCCCCAAGTGCCTACATAGTCTATGTATTTATTGCCATCTATATCCCAAATATACGCGCCTTTAACACGATCGAAAACGATAGGTTGTCCGCCCACAGATTTAAAGGCACGAACTGGAGAACTGACTCCTCCGGGCATGAGATTTTGAGCAGAGGTGAAGACTTCTTGTGATTTTGTTGTTTTAATTGTGGTATTTACCAAAGTTCTCTCCTAACAGTGGGCAATAAAACGCTCTATCTTAGGATAGGGTCAAACACTGCTTAGAATTTCTATCCTATAAAATTAGCTGAACCAAAAAAATAACAATACTATGTTATGCAAGTCCAATGAAGACTTGATTTTAGATATTTAATTCCAAAAAATATACCAGCTAGCCTATTCTAAATGGTATCGTGAATCCATAAATTCTTCTCATGAGAGCAAACTAGCTGGTATGTCTTCTAAGGATTCGCGATCGCTGCATTACACTATCCCGATTGAGAAAATTCGCTACGATGAACGGGGTCTGGTGCCTGCAATTGTCCAAGACTATCTAGATGGTACTGTCCTGATGATGGCGTGGATGAATCAGGAGTCGTTGCAAAAGACTTTAGAAACTGAAGAAACTTGGTTTTGGAGTCGTTCTCGGCAAGAATTGTGGCACAAGGGGGCGACTTCTGGGCATATCCAAAAAGTGCAAAGTATCCGTTATGACTGTGATAGTGATGCGCTGCTCATTGGGGTAGAACAATTAGGAGATGTTGCCTGCCATACTGGTGAGCGCAGTTGTTTTCACCAAATAGAAGGAAAAATTGCTCCACCACCAGGAGATACCTTGTCACAATTGTTTCAAATAATATGCGATCGCCGCGATAATCCTACTGAAAGTTCTTATACCTGTAAACTATTTGCAGGTGGCGATAACAAAATTTTGAAAAAGATTGGTGAGGAAACTGCTGAGGTGGTAATGGCTTTTAAAGATGATGAAGCAGATGCGATCGCAGGTGAAGTGGCTGATTTGTTATATCATACTTTGGTTGCTTTAGCTCACCATCAAGTTGATTTAAAATCGGTATATCGCAAGCTGCAAGAACGTCGTCAATAGAGGGATAAGCGTATATCTGTGCGCCCTTACTCAGCCAAAATTCGCTGAAGGTACTGTAAAATTGCCACTGCGATCGCTACACTGAAGATGAAGCCTAGCCAGTAAGTATTAGTAATAATTTGTGGTTGATCTAATGCCCATCCACCTAAGGGTTGACCAATAAAATAGCCAACACCCCAGCATAAAGCGTTGACAGAGAAATACACGCCGCGTTGATTTTCTGGGGCTAACTCAGTTACTAAAGAGGCAGCAGATGGGGTATAAGAAACAATTGCCACAGCAAATACTCCCAATGCTGATATTACCCAAAGCAGATGATGATCTGAGACTGTACCACTTAGCCAAATCAGTCCAAAACCAATTGCCCAGAAAATCGCAGAAACAGTGAGTGCGAATGTGTGAGAACAGCGTTTTAAGATGCTGGTGACAGGCAACTGACAAATAATTGCCAACACTAGATGCCAAGCAAATAGTCCGCTAATCGTAGTTTCAGTAAATCCCTTGGCAGTACTTTCGACAAGGACAAAATTTTTGAAGTAAAGCGGCAGGGTGCTGTGGATTTGAGAAATATAGATTGTAAAGAATATATTAACTACTATGTAGACTAGGAAACGCCCATCTTTTAATACTGCCTTCCAAGCAGCAAAAAGTTCTGTCTTTTCAGATTCCTCTATGTGCTGTTGTTCAGTATCATTAATCCCTACATAGACAACTCCAAAAAATAGCATAAAAGAGATGGCATCAATCACAAATAGCCATCGATAATTCCCAATGATCGCGATCAAAAACCCAGCTAGCACAATTCCGATCGCTAACCCAAGATTATCAGCTAGTCGGGCGATCGCAAAAGTTTCCCGACGATTGTCAATTTGGCTAGCGTCAGCAACCACAGCTTCAGCTGCTGGCCAATAGAAACCTATTCCTAAACCGCTAATTAAGCTACCGATTACCAAAGAAGTGAAATTATCGGTTGCAGCTAAAACTAAAGAAGCAATTGCTAAAATCGCCGTCGCTAGCAACAAAGTGCGGCGGCGTCCCCAGTATTCAGAATCAGCCAAAGAACCACCTGCAATCCGCCCGACAATGCCGGAAATCGAAGCGCTACCCAAGGCTACCCCTACACTGGTTGCAGATAAACCAAGTTGATTAACAAAAAAGATGGGGGCGTAAAACACGGTAAAGCCAGTACCAACTTCCGAGAGAAATCTACCAATTGCGAAAATCCAGACCTGGGGATGTATCGACGGCAACCATGATGATAACTGAGATTGAGAAGCTAATTTCATCAGCTTAAATGTCATAGTTTGATGACATTTTGGTAATTCTTATCATTGGCTACTATTTTCCTCACTAATTCCACAGGGTTTCCACAGGCATTTTAGCAGTTTTCCACAGGTGCTATACGAGCTAATAGGCTTCCTGCTATCTTGCTGGGGATTGTTGATTACAAATACCAAAGAAGTTTAGGGACTGAGTTTATGTGAAGTAAAGTAACAAAAAATTGGCTTAAAGTCTGATTATTTCGTTCGTATTTGTTTTTTATACAATCGTTTTTAACATTTCGCAGCATTGACAAACCCACCCCCTCTTGGCGCACAATGATGCGGCTTGCTTTTGTAATCCGTTCAACTGTTAACATCAAAGTATGTAAAATATATTACTATCAGATGTAAGTGCAGATTGTCGGGATAGCAAAAGATCCTGTGAAGCCCTAAACCGCTTTACCGCAAGCAACTTGTCCCTCTTGATTATCCTCATAGGAGGAAAATCTTATGAAAGCAACGGTTAGCATCTTTACAGAAATTCCTGAAACACTCCACGAATCCTTAAAAAACTACTTAGAAACCCATCCTGATTGGGATGAAAACAGAGTATTGACGGCGGCGCTATCATTATTTTTACTCCAAAATGGAGATAGCGATCGCCGTGCTGCGCGAGTTTATCTAGAAACTTTGTTTCACCACTCCACAGTAGAAATGCCCTGTACCGACTCACCAGCAACAGCTAATTTACTAGACACCCCATAGGTACTGGTATGAAGGGCATTATTCCCTGATGAATGGGGCACGGTATGCCGTGCCCCATTCACGGGATTTCAAGCTTATAGCGATCGGCAATATTACAATAAAAAAGATCGGTAGATTCCGATCCTTAAAAAAGTTCTAATAGTTTCTCTTATTGCCAAAGGTAGTTGGTAATAGGGCAGAATTTACCTTTGTTCTCAGTCTCCGACTGGGAATACCTATTTTGAGGCTGCTGGTTCCCTGACTTACAGTAGCAGCCCAATAAAGTAGCATTTCCAGACAGAGGCTATAAACGGAATTTTAAGGGGACTTTAGCTTAAGTTGACGCTAATGCACAGCTATGTACCCTACAAACTCCCATCTAAACGCCGTTATATTTACCAAAACAGTCACATATAAAGAAATATTTTCCAGTAAACTCTCTCCCCTGTCCACTGTCTTAAATGGATAAATAAATATCTCAAATAACTGTTTGGTCTGTATTTGAAAAATATCTACCTATTTTGATTGTCTCAATTTGTCTTTTACTAAAGCCAAAGAAATTCACTAATGGCTTCCCTAAGAGTTAACAGTCTAAGAGTTAAAAAACTCTAGACTATAAACTCAGGACTTGCCTTCCAACTACTGGGGGAGAGCGGCAGATTCAAACTTATAGCCTACGCCACGTACAGTTTGAATTAATGCTGGCTGACTAGCATCGATTTCAATCTTCTTGCGAATTTGACCGATATGAACATCTACAACCCGCTGGTCGCCGACATATTCATAGTCCCACACCTCTTGGATTAGTTCTGCCCGCCGCCAAACTCGGCCTGGATGACTAGCTAAAAAATGCAACAAGTCAAATTCTAGAGCAGTTAAGGGTACTGCTTGGTTATTAAGTGCTACCTCCCGTCGCACTGGATCGATCATAAGTTTTTCAAATACCAAGCGTTTCTGCTCGGCTGTAGTTATCACTCGCTGACGCCTCAAAATAGCTCCGACTCTGACTTCTAGCTCACCTAGCCCAAAAGGCTTAGTGAGGTAGTCGTCGGCACCTTTAGCAAAACCGCGAATTTTATCGGCTTCGTCAGCACGGCTAGTCAACATCAAAACAAAAACACCATTACGACTTTGCATCTCTTGGCAGAGGTTAAACCCTGTGACATCTGGTAAATTCACATCTAGAATCACCAAATCAGGGTTAAATTGCTCAAATAGAGTTAAGGCTGTCTTTCCATCTTCGGCAGCCTCCACCTGATAGTTCTGCTTAATCAAAAAGCGTTGGATTAAATTCCGAACCGCAGGGTCGTCGTCAACTACAAGAATCTTGGCAGGAGCCGTGACCATTACTTTGCACAAAAATTCGTAAGATTAACAAGAGAGTTGCGTAAAAACGCAGTTGCCACTTGGGGACTAATTAAGAATCTACATGGCTACGGTATAAGAATCCTGATCGTTCAAAAATAAATACTTTAATCAGGATTGTGGACAATGAGAAGGCGAAACTTCTATTAGCCAACAGTATATAAGCGCTCTGACTTTAACTGTAACCGTTTTTGATAGCAAGACACCTTCTCGATCCCAGTTAGGTGGTAACTTAAAACGTTTCAATTTTAAATCGATATGTGGATATATACCACAAGCGATTATTCAGTATAATTAAAAAAACTCTTCTAGGGCACAGTAAGTTGCCAAATTTGAAACAGTAAATTTGATTTTTTCATAAAAACGATGAATTTTAGGTACTCTCCGTTCAAATTCTAGATTAGAGCCAGAATTAGACAACGGCATGAGGGTATACACGGAGTTATAGCGATATGTTAAAGTGACTATAGTTGAAATTACAAAGTCGATCAAACTAACCCGTGCTACTATCCTGGTAGGGCATATAAATAGGTCGAGACTTTAGTTTCGATCAAAATAAAACCTAAAGCTGTTTTTTATTCGATAAAAGACTGCGGCTTGACTGAGGCTGAAGTAATAAACTCCCATGAGCGATCAAAATCCCTACGAAAAACTTGGGGTATCAGAAGAGGCTAGCTTCGATGAAATTCAGGATGCTCGAAATCGTCTATTCGATCAACATAATGGCGATACTAAGCATTTAGAAGTAATTGAGGCTGCTTACGATGCGATTTTAATGGATCGCTTGCGGATGCGCCAGGAAGGTAAAATCAAAGTCCCTGAGCGGATACGGTTTCCAGAGTTGCGAGTGCAATCGCCTCCGAAAGAAAGTCCAACCCCTCGTGAGCAGTCACCCGCATGGCTGCAACGGATGTTGGATCAGCCAACGCCTGCGGATATACTCTTACCAGGAGCTTGGTTTCTCGGTTTGAGTTCTATTAGCCTGTTCTATCCAGAGGGAGGCGATCAGGTTTTGCAGTTAGCATTGGTAGTTGGTGTAGGCACTAGTATTTACTTTCTTAATCGCAAGGAAGGCAAATTTGGCCGAGCAGTTCTGTTCACCCTAGTCAGTTTAATAATTGGCTTAATCGTTGGGGGACTAGTAGCTAGCTGGCTTTTACCACAAATATCATTTATTAGTCTGGAAACTAATCAGTTCTCTACTGTAGTGACGTTTATATTGTTGTGGTTAGTTAGCAGTTTTCTACGTTAAACCACTGCTATAAACAGGTATCTATAAAGAAGACATGGTTTATGTGTGTTCTTCTAAAATAAAAAAGTCAGGAGTCAGAATATATATTCTGACTCCTATTTTAATATTTTAATTTGCAACCCGAATGCTGGTTAATTGAGTTTTTTGCAGCTACAATACCTTTTTAAACAAGGTGTTAAGCTCTTAGAACTAAATCTACAGCAGCGCTAAAATCTTTAACGATTAAGTCGGGGTGATAAAGTTCTAGTTGGGTGCGATCGCGAATTCCAGATTCCACAGCTATCGCCTTAACCCCATAATTTTTAGCTGCGGTAATATCGGCTTCCGTATCGCCCACCATCCAGGTATCAGTAGACGGGGGCAGTTCTTGTAATGCCCTAGCCATCAACAAGGGTTTATCTTCAATATCGCGAGTTTTAACGTAGTCGTTAGTCAAGCAATAACAACGATTTTCTGGGAAAAATCTCCCTAAATCGTGTTTTTGAAAGGCATAATCTAGTTCCCGAAATCGGCGCATCGTCATCACTGCCAAATCAATTCCAGCTTGTTGAATTTTTAATAGTGCATCCACAGCACCAGGCGCGAGAGTGTCATAGTGAAAGTAAGGTTCTGTATGCACAGTTTGCCGTCGCAACTGGGCGAATTCTTGAGCTTGAGCTTCGTCTAACCCAGAATTTAAAGCGATTTGTTTTTCAGGAACACGCGATCGCTTGAACTGCCAAAATTCTGCTTTCGGAAGTTCTTGCACTACTTGATCTGGGCGACGGGTTTTCTCTAAGCAGAATTGATAAACACGGTAGTACCGTTCGGAAACGTCAATAATTGGGCCGTCGAAGTCAGTAATCAGTCTTAGCATCGGCGGAAAATGTTAATTTTTATTAAAATTATCTCAGATGTATGAGTATTTTTCGAGACTATCAAGTTCAACTAATTGTTTAGAGTCTGGCTGAATTTCAATTGATATTTTGTACTCAGGCATCATTGCAAAGTACCGCGTTTGATTTGTTCGCTTTCAATAGCTTCAAATAAGGCGCGAAAGTTACCTTCCCCAAAACCTTGAGCTTGGAAACGGCGTTCAATAAACTCAAAGAAAAATGTCGGCTGTTCAAATATTGGCTGCGTGAAAATTTGTAGTAATAAGGGTGCGGTATTTCCTCCTTCTGCGGGAGTATTTTCTTGCCAGTCCACGAGAATTTCCTGTTGAGCGATCGCTTCTAGTTCTAGAGGTGATAGCGTAATTCCTGGACGTTGTTTTAGCTGTGAGTAGTAGGTTTGGGGAACTGAGAGTAAAGATAAACCAGTGGCACGAAATTTAGCGATCGCACTCACAAGATTAGTTGTCCGCAAGGCAATATGTTGAATTCCTGGCCCCCGATTGACATCAAGAAACTCCTGAATTTGAGAATTGCTGGTAGCCGGCTCATTAATGGGCAATTGAACGTTACCATTGCGCGAAACCATTACCTGGCTGTGTAAAGCAGAACGATTAGTTTTAATTTTAAATGCTTGCTGGGGTTGAAAATCTAGGATTTTTTCGTACCAAGCCACAGCATGATCCAATTCACCAACTGCTACATTGAGCACTATATGATCTATGGCGGTAAAAGTATTGTCATTAGTCATTTGTTCACCACTGACTAATGACCTTTCTATCAATGTATGAGTCAGTCCACCCCAAGCGGCAATTTTGCCAGATTTGATGAATGTCTTACCCTCCTGGCGTTCGTGGATGGGTTGTAGAATTGTAGCACCATGTTTTTGAGCTAGGGCGATCGCGCCTTCGACATCTTTGACAGCAAAAGCGACATCTGCCACACCAGGTGGATATTGACGCAGAAATTCCGCTACTGGACTCGTAGGCAACAGTGGTGAAGACAGAAAAAAGCAAACATCACCATTTTTCACTACTTTTGTACAAGTGTGAAATGAACTGATGCGATCGGTTACTGCTTGAAAACCAAGATGGCGTACAAACCAATCCCGCCAAACTTTAGCGTCTTCTACATAGAAATGAACGTGATCAATTTTCATAGATATTGAAAATCCAGCATAACAGTTTATATATCTGTAAATTTTGCCTTTTTTGCTAGATTTCACGTCTTTCCTAAGCAAGAATTATGTAAGCGTACTCCCACTCTAAAAGAACAAATGATTATCAGGTTGAATGTTAATTTCCATTGGTACAGCTTGCGGTTCGGCAGAAAGGGCAAAGAAAATCGCATTGGCAGCAGTTTCAGGACTAAGCATTTTTTTTCGGTCTACTTTTAGGTTGACGTTATCCCAGAAAGGAGAATCTACCCCACCAAAGTAGAATAACGTGAACTTGATACCAAAACGCTTGAGTTCCTCTGCCATGCACTTGCTAAAACCAACAACACCAAACTTAGAAGCCGAATAAGCTGCGGCCATCCCCATCGAATGCTTGCCCAAAATTCCAACCACATTACAGATGTGACCAGACTTGCATTTTTGCATCTCTTCAGCAGCCGCCTGAGTAGTGTAAAAGCTGCCTTTTAAGTTGACATCTAACATCTTGTCTAAATCAGCAGGTTCTAGGCTGTTGTAGGGCTTGAGTATACCAGCACCAGCTGCATTCACTAAAATATCGATTTGACCAAACTCAGCGATGGTCTTTTTAATCAAAGAATCTACCTGTTGGGGGTCAGTAATATCAGTGGGAATGCTCAAAACTTGTCCTGGTAAATCAGCAGCCAGTGTAGTTAAACGAACTTCATCTCTAGCAGCCAGTACTAACCGGACTCCAGTAGGCGCAAGTTTTTGTGTTAAAGCTGAACCAATACCACCAGTAGCACCGATAATAACAACAACTTTATCCTGCATCGTATATTTAATATTTCTTTACATCTTTTTACATAATACAGAATTATAAGCTCAGGTTGTACGTAAACATCCAGAAAGTATCTATTCAAAGAGTAACGGCATTACCTCATATTCCTTGCCACTTATTTTTAATGTAAATGTGGGAGATGATTCTAAATATTTGGTAAAATTGACATCTAATTTTAATTTTTTAATAATTGAATTAGAAGACTCTCCGGTTATTTTCCGTAACCTGAACTTAGCTTAGACACAGATAATTTAGTTTTGTGAGACTTTGTTTGTATATCTTGAATAATTTTTAATAGTAATTTGTTTAATATTTTTTCATGATAAATTTCTGCAAAGTTTTCTTGTTTTGGAATAGATTGTGTAGATGAATTATCTATAATAAAGATAATTTTTTCAATTTTTGGTTGTTGATGATGAGATTTAATATTAATATTGTATCTTTATTGATGAAATAAACTTGTAATAATTGTAACCTATGTAATAGGGTATTAATTGAATCTTGTTCGTTTTTAATTAAGTCTTGAATTTGCTCAACCACTTTTTCCAAGGATGGAACTTTTGTTGCCATTGCCAAAGAATAATCAGTTAATTTGCTAGTATTCCGGTTTTCTATATGTAAAGTTTGCCCTTGTCCTCAATTCTCCTTGTCCCCTTGTCCTCTTCCCAATGCCCCATAATATAAGAAAGCGCTTCACACTTCTTAAATAATCAGCTTTATTAAAACAATGGCGAGAGACTTGCGGGGATTCATTAAAATTTTGGAAGAAAGAGGACAATTACGGCGAATTTCAGCTTTAGTTGACCCAGACTTGGAAATTGCTGAGATATCCAACCGAATGCTGCAAAAAGGTGGCCCAGGGTTGTTGTTTGAAAACGTCAAAGGTGCTTCCTTTCCGGTGGCGGTAAATTTGATGGGAACTGTGGAAAGGATTTGCTGGGCGATGAATATGCAGCATCCAGAAGAGTTGGAAACTCTGGGGAAAAAATTGAGTATGCTGCAACAGCCAAAACCACCGAAGAAGATTTCCCAGGCGATAGATTTTGGCAAAGTGCTGTTTGATGTGGTGAAGGCGAAACCAGGGCGAGACTTTTTCCCCCCTTGTCAGCAAGTTGTGCTTGAAGGTAATAATTTAGATTTAAACAAGTTGCCTTTAATACGTCCTTATGTTAAGGATGCTGGTAAGATTATCACGTTGGGACTAGTAATTACCAGGGATTGTGAAACTGGTACTCCGAATGTAGGAGTGTATCGTTTACAACTACAATCTCAGAATACGATGACAGTTCACTGGTTATCAGTACGGGGTGGGGCGAGGCATTTGCGAAAAGCAGCCGAACGTGGGAAAAAATTAGAAGTTGCGATCGCACTTGGTGTAGATCCTCTAATTATTATGGCAGCAGCTACACCCATCCCTGTAGATTTATCAGAATGGCTGTTTGCAGGGCTTTACGGCGGTTCGGGCGTGCAGTTGGCGAAGTGCAAAACTGTCGATTTGGAAGTTCCAGCAGATTCGGAATTTGTCTTGGAAGGAACGATTACACCAGGGGAAGTCTTACCAGATGGGCCCTTTGGCGACCACATGGGTTATTACGGCGGTGTGGAAGATTCGCCGTTAATCCGCTTTAAGTGTATGACGCATCGGAAAAATCCGATTTACTTAACAACATTTAGCGGTCGTCCACCAAAAGAAGAAGCGATGATGGCGATCGCACTAAATCGCATTTATACGCCCATACTGCGGCAACAAGTATCAGAAATTGTCGATTTCTTCTTACCAATGGAAGCTTTGAGTTATAAAGCAGCGATTATTTCTATTGATAAAGCATATCCGGGACAAGCGCGACGGGCGGCTTTAGCGTTTTGGAGTGCTTTACCACAATTTACATACACCAAATTTGTAATTGTAGTGGATAAAGACATAAATATTCGCGATCCACGTCAAGTTGTCTGGGCGATTAGTTCCAAAGTTGACCCAGTGCGGGATGTCTTTATTTTGCCAAATACACCTTTTGATACGTTGGATTTTGCCAGTGAAAAGATTGGCTTAGGTGGACGCATGGGAATTGATGCAACTACAAAGATTCCGCCGGAAACAAACCATGAATGGGGTTTGCCTTTAGAATCTGACCCAGATGTGGCGGCGATGGTAGAGAGGCGATGGGCAGAATATGGTTTGGCAGAGTTGCAGTTAGGAGAAGTAGACCCAAACTTGTTTGGCTATGATATGAAGTAAAGTTATAGGTGGCAACTGGTAAAAATCTCTACTAGATATCTTCGCTGTTTATCATTCTCTGGTGCAAACTTTAGCGCAGCTTGAATCATATTTCCTGGAAGCTTGGAAGAATGTTTACAGCGCTTGGGATAACGACTCTTCTAAGCGGATTCTGCGGCTGAATTTCATCCCTTGGCCTGGTCTGTCTGACGCAACGGAACAAACCATTAAACAGCGAGGAATTGTCCAATGAATGATAATCCACGTCAGAATGTACCTGATTAATCTTTATTCATTGCGATCGCACTTTTTCCGCAACTTCTCAAAACTCTGGCATAATCATACATGGTTGCACCATCAAAACTGATGTGCTAATTCCTATGTCTTAATACATTCCCTCTAATCCAATCTCACCCTCTGCCAATTTCAAAATGTTAAGTAAAATTAATAATTATTTAAAAATAGTTAGCAATTTTCTGGAATTATTCGTCCAAGCTAATTAAAAGGTTTACGCCAACTAGATATTTTAATAGAATAATCTCATCAAAAGATTCGCAGAAATATAAATGGACTGGATTACACTACTGCGATCGCTACAGTCTGATTTTATTAAAAGGTTAGCATCTGGTTGTCTGCTTCATTGTGAAACAGAAGGTCAATATAGTGAATTAACTATAATTTCTGGAGAGAGATTAAAGGCACTACGGGAATTTTGCTGGCAGATGGCTGAGAAATATAAGCGTGTTTTACCAGTCCGCGATGTTTTTATTAGCTATCTTAAAGGGAAGTTGGGTGAGGAAGTTGTTAAAGAACGTTTAGCTGATTTTATTACCGAAGTCGATTATGAAAAGCGATTTGGCGGCGATGGTAATATAGATTTTACCTTGACTTCTGACCCATCTATTGGTATAGAGGTAAAATCTCGTCATGGTCATATTGATAGAGTTAGATGGTCAATTAGTTCTGAAGAAGTTGAAAAAAATGCAGTTGTAGTTTGCATTTTGATTCAAGAGGATGTAAGTGAAGCCCAATCTGAGTATCACCTTTTTTTGGCTGGCTTTCTCCCAACCCGGATGATTAAATTGAAGACTGGTAAAATTTCATTTGGGATAGAACAATTACTGTATGGTGGTGGTTTATGGTGCTATCTAGAACAGTTACAATCTTCTTTAAATAATTATTCTCAGCGACAACCACCAATTTACAAACATTTCCCGAAACAGGGATTTTCATCTAAGCCAACTAATAATCAGTTAATCAAATCTACTTTTCAACCGGAATATAGTGATGAAGATTTCAATATATTTTACGCAAGATTGGGCGATGAATGTTTTGAAAAAGGAGAATATAAAAATGCGATCGCTAACTATACTCAAGCTTTAAAAGTTAAATATAGCGATGTTGGATTATATTATAAGCGAGGTTTAGCTGAATATCAAGTAGGAGATTATGAAGCAGCGATCGCAGATTATTCTCAAGCAATCCAGATAAATCTTCATGATGCTAAATCTTACAATAAACGAGGTTTAGCTCTCTATCAGTTGGGGCGATTAGAGGAAGCGATTAATGATTATACCCAAGCCATTAGAATTAATCCTAATGTTGCCGTAACTTATAAAAATCGGGCTGAAGCTCGCTCTCATGTTGGAGATAACCAAGGAGCAATTGAGGATTATACCCAAGCTATTAAAATTAATCCTCATTATGCTGATGCTTATAAAAACCGTGGAATTACTCGTTATTTATTAGGCTCTCAGCCAGAATTTTCTCAAGCAATCAAGATTAATCCTCAAGATGCCATAGCTTATAAAAAACGTGGTAACGCTCGTTCAGATTTAGGAGATTTGGAAGGTGCAATTGAAGATTATACTCAAGCAATCCAAATTAATTCTAGTTATGCTGATGCCTATTACAACCGTGGTAATACTCGTTCAGATTTAGGAGATTTGGAGGGTGCAATTGAAGATTATACTCAAGCAATCCAGATTAATTCTAGTTATGCTGATGCTTATTATAATCGTGGCAATATTCGTTTAGAAATCGCAGATAAAGAGGGAGCCATTGAAGATTTTAAAAAAGCGGCAGACACCTATCGTAAAGAAGGTAAACTAGAAGCACTCAAAGATACACGAGAAATCATATTAGATTTAGAGATAGAAGAATCATTAGATATTTTAAACTTTTAGATAAATACTATATAAACTAACCTCCAAAGTGTGTTTACCATCTTGCTGATTTTAGTTGATTGTTGATAAAAAGTCTGCTTGTATTCCAAATGTACTGGTATTGAATATCTCTAACTTAATAAATGAAGGAACAGTCATAAATATAACTTTGCTAATACTCGATACTTATGTACTTGGTATATGTCCTGTCCATTGTAGGCGGTTTTTCGATTTAGCACTCTTCATTATTTTTGGCCATACTCCCATAAACGCCTTATTTCATCTCTCAGCAGGGTAAGATATTTAACCCTTGAAGAGTATTGACATATTATATAATTTTGAGAATTCATCTTGCATATTCTGAAAAAACGTTATAAATTATTAGATAATAGGGGAATAATCTAACTTAATTAGTGTCAAAAACTAATTATGCTCAAGTAAATACACTGTAACCAGTTTTAACTTCACACAATTCCTAAACAACACTGGAAATATGTTTTTGTTTAGTAAAATAAAGATTCTGCACAGACAACGGAACAATAAATAATCTAGAAATATATTTTATATGACTGTTTTTAAAGATCATATTACTACTTGCGGTGGAAAACAACAACTATAATTCACCAAAATAGTAATAGATTACAAACAATTAACTAACAATAAAGTTGCATAGATATCAGTAAGTTTATTTATTGTTAGTCGATGATTTTTTCTCCAAGTTATATTTGCTATTCCAAGAATCATTTTTGTTATGCTGAGAATGGCAAAAATAATAAATGAAGACGCATCTACCACAAATTCACAATCCTTACGGAGTTATTCTGGCGATGCACCTAAACGAATTGGAAACTATTGAGAATTTAAAAGAAGTGGAAGAAGCATGGGTAGCACTAGAAAAATCAATTCTCTATTATCAAGGTCGCCCTGTTGGGACAGTAGCCGCTTATGATGCCTCTGTAGAAGCGCTCAATTACGATCAGTGCTTTGTCCGAGATTTTGTTTCTTCTGCTTTAATTTTTCTACTAAAAGGTAGAACCGATATTGTTCGTAATTTCTTAGAAGAAACTTTAAAGTTACAGCCTAAAGAAAAGGCATTAGATGCCTATAAGCCAGGACGAGGATTAATACCAGCTAGCTTTAAAGTGGTATCAGACAATGGGCAAGAATATTTAGAAGCAGACTTTGGCGAACATGCGATCGCTAGAGTTACACCTGTAGATTCTTGCTTATGGTGGATCATTTTATTGCGCGCTTATATAGTCGCCACAGAAGATTTTTCCCTTGCCTATCAGCCTGAATTCCAAAATGGTATCAGGTTAATCATGGAAATCTGTTTGGCAAATCGTTTTGATATGTATCCAACGCTGTTGGTTCCAGATGGCGCTTGTATGATTGACCGTCGTATGGGCATTTATGGGCATCCTTTAGAATTGCAAGTCCTCTTTTACACAGCATTGCGTGCATCTCGCGAACTGCTAATTTGTCAAGGTAATTCCGATATTGTTGAAGCCATTGATAACCGATTGCCTCTTTTATGTGCTCATATTCGCCAGCATTATTGGATAGATATTAATCGTCTGAATGCAATTTATCGCTTCAAAAGTGAAGAATATGGCAAGGCTGCTGTTAATCTGTTCAACATATATGTAGATTCTCTTCCCTATTATGAATTAGATAAGTGGCTACCAAAAAAAGGTGGTTATCTAGCGGGTAATGTTGGCCCGTCGCAGCTAGATACTCGCTTCTTTTCACTCGGAAATTTAATGGCAATTATTTCCGACTTAGCGACAGAAGAACAGTCACAAGCGATTATGACTTTAATTGAAGAACGATGGGATGATTTGGTAGGAGATATGCCAATGAAAATTTGTTTCCCAGCTTTGGAACATGAAGAATACAGAATTGTGACTGGATGTGACCCCAAAAATATACCTTGGTCGTATCATAATGCTGGTAGTTGGCCAGTTTTAATGTGGATGTTGGCGGCGGCGGCTATAAAAACTAATAGAAAAAATCTTGCACAAAAGGCTATTGAAACTGCTCAAGGACGCCTTAGTACAGATGAATGGCCAGAATATTACGATGGGAAAAAAGGGCGACTAATTGGGAAACAAGCTAGGAAATATCAAACTTGGACAATAACTGGGTTTTTATTAGCAAAAGAACTGATAGCTAACCCTGCTTCTTTACCATTAATCATCTTTGGAAAATTACCAGCAGAACAGGTTTCTAGAGCGTGTGAGCTTGAAATTGCTACTGTAGACCCGTATATGCAATAATTCATAATTTCTAATTCGTCATTCGTAATTAAAGATAGTTATAAACGGGGATTTAGACCCGGATTGTAACGAAACCACCTATAAATAAGGGGCAATTCAACCTGATAATTACGAATTACGAATTACGAATTAGTAAAGAGTTGGGAGTTAGAATACAAAAGCCTCTTGACTCCTGAATCGTGTTTTCATGACAAACCCCCGTCAATTAGCTTTTATCACCCTACGAGATGTTCATAAGGGGGCTTATGCTGATGTTGCCCTAGATAGAGTGTTGCAAAAAGTCAGTTTGCCTGATAGCGATCGCCGCTTACTGACAGAATTGGTTTATGGGAGCGTCAGAAGGCAACGCACCCTCGATACTCTTATTGATCAACTCGCTAAAAAGAAATCTCATCAACAACCACCAGACCTCCGCACCATCTTACATCTGGGCTTTTACCAACTGCGTTATCAAGAGCGTATTCCCGCCTCAGCTGCTGTTAATACCACAGTCCAACTCGCTAAAGAAAACGGTTTTTCTGGACTTACAGGTTTTGTTAATGGTCTATTACGCCAGTATCTCAGAAAAGCAGGGGGAACAAACGAGCAGGAGGGCAGAGGGGCAGAGGAGAAAGATTCTTTGTTACTTCCCCAGTCCCCAATTCCCAGTTCCCAGTCCCCAATTCCCCATTTCGATCCGTTAGAACTTCCAGAAAATCCTGTGGAACGCTTGGGCATTTTACATAGTTTTCCTGACTGGATTGTTCAAGTTTGGTTAGAACAATTGGGTTTAGCCGACACAGAAAAACTGTGTGAATGGATGAACCAATCACCAACAATTGACTTACGCATCAACCCACTTCGCACTTCCATCAAGGAAGTTGAGGCGGCTTTGCAATCTGTTGGTGTTTTGGTAAGACGGATTCCTCATTTACCCCAAGCTTTACGATTTATTGGTAATACTGGGTCAATTCAAAAACTACCGGGTTTTAAAGAAGGTTGGTGGACTGTACAAGATGCTAGCGCTCAATTGGTAGGTCATTTGCTTGACCCCCAACCAGGTGAAGTGGTAATTGATGTCTGTGCAGCGCCAGGGGGAAAAACAACCCACATCGCCGAGTTAATGGCAGATAAAGGAAAAATTTGGGCTTGCGATCGCACTCCTTCTCGTCTTCGCAAACTCCAAGAAAATTCCAAACGGCTGAATTTACAATCTATTCAAATTTGCACTGGCGACAGCCGCCACCTCAACCAATTTCAAAACACCGCAGATCGGGTATTACTTGATGCTCCATGTTCTGGTTTGGGAACCATGCACCGTCATGCTGATGCGCGTTGGCGACAGACACCAGCATCTGTCCAAGAACTTTCGGTATTGCAACGAGAGTTAATAACACATACATCAACTTTTGTCAAACCTGGTGGGGTATTAGTTTATGCCACCTGTACATTGCATCCAGCGGAAAATGAAGAAATAATTTCGGCGTTTTTAGCTGAGTCACCTGATTGGCAAATTGAGTCTGACAGTGGCGTTGAGTTACCTGATTTTACTGATAGTACACCTCAAGGTTGGTTTAAACTTTGGCCCCATCGACAGGACATAGATGGTTTTTTTATGGTGCGCTTAAGAAAAAACAATAATTCCGAATGAATACTGTTTGGGATTGTACGATTTGGTAGAGGCCTGAATCTACCAGAGGAGGCAGCAATGGTTCCCCCTGACAATGTGAAAAATTTAGTTAAAATTCTGATTGGAGCAGCCTGGATCGATGGCAGAATCCAGCCAGAAGAAAGGCAATATCTCCGCGAAATAGCTCAAGCCAAAGGTTTAGCTAACGACCCAGAAATTAAGCCTTGGTTGTACGAATTAGTTCCTGTACAGCCAAAAGAATGCTACGACTGGGTGCGGGAGTATTTAGGCGATCGCCCTAGTCTTGAAGACTGTGAAAATTTGATTGAAGCCATCAGTGGCTTAATTTATAGCGATGGTGAAGTTGCCGTCGAAGAAGCCAGACTCCTGACGCAATTGCAGGACATAGCGAAGCCGAATGAGTCAACTCAATCAGCTCCTACTACGCTTCTCAAACAAATTCAAAAGCTCTATCGCCGTTGGGTTGAAGTGCAAAACTAACATTGAGTCATAAGCTGATCAAAGAGGACGCGGTGAAAAAATTCACCGCGTCCTCTTCATCCTCATCTCCCCGGAAACGTCCGCACGTCTTTGGGTGGTTTTTATAGCTATTTACCGAATAAGGAAACGCATTAACAAGCCGTTACAGCCAGATAAATCTCTCAGGTCTTGGTTAGTCACACACAACTATGTTAATAGGATAAATCAGGCTAAAACCTTCTTCTCTCCTGCCTTCTGCCAACTATAAATATTTACACCGTTTTACTTACTTTCAGACATTCTTTAAGAAACTGCTGGGGAATTTCTCTACTTTCTCCCCAATGCAGATGAACATAAGAAGCATAAATATTTGCAGGAAAACCCCATCCTTCGCATCCCATATTTTCCTCGCAATCATAGCGAGAAGTTTTAAATAGGGGCCAAGTGGGAGTTAAAGTTAAATGGGAACGATGAAACTCATGTCCGTAAACAGTTGTATTTGCCTTAACTAACAAATTATCTTGCAAAGCTACAGCACGACGATAGCCCAAAGTTAAACGTCCACCCATCACGGCAGATGTTGGTAGCACTCCCGCCATTGACCAAGATTTACCCTCAAAATCGATAATTTGCTCGCACAAGTACATCAATCCTCCGCATTCGGCCACTGTAGGCATTCCTTTAAGTATTGCCGTTTTCACTGCATCACGAACGCTAGAGTTTTCTGCTAATTGCTGGGCAAAAACTTCTGGGAAACCACCGCCAAAATATATTCCCTGGATATCTTTTGGTATACCAGCATCTTCTAAGGGACTCCAGAAAACCAATTCTGCACCAAGCTGTTGCAGCAAATCGAGATTGTCTTGGTAATAAAAATTAAAAGCGCGATCGCGGGCTACTGCAATCCTAACTGGGAATGACGAAGATAAGGAGGATGAAGTAGAAAAAGAAAAGGATTCTGATTTTAACAAAGGTAATAAGCGTTGCCAATCGAAGCAAGTATCTCCTAAATCAGCGAGGCGATCAATTAAAGCATTGAGTTCGGGAAGTTCGGCTGTGGGTACTAAACCCAAGTGGCGATCGGGAATTGTGATGTTATCTTGACGGCGCATTACGCCGAGAATAGGTAATTGTAAGGGTTCTAGGGAATCTTTGAGGAGAGAAAGGTGGCGATCGCTGCCGACGCGATTTAATATTACCCCAGCTATTTTAATTCGGGGATCAAAAGATTTATAGCCGTGAGCGATCGCAGCTACAGAACCAGATAAACGACTGCAATCAATCACCAACACCACAGGCAAATCTAACAGCCGCGCGATGTGTGCCGTACTTGCAAAATCAGTGGGGGATTGGGCATGGGGCATTGGGCATTGGGCATTGTTCTCCTCCTCTGCTCCTCTGCCCGTCTGCTCCCCTGCTCCCTCCTCACTCCCTTTCACTCCATCAAACAACCCCATTACCCCTTCCACGAGGGTATATTCACTCAGTTGACTATGACGGGCAAAACATTGCTGAATGTAGGCTTCGGAAGTCAATACTGGGTCTAAATTGCGACAAGCACGACCAGTTACGTGTTGATGAAACATCGGATCGATGTAGTCTGGCCCTACCTTAAAAGATTGCACCTGGCGATCGCGACGGCGTAAAGATGCTAAAAGGGTGAGTGTGACTGTTGTCTTACCCACCCCACTACGTTCCCCAGCAATGACTAAAGCCATAAATGAAACAAATTAGGTTTTTATGCTGCAACTATTTCGATTCTTGGCTGTGTGTCTATCATCACTTTTTGCAAAAGCAGATGCACCAGTTTCTCCAACCGACTAACTCAAACTTATACCAATTAGAAACAATAAAACCAGCCAATTAGGAGAGTTAGGCTAAAAAAGTCTAATAGTATAGTTGGAAATTAGGTAATAGTCAGATAACAATCAGCTACCAAAAGAGGAAGTTGTATGATAGTTGTGCATCATCTTAACAACTCGCGATCGCAGCGTGTGCTGTGGCTGCTTGAAGAATTAGGTATAGAATACGAGATCAAGTTCTATGAACGCGATGCCAAGACGATGATGGCACCAGAATCGCTGCGCCAAATCCATCCCCTCGGTAAGTCACCAGTAATCACAGATGCAGATTTGACGATTGCTGAGTCGGGTGCAATTATCGAATACATAGTCGATCGCTACGGTAATGGTCGGCTAGTCCCAGCAGTCGGTACGCCAGAGCATCTACGCTACAAGTATTGGCTGCATTACGCCGAAGGCTCTGCAATGCTACCGTTGGTGATGCAGGTGATATTGAACAATTTTGGAGCAGGGGACAGCAGCGTGGTTAGCGGATTCGTTGCGCCCCAGATCAAACTTCACTTTGACTATATAGAAGATGAACTCCGTAAAAATACGTGGTTTACGGGCAATGAATTTACTGCCGCCGATATCCAAATGAGCTTTCCTCTAGAAATAGTCGATACGCTCTCCGAAGGGGTCAAGAACCGACCAAAGCTTAAAGAATTTGTCGAGCGCATTCATGAGCGACCTGCTTACAAACTCGCCCTGGAGCGTGGAGGCAAATACGACCTATCCTTTCAATAGACTTCTTGCAAAAGTCCCTAACACCCCGTAGGCATACCCCGTCGTGCGTAGCTTTGGCGGGGTGGGGTTCTTCGAGTTAAATTAAGTACAGGACTTACGCACGGGTAACGGAAAAACGAACCGTATACGCTTATGGAGAAGCAATACCAATTTGAAAAAAGAATGCGACAGATACACATCTCCAAAACCTTGTCCTGTCTGGATTCTTAATTTTGAATTTTGAATTTTGAATTTTGAATTGGTATAAGCTATGCGTCTGTGTTTCCCCTTGGGAGAAGGACGCATAGACACAATGTGGCTTCCCATTCGCGTAGCGTCTTTGAAGGACAAGGGTAGGACACGTTCGCGCAGCGTCTAACAGAAAAGAAATACAGCAGTTTGCAACTAAATGAGGTACATAATCAAGGATTTACAAATCAAATGATTCTTCTCCCTCCTGCCTTCTCCCTCCTGCCTCCTGCCTCAAAACCAGTGACTTTGTACCTCATGTACAAGAAAACTGCTGTAAGAGTCTTATATCGTGTTCAGTGAAAGACTTATGATTAAGACCGCAGTTCTTGTTCTTAGCAGGGAGCAGGGGGAAAGAGGGTTTTCCGATTTCTGCATAGATTACGGTAATTATAACTAATCAACCAAACTTGATATTAGAGAGTTTTTACGTAAGTCATAAAGTAATCAAGCAGACATAATGTAATTCATAATTAATCAATATCAGTGTGAGTAATCAGAAGTGGAAATACAAAGTTTTTCACAACTAATAATTTTTGGTTCTTTTATCGGATTAGTTGCTTGGACTATTACCAATCAGGTTGGACAAACTCAACTTAAAGTTAAAAGTCCTGAAGATTGGTTGCTTGATGGTACAGGATTAACGATTCAAGGAATTTTGATTCCATTACTACAAGCTAGTTTAGTTTATTGGCTTTATCAATATTTATTACCCACTCAACAAGGATATTTAAAAGTATCATTCATTCCAACTTTTATTATCAGTTTTGTTGTGGTTGATTATTTATATTATTGGAATCATCGGTTATTACATACTAAATTGTTCTGGAAGGTTCATCAAGTCCATCATACTGTTACTCAGATGGATGTATTAGGAACTTCCCGAAATACACTCTGGACAAGTTTGCTAATTGTTTATTTATGGATACACACTTTGTTTTTGTATCTGTTAGCCGACCCCACAGGTTATGTTCTTGGAGTAAGTCTAACTTCTGCCTTGGATTTATGGCGACATAGCCACTTGATAATTCCTGTAAATACCAAGCTTTATCAATTTTTGTCTCCTTGGTTAATCTTACCACAAGATCATGCTTGGCATCATTGCCGTGAAATCCACAATCATAATTATGGAGCTAATCTGAAAATTTGGGATAAGTTACATGGAACATATTATGAAAGCAACAATATGCCATCTATAATCGGAATTCCTAGCTCATTAAACTTGTTCCAAAAACTTTTATTTCCTTTTTAATGACAGTTATAAGTAAAATTCTTTTATTTTTTCCTACTATCCTATTAATCATAACAGGTGCAACAATAGTCTACCTCGCCTATTCACCCAACATCTTCAGCATTCTGGCGGTGTTTCTTTCTATTTATGGGCTACCAGTGCTAGTTTACCGCTTGCATGAATGGGTTTATCCTGTGCGGGAGGGTATTAGTTATCTACAAGGTAAAGAATATAGTCCCTGGTGGGGTAGTCATCAAATCCAGGTAATTTATATTACTATTCCCGCCTTAGAAGCACTGCTAAGACTGATTCCGGGGGTATTTTCCTGTTGGTTGCGATTGTGGGGTGCTAAAGTAGGGCGAGATGTTTACTGGACACCAGGTTTAGAAATTGCCGATCGCAGTTTGTTAGAAATTGGCGATCGCGTCGTTATCGGGCATCGTACTGGTATCTATTCTCATATCATTAAACCCCGCAAACAAAATTTAATGTTGTATGTCAAAAAAGTCAAGATTGGCAGCAATGTTTTTGTCGGAGCCGGATCTCATCTTGCTCCTGGTGTAGTTATTGGCGATGGTTCTTATTTACCAGCAGCCACCAACCTTTATCCTAATCAAAAGGTATAATAATGCGTCCGATTATTCAGCTTTTTGGGCAAATCCTCGCACCAACGGCGAGGCGATTTCATCAAGCTTTGGATAACCCAGAATTAATGCAGACATCTGTAAAAAGGGAGATTTGCGATCGCCTAATCAACAGTGAGTATGGTAAAACTTTGGGGATTCATTCTATAGACGATTGGCAGCGTGTACCAATCGTAGATTATGATGCACTCGAACCCTACTTAAATCACAAACAGCAGCAAATTTACCTGACACCAGAACCGATTTTGTTCTATGAAAAAACCTCTGGTAGTAGTGGGGCGGTAAAATGGATTCCTTATACTCAATCTTTGCGGCGATCGTTTAATCAGATGTTTTGTGTATGGGCGCATGATTTGATTGTACATGGCCCAAAATTTAACACAGGCAAGATTTATGCTTGTATCTCGCCGCAGTTAAATATAGCTGATAGCCAAGCTTTACAGAACGATTTAGATTACTTAGATGGCTGGTTGCGTTGGTTTTTACGTCCTTGGTTGGTGATGCCAAAGAAACTTAATCAGTTGGATGATGCGAACTTATTTAAACATCAACTAGCTTTGGCATTATTAGAGGCTGAAAAACTAGAAATTATTTCTATTTGGAGTCCGAGCTTTCTGCAAGTACATTTAAAATATATTCAAGAAAATCAGGATTTATTGCAAGAAGAATTACACAATCGAATTTCATCTAATCGGCTGCAACTCCTCAGCGAAAGTAATATTCCCTGGATGCAACTCTGGCCAAATTTAAAGCTGATTTCTTGCTGGGATAGTGCCAATGCAGCAGATCAAGCTCAAGGATTGCGTTCTGCTTTTAGCAGCAGCGCCTCGCTATCGCAATTTCCAGGTGTCTTAATTCAAGGTAAAGGACTACTAGCAACCGAAGCCCCAATGACGATTCCGTTGATTGTTGCTGGGGGATGTGTGCCGATTCTTGATGAAGTTTTTTTCGAGTTCGAGGATGAAATTGGTTCCCTGTACGGTTTACATCAACTCAGCATTGGCAAGGAATACACGATTATTGTATCGCAGAAAGGGGGTTTGTATCGTTATCGAATTGGCGATCGCATCCGGGTAACTCATTACTATCGCCGCACTCCTTGTTTAGAATTTCTCGGACGACATCAAGCCATTAGCGATTTAGTGGGCGAAAAGTTGCAAGAAACCTTTGTCAATAATGCTCTGACTCTCTTGAATTTGCAAGGAACTAATTTTAAAAGCTTGATGCCGATTGCCGATCCTCCACACTATATTCTATTATTAGATTCGGCAAAAGAAACCCCAGAAATTATTGCTCAACAACTGGATTTGGCTCTATCAGAATCATATCATTACAAGAGAGCGCGAACCATCGGTCAACTCGCACCACCACAAGTTTTAATCTCTAGTAAAATTCCTGAAATATTAGTTTTCCATCGTATCCGCACTGGAAGTATTTGGGGAGGTATTAAGCATCAAATTTTGGCAACATCACCCATTAACACTGAACTTCTCCAAAAATTGAAATTTGATTAAATATTTAGCGTGATTCTAATTTAGCAACTCGCTCCTCTAATTTATTAACTTGTTGCTTCAATTCAATCACCAAAGTTGCAAGCCGATCAAACATCGGATCTTGCTGTGATAAGTTCCCTCTAGAACCAGTTGACTGTCGTGGGGTAAGTCTTGTTCTTGAGGATGGAGACTGACTGGTTCTACCTAGCTGAGACTCTAGCTGATTTAACCGCGACTCAACACGATTTAAGTCCGCTTCTAAGTTATTGATGCGGGACTCTACTTGCTGTGATGAGGCAGTTGTAGAAAAAAAACTGCCCCAGATAATTGTTACTAAAATCCCGGCGATTATTAGCACCTTGATTTTTTTCATATTAATAGCTGACTTGTTAGAACAGTCTATCTAACCAAACTTGATTGGGATAGTTACAGACTTTTAGTCTGTGACTATTTCATCTTTTATCCGGTTGTAAGTTAGAAAATAAACTCTGCCAATCGATATATTTGACAGCATTTTCTCCCTGTTTAAGCTCAAATGTAACGTTAGATGCTGTTTTTATTTTTAACGCTTGCACACACAATTCTGCTACATCCTCACGGCTGATTTTGCCTCTAATATTGTCACCTTGCTCAAATATTAATTCCTTACCACCTATGTCTTCAGTTAAAGCACAAGGTCTAATAATTGTATAAGGAATTCCGCTTTCTCTTAAACTATCTTCTCCCTTCAACTTCCAAGTTAAAATTCCTCCCAATTGGTCATTTAATTTCACTGCTGGGGGTTCTTCATCTAAATTGATGCCAGGGCGGCCGGGACGAGTCACACCTGCTGAACTCACAAGGATAAATTGGGGTAAAGTCGTCCCCCCATAAGCTTTAATTGATTCCAACTGCAAAGCAAAACCACCTGGGGAAAATTTCGGATTTAAAGCGCCATCATGTTCAAATTTGCTCAACATCAGCTGGAATGAGCAAATTCTATTTTCTTCAAGTGGCGGTGCATCTTTAACAAGTTTTGCCCGAAATACGGGAATTAAATCTGCAAAGGGAATGTGAATATCTATCCAAGTATTAGCTACAGTATCGAAAGAATAGCTATAGCCAATACCATCCCATTTTGTATCTGTCCGTAGAAATATTTTATAACGCTGACCGTCACCTTTGACACGCAATTTTATACCTTCGTAACTAGATAAGTTGAAGGGTGGATCAAAATTCTTAGTTCTGATAGAAGCAAATCCGCCAGAGTTAGCAGTGGAGACATTACCCGCAAATAAAGCTGTATTTTCTACTAATTGGATATTACTGGCACTCACACCACCCATGACGACATCATCCAACGCTCCCCAGTTATCTTTTAATTCTGCTGATGGCTTGGTGAAATCAAATATTAGTTTTTCCTTCGCTTGGGGTAGATATTTTGCTGCGGCTTCGACTAAATTTTTGACTCCTTGATATTCTACATTTTCAGGAGTATCACCAACAATTTCTGGCTGGTAAAATTTAACACCTTGATAATATTTAGCTCTATCTGCTGTGTCTCCCTCAACTGGTTGTACGCGTACTGCTGTGCAACAAATTACAGCTTGGATATCAGACAAAACTAAAGAAGTTAAAGTTTCTGGTTGCGTGATATCCGCAACTATTAAATCTATATCATTACCAAGAATTGACCGCGCTTTGTCAATGTCCCGAACTAAGGCGCGAACTTTATAACCTTGTTGGAGCGATCGCTGCACGACTCGTTTACCGACACCACCTGTTGCACCTGCTACTAATATTACACCCATATTTCTTCCCCCATTGGGTTTATATTGATTATCCTTAGGACGACCTTGGATTAACTGCTGTACCCAGTTAAAAAAAGGAATCACCTCAAAGTAAGTCAGGGTTTCGATAAACCTGCCTAAATCCCATTGAGAACGATTTTTGTCAGTCATATTTGCGTCCTCATAACTCTCTTTACTCTAACAATTTTAGGCAAGTGGCGAGTAATGTAGTTTAATTACTTCAAAAGCGCTGTGGCTAATGCTAAATTCGGGTTTTTGAGATGGTGAGGGAGCGATCGCAACTATTTAAAATTCAGTGCGAGAAATCACTTCTCATAGCGACACGATTAATAAGTTGCAAGCTTGGCTACGAACTAAAAGTATGCAAAAAAAGCGGCAATGGATTTTTTAAAAGCTGCAAAGTATACTAAAAACTAAAACCTGATTCAGCAATGAATACAGGCTTTTGATATTTGTTATTAAATTTTTGCACAAAGAAGTTTAGTTTACAGGAATTTTCAGGTAAATAGACCACGCGGTAGGGGTGCAAGGCCTTGCGCCCCTACAAAAGATGTTACTGAATAGCGAATCCTTCTGGTCTGATTGCATCTTCCAAATCAACGCCCATCAGATTAGCTCCCTGGATGTTTGCATTTGTTAGATTTGTATCTTCCAAATCTGCGTTTTGTAGGTTAGCGGTTTGCAAATTTGCTCCCAAGAGATTGGCTTTCTCTAGGTCTGCATCAAAAAGGTTTGCTCCTACCAGGTTTGCTCCCCAAAGGTTTACCTTGCCTAAATCTGCTCCTTGAAAGTTAACCCTTTGTAAGTTTGTTTGCTGCAAGTTAGCTCTTTCTAAGTCTGCATTTTGTAAGTTAGCATCCTCCAAGTTTGCTGCTTGCAGATTTACGTCCTTTAACATTGCCCCAGCTAGGTTACAGCCTACACATTCATTGGTTTGTAATAAATGTCTAACGTTTTCTGCTACAGATACTATTGGCGGTACAACTGGAGATATTACTGGTGGTGTTACAGGCTCCATTGGCAATTCAACTGGAGCTAGTTCAGATTCTGTAGGTATGTATGGTGTTAGTGTTTGCGCTCTAGCGCTGGGCTGGATAAGCAGAGTAAATCCCGCGACAACTACTAGAAATACTGCTGTTACGAGCCACTGAGTTAATTTTTTAGAGTTTGATTGATTCATTAGTTCCTTCATAATCTGATTCCTATTGGTGGGCTTGCTTTTATAAGAGCCATCGATAATGTGCTTACTTCTCACTTTAAATATCTTGATTGATAAAAGCAAATATTATTGTTATTTACATTGATAAATTTAAGTGATTAAAAATTTATAGATGGGAAACATCGCTGATTTTTTTGCTGATATCAGGGACATAGCACCCATCAAAAATTGCGGTGTCATACCTAATTTCCAAGCATTGCCAGACTAGGTAAAAGTCGATATGTTTCACTTTTAATTAAGATAGAGAGTCCCAAGTAAATTAAGACAAAGGGGAAGATTTTTCGACCGTAGCGAGTTAAAACAGGAGTTATCAGAGGATTACGAGTCAGGTTGTAAGAGAGTAAGCACCACGCCCCAACAGTGCAATAGCAAACACAAACAATTACGCCCAAACTTGGAAGATTGCTACTAGCAAACAACGGTACATAAATTCCAATGTTGTTTCCTCCATTGGCAATAGTGACAGCAGAAACGCGGTAGGTTTGAGGATCGCGGATGGTTGCTAATAGTGATTTCTTTTGGCGTCCAGATTTTACAGGAGAGTTTAAGTCAAGTGATACCGCTTGCACTGTCTCTCCTTCCTCTTCTCGACTGATGAAATTACTGATACCAATGGCGATGGGAAGCAAACCCAGCAAACCAATCCAAGTGCTGGGAATAATCAGACCGCCGAAGAAGCCAGGGAGGCTAGCACATACTAAGGTAGTAAATCCCAGAAATTCACCAAGAACAATATGCTTAGGACGAAAGCTACGATTGACTTTTCCGAAGAAAGCCGTTAAATATAAGTTGTCGTCAAAGGTAGTTGCAAAAGCGACAGAGATTCCAATCAATAATGTACTAATTAGCCAGGTCATAATTGTTGCTCTCAGTAATTCAATGCTGTTTGTCTTAGTCCTCTCTGCTTCTCAATGTGAGGGCAGATTAGGAGATTTTGTGACTGTTTTCCTAACGACACCGATCGATATTCATTATTAATCAGCCAATTCCCCAATTTTTAGAGGCGATGCCTACGTCGGTAAACTACGCTTTTAATCAAATTGGTGATTTTTTTCTCAGCAAGGTACCTTGGGAGCTCATGGAGTCAATATTATGGCTTTCAGCCAAATAAGAGCAAATACTCTTGTTTTTTAAAATGATAAATAAAAGTGATTGACAATTTGACTATATGTTTTGGGCTTTCTACCCATTAACACCGATCGCAAGAAAAGGAAAAGAAAAAACTTTCAACCTTTTCCCGAAACTAAATTCTGAGTTCAAAATGCCCAAAGCGAGTAGTATTGAATACTGAGCTATTGTTTGAGAAACTTCTATGCATAGTTTACCGCCGTAGGCATCGCTCTTATTGACCACACCCATTGTCAGATGGTAAAGCCTGGGATATTCTTGACGGCTAGCATTCAACATCGGTAATATGACTAATCGCCCTCTGACTTCAGTTTTGAGATGTTCAGTAATGTTGGATTTTTAACTTGTAATTATGCTAACCAGTGTTGACCGTTTATTATTTGTCCGGCGAGTCCCGATTTTTAAGGAATTGCGGGATGATTTTATTGTACGGCTCACTTCAGTGATGAACGAATTGTCATTCCCAGCTAATTACACGATTTTTCGACAGGGAGAAGAAGGGCGATCGCTCTATATTGTCGTATCCGGTCGAGTTAAAGTTCACATTGGGAATAAACAGTTAGCACAGGTGGAACAGGGAAAATATTTTGGTGAGATGGCAGTATTCGATACTCAACCTCGATCCGCCAGTGCAACCACTTTGGAGCCTTGTGAATTTTTAGAACTGACGCAAGAGCAACTATACGATGCGATCGAAGAAACTCCCGAAATTGCGGTGAATATCATTCGCGAGTTATCCCGTCTAATTCGCAGATTGAACGACGATATGAATGTAACCTCTTTGCAGAGTTAATAGACAATTGTAGAGACGCAGCAGTGCTACGTCTCTACAAGGGTTTTAGATAATGTAAATGTGGTTCAAAATAAATGAAAACTGCTGTAAGTTTGATTATTAAACTCAGCACTGATCACTGCTTATTACTTAGGTTCACCCACACCTGGAGTTTCTTCTTTATCAACTTTAGGCACAAAATCAGGACGTTCTTTGCTTTCCCAACCTGCGGGGCGTTTCGAGTTGTACCAAGCTATTGAGCCAATGCTAACAGCAGCAACAAAACCAACGACATACACCAAGGTAAAAGCAACAGGAAAATGAGGAGCAGCATCTATAGCTGGTGCTGCTGCTTGCATAAATAATAAATTCATGAGTATATTCTCCACAGTTAGCTAACACTATTGAACAAGCTATAAGATGAGCGTATCACCTAACATCCCTCTGTAGTTTAGTTTGAGCAACTTCATATTGCATAAAAAAGGTAGAGGTGCAAGGTAAGTAGCTGATATATGTAGGTTTGTTGTACCTGTCAGCCTGTCCGTCCTGCTTCTTCTTCAGCATTTATATCTTTGCCATGCAGACTCGATTATTTCAGCAATGATTTTTAGTTAAACTGACGGCTCCGACACTAGCTGAGACAGAAAGCAATATCTCCGATGGGCTACGCCTACGCACCTTTGGTTGGTGTCAGGAGCGATCGCGCCTAGCGTCATGCTGTTGCGAAGAATAGGCATTTTACTAATATGTTTGTCAAAACTGTAAGATGTCCTCAAAAGGCTTGATTTTTCCTTACTGAACACGATTTTTTTGATTTTGTTGTAGCAAATTCTCAACCATGAACAAAATAAGCGTTTTCAGACTATCTTGCAATAAATTACACATATTTCGGTGCAATGCCGATAACCTATTCTGGCTTTATCCACCCCTTGACAATAGCTTTGCCTACATTGATATAAGGATTGCTTAAAAACTCTTCAATTGCAGCTTCACTACCTCCTTGTAATGCACTAAGTACACGACTTTTAAGAGTGGGAGCAGTTTTCTCATTAACATAAGCTACTTTTTCAGCATCAGTAGCAGTAGGATTGCTCTGTTCCAATTGCTTAAGGAGGTTTTGGATTTCAGATGCGGCTTCAGCAAGAGTCTGCCTGTGTTCTTGTGAATTGATATGCAGAGTAGAGTTCTGTGAACCCTTAACCTTTCCTGCCATGTTGGCAATGTTAATGTTTGAATTAGGAGCAAAGAATTGTGGAGTACTAGACATAACTTCCTTAATTAAATCTAAGATAAACTGAAAGAATGGCTCATTGTAACGTTTTTCCAATTCTGAATGTAGCTGATGTTTCTGTTTCCCTTCTTGTTTTGTCTGTTCAAACTCCTGCTCAATCTTACCCTTATCGGTGTTTTTGGGGACTCGGATTGTAACTAGAACATTATTATCACCTATCATCTTGATTTCTGTTAAGGCATTGCGTATGCCTGGATTTTGCTTAACCAAATGTGAGAAGGCATCTTCTAAAGCTTGTCGATCATCGTTCTTACTTATAGGTAAGTAAATTACATTATCTTTTCGATAAAAATTCTCGAAATATCCAGGCTCAAAATTGTTTGGTTGGGGAGGGGAGCGACGCCAACCACTCATATTACCAGGTAATTTTTCCAGATATATATATTCGCATATCACCTCATTTAAGATTGTTGTTTGATCAGTAGTCCAATTGTCTATACAAGCTCCAGTTAAGCTAGCTCCAGTTAAATCTGCATTATTTAGTTTTGCTTGTGTTAGGTCTGCTTCCAGCAAAATAGCGTAGCGCAGATTCGCATGATTAAGATTTGCCCCACTAAAGTTAGTGCATGATAATGTTGCCTTTTCTAAATAAATACCTTCGAGATTCAGACCGTCAAATTTTCTGTCTTTTGTTTTTTCTCCCACAACTAATGTTGTGGCTAACTGTCGAATTTTTGGGTATTTGAGATAGTTATTACCAGTATAAGTAAATTCTAGATGTTTAACGCCTTTCCATCGGGTTCTTATAACTTTTGCACCTTTGAAGTTTGCGCCCTTAAGTGTTGCTGAAGCAAAAATAGCGTCAGTTATATCTGCCTCATTGAAGAGAGTTCCTTTGTAAGTAACAAACCAAATGTAAATTTTCCAAAGCCAATAAAAAACTTTTTTATCTTCAGCAATAGCAGATCCAGAGAACCAACAACCAATAGGTGCGCCAATGAGCGCTCCAAACACTCCTGCAAGCAATGCGCCGTTGGTCTTATTAGACAAAACAATAGATTGGAAGTATGTTTTACGAAATACAAGCTCTTCAAGAGGTTTGAGAGTTTCTGTAAATATAATCAGCCCTATGAGAACTACAAGTAAAAATAATAGTGGTAATGTAGCTGAAAGAATACTGCTAAGATCATCTTCAAAATCATTCATTACCATTGTTATTGCCGCACCAAACAGCGTCATTATAATTGCAATGATTCCCAGAATTACATGTATAATTGTTGCATAATTGGGAGCAGAGATAATTAGAAGTGTGCGTATAGCTACGGTAATAACAACTGACACAAGTCCAGTAAGCATTAAAAATAAAAAAGAAGGTCTTCGATGGGAGCCACGAAGAAAGTGTAGTGAGAATGTACTGATGATCGCTGCTGGAAATGCTGAAAATAAGCATAATATAAATGAAAAGAGAAATACAATCAAACGCCAATAGAGACTTAGACCTGCTTTCGCTTCAGTAAAGTTGGCGTTTTGAAGTACAGCTTCAGTAAAGTCTGTTCCTTGAATCTTAGCATTAGTAAAATCTACTTCATCTAATGAGGTGTCGGTCTCTACTGATATACTTGAGACATAGTTGAACTTTGCTCCTCGAAGATTTGCTCCGCAAAAATTCGCTCCTCGAATTTTTGCACTACTAAAATCTACTCCCTGAAGGTTTGCATCAGAGAAGTTTGATCCTTGAATATCCTGACCAATAAAAAACTTTTTTCCTCTTAAATCCTGTCCACTATAGTTTTGGTTCCTGAAAGGTTTCTTAGGTGAATTTTTATAATTCATAGTGAATATGTACTCCATAGAGATTTAAATATCTTTTAATTTATTATAAATTATTCTATTTTATTTACTAAATAAGCTTAATCTAGGTAATCTAGACTTAAATTTATATGTGTAATATATAGGTTTAAAACTTTATCTAAATTCTTGATAAAAATCTACTTTAGATGAGTACTAAAAGTCTATAAACTGTACATTCTCTCATTTTTAATCTGCAAGATTCAATTAAGCTCCATAGTACTTGTAATCCAGGTATTCTATTGATTCAAGCATTTTTCTCTAGCATAGAGTTTTTGCCATTTTATGATTTATGCTACCTCTGTGCCTTAAATAATTGTCTCTAGAACCCTTATGTGATGGTTATAAATTTTACTAAAAATTAACGGATTACTTAAAAATAACCGTTTTCCTTTTGCATTAAGGCTTTAATCACCCTTGATATCTCAAAATAAGCAAACGCATAGTATAAATAAGCAAGATTACTTGCTGTTTAAGTTTGCTGTTTGATACCCAGTCTTTCTCAATCCTCCTTTTCCAGAGCCAAAAATGTAAATTTGGTCAAGTTTTTGCTCCAATAACATCAAAATCTCCAGGTTTTTGATATTTTATGCTTAACAAGAACTAAAGAGATTCAGAAGTTTATATCTTGATTTTTGTTGAATTAAAGTCTTATTTAAGAATATACATAGGTAGCACATTTTTCCTAATACAGATACAGTATCTTTATCTTATATTCATCAATTTTTCATAAAAACTAAATTAGTTATTTTAGCAATATTTTTACCTGGAAATAATACTAAACTTTGCAATTTTAAGCATCAGATATTAAGGGTTTAGTCAAACTACTTTACATAAGTTTAACATGTGTCTTATTGTGCCGTCATATCGGTAGGAATCATAAATAGGTAAGGTCGCAAAATAAAGGTAAACGGTCGAGGCTCAAAAAAGCCTTTGCCAGCAGGGCTTTAAAGCGAGTTAGAAAATCTCGTTGCTTAATTATTTCTTACTTTATGCCCAATTGTATAGATCAAAAATTGATAAATATGGAAATAGAATTGATTCAACTCTATGTAATGATTAAACCCAAATTCTGTATGTAGCCTTTCATAATTCTTCTGCATCACCTACCAGAACATAAAGCGCGATCGCTTTTCATTACTTTTTGGTTAGTTTGCAAATAATCGTGTAGCAAATTACAGCCCCGTGCCAGTAATTTATCCAGTTGGATATCTGCCAAATTTCGGAAAATTACTGTACCATTGCCACTACCAGCAGCCAAAGTCTTGCTGTCATGGCTGAAACTGACGCTGGTTAACTCATCTTTATCACCTTTCAAAGCAATCAGCAACGTCCCTGCTCGGTTCCAAATCCTCACTTTGTCATCGCTGCTAGCTGCTAGAGTCTTACCATCGGGGCTAAAACTGACACTGATAAAACTATCGCCATCGCCCGTGAGATTATCTAGCAAATTACCATCTCGACTCCAAATCTTCACTGTGCTATCAATACTAACTGAAGCAATGCTTTGACTATCGGGCGACCAAGCAACCCCATTCACCCGGCGGCTATGACCAGTTAATGTATATAGTAATTTACCCTCTACACTCCAGATTTTCACGGTTTTATCATCACTGGCTGAAGCTAGCAACTTGCCATCAGGGCTAAAGCTGACCCAATTCACCGCTTCTTGATGATCCTGTAAAGTATTGAGCAGTTTACCGTTGCGACTCCAAAGTTTTACTGTTTTATCTTTACTAGCGGAGGCAATTACTTGACTATCAGGCGACCAAGCTACACCCAAAACGGTATCATTATGACCTTGTAAGGTGTTGAGCAGTTTACCGTCACGACTCCAAAGCTTGACTGTTTTATCTTTACTAGCGGAGGCAATTACTTTACCATCGGGCGACCAAGCTACACCCCAAACTTGACCCTGATGCCCCGTGAATGTACGAAGTAGTTTACCATCACGACTGAAAAGTTTTACAGTTTTGTCTCGGCTTGCTGCTGCTAAGGTGCGATCGCCTGGGCTAAAACTGATGCTAGTTATCCAGTCATCATTATCAGCTTTGGGTTTTCGCAGTAACACATCATCCCAATGCCAAAGTTTAATAGTTTTGTCCCGACTCGCGGAAGCAAGGGTGCGACCATCTGGACTGAAGCTGACACTGTTAACCCAATTATTATGTCCCTTCAGAGTTCCCAGCAACACACCTTCAGAACTCCAAAGTTTGATTGTCTCATCAGTACTTGCGGAAGCGATCGTGTTACCATCACGGCTAAAACTGACGCTAGTAACTCCAGCACTATGACCTGATAAGGTTCGCAGTAGCTTTCCCTCCAGATTCCACAGTTTGATTGTCTGATCTAAACTAGCAGATGCGATCGCTTTCCCATCGGGCGACCAAGCTACACTTTTGACTGCATCCTCATGTCCCTGTAAGGTTTTGAGCAGCTTACCATCCCGACTCCACAGTTTCACTGTCTTGTCAGCACTCCCGGAAGCTAAGGTTTGACCATCATTTGACCAAGCGACACTCAAGACTGCACCATTATGTCCCTGCAAAGTTTTGAGCAGCTTACCATCGCGACTCCACAGTTTCACTGTTTTGTCTGTACTCGCCGAAGCAATAATCTGGCCATCTGGGCTGAAACTAGCACTATTCACCACACCCTGATGTCCTAATAAGGTAGCAAGCAATTGACCTTCTTGACTCCAAAGTTTTACTGTCTTGTCTTGACTGGCGGAAGCAATGATTTGACTATCTGGGCTGAAACTGACGCTATTAACTACATCTTCATGTCCCGACAAAGTTTTGACTAAGCTACCATCGGGATGCCAGAGTTTGATTGTAGTATCCGCACTAGCTGAGGCAATTAAAGAGCGATCGAGGCTGAATGTAGCACTATTGACGCCAGATAAATGCCCGTCCAAGCGGTTATATTCTCTTACCCCTGAAACTGCTTGATAAAGCGCCGTCTGTACTTGTTCTCTTGTATTGGAATCTACCCAGACTGTTTGTTGTAATTTTCTCCCTGCCTTTAAAGCTTCTTTTAAAGCATCAATACCTTTTTGTGAGGCAAAGAGGGCTTCACTGGATGCACTGAGGGTTTTAATTTCGCTATCTACTGCTGTCACTATGGAAACACTTAATCCGAAGATGGCGAGAACGGAAGCGGTTAGGGCAATTTTCAAGGAACGATTTAATTGAGCTTCACTAAGTCTTTGTTTCTTTTGACTTTCTGCAAGTTTAGCTGTTAATTCTTTTTCTTTAAGTTCAGCTCGTAATTGCTCAATTTCTAACTGACTTAATTCTTCCCGCTTGTGTAATTCTCGCAATTCTGTTAATAAGTCTAATCCCTGTTGGGGATGAGAAGCTACCAATTTAGAACGCTGCTTATTTTCACTAAGTTCGCTTTTAAGTCGCTCAATCTCAGCTTTACTTTGTTCTACTTTATAGCGCAATTGATTGAGTTGTACCTGTAAGCTCGATTCTTGTTGTTGCATGT
Source organism: Nostoc sp. (assembly GCF_036917575.1). Taxonomy (GTDB): domain Bacteria; phylum Cyanobacteriota; class Cyanobacteriia; order Cyanobacteriales; family Nostocaceae; genus Nostoc. The sequence continues at coordinate 35,674 of NZ_JBALDC010000038.1, read as the reverse complement.
AGCGAATCAAGTCTACTAAATAATCGTGAATCAGTTGATAGCGTTCTGGTACATCTGGAAAGAGAACTACTAAACCGGAACGCACTAAAATTTCTAATACTAAATCTAATTTGTCAGCATCTTCTAACTCTCCTAGCTGCGCTGCTAACTCAGCACGAGTTTTAAAAGGTCGGTTGTTGCTTTCATCTGTTAATAAGTATAAGACGAGTAAAGCGGCTCGTTCATTTTCTGGGCCGCAGTCTTTAATTAGTTCCTTAATATATCGTTCGATTAGTTTGTTCGGTCTATATGGCTGATATTCTTCTAATGTAGTAATGCGCTCATCTTGAATTTGCGCTCCCACAACTTGTAATTCAATCGGGCGGACTTCTCCAAACTCTGTTGACAAATCTTCGATTAAAGCATCAATTAAAGCGGGTTCTAAATTAAATTGCGATCGCTCTGTCAATTTGCGGATAATTGCTTTGGCATATTCTGGTGAAAAATTATTTAACTGATAGCGAATATGCTTATCGAGAATATTATTATTAATCGCTTCCAGTGCCGAGAGATGTTTAAAGTCTAATAACCGATGTAAATAATCTTCTCGCAAGGAAAGGATGACTTTAACAAAAGGTATATTCAGACAATCGCTAATAAATTTATCAAACTCTTGTTTTTGATTGCGATCGCTATAACCAAAGAAAAATTCTTCAAATTGGTCAAAAATTAAAACTGTGATTAAATGGCGATCGGCATTTTCTTGGAGTTGTTGTAAAATGCTACCGATAGTCAACGGTGTGCCAGGGTAAGGCAAAGCCTCTGATTCAATGCCTGCTTCTGGCTTAATATCAGCGTAAATCGCCAGGGATGTGTCACTAGACATCGCTTCACTTAAAGATTTTCCTAATTCCCGTGCCCAATCGGTATAAACTTGCAGTACCACAGGCACGGCTATTTGATCGCCAATGGCTCGATTTTGCAGTGCTGGAACTAAACCCGCCGTGACGGTAGAACTCTTACCCACCCCCGATTGACCGTGAATCACCGTCAATTTTTGATCGGCGCGGCTAATTCTGCCAATTAAGTTATTAATATCACGCTCTCGACCAGAAGCCGCAATTTCTAAAGCAATGCTACTACTTCCAGAAGGTGACATTAATGCTGGGTTTGTCGCCTGTCTTTGAGGTTGCAAGCGCCCCGCACCAATAAAAGCCCGAAAACCATACTGCTGTTCAACAGAACGCCGTTTCTGGCGAATGTAATAGGCTTCGAGATATCGCCCTTCTTCAAAGTAGAGCGATCGCAGTCTCCGCAATAAGCGAATATAACGATGGGCATCGTATTGATGGGCACTGCTTTCTAAGGCTGCTGGCAGTTCTTTTGTTGCCTTATCTAAGTATTCACGAGCGACTTCTAACTCGCCTAAATTTCGCTGTGCTTTCGCCAAAACTAAATAGTAAATTTGCGCCAGCAGTAACGGAAATAAGCAGTTATAAGGGTCATTCTGCTTTTGCGCTTCACCTAGTTTCAGCAGTGATACGTGTGCTAAGATACTCGCCTGTACCCACCGCGACTGCTGTACAGCCACTTGTGCCAGAAAACCGTAGTCACAAGCTAGTTGGATTTGAGTACCATAAGTTTGATGTAACTCCAGAGACTTTTTAGCAACAGTCTGCAATTCTTCCCATTCTTGCAGATATTGCAAAACCTCAGCAAGTTGATTAATAAATCCAGCAACTATATCTAAACGCCCAGCCACCTGCAAAATATTCAAGCACTGCTGAAAATAAGATTTAGCAGTGTACCAATGGCGGCGATTTTCGATTTGATTTTGCTCTGCAAAACGGCAATAACACAACCCAATATAAAACAACAAAATTCCCTGTCGCAGCAATAGAGGAGATGGACGATTAGGAGGCGTAGACGAAGAAAATACCCCCTCATCTCCCCCTACTCCCCCTGCTCCCTCTTCTGTCTGTGCCAACTTTTGCCAAACCTGCAAGCTTTGCTGAAAATGGCTTAAACCTATATTGATGCGATCGCTAATATAATTATCTAGACCAAAAACAAATTCTAAACTAGCGTGTAATTCTGGCTCTAAGGTAATACCACGATTGTGCAACTCTTTAATCGCAAAGTGGAGTTCATAGCTATGTTCCCAGACTTGCTCGACAGTAGAATAATGCTTTGCAACTTGAGGAGGTTGGTGTTGTGCAGCATCGTTTGCTAACACTGTGGCAAATAAAGAGTCTGTTTCCTGTTGCAGAAATTGCAGCAGTGATTGAGTTGTCATTTCAAACCGAATCGGTGTCGCCGCCCAACTTGCAAAATCTGGTGCTAAACGGACTACCTTTTGCAATATTTCCTCGTTCACCCACAAAATCATTGGAAATGGGTGGCGTTTGCGAAATTCATCCCGAATATGATTGATAGACCTCAGTAAATCGTCGAGTCCATCTACTGACTCTAAACCCAAAATCATCAACGCCGATGGCGGATTAGCTTCGGTTAGCAGTTGTAAATGAATACTTGTGTAAAGACTTCTGGCATTATGCGGCAGAACTACCTTTTGAATGTAGTGTACTCCTGAAGAAAGTTCTTCGAGTCGTTGCAGCATAAGTTCTTGCAAAACTCGATAATTGCAGCACACCAAAACCAGGGAAAATTGACCGCTAGAAAGGGTAATTGCTCTCCCCAAACTTCGTAAAGCTCGCTCGTTAGCTGCTCTGATATCTACTTGTGCGTGTCGTTCAACCATGATTTAAATTTTTCTGTCTCCGCTAAAACTGGGTTAACGGCAAACCAAGCTCCCTGATGATCGCGGTATTCAAATACAAATAGACTTCGCAAAAGGGTATGGTATTCTATATCACCTCTAACTCGTTGCTGTTGCACCACCTGAAAGATTAGTTCCCACTCATGGGGGTCGATAGCGTTGGTTCGGTAATCACGCTGTCTTCGGATTACCAATTCAACACATTCCCGGTCAAAGGGTGGATCTTGTTCTCGCAGACAGTCAAACAGTAAACCTAGTAAATCGCGTACATGACCACCACTTATCAAGCACAATCGATCTAAGGTTTCCAGACTATCAAACACCTCTGTAATTAAGCCTAACCGATCGCTAGGTAAAATGTCTGGGAAAGCTCTAGCTAGCACCATTTGCCGCATCATTGCTAGCCCTTGGGGAAAAATCTCGCCAGAGCGCAAACGCACAGGTATCATCGGTAAAACTTTTGGTGCGACTCCTCCCCCCAAACGATGCTGAAGTTCGGCGCTATCGTTGGAGAAAGTCAAGGCTAGGGGGATAGTGTAGACTACATGACAATTCAGTTTGCGTAACTGTTCGCCACGCTGAATAAATAAATATTCTGGCAGCGATCGCCCCGATGGTAAAGGTCGAATTGCGACTCGATCCAAGTTATCAACAATTACCACCAGTCCTTTTTTACCCCTGGTTTTCAATTCTTTGTTGGCACGTTCTAGTAATTCTTGATTAATTGACTGTAAAATATTTGCGGTTCGCGGTTCGAGATAATCTCTTAACCGCCGCCGTAATTGCGGACTTTCTTTCGTTTTCGCGGTAATTTTGGCAATCCCCACAGACAATTCTGCTTCTACCCCAAGGTCAATTGGCGTTTGCAGAAAATCAACAAGTTCACCAAACAACTTAGTAAAGTATCTAGATTTAAGCCTAATTTTCATTGCTTCTAAGCTTTCACTTACCTGTCCAGCGATCGCTAACAAAATATCAGTCACATCCACATCCGCCATTTCTAAGACATGGGTAGACTCAAAGTAAACTACATGAAATTGCTGCGCTTCCAATTCAGCTTTCAAGCGCAACAACTCTGTTGATTTTCCACAACCGAGATGTCCTGTAAATAGTTGACAGGTTGGTATATCTGGCGATATTCTAGCGATCGTGCGCTGCAAAGCTTCAATGATTTTGCCACCCCGCACCGCAGCAAAATCGATATAGTACCTGCGATCGCTAGGGTTTCCTATAATTAGAGGTCTGCTGGGATTGCAAGCCTGATAAAATCTTTCTAAATCTAGGAGCATAACTAATCGAGTTCACTTAGGAATAGGGATGACAAAATCTGCTGAATAAATATAAATATATTGATTTTAAGGAATTTCTCCCTTAATCTAAGAACATTTCAATTAAACTACTAACTAAATTAACAGCATTTCGGATAATCGTTCATATCTGAGATTGGACATAACACATAGCAATGCTGATTTAATTTTAAGTAAGCAAAAATACTATTATAAGTATAAATAGCAAGAATCTTGAATTTGAAATAAGTTCCTCTTATGAATATTAAAAATATCCAACCTCAAAAAAGGTACTGTTAAGTACAATTTTGTAGTGCTATTGAATATATAGCGGTTCTGAATGTTTCAGTTTGCAAAAATTAGAAAGGTTCAACTGAACTGTCTAGCGATCGTCGCCATTGGCAGATACAGGTGTTTAGGCTGGCCGGGAAACACAGTAAATCCCTGATATAGCAGGAGGCAGAAGGCAGAAGGCAGGAGGTAAAACTATTACTGTTCCTAGCTTTCACTCTTTTAAAATGTCCTAACCTATGTGACTACGGCTATATTCAGAAAAAGACCGCACCTGCTCATTTTTGGCATCCACCATCACCGCCATCGTTGCAATCTCACTCATTAGGACACGCCACAGGGCATCGATGAGGCCGCAGGTGCGTAAATGTAGCCCACCGTAGGTATCGTAAAATGCTGTATTGTTAAAAATCCAGAAAATAAATTTAGAAAGGATTAAGGTTGAATTTTTACCGCATCAACTCATCTATCTTCAGGCAGATTTTAGAAAAATCAAAAAGCAAATATGGTGTTAGTAGCAATTAAATTCTGGTTTACTCAGTTGCAACTAATAGTCTGTCAAGCCAAAATTACGCTTGTGAAGATTAGGGTGCATGTTAAAGGGGAAGGGATAAAACACCCCAAAACGTCTTTTGCTGCTCTTATCAAAGTGCAAGTAGCAGAAGATGCTTAGAAAACCCGTGATTCAGAACGAGTTGCCACCGTGGCACACGAGTACACTCACTTGCAGTAATTTGTCAATAGGAGGCTATTTAATCCATGAAAAGCTTTTTCAGCCTAGCCGCAGTGCAGGTAGCGTCTAGTTTGGCACTCTGTGCGACTTCTATCATTGCTTCTACTAATCTGGCTCAAGCTGCTGACTTAACATTTAACTGGAAAGGTGATGCTGGTTATTCGGCTTCTGGCTCGTTCAGCTACGATGAAACCACTACCCCAGCCATAATTTCCGAAAGTGGTGCGGGAGCTACAAAAGCCTTGCAGTCACTCAATGTTTCTTTTTTCAATCCATCACAGGAGTTGATTGAAACTAACAACGAAGTTGTTAATGGTGTATCAAGCAATCAGTTTTTCGAGTTTAACTTTGACACGACTACAGGTAATTTGTTTGGGGCTTTTGATGTTGGTACTGGTAATAGCATAGGTGATGTTTTTCTCAGCAATGTTGAGGCTCCAGGTCGTATTTTCATCTCTCCGGGAGCGACCTCTTATCTCTACCAAAATACTACAGCAGACTATAGTCAATTATTCGATTCAAGTACGAATCAGATTAAAGCATCTACGGTTCCTGAACCGACAACTGTTTTGGGAACCCTGCTAGTTGGCATATTGGGTATAGCACTCAGCAGCAACAAAATTGCATTCTTCTCAAGAAAGCCAAAGAAAGCGCCTTCCCCTATAAATTGCGGTTTAGATGAATTTGCAAACATTATCATATAGACCGGGAACACTTTCTTCTTCGTTTTACCCTTTATTTTGCTTAACTGAACAGTATTGACACAAGGAAGAATTTACCCTGAAGTCAGGGCGAAAAATCCTTAAAAATGCTCAGGAAGTAATCTACAAACCCATTAAGTATAAAATTATCTTGTCATGTAGCTTGTCAGGCAAAATATGCTTTATCAGCGCTCCGATTTTGGCATCTTGTCCAACAAGGTAGCGTGTCTTGGGTTGTTTTGCAGTCAGCGCATGGACAACAACTTGAGCCACAATATCCGCAGAAATTCCTCTAGATGCGATAATCTGCATTTTTTTGCGGACAATATTCATCGCTTGACCATAGAGATTGTGTGCCGTTTCGGGTAGATCCTGCTGTGCTACTTCAGATTGACTCAGGGACTTGTCCCAGATTGGGGTAGCAATAGAACCAGGTTCAACAATTGAAACCGAGATTCCCCAAGGTCGTAACTCCATCCGCATCACATCAGTAAGTGCTTCCAAAGCGAATTTAGAAGCATTGTAAGCACCCAAAAATGGCGTAGGACTTCTACCAGCAATGGAACCCATATTGACAATTCGACCTTGACTTTGGCGTAAAAGACCAAGAAATGCTTGTGTCACTGCTAATTGTCCAGTGACATTAACCTGCATCTGGTATTGAAAATCAGCGATCGCTAATAATTCTAACGGGCCAGGTACAGCAATTCCGGCATTATTCACTAAACCTAAAATCCCCGCACCACCAACTGCATTTGTTACTTTCTCAACCGCAGCTGCGATCGATTCAGCATCAGTAACATCTAAAAAAATCGGAATCAGCCTTTGTGACCCTTTCTGTTTAAGTGTTTGAGCATCAGCATCTTGACGCACTCCACCAAAAACAAAGAAGCCCAATTGGTCTAAAAGCAAAGCACACGCTTGACCAATTCCTGTTGAGGCTCCTGTAACCACTACTGTACGTTGATTTTCTACAACCATTAATTTTCTTTGATGATAAGCTGCCGTAATTACGAATTACGAATTATGAATTAGTATCAATCTTTGCAAGTGCCAGCACGAAGGCAATCTTCGGTTTGATCATCTCTAGCCGATATTTGCCACGGCAAGATGCGTGACTGAGCATTTGTACTGTAAGCAATTAAAGCAGGTGTTGTGGGAAAATGGTTTTTAACAATTGTCACATCACAACTAGAAGTCTTGCCTAGCTCAACATTGTATAAATAAACAGGCAATGCCATGAGGGCAATGCAAATTATCCGGTTCATACCCAACCTCAGCTAACAATTTCCGATTACCATCTGTATAGATGCCACCTTGATGAACCGGATTTTTAAAACTGAGTATTAAATGTTGATGTTGTGGCAATTTACTCAGCGCTACTAGTGGTCTGTCAAGTCTAAATTGATGGGTAAACCAGTTCGTAGTCAGGACTTTAGTCCTTCATTCTCTAAACACTAAAGTGCTTACTACAAACTTCTCAAAATCAATAGGACAGACTACTAACCGCAGAGACATGATTTCTAAATTATCGGTTCCACCCTTTTTTATTTTAGGTTAGGCATTGCCTACAAGATGTCTTCCTACTTACTTATGCAGATGCAATCCCAAAAAACAGGACAAAAACCCACAGCACTCAAAAACATATCTTAGTAGCTGCATTCCCCAGATAAAATAATGAAGAGTGCTGAGTCACCAAAATGGTCGATGACCGATAAAAAAAGATACAAGCCCATAAATAAATTTTAAATGAATTTAGGGGATTGTAATGCGTGAATTTTGAATTTTAAATTTGGAGCGAAGCGACGTGACGCCTTCACAAGACGTAGATACTGTAAACGTTCCTAACCTGGACTCAGAAGAATATGGCAACTCAGACACCGATCCTCTTGATGAGTTGCCTGGTGAAGTCGAAATGTCCCTTTTCGACCATCTAGAAGAGTTGCGGCAACGGATTTTCTATTCGTTGATTGCTGTAGCGGTGGGCATTATTGGCTGTTTCTTTGCCGTTAAGCCGATTGTCCAGTTACTTGAGGTTCCAGCACAAGGAGTCAAATTTCTCCAACTTGCACCTGGAGAATATTTCTTTGTCTCCTTGAAAGTTGCCGCCTACACTGGCATCGTACTTACTAGTCCTTTCATTCTTTACCAGATTATCCAGTTTGTGCTTCCAGGACTGACTCGCCGCGAACGCCGCTTACTGGGGCCTGTGGTTTTGGGTTCGAGTGTACTATTTGGGGCGGGTTTAGTATTTGCCTATTTACTCCTGATCCCCGCAGCATTGAAATTTTTCATTAGTTACGGAGCAGATGTAGTTGAACAACTTTGGTCAATTGATAAATATTTTGAATTTGTCCTGCTATTGTTATTTAGCACTGGTTTGGCATTTCAAATTCCGATCATCCAACTGTTGCTCGGTAATTTGAACATTGTCTCGTCAGAACGGATGATTTCTGGTTGGCGTTACGTAATTATGGGAGCAGTGGTTTTAGGAGCCGTCCTCACGCCTTCTACTGACCCCCTGACTCAAAGTCTCTTAGCGGGAGCAGTTTTAGCGCTTTATTTCGGTGGTGTTGGATTGGTGAAGCTTACAGGTAAATAATATAGGTTACAGGTTACAGGAAATAGGTAAAAAGATTTTCATGCTTGGTTTTTGAGCAAATGTTGATTAACTATAGTGATTTTGAAAAAATCGAGATTCATGTTGGCAAGGTCATTAAAGTTGAAGAGTTTCCTAAAGCTAAAAAACCAGCTTATAAATTGTGGATAGATTTTGGCGATTTGGGCATCAAAAAATCTAGTGCCCAAATTACAAAAAACTATAAGCAAGAGGAATTAATCAACAGATTAATATTAGCTGTTACTAACTTTTCACCCCGTCAAATTGCCGATTTTATATCGGAAGTTTTAGTCTTAGGAGTTGTTTTAGATAATGGGGAAGTTGTATTAATTCAGCCAGATAGAGATGTAGCGGTGGGCAAAAGAATTATATAACATACTGTGGTACTTTTGGATAAAAATACTGTAATTACTTATAAGTTCATTAATCTTAATGCAATACTAGGTCATAATATCCATTCCGAAGAACGTTCGCCCAAATCGAGAGGAATGCTAACAGCTTTGCCAAGCCGGGGGCGATCGCGGGTTTGGGCAATAAAAGTTTGTACCTGTGTTGACCCGCCCAAGGCGTGAAGATAATTGGCAATGCTATCGAGATGTTCTTGGTACTCCACCTCACTCAAGGGAAAAGAAGCTTGCTCCAGATATTTCCACATTACTTGCAAAAATATCTTTCCCTGTGCCCGCCGGAACTGGACATCATAAGAATATCCCCACTTATCAAGCAACATCTGGTGTAATTCTTGTCCTGTCATAGCTTTTCTCAATCAGATTTTACATTTAGTTATGATGTTAAGTTCCGTGACTCCAGTATGATAAGGATATAAAGAAATGTAATGCTAACAGAAAAGATGCTAAATATATCTTGGAACAAAGAAGTATGGCATCGTTGCGAGCGCTAGCATTTCGACTTAGACAAGAGTTGCTCAAGTACTAGTACTTTTGTCAAAATGCTTAACAAAATACACAAAGAGCGCGTAGATTATGGCTCAATTTTCTGAATCAGCAGACGTGCCCGATATGGGGCGTCGTCAGTTCATGAATCTGCTCACTTTTGGGACTGTCACTGGAGTAGCTCTGGGTGCATTGTATCCCGTTGTCAAGTACTTTATTCCACCAGCAGCAGGTGGCGCAGGTGGCGGTGTAACGGCAAAAGACGAGTTAGGTAACGATGTTAGCGTCGCTAAATTTCTAGAAAACCGGAATGCAGGCGATCGCAACCTAGTTCAAGGACTAAAGGGAGATCCTACCTATATTGTGGTAGACAGTAAAGAGGCGATCAAAGATTATGGCATTAACGCCATTTGTACCCACTTAGGTTGTGTCGTCCCCTGGAACGTTGCTGAGAACAAATTCAAGTGTCCTTGTCATGGTTCTCAGTATGACGAAACTGGTAAAGTTGTTCGGGGGCCAGCACCTTTGTCTCTGGCTTTAGCCCATACCAAAGTCAACGACGACAAAATCGTTTTAACCCCTTGGACTGAAACCGACTTCCGCACAGGTGATGCACCTTGGTGGAGTTAATCAGTGCTGAGTTATGAGTGCTGAGTGCTGTTAGCGGAAGCGGGGCGTTTAGCCCGTGCTGAGTAAGGGATAAGGGAGATGAGGGAGTGAGAAAGATGAGGGAGTGAGGGAGAAATAACCCATACCCAATGACGCCAGTCGCCTCAAATCGGGAAACCCGCCCATAGCGCTGGTTCCCAATGCCCAATGCCCAATGCCCAATGCCCAATAACTAATTCAATTGTCGCCCTTATAGAGATGAGAAATGTTTTCATAACAGCGAGATTAACTCGCACTGCTAGAGCGATTGTAAAAACATTGCTCATAGCGATCGCCACTGTGACATTTTACTTCACCAGCGATCTAGCCCTTCCTCAATCAGCTGCCGCCTATCCCTTTTGGGCACAGCAAACCTATCCCGAAACCCCCCGCGAACCAACCGGGCGGATTGTTTGTGCCAACTGTCACCTAGCCGCCAAGGTTACAGAAGTGGAAGTTCCCCAATCGGTGCTACCTGACACTGTATTTAAAGCTGTGGTGAAAATCCCCTACGATCTGAGCGCCCAGCAAGTTGGTGCCGATGGTTCTAAGGTTGGCTTGAACGTCGGTGCAGTACTGATGCTACCCGAAGGCTTTAAGATTGCTCCTGAAGATCGTCTTTCCGAAGAACTTAAAGAAGAAGTTGGCGACACTTTCTACCAACCCTACAGCGAAGACAAAGATAACGTCGTCATTGTCGGCCCTTTACCCGGTGAACAGTATCAGGAAATCGTCTTCCCAGTTCTTTCTCCCAACCCCGCAACCGACAAAAATATCCACTTCGGTAAATATTCAGTTCACGTAGGTGGTAATCGGGGACGCGGACAAGTTTATCCCACAGGTGAAAAGAGCAATAACTCTGTTTACAACGCTTCCGCTACTGGCACAATTACTAAGATTGCCAAAGAGGAAGATGGAGACGGTAACGTTAAATATCTAGTCAACATCCAACCTGAATCGGGTAATGTTGTCGTTGATACGATTCCCGTAGGGCCAGACTTGCTTGTTTCCGAAGGGCAAACAGTTAAGACTGGTGATGCTTTGACTAGCAACCCGAACGTCGGTGGATTCGGTCAAATAGATTCAGAAATCGTACTGCAAGACGCCTCTAGAGTCAAATGGATGATTGCGTTTATCGCTCTTGTAATGTTGGCTCAAGTTATGCTTGTGCTGAAGAAGAAGCAGGTTGAAAAAGTTCAAGCTGCTGAAATGAATTTCTAAATTCTTTGCTAAATTATTACTTGTAGGACAGGCATCTTGCCTGTCTTTTTTAACGTTAGTTATACGAAGCCTGGAAGTTTGGGGCTTAGGATTGCTATAGAAAATTTACCTACTGGTAGACACGATATGGGTAGGACAGGCTTAGTTGTGGGCGCGAGCGGTATCATCGGCAGCAATCTTGCGAGAGAACTGATCGCGAATGGATGGACGACCTATGGGTTGGCCCGAAATCTTAAAAAAGGGGTGGAAGGGTTACGCCCTGTTGCTGCCGATCTGCTCGATCTAGCTAGCCTGAAAACTGCGCTGTCAGACATCGCCCCGACGCACATCTTCATCACGACGTGGATGCGTAATGCGACCGAGGCCGAGAATGTCAGGGTCAACGGCACGATGGTTCGCAATCTGCTGGATGTTCTGTCACCGAAGGACTCAGTGCAGCACGTCGCCCTCGTCACTGGCCTCAAGCACTATCTCGGGCCATTCGATGCATACGCCAGAGGCGGATCGCTGCCAGAAACTCCATTGCGCGAGGAGCATCCCCGACTCGACATCGAAAATTTCTATTATGCTCAGGAAGATGAGGTCTATGCCGCCGCCGCGCGTGACGGTTTCACCTGGAGCATTCATCGCCCTCACACTGTCATTGGAAAGGCGGTCGGCAATTTGATGAACCTCGGCACGACGCTGGCCGTGTATGCCGCGATCTGCAAGGAAACCGGGCGCCCGTTCCGCTGGCCAGGTTCTGAAGCGCAGTGGAAGGGCATCTCCGACATGACCGACGCGCGGGTGCTGGCGAAGCACCTAGTCTGGGCGGCGAAAACCGAAGCGGCCCACAACGAGGCGTTTAACGTCGTCAATGGCGACATCTTCCGCTGGATATGGTTGTGGGGGCGGGTGGCTGACTGGTTCGGCATCGATCCCATCGGCTTCGACGGCACAACCCACCCGCTCGAAGCCGAAATGGCGAATGAAGGTGCTGTCTGGCGCGAGATCGCAAAGCAGCATGACCTCGCCGAGCCGGATCTGAGCCGTCTATCATCTGCATGGCACACCGATCTCGATCTTGGGCGTCCGATTGAGGTTATGACCGACATGTCGAAGAGCCGCAAACTCGGCTTCTCCATATACCAGAAAACAGACGAGTCGTTTTTTGATCTGTTCGAGCAACTACGCGCAGATCGGTTGATCCCGTAGAACCTCCGTGGGTGGCACTGGTAGCGTTTTATGGGTGCTGAACGATAAGAACTCGCCCTAACCAGCAGTTGCAACCAACCCCCTGCGTGGGCGCCTGAACGTGGATATTATACTTTGCAACATAAGTAAAGCTAATAAATTAGCTCAAGATATCAGCACAATTCTCGCACCAAAAAATGGTGATAGCGCTATTTCAGAGAATTTTGTCAAGGAGTTGCGTGAAAATTGAATTAGAGGAATATCTGGGGGAGAATCCCAGTTTTTTGCAAAGAGGGCGAAAATCAGTCAGGATAATATAAGTAAGATAAGTGTATTTACTTATCAATGACCCTAGTATAAAAGCAAGCTCTTCAAGAACATATTCAAGCGATCGCTAATGTATTCGTGATGGACACGAACGCATTTGGAATATCATTGACTAATTAGCGCCTGATGTACAATGTCGAGAAGTACTTGGTTGGTTCCATTTGAAAGAAAACCTTCACAAAGTTAGGGGTTCACAAAAACGCTTGAAACAAGCACAAGCTCTTCTATGGAAAGGTCATTCATATCGGGGAAATACACTCTGAAGACCTCAGCTTTTGGTCACAAGCAAACTGTGTATTGCAATAACTAATAGAAGAACAGCAACAATCAATCAGACAAAGTAAAGAAATCTTTCTCTAGGTGATGGCGCAACTCTTAACGCCTTCGCTCAATCCTTGTGGTGCCTGCCACTGCTACAAACCCACTTGTTGAGTAGTAAATACTAATAATAATCATTCTCCAGGGGAGAAGCTACCAAAGTGATACAATCTAGCCAACAACATCCTACGGGGTAAGATGGATGCTGATAGATACAGTTCTCCGCAACCACTATAAAATTGTAGAGCTTTTAGGAAGCGGTGGGTTCGGCGATACCTATTTAGCTGAAGATTTAGATTTGCCTAACAAGCCCAAGTGTGTTGTCAAACACTTAAAACCAAAAACCTCTGATGCAAGAGTTTTACCAATTGCCAGACGATTATTTGAAAAAGAGGCAGAAGTTTTATACCGCTTAGGAAACCTGAGCAAGCAAATACCCAAATTATTCGCTCATTTTGAAGAAAATGGGGAATTTTATCTCGTACAAGAATTCGTGGATGGACAGAACTTGTCTACAGAGATAATTCCTGACCAGGCGTGGAATGAGGCTCAAGTAGTTCAACTCTTGCAGGAAATTCTTGAAGTTTTAGTAGTGGTACATGAGCAGAATATTATCCACCGAGATATCAAGCCGCAAAACTTGATGCGCCGACGCGATGATGGCAAGATTATGCTGATTGACTTTGGAGCAGTTAAAGAAATTAAAGGTTTGGCACAAAACACTCAAGGTCTAGTGACTTCGACTATTATCATTGGCTCCAATGGTTATATGCCTAATGAACAAGCTAGTTCTAAGCCAAGATTGTCTAGCGATATCTTTGCAGTGGGGATTCTTGCTATTCAAGCTTTAACAGGTAGAATACCTCAAGAATTTTCAGAGGATGCAAATGGCGAAATTATCTGGCGTCATTGGACAAATGTCAGCGATCGCCTAGCTGATATCTTAACAAAAATGGTGCGTTACAACTTTAGCCAACGCTACCAGTCAGCAGCAGAGGCGTTACAAGCACTGACATCCTCAACATGGACTACTGTCATAGCTTCAACTTATTCAGTTTCTCCTGTAAAACCAAAATCAACAAACAGGCGGATATTTGGATTTAATGGGAAAGTTTTAGCTGGAACTGTAGTCGGAGTAGGAATAGTGGCGATGCTTGCATTATCTTATTTTCCCAAACAGCAATCTCCTCAAAAAACTGAAAAAACTGAAAAAACCCAAAAAACTGAAGAATTTCTTTCACTACCTTGCAGTTCGGAACTAACTTCACTTTCCTCAACTAGAAAACCCGATATAAAGTTTTCAGATGGTACTAAATATTATGGGGCTAGAGATAAAAATAACAAACTATTTGGTAAGGGAGTAATGATATTTAAGAATGGTAGTCGATACGATGGAGAATTCAAGAATAATCAGCGCAATGGTTGTGGCATATTTTCATATTCCCCAAACACCAGTTTTTATAGAGATTATGTAGGTCAATTTGTCAACGATAAATTTGAGGGGCTAGGAAAAATTAGATGGAAAGATGGTCGTGAGTATCGAGGCAATTTTAAAGCTGGGCACTGTGATGGGCAAGGAATATTTCAATTCGCAAATGGCTCTTTTAAGAGTGGGATTTGGCAGAAGGGAGAATTGCGAGGAAGCAATTTATCATGTAATATATAGAAAAACTTAATGTAATACGTGTAGTGGGCTGAATAATGATAAATATTAATATTGAATGTAAATCAGGTTTCTTAACAAAAAATGAAACAAAAGTCATCTAAAAAATTGAAATTCATTGTTTCTACTGCTTCGTTACTCTTCTTCGCCAGCTTTGGTGTAGTTGTTCTGCCACAGGTAACTCTAGCACAACGGGAACAACCAAGCCAAACTCCAGCAACACCAGAGCAAACTCCAGCGACTCCAGAGCAAACTCCAGCAACTCCAGAGCAAACTCCAGCAACTCAAAACCAAATTCCGGCGACTCCAGAGCAAACTCCAGCAACTCCAGAGCAAACTCCGGCAACTCCAGAGCAAACTCCGGCGACTCCAGAGCAAACTCCAGCAACTCCAGAGCAAACGCCGGCAACTCCAGAGCAAACTCCAGCAACTCCAAACCGAACTCCGGCAACTCCAAACCGAACTCCGGCTAACCCGGACGAAACCCCCGTCAAACCAAAACAACCTTCAAGTCCTAATTCAAATCCAGGTACAAGACAAAGACAAAGACAAAGACAAAACCCACAAGCCCCAACTCGAACACCAGACTCAGGCTCAACTCCAAACTCCCAACCAGCACCTTCATCTCCTGTAATTAGAGGACGAGGGTAGAACTTTTTGATTTACAATATTTAGTAATTTGGAGATAGAGAATTCAGAATTCAGATTTAAAGCTAGTTTTAAGCTAGTTGATACCTGAGTTCTGAGTTCTTACTGGTGACTAAAATTAATCATAATATTAATAATTAATGCAACAGAAAATGATACGTAGTATGTATTTTTGTAGTACTTTCAAATTTAGTTTAACAACAATAGCAGTATTGATCTCGCTTCAATCGTATGCCACTGCGCAAGTCACTATTAGTCAACCAAACTATTCTCAAGTTTCTCCTCAAGTTAAATCAAATCCTTTACCATTACAGTCAAATATTCCTGACTACTCTGAGCGAAAGCGCCGATTATTACTCAAATTCCAGCATCCCATAAAGCCAATAATTCCCAATACTTCTGAGCAAGAAATCCATTTGCTACTTAAACTTAATGAACGAAAACTTTACGTTTATCGGGGTGATAGTTTACAAGCCAGCTACCCAGTAGCTATTGGTAAACCTGGATGGGAAACACCTACAGGCAAATTTAAAATTATTCACATGGTACAAAACCCAGCTTGGGAGAACCCTTTCGTTCCTAATAGAGAAATTGTTGCTCCAAGTTCAAATAATCCTCTAGGAGAACGTTGGATTGGATTTTGGACGGATGGAAAGGACGAAATTGGATTTCATGGTACTCCGAATGTAAAATCTGTTGGGCAAGCAGCTTCTCATGGTTGCGTTCGGATGTATAACAAGGATGTGCGTAAACTCTATGAATTTGTGAAAATCGGAACGCCTGTACTAGTGAGTAAATGATAAACTTCAGTACTAATATTCACTACTAATATAAGGTGGGCATTGCCCACCTTACTGCTGTTAATTACTTTTTGTCAGACTGATAGTGGACGATAAACGCGATAGTTGATTTCGGGGAAGATATTATCCATTAATTCGACTTTTTCTAGCCAACCACTATCAATTTTGCCAACTTTAACATCTTCATAGAGCTTATTAAACCGCATCAGGTGCGATCGCGTCCGTCTAACAGCATAGGGGACCATTGTTCCCGTCCGCATAATAAATGCCCAGTCGGAAGATTGTGCTAATAACAATTCTCGCGCTGCTTGGTTCAAGGCTTTCCACCCCAACTCATCTTCTGGTTCCAAGTCCGAGATTTCAATCATCCGTTCAGCAGCTTTGTGTAAATGCGGATAAATCCATGCATTCGTTTCATTCAACCAATACTCGTGGAAACCCTTGAAACCCCAACTCGACTGCGAAGGACGACAGACTTGCTGCGTCGGTTGCTCTCGCAAATAGTCTGCTAAATGGGTCATTCGATATGTTCCTTGGTCATACCACGACTTGCGAAATAGGTAATCGATGAACCAAGGGCCTTCATACCACCAATGTCCAAATAACTCTGCGTCATAAGGCGAAACGATAATTGGTGGGCGCTGCATTAGATCATAAAGATGCTCAGATTGCCGCTCTCGGTTATACATAAAGTTAGCAGCGTGTTCTGCGGTCTTTTCCCTAGCCCAATAAGGATCGTAAAGTGCCTTATCTGACAGTCCTAAACCACGTCCAGTAATTTTGTGATATTTAATGCCCGTGTTTTTGCGTTGACCATTGGGCATAATGTAGGGCTTGATGTACTCATATTCTGCTTCCCAGCCCAAATCTTTGTAAAATTCTCGATATTCCGCCGCCCCAGGATAGCCTACCTCAGAAGACCATACCTGTTGGGAAGATTCCTGATCTCGACCAAAGACCGCAACACCAGTTTCTGTATAAATTGGGGCATAAGTACCAAAGCGGGGACGGGGACGAGCATAAAGGATGCCATGCCCATCAGTGAGGAAGTAGCGCAACCCAGCATCAGCCAGCATCCGCTCTAAACCTTCATAATAGGCACATTCCGGCAACCAAATGCCTCTGGGTGCTTGTCCAAAGGTTTGTTCGTAATGTTCGCAGGCTACTTGAATTTGCGCCCACACCGCTTGGGGATACATTTTCATCAACGGCAAATAGCCGTGAGTCGCGCCGCAGGTGATGATTTCTAGGTTGTTACTGTCTTGGAACTTCTTAAAAGCTGTCACCAAGTCACCGTCGTAACGTTCCCATAGCTGACGCGTTTCCTTAAACTCAGTAGTGTAATATTCGGCTAAATAACGAATATGCCCGTTGTTAACATTATGTTCTGCTTCTAGTTGTATAAGTTCTTCTAGTTGGGCTAAGTGTGCTTCATAGCGTTCTTGAAGTAGAGGATCGCGGAGCATCGACACCAGAGGTGGTGTCATACTCATGGTGATTTTAAAGTCGATACCATCTCGCTTTAAGCCTTCAAATACTTTTAATAAGGGGATGTAGGTTTCTGTGATGGCTTCATAGAGCCATTCTTCCTCCAGCACGTAGTCACTTTCTGGGTGACGAACGAAGGGCAGATGTGCATGGAGTACAAGCGCGACGTAGCCGATAGCCATAGTGATTTTGGGGTGATACTTGTAAGTTGAAGGTCGAGAGGTTTGGCTGAAATTAACAATATTTTAAGACTTTATGGGAATTGTAAAGTAGATTTGTAGCAGTTTTAAATGAATTTAAAAGCCTTGTACCAATCTTTCAGCCCCTTATCATTCCTCTTCTAGTTGTTGGTTGGCTTATTGCAGTAGAAAAATCGGGTTTCTAAGTTACAGTATTTTTGTTATCTTTGTGCTTTGGCAGTTTAATAATTATTTTTGAGCCACTTTCGCGTACTTTCAGTTTCATTCCTTCCTTGCGGGATGCTGTTTGCGTTCGACAGGCTCAAGAACCATCAAAGCTTCGGCATGACACTTCGACAAGCTCAGTACGGAGACTCTCAGTCAAAGGGTTTAAATCCACGTCTGAAATTCTCTTTTATTTGAGACGATACGCGTAGCTTGCTTCCCTGTAAGGGTACAATTTTGAATTTTGAATTGTTAATTTTGCCTTCTCTAGTGAAGTTGAGTTTGATGAGCGATTGCCAGAATTATACAAAAGAACGCTGAACTTGAACGCTGAAACTTGTAACAATGGTGATGTTATTTCGTCATCAGCCAGTAAGGTTGCACTTGGTATTTAATTGGGCAGCTTCGTAATTCTAAGTCTGAGGTTATCCAACGGACTTTATCAAATATTGTTTGGCTCATAGCATTATTTTCCCATGCCTAGTTTAGAGATAAAATTCTATTTTTCAGAGTATTTGGTCAGGGTCAATACCTGCATTTCGCAAGCGTTCGGCCAATATTGCAGCCCGTTGACGTTCTTGCTCTAATTGTTGATTTGCTTGCTCTAATTGTTGATTTGATTCTTCCTCTGGCAACATCACCAACTGTCCATCTGGTGTAAAAAAGCGTAATTTGCCCAAATATACTGCCAAATACAGCCCTAACTGTTGACTCCACAACCAACCCAACTCAGTAGGTACAAGGTCTTGATATTGCCCATCAACTATGTGAAATCCTTGTAATTCTAAGTTATTTGGGTCAAACCAAAAGTAATCTGGAGTGCGAAATGTATTCTGGTAAATTTGCTTTTTTAAACCTTTATCAACCGAGGCAGTGGAATTAGATAACAGCTCAATAATCACATTGGGATATTTGCCATCTTCTTGCCACACAACCCAGCTTTTGCGGTCTTTTTTCTCTGTATCTAAAACCACAAAGAAATCAGGGCCTCGAAATTCTTCTGACTTTTTCTGGTTGGGACTGAAATAGATCGTCAGGTTGCCGGTAGCATAAAAATCCTGACGATCGCGCCACCACCATTTCATCAGGCGGATGAGTAAATCAATTTGTTCGCGGTGTAAATCAGATTCTAAAGGGTGTTCGTCACTATAGATATCACCTGGTGGGAAAATTATACTCTCAGTGACAGCTTGTAAACTAGGGGTGGTAGCAATGGGCTGAGACATACAAGATACTTTTTCTGTTTGTATCTATGCTATCGTGACCAACCTTTGCATTATGAATGCAAAGGTGCAACTCTTCGTAGACATCGCATTCCTTATTCCTCATCCCGATATAACTCCTGCAAGTCTTGTAACTGAGTCTTTCGGGAAATCCGGCGATATTTTTTACTTTCTAGCTTGGGTTCGTATTGACTCTGCCCTTTGCTTTTGCTTTTGCTTTTTAACTTCATAGTGGATTCTGGATCGGCTTGCTGGTGCAGTTGTGTTTGATGAGCGATCGCAGCGTCCAAAAATTCTAAATAATGTTCATATCGCTCCCAGTCTCCCCGCACCACACACTCAGGCTCGTCTCGATGCAGACAATTACTAAACCGACACCTAGCAACTGCTAACCGCTTTCTTGCTTCTGGGAAATAATAAATTAATTCTTCTGGGATACAATCCATATCCGGCTGATTAAAACCGGGAGTGTCAGCCAGTAAACCACCGCTAGGTAACTCAAATAATTCTATATGGCGAGTAGTATGACGACCACGAGCTAGTTTTCCAGAAACTTCTCCAACTCGCAGTTCAAGAGAGTCAATTAGTGTATTAATCAGGCTGGATTTCCCTACACCAGAAGGCCCAGCGATTACAGTAATTTTATTGCTCAGGTATTTGGCTGCTTGCTCAGTATTTATACCATCTCTAACACTAATAAATATCGGCTGATAGCCCCAACCGAGCAGGCGATCGCTAACTTGTTGTTGTTCCGACGGTGAAATTAAATCACTTTTATTCAAACATAAAAGTACATCTAAGTTAGTAGACTCAGCTTTAATTAGAAACCGACTTAGCTGATAAGGTTCCAAAGGTGGATCGGCAACAGCAAATACCAATAGAATTTGGTTGACATTGGCGATCGCCGGACGATCTAACTCACTTTGACGGGGTAGAACATCAGCGATTGCACCCCGTCCTCCAGCCCAATCTGGTTCTTCAACCACAACGCGATCGCCTACCATCACCTGTTGTCCAATTTTTTTCAGGCGTGTTCGGCGAGTACAAAGCAAAAGAGAAGGTAAGGGGGCAGAGGGGCACGGGGGCAGAGAGGCATTTAAATTCAGTTTCTCCTCTGCTCCCTTGCTTCTGTGCTCCCCATCCTCTCGATCTAGCTGTACTCGGTAAAAATTAGCCTGTACAGCCACCACCGTACCCAATAATTGTCCAGTTGCGGCAAAAATTTCCCCTGTCATTGGCCAGCAACTGGACGGCGCACTAATAGAGAAAAATAACTAGTGCAGTCTGTAATTTGTTCTACTTGATAACCTACCATTGCCAAACTATCAGGAACCTGCTCAATCGGCTCACCTGGGTCTAACCAGACTTCTAGCAAACCTCCCAATGGCATTTTCTCTAGACGTAGTTTTGTCCGCACAAAATTAATTGGGCAAGGGGTGCCGCGTAAATCAAGTTGAGCATCGGGAGTTAAAACAGAAGAGGTCATGATCACTTAAATAAATTTCCCAAGAATCCTTCTAAACCGCCTTTACCAGTTCGATCCCCCTTAATTTTAGCCAGCTTCTCCAACAGTTCCCTCTCCTCCGGGGTAACTTTATTGGGAATATCAATTAATACGTTCAGCATGTGATCGCCACGACTTACGGGATTACCCAAGCGAGGTACGCCGCGATTTTCCAATTTCATTACTGTATTCGGCTGAGTTCCTGCTGGAATTATCAGTTCTACTGGCCCATCTACGGTATCTACCTCTAACCGACAACCTAAAATCGCTTGCAGGTAGCTAACTTTGATTTCCGAAAGAATATTAATGCCATCGCGTTGGAATTCCTCGTCTTCATTCACGAACAAGTAAACGTACAAATCCCCAGCAGGGCCATTACGTTGACCAGCATCGCCTTCATTAGAAATCCGCAAGCGAGTGCCATTATCCACCCCTGCTGGAATGGTTATTTTGAGTTTCTTAGTGACTTGATTTGCGCCCTTACCATCACAAGCATCACATTTATCTTCAATTACCATCCCTGTGCCATTACAGGTGGGACAAGTCGAGACTTGAGTGAAACTGCCAAAGGGTGTTCTGGTCACACGGCGTACTTGACCCGATCCGCTACAAGTCGAACAAGTCCGAGGGCGGGTTCCAGGTTTAGCACCAGAACCGCTACAAACTTCACAATTTTCTAGATGAGAAATGCGAATTTCTTTTTCGCCGCCAAATATCGCTTCTCGAAAGTCTAACTTCAAGTCTAGCCGCAGGTCATCACCCCTGGCTGGCCCACTGCGCCGTCTTTGTTGCGTGGGATTACCCATACCGCCAGCAAAGCCACTGAAAATGCTTTCAAAGATATCGGCAAAACCACCCATATCGCCGACATCTTGAAAGCCCGCGCCAGCACCAGATACACCCTCTGGGCCAAAGCGATCGTAACGAGCGCGGGTTTCGGGTTCTGAGAGTACCTCATAAGCGCGGTTAATTTCTTTAAAGCGATCCTCCGCCCCCGGTTCTTTGTTCACATCTGGGTGATACTTCCGGGCTAGACGGCGATAGGCTTGTTTGATTTCTTCTTTGTCAGTGTCACGAGAGACACCCAGGATTTCATAGTAGTCGCGGGCCATATAGCAAAGGTAAAAGTTAGAGGAAGAAAGCAGAAGTCAAAGCCCTTCGGGCAGGGAAAAGGTTAAAGGGGAAGGTGGGGCCCCCTCTGGGGATAAGGGGAAAGGGGTCTTAGGGTTCCCCATAACTAAAGTTAGGGGCTTGATACAAGGACGCTGCATTTCTCGCACTATGTGTCTCGAAATACATCTTTTTTCTTTTCCATGTTTAAAAACAGGGGCTTGTACCCTTTCCCCCTTCCCCCTCTTCGGTCAGTAGAACGTCATTCACGGTCACTTGCTACCCTATGGATTAAGTGTTTTGCCTACAGATATGCAAGAGCAATACACTATCTTTAGAGGGTGGCTTGCCGGAGGGCAGGCAGAAGATAAAATTAATTTTTGTTAATAACTGATTTTACCCTTTACCTTTTACAAAAATCACCGACAAATCTTGAGCAACAGGTGCTTTCCTCGTGGGAGACGACAAAAGCTATAGAAGTTAAGAGCTGGTTGTAAGCCTTTGCTCAGACTTCTCACTGCCGAGTCGGCTGTCTATTTTACAATTGTGCTACGTAGGAGAGGAAAACTCGCCCATCAACCAGAGGGGCTAGCCGCACCATTAGGTGTGGAAAACCACCCTTATGCTTTGGATTGGCTTTGAACTTACACATTGCCTAGCCCAAAGTAATTTGCTTCTACAATCTAGCAAACCGCTGGGGTCTTGTAAAACTTCGCTAAATCTAAAATATTTAGATATATTAAAATATCTTAATAAAAATTTGCAACTTAGGGAGATAGGGAGTGGGCAGTGTCTAAAGGGTTAGAGGTGTAAGGGAGAAGGGTTCAGAGGCATTTTCGCTCTTTTCCTCCTTCTTTCCCAGTCCCCAGTTCCTAGTCCCCAATCCCCAACCCCTAATCTATCGCTTCATAATCAGCCTGAGCAGTACTTTCTTCGTCAAAATCAAAGTTGAATTGTGGTATTAGCGTGCCATTCATTGGTGAGTCTACTTCTGGAGTAAAGTTACCAGATGAAGCCTCCTCAATCTCATCACTTTGGCTGTTAGCTCGATTGTAGACATCAGCACCAATTGCAAACAAGGTTTGTTGGAAGTCATCTAAGCGCTGCTTAAATTCCACTGTGGAAATGCTGGAATCAGTCATTGCAGCTTGGAGTTGTGCAACTTTTTCACTGGCCAAAGTTTTCATCTGGTCGCCGATAAAGTTGCTATTATCCTTGATGGTGGATTCATAACTGAACAACAAATTATCTGCTTGGTTTTTGAGTTCAACCAGTTCTTTACGTCTTCTATCATCTTCGGCAAAAAGTTCTGCCTCTTGACGCATCCGTTCGACTTCGTTGCTACTCAAACCACCTGTATTGGTAATTCTGATACTCTGTTCTCTACCTGTACCTTTATCTTGAGCAGAAACTTTCAGAATGCCGTTGACATCGATTTCAAAAGATACTTCAATTTGCGGTACACCACGGGGAGATGGGGGAATTCCTGCGAGTAGAAACTTGCCGAGACTCTTGTTATCTCGTGACATCGCCCGTTCACCTTGAAGGATATGAATTTCCACCGAGGTTTGTCCATCCACTGCGGTGGAAAAAACTTGTGACCGACTTGTAGGAATTGTGGTGTTGCGTTCAATGATTTTAGTGAACACTTCACCCAAAGTTTCAATTCCCAAAGACAGAGGGGTGACATCTAGTAGTAAAAGATTATCGACTTCACCACCCAACACACCTGCTTGAATAGCTGCTCCTAATGCTACGGCTTCGTCAGGGTTGATAGAGCGATCGGGAGCTTTGCCGTTGAAAAACTTAATCAGCGCGTTTTGGACTGCGGGAATACGGGTAGAACCACCTACCAAAATAATCCGATCTATGGATTGTGGTTTGAGATCCGCATCTTTAAGCGCTTGAATCATTGGTTCAATGGTCGCTTCAATTAATTTTGCAGCGAGTTCTTCAAATTTCGAGCGGCTAAGTTCCATCTCCAGATGCTTTGGCCCGGTGTCATCAGCAGTGATGAAGGGCAAGTTGATGGAGGTATTCACCATACTGGAGAGTTCAATTTTTGCCTTTTCCGCTGCTTCTCGCAGACGTTGCAATGCCATCTTGTCTTGGGAAAGGTCGATTTTCTCTTGTTGCTGGAAGCGTTCCATCATCCAAAGGACGATCGCATTATCAAAATCGTCTCCACCTAAGTGGTTGTTACCACAAGTCGCCTTAACTTCAAAAACGCCATCCCCAAGTTGCAAAATCGATACATCAAACGTACCGCCTCCCAAGTCAAATACTAAAATTAGCTGCTCTTGGTCTTGCTTTTCTAATCCAAAAGCTAAAGCCGCAGCTGTTGGCTCATTGATGATTCGCAAAACTTCTAATCCAGCAATTGTGCCAGCATCTTTAGTTGCTTGTCTTTGGGCATCTGTGAAATATGCTGGTACGGTGATCACTGCTTGAGTGACCTCCTCACCTAAGAAGTTTTCCGCATCCTGCTTGAGCTTTTGCAGAATCATCGCAGATAATTCTTGGGGCGTATAGTTTTTTGAGCGAATTTGGACATCAACGGTTTCGTCTCGACCTTTGACACAGTTGTAGGGGACGCGAGCGCGTTCTACTTCGGTGTCTTCCCAACGCCGCCCGATAAATCGTTTAATACTGTAAATTGTGTTCTCAGCATTGGTTACGGCTTGGCGCTTTGCCAATTGACCAACCAAGCGATCGCCACTTTTCCCAAATCCCACAATACTTGGAGTAGTTCGTCCACCTTCAGAATTGGAGATTACAAGTGGTTGACCACCCTCCAAAACTGCGACGCAACTGTTAGTAGTGCCTAAGTCGATCCCAATAACTTTTCCCATATTTGTCAGTATTTTTACTGAATATTTCTGCTGTAATATATCGCGGACTAACTTTTTTATTAAAAACAAAGGCTAGCGGATAACGTCTGTGAAACCCCTGTTGCTGGTAGCAACAAAGAAGTTGAAACACAACAGAGTTATCCAAAGCCTTGTCCAAGTTTTAGGTACGCGATGCTCGTCCTTGCTATAACCCAGGCACTTGAGGTCAGCGAGGCGAGCGACTACAGCTTAACTGCTAGCTGAACTCGACTGATCTTCTGGTGCAAAAGGTGTATCTTCTTTGGGAGCAGCTACTTTAACCATTGCATGACGTAGCACGCGATCGCCCAAGTAATATCCGCGCACTAACTCTTCTAACACTGTTCCTTCAGGATGTTCATCCGTAGGTTCGCGCATTACTGCTTCGTGCAGGTTCGGATCGAATTCTTGACCTTCGGGACGCATTGGCGATACACCCAAGCGCTTCAGGCTATCTACTAATTGTTTGTAAACGCCTTGGTAACTTTTGTGCATAGTCATTTCGCCATCAGATTGCGGTTTCAGGTGCGATCGCGCCCGCTCAAAATTATCGACTATTGGCAGCAATTCTAAAATGGTGTTCCGCTTAATCTGGGTCTCTAACTCTTCTTTTTCTTTGCTGGTACGTTTCCGGTAATTCTCAAAATCAGCGGCAATCCGCATATATTGAGTACTACGTTCTTCTAGTTGCGTTTTGAGAGAGTCAATTTGTTGAGTCAGTTCTGCCAAAGCTGCTGTTTCCACTCCAGTTCTCTCACTTGCGGCGACGCTATTTTCTGGATTGAGATTAGCCGTATCCCCCGATACATTAGTTTGGGCTGTGACTTGCTCTGTCACCTCGCTACCAGATTCATTGAAATTAATTTGGGCTGGGAAGTCACTCTTCATTGCTTACTTTACCTCTATTGGTTCACCCAATTGCTGGCTTGTATTGTTTATCTGTTTATTTTCATCCATCATTGTCCACTCATTCCAGATACTTTTGATGGCAGTGTATCTCTACAGCTTGCAACCGTCGTCATTTCTGACTTGCTACTGAGGCTGATTTTGTTGCCGACAGGTTTCTGAAAATGATGTACCGTCCTCTTATTGTGACAAATGGTGAACACGTTAGCCCAGACGCCATTAAGGCCGTAACCCGAACGAGTAGCGCTGAATATGATTCGCCACTCATCTTATTCATGAGTCAGTTTTATAATGAATTACTACTTAAAATTTAACCATTTATCAAAAATTGTCATTCCTTCAAAAGTGCTAAGTGTTGAGTGTTGAGTCAAATTTTTTGAATCCTGACTTTTTACCTCATGTGGAAAAACTTGACAATTAGCTGAGATTTCTAATTAACGCCGTGTGCAACTTAATTTTGTTAAACCAGAGGCAGCTTGGGTTCCTTAGAAATTGGGTGACTCAGGACTTTTTTAGTAAATGAGAATTCTATCTCACACTAGGGGAATACTTTAAGCAGAGGTTTCCCCTACTCAATTGCTCATTTATGACTTACTCGTCAGCACAACGGCGCAGTACCGCTCTAACTACCAGAACAGAGTTTTCGCCCTTCGGTAACAAGCTAGTGCAATCTGGCTATGTCGATACCGAACAAATGAGGCAGGCACTAATTGAAAGCCGCAAATCTGGCAGACCCTTAACAGAAGTATTAGAGTCAATCACTGGTCAACAACTATCACCTGAGTTGCTCAGGCAATATAAAAAACAGCAGCTATTTGAACTGAAAATACTATACGGAGTTGAATTCCTCGATCCAGAAGTCAATTCTGTTGGCAACACGATGATGGGGAACCTGATTGAAACCCTCATCCCAGTGGATATTTGCCGTCGCCATCGCTTAGTACCACTGTCGAAACACGAAGACCAAACCCCGCCGTCAGTTTTAGTGGCGATGGTTGCTCCAGATAATTTAGAGGCTTCCGATGACCTGAACCGCATCTTGCGCCCCCAAGGCTTGGCGTTACAGCGCATGGTGATTACCCAGGAAGACTACCAGCAGTTAATCAACCAATATTTGGATGAAATGGCTGTTAAGCAGAAGCACCTAGAACGAGAAAACTCTACAGATATTAGTCAAGATTTAGAAAATCTCGGAAATCTCGATATTTCGGATGCTCCTGAAGAAATGGAGGCTGATTTAGGGGCAGCGATGAAGGGCGCAGAGGATGCTCCAGTCATCAATCTAGTTAATAGAATCCTAGCTAAAGCCTTACATGAGGGCGTTTCTGACATTCATATCGAACCCCAAGAAGAAAACTTACGCATTCGCTTTCGCAAAGATGGCGTACTGCGTGAAGCTTTTCCCGCAATGCCGAAAAAAATCATTCCGGCGGTGACAGCCCGATTTAAAATCATCTCCAATCTAGACATTGCTGAACGCCGTCTACCCCAAGATGGACGCATCCGGCGGCTGTTTGAGGGACGTAAGGTGGACTTCCGGGTGAATACCTTACCCAGTCGTTACGGGGAAAAGGTGGTACTGCGGATTTTAGATAACTCCTCCACCCAGCTGGGATTGAATAAGTTAATTACCGATCCAGAGACTTTAGATATTGTCAAGGATATGGTCAGCCGTCCCTTTGGACTAATTTTGGTGACTGGGCCAACTGGTTCTGGGAAAACAACTTCGCTGTATTCTGCACTCTCAGAAAAAAACGATCCCGGAATTAATATCAGTACTGTGGAAGACCCAATTGAGTACAGTCTTCCAGGGATTACTCAAGTTCAAGTGATTCGGGAAAAAGGGTTAGATTTTGCTACCGCTCTGCGGGCTTTCTTGCGGCAAGATCCAGATGTGCTACTGGTGGGTGAAACGCGGGATAAGGAAACGGCAAAAACAGCAATTGAAGCTGCCTTGACTGGTCACTTAGTATTAACTACCTTACATACCAATGATGCCCCAGGAGCGATCGCTCGTTTGGGAGAAATGGGGATTGAGCCTTTCATGGTTTCTAGTTCCCTAATTGGTGTATTAGCTCAACGTTTGGTGCGGCGTGTATGTTCTGAATGTCGCATTCCCTACACTCCCACAACCGAGGAACTGGCTCGTTATGGTCTATCAGCTTCTTCTGATGTGGGAGTCACCTTCTATAAAGCTAACACCTTGACATTAGATGCGATCGCTGAAGCCAAAGCCAAAAATCAGCTTTGCCCAAAATGTAATGGTGTCGGCTACAAAGGGCGTTGTGGTGTTTATGAAGTCATGCGAGTCACCGAAAACCTGCAAACTCTGATCAACGAAGATGCACCCACGGAACGCATCAAGGAAGTGGCAATAGAAGAGGGGATGAAAACCTTGCTGGCTTACAGTTTGGATTTAGTGCGTGAAGGTTCCACCACTCTAGAAGAAGTAGAACGAGTAACGTTTACTGATACTGGCTTGGAAGCAGAGTTAAAAGCCAAACGCAAGACTGGTCTTACCTGTCGGAGTTGCGATGCCACATTGAAACAAGAATGGCTGGATTGTCCTTACTGTATGACACCTCGGTTTTAAGACTGGTCATTAGTCATTGGTCATTGGTCATTAGTTGATGCTTAGTAACTTTAAACAAAGGACAAATGACTAATGACAAATAAAAAACATTAAAAGGAAGTAAAACTATGGAAATGATGATTGAAGACTTGATGGAGCAGTTGATTGAATTGGGTGGCTCGGATATGCATTTATCCGCAGGTTTACCTCCCTACTTCCGCATCAGTGGCAAACTTACCCCCATAGGTGAGCATGTATTGACAGCCGATCAATGTCAAAGGCTGATTTTTAGTATGCTCAACAATACCCAGCGTAAAACCCTAGAGCAAACCTGGGAGTTGGATTGTTCTTATGGTGTCAAAGGTTTGGCTCGTTTTCGGGTCAATGTCTATAAAGAGCGTGGTGCTTATGCTGCTTGCTTACGAGCATTAAGTTCTAAGATTCCTAACTTTGAAAAATTAGGTCTGCCAGATATTGTACGAGAAATGTGCGATAAGCCCAGAGGACTTATTCTGGTGACAGGCCCTACAGGTTCGGGGAAGACAACTACCCTAGCGGCAATGATTGACTTGATTAACCGCACTAAGGCAGAGCATATTTTAACGGTGGAAGACCCAATTGAATTTGTCTATGAACCTATTAAAAGCTTGGTTCACCAACGGCAACTAGGAGAAGATACTAAAAGCTTTGCTAATGCTTTGAAAGCAGCCCTGCGGGAAGATCCAGATATTATTCTGGTAGGGGAAATGCGCGATTTGGAAACGATTTCTTTGGCAATTTCTGCGGCGGAAACAGGACACTTGGTATTTGGTACGCTACACACTAGTTCCGCCGCTCAAACTGTTGACCGGATTATTGACGTTTTCCCTCATGAAAGACAAACCCAAGTGCGGGTGCAATTGTCTAACTCACTGGTGGGGGTATTTAGTCAAACCTTGGTGTCTAAGAAAAACCCTAAACCCAGTGAATATGGTCGGGTAATGGCTCAAGAAATTTTGATTGTCACTCCTGCTATTTCCAACTTGATTCGAGAAGGTAAAACATCTCAAATTTACTCAGCAATTCAAACTGGCGGCAAATTGGGAATGCAAACTTTAGAAAAGGTTTTAGCCGATTTTTACAAAGCCGGAACGATTTCCTTTGAAGCGGCTATGTCTAAGACTTCTAAGCCAGATGAAATTCAACGTCTCATTGGTAACTCTGCACCACAAGCTGCCGCAGGTGCTAAACCCGGTGTGGCTGCCAAAGCACATTAAAAGAATTGGGGATAGGGGAGATGAAGAATATTTCATCCCCTTGAGTATTTTGAATGCGTGAATTTTGAATTTATTTATGCCAAACTTCGTTGCCCGTGTTCGCGATTCCCAAGGAAAATCCCGAACAGAAAAAATTGTTGCTGAATCCTTGGTACAAGCTCGTACTAATCTTAGAGATCAAGGTTTTGTAATTCAAGAACTCAAGCAATCTCAAGGATTTCAGCCAGATGTTGCCTTCAAAAAATTTCAGAATTCCTTAGTTAAGGTTTCTGTGAAAGACAAAGCCGTTTTTTCGCGTCAATTTGCCGTTTTGATGAATGCGGGAGTTGCGATCGTTAGAAGTCTGGGGGTGCTTTCCGACCAATGTAGTAATACTAAACTGAAACAAGCCCTTGTGGAAATTAGCACCGATGTTCAA
Organism: Nostoc sp.; assembly: GCF_036917575.1. Lineage (GTDB taxonomy): Bacteria > Cyanobacteriota > Cyanobacteriia > Cyanobacteriales > Nostocaceae > Nostoc. The sequence continues at coordinate 5,843 of NZ_JBALDC010000038.1, read as the reverse complement.
AGCGGAATGAATCTTTCAGAGGCAATGCGGAAGCATCCTGACTGTTTTGATGGATTATACGTAAGTATGATTCAAGCTGGCGAAGTTGGTGGTGTTCTAGACGAAGTATTAAATCGTTTAGCTAAGTTGTTAGAAGATGTTGCCCGTTTACAAAACCAAATTAAATCAGCATTATCTTATCCAACGGTCGTGGGTTTTATCGCAGTTGCAATCTTTCTGGGTATGACGATTTTTCTTATTCCAATTTTCGCCACGATTTTTACACAAATTGGAATCTCGTTACCACCTTTGACGCAATTTTTGATGGATGCTAGTAAATTTTTGAGAAGTCCGGGTGCTTTCGTCCTTCTCGCTGCTCTTATAGGACTAAAATTTGCCTTTACACAATATGGTAAAACTCCTGTTGGCCGCATCACAATTGATCGCCTTTCCCTGAAGATGCCGTTATTTGGTGACTTAATTCAAAAATCTTCAGTTGCCCGCTTTAGCCGGACTTTTGGTTCTTTGACTCGTTCAGGTGTACCAATTTTAACTTGCTTAGAAATTGTCCGAGATACATCAGGAAACCAAGTGATTGCCAATGCCATAGACGCAGCCCGCATGGAGATTCAACAAGGAGGTATGATTAGCATTGCTTTACAAAAAGATGCAGTTTTTCCGGCTATGGCAATTCAGATGATTAGTATCGGAGAAGAAACTGGAGAATTAGATGCAATGTTGATGAAAGTTGCCGATTTCTATGAAGATGAAGTTGAGCAAGCAGTAAAAGCAATGACCAGTATTTTGGAACCGGTGATGATTGTAGTTCTAGGGGGAATGGTTGGAACTATTTTGCTAGCAATGTATCTGCCTATGTTTGCGGTATTTGAAAAGCTGGGATAAAGGATTAATAGTTAATAGTTACAAGTTAGGAATTAAAACTTTTATTCGTAACTTTTAACTCCTAACTGATTAATTTTATTCTTAACTCCTGTATAGACGCGATTAATCGCGTCTATACTCCTCACTGTTTAATAAACTATGACTGTGCAAAAATCTCAGTACGAAGCGAGTTTGGCAGAGTATAGCAGTCATCTAGCTGCGATCGCCTTACTAAAGCAATATCGGCCATACTTGGAGATGATTCCCAGTCTGCGCCGTCCAGATGAAAGTGTCATCACTATACCTTTGCCAATTGTCCGGCTTCGCAATACTGCTACAACAACCCTACAAACGATTTGCTTACCCTGTGATGTAGCAATTTTGATGTGCGATCCAGAGTGGAAAATCAAAACTGGAGCCGAAATTTTAGTCTTTATTCATCGCGCTCACGAAGACTTTTCTGATTTGTTAGGACGTTGGCGACAAACCCAAGTTTATCTGGACAATGATTATGAGTGGTTGATGCCTCTGCGTCACAGTCATATTTTGAGTGAGGGAGCTAATACTATATATCCTCTGTTTGTTGTTTTTAGTGAGACTTTAGAACGTATCAAAAGAGGCCTTGTAGGAGCCGAACTCCCATTTATTATGCAAACACCAGATTTATTGGTTGAGGAGAATCTCACAGATATTTTCTCTTCACAAACTCCACCAGCGAATGGCACTTATAGTTAAAAAACATTTTATCGTCAGGATGCAAGTCCTTGCATCCCTATAATGTACTAAACCATAAAACTATATATTTTTACTCCCCGGCTACGCCGTTCCCCTTTTGCTAAACCAGAGGGGTTTTATTATGTGTATCTTCATACCAAATGGGTACAAGTACTCACGTAACAGATTTTCACCTCTACTAAACGACAAATTAGCCCGCTACACATCCGTGAAAGGACTAATTCTATAAAAATTTATTTTTACTTTTTGAAGAGTAATGAGGATTTGGCAAAGATTCAGTAATCTTACTGTTGTCAATAAAGAATTGTCATAGAATTAGAGACATTTAAGAGCAGATATTTTATACTAATGAATCGTTTTTCTCAAAAAACAACGAATTCTCAACAGAGCATTTTACAACAGACTCAGTTGAGTCAGATGTCTGGTTCTAAACGGCTATTTCGCGATCGCTATGAAATACTACAAATTTTGGGTAGAGGTGGTTTTGGTGTGACATTTTTAGCCAAAAATGCCGTATTACCTGGGAATCCTCTGTGTGTCATTAAACAACTTTGTCCAAAAGTAACTACTCCTCAAAGTTGGCAAAAGGCATGTATCCGCTTTGAAAAAGAAGCAAGAACTTTGGGACAACTCGGTAGTCATTCGCAAATTCCCATGCTATTAGACTACTTTCAGGCGAATGGAGAGTTCTTTTTAATTCAAGAATATGTGCCAGGTTTGACTTTGGCGCGAGAAGTACGGCAAACTGGGCCCAAAAGCGAAGCCTCAGTTAAGCAGTTTTTACAGGAATTATTACCTGTATTACAGTATCTTCATAAACATCATGTGATTCATCGGGATATTAAGCCCCAAAATTTATTGCGGTGTGAATATGATGGGCGGATAGTGCTGATTGATTTTGGTGCAGTGAAAGAGAAATTAGTTGATGCTTGTGAAAACTCAATCAATCCAGTGGCAAATACCAACTTTATCGGAACTAGGGGATTTGCACCACCAGAACAGTTTTCTCTACGTCCAGTTTATGCTAGTGATATTTATGCAGTGGGTGTAACTTGTATTTATATGTTGACTGCTAAAAGTCCTTTAGAATTGGATTACGACCCAAAAACTGGTGAAATATTTTGGCAAAAACAGGTAAATATCAGCAATAGTTTCGCCCAAATTTTAGGAAAAATGGTGAAAGTTACCTTAGAGGAGCGGTTTAAGACTACCGATGAAGTGATAAGAGCTTTAAGTAGTGAAAGTTATTCACCTACTTTGGCTAACTGTCTAACTACCCAAAAATTAAATAATAAAAGTATTACACAACACGAAATTACACAACACAAAATTACACAGCAGGAAATTATACAACAGGAAAATTATGATGTATATATACCGCCTGTAGCCAGAACTGCTAGTGCCATTCGGAAATGGAGAGCAAAATTCAAGGAAACAAGATAGCACATACAGCAGAATTCAGAATGGGCTACGCCCCGCTACTTAACAAGAGTAAAACACGCTTTATCTCTGAGTAACAGATGAATTGTTGTTTACTTTACCAACTTGAAATCTGCTGTAAATTGCAGCTTTTTTTAGCTAAAGTATCAAAGGAATAATTAATTATGGACGATTCCAAATACCCAAATCAAATTTAGTAAGCATTTTAACTAGATTTGATAGTCAGTAATCATTAATTAATCAGGATTTATCTTCAATACTTAGTCAGTTATCGCTTGCGAAGATACAAGCAAAATTACTAGGTTTAAAAGTTCAAAAAAATATTTTTATTCAGATTATTATATAATCGATAGAATAATTAATCTCATGGCTCTCGTAGTTTTCCACAGATGAGGAAGACTGACTACTATTTACAAAAGCTAATTATATAAGTAATTCCCCAATCCCCAGAAAAGGGTTTATCTACCACAAGTAAGCGAGAGTCAATTATCTTAAGGGAAAGTTCGGGGCAAACTTAGCCTAAGTTGTCATGCAGTCGCGCCTGTCAGATCATGATCTGCTGCTTAAATCCCGATTGCTCAAATCCCCTGAATCCTAATGGAAAGAAGTTTTGCCAAAGTTGCAACACCCCGCTGGTGTCACTTTTAAGAAATCGCTTCCGTGTCATCCGAGTCCTTTCAGATGAGGGGGGATTTGGCAGAACCTATTTGTCAGAAGATGTAGATAAACTCAATGAACGCTGTGTTATCAAGCAGTTAGCTCCAAAATTCCAAGGAACTTGGTCGCAAAAAAAGGCGATGGAGTTGTTTGCAGAGGAAGCGCAGCGACTACAAGACCTTGGAGAACATCCCCAAATTCCAACTTTGATAGCTTACTTTGAGCAAGACGGCTGCCTATATTTGGTGCAGCAGTTTATCAATGGGGAAAATTTATTAAAGGAGTTGCAACAGCGCAAGGTTTATAACGCTAGAGACATTCAATCTATTTTGCTAGATTTACTACCCATCCTAAAATTTATCCACGATCGCAAAATTATTCACCGAGACATCAAGCCAGAAAATATTATTCGCAATAAAAATGATGGGCGATTAAGTCTGATTGATTTTGGCTCTTCAAAACAATTTACCGCCAAAGTTCAACAGAAATCTGGCACATCTATTGGTTCGCATGGTTATTCTCCCCTAGAACAAATTAGAGATGGGAAAGCTTTCCCGGCCAGCGACTTGTTCGGTGTAGGAGCTACCTGCTTTCATCTGCTAACGGGAAATTCGCCGTTTCAGTTGTGGATGGAATCTGGATACGCCTGGGTAAGTAATTGGCGGGAGTATTTGCAAAGTCCCTTAAATCCTGAGTTGGATTTTGTCATCGACAAGCTTTTGAAAAAAGATATCCATGAACGTTACCAGTCAGCCGAAGAAGTCCTTAGAGACTTGACTCCAAAACAACTCCTGGCCCTGCCACCTGCGGGTAAGTCATCTGGGAAATTACCACCAACGAAAGCACCATCTTTATCAAAAAGTTATCCCTTACTAAGAATTTTAATCTTAATCAGTGCTTTCATTCTGTTGTTTGGATTCAGCGAATCTTGGTATAAAAATTTTCGCCGGATTCAAACCAGTTTGGTCTCTAGATTGATTCAACACAATAGTCCTGGTAAAAATGACGCGATTTGGAGTCAGATTAACTTGAGTAAGGTTTCCTTAGCTAACACCCTCCAAGGACACGAAAACTCAGTTTTATCTGTCGCCATCAGCCCCGATGGCAAAACTGTAGCCAGCAGTGGCAGCGATCGCACAATCAAACTTTGGAATCTCGCAACCGGAAAACTAATCTCTTCACTCAACGGGCATTTTCAGCAGGTGAATGTTGTAGTAATTAGTCCAGATGGCAAACTTCTGGTTAGTGCCAGTGATGACAACACCATTAAAATCTGGAATCTGGCAACGCGAAAACAAATTCGTACTCTTATGGGGCATTCTGACTCAGTTCATGCCCTAGCCATCAGTGCTGATAGCGAGACTCTAGTTACTGGTAGTGATGACAACACCATTAAAATCTGGGATTTGGCAACAGGAGAGCAAATTCGGACACTAGCAGGGCATACATTCTGGGTGCGGTCAGTGGCTATTAGTCCCGATGGTGTGATTCTGGCCAGTGGCAGTTTTGACAAGACGATCAAAATCTGGAATCTAACAAAGGGATACCCAATCCGCACACTAGAAGGAAATTCTCAAACAGTGACAACTGTGGCTATTAGCCCAAATGGTAGAATTTTAGCTAGTGCTGGTCGCGATCGCACCATCAAACTTTGGAATTTAGCTACAGGAAGAGAACTTCGTACATTAGCGGGACATAGCAACACTGTCACATCCGTAGCCTTCAGTGCCGATAGTAAAATTGTTGCTAGTGGTAGCCGCGATCGCACTATCAAACTGTGGAATACAGCTACAGGAGAAGAAATTCTCACATTAGCCGGGCACACCAACACCGTCACATCTGTTACCTTCACTCCTGATGGCAAAACCCTTGTTAGCGGTAGTGAAGATAACACTATTAAGATTTGGCGGTTATCTGAGTGAGTCGGGATTGGGGATAAGAGAGCAGGGGAGAAAAAGAGTAGTAAGTCTTTCCCCTCTGCCTCTTGTGCCCAATCAGCGCCTACCTGCCTTAAGTAAAGGATGCGATGGAATTGTCAATGTCACTCATCACTACTCAGGACTTACGCAACTGGCACAGCGCGATCGCAATTTTATAGTATTTACGTACTATGTTAAAGTCGCGTATCCAGAGGGCATTGCTGAAATTAA
>NZ_JBALDC010000037.1:0-70390 GCF_036917575.1 Nostoc sp. | reverse complement strand
GCTAAATGAAGGAGGTCTTGTTATTAAATGGGAGCGTAAGATTAAAAACAAAGGTAATGCTGTTTATTAAATTTAGCTGCGTAGCAGCTTAGCTGGGGGAAAGAGGGTTTTCCAGTTTCTGCATAGATAACGGGAATTATAACTAATTAACCGGACATGATATTATTTGTAATGGGGTTTGTGAAAAAAAACTTAGGATGAAAATCAATTCACAATGTAGGCTTGTTGAGGCTGTCTACCGCCGACTTGTCTTAACAGCTTTGTCCACTACTATAACAAAGGACAAATGACTAATGACAGTCAACTCCAAAAATATTTCACAAATGATTTCAGACTGCTATATTCAGCAATTTCGCCATCGTCAATCGTTGCAGTTTGCCGGTAGCACCACGAGGTAGTCGATCTAAAATGTGAATTTGCTTGGGAACTTTGAAGTCTGCCAGCATAGTTGCACAGTGAGCTAAAAGTTCTTTTTCGCCAGCTTCAGCTTTCAGAACCACAGCCGCGTGGATATCTTCTCCTAAAGATTTGTGGGGGACAGCAAAGGCTAAGGCTTCAGCAACGGCGGGATGGCGCAGCAAAACATCATCTACTTCTAAAGGAGAAATTTTTTCCCCACCCCGGTTAATCAATTCTTTAATCCGTCCAGTCAAACGCAGGTAGCCATCTGTATCCACAGTACCTTGATCCCCTGTGCGGAACCAACCGTTCACAAAAGCAGTGGCGTTAGCTTCTAGGTTGTTTTCGTAGCCATCTATAACATTGGGTGCTTTTACCACCACTTCGCCTAAGCTTCCCTTAGATAACAGGTTGCCTTCAGAGTCCATAATGCCCACTTCTACACCAAAGCCATAACCGACAGTACCTGGTTTTCTGACTTTTGGTGGTAGGGGATTGGTAGTCATTAAGTGAGATGCTTCAGTCATGCTGTAAGATTCCACCACAGGAGCATTAAGAGTTGCCTCTAACTGTTCAATGATAATCGGCGGCAAAGAAGCGCTACTAGAGCGAATGAAACGAAAGCGGTTAGCTTTAACAATTTCTGGGTTGCGGCTAGCGCGCGCTAAAATTGTCTGGTGCATAGTTGGTGCTGCGGAATACCAGGTGGGTTTGTAGGTATCTACCAGTTTCCAAAACTCCAAAGCATTAAAACCATTAGGACAAACTAATGTACCACCCGAAGCTAGAGTTGCCAGCAAACAGCCCACTAATCCGTGAACATGAAATAGGGGCATTAGGCACAGTGTAGTATCAGCTGCTGAAAGCGAGTAAGCATTAATCAGGTTGGCGGCTGAAGCGATTAAGTTGCGATGACGAATCGGCACGCGCTTAGGACGACTAGTAGTGCCGCTAGTATGGAGAATCATCGCTAGATCATCAGCGTTGGGGGCTACGGGATTCGCGGATTCTGCTGGTTCTAAGCCTGTTTTGACTAATTCAAAGCTTAATGTACCGTCAGTATTTACCTTGGCATTAATCAGCATCATATCAGGTGTGACACCAGCAATGGCTGCTTCTGGCCCCTCAGATAACATAATCAATGCTTTTGCTTGGGTATCTTGGTAGTAAAAGGCAAATTCTTCTTGTTTGTATTTAGGATTTAAGGGTGCAGCAGTGCCACATAAGGCAGCAGCCAAAAAGGTAATCACCATTGGTGAACCGTTAGTCATGGCAATGGCAATGCGTTCTCCCCGTTTCAATCCAAAGCTGTTGAGTTGAGATACCAGTCCAATAACATTCTCGCGCAATTGCTTATAAGTTAGCGATCGCCCCTCAGGTGTAACTAGGGCTGGATGATTATCTTCCCCTACTAAAAGCTCAAATAAATTCATTGGTTTTTCCGAACTGTAAATATTATGATTTAGCTTAAACAAAAAATTGTGCCGTTCTAGCTGGAAAAAGCAGGAAAATCATAAAGAAGTTAAGCTGTTCCACAAATAACCTTGCATATATTGGGCGGGCGAGACACCCACCCCACAAGAAATGTACAATTTCAGATTATGTAAACTAGATGTGGTTTAGCTTACCAGACCTGTAACTTCTGCTATAGTCAAAGCTTTGCAAATACAGGAGTCACGGGAATTAAGGGAAGAAGTTTTTCTTGTATCCTTGTGTACCCATTTTATAATAATGGCTATTTTCTGAGTTAAGCCCTATCTATTTTGAAACCTAGAGTTTTGTATAATAAGAAATTATTGAATTTTAGCTGGAATTTTTAACTTTACCATCATTTGAAAAACTACGGTTTTCAATATAGAAATCGTTTAAGTTTTATCAGCAGTTTATCAGATATTATGATTGATTTGGACGTGATAGATGATATATTTTACAGAGTTCTAAAAGTTTGGATTGTTTAAGTAGATGGTTGAAAAGCGGCAAAAAGCCTACTATAGACTTCCCGTATAAACCTCCCACACTTGTGAGGGGCTTTGAAACCGCCATACCTCATATAAAAAGAGGGTTAAATCTATAATATTTTCTTATTAAAAAGAATACTGCTAGACTCGACAAAATCCCCTATTTTAAAATTTATTTCTAAAATGTAGATATGTTGGTGCATAGAGAATTTTAAACCGTTTGGGGTTTTGACCTGAATCTGCTAATGGTTCGACGTACATTTTTAAGAAATCAGAGCGCAATTTCAGGCGACATAAATTTTAATACATTTAGTCATGCCTTTGTCACAATTTTGCAATAGCTTTGTCAATACAACGTGTGATGCTATAGCTCTGGCTTGGAAAATAGTTTCAAACTAAATCCACATACCAGAATCTACAGAGGAGAATCACTTAAGGCACAGTCCTTTATGAAGATGACTCTTCAAATAGAAATTGCAAAATCTCATACAGTTGGAAGGAACAAAAAGATGAATTGGAAAATACTTGCTTTGCTCCCTGTTTTGACTCTAGCGGCTGCTATACCTGCTTACTCTTTAACTAATAATAAAAGCCAAAATACAACGGCTACTACTACCGACATTGCCCAAAGTACTTAGCAAGGCAATTCGATAAAAAAGCCTAATGCTATACATAAATCTAATAGTACGGCAAAGCGTACTACTGGTAATGTATTAACAGTAGGCAGCAAGGGAGAGACAGTGAAAACTGTTCAGAATTCTTTAAAGCAACAAGGATTTTATACAGCAAGTGTGAATGGTATCTTTGACAATAAGACTAGTGCAGCAGTAATGAAATTTCAGAAGTCTAAAAAATTAAAAGCAGACGGAATAATTGGACGCCGGACTTTGGCCGCTCTTAAATAAGAAACTTCCAAGTAAAAAAAATTCAATCTCATAGAAACAAGAAAGACAAGGAAGAAAGAAGTCTAGTTGAGTAGACAAATTGGATAATTTATTTTTTGGAGTTCCCTAATACTGTAAAATTACTAAAACATTCATTGAGTAAATTTATGGAACTGCGATTAGGTATTTTGAAAGTTAGTAGCATTAACTATAAAAATACCTTTGGAGTAAGCTTTTGGCTATAAACTATTATCAGAAATTTGTTCTTATAATAGTTTATATAAATAGCTCTATACTCAATTTATAAAATAAATTAATAGCAATTATGAGTCCCGTAAAAATTACTATGTTGGGCGAAAGCTTGGAGCGCCAAGGTGGAATAGTTTCTGTAGAAAAGCTCATTCTTGAAGAAACTACCTCTGATATTCAAATTAAACATATTGCTACTTTACCGAATGGTTCTGCTATCCATAAAGTGTTAGTATTTTTGCAGGCGATAGGTGAGTTGTTTTGGAACTTATTAAACCAAAAGACTGACCTAATTCACATTCATGTTTCAGATAGAGGTAGCGCTTTTCGTCATTCAATCACTACTCTAATTGGTTGGCTATTTCAGAAACCAGTAATTATTCATACTCATAGTGCTGATTTTCATTTGTTTTACTCTAAACTACCTCAATGGCTTAAACAGTGGCTAAGTTGGTCGTTTTGTAAATGTAGCCGTTTCATTGTTTTATCAGATAGCTGGAAAAACTTCTACATTGAGAATCTTGGTTTGAAGTCAGAGCAGGTTATTGTTCTCCCTAACCCAGTAAAAATTCCCGCACAAATTCCACAGCGAATAGATTCTAAACAGATATTTTTCTTATTTTTAGGGCGCATTGGTGAGCGCAAAGGTGCTTTCGATTTAATTAAAGCATTTGCTTCTATGCCTGTTGCTCAACAAAGCCAAGCTAAGTTAGTTATGGCGGGAGATGGAGATGTAGAACAAGCTCGTAGTTTGATATCAACTCTAAATCTGATTAACTACATCACTATTCTTGATTGGGTAGATAAAGAAAAACGTGACGATCTTTTAACTAAAGCTGATGTTTTTGTATTACCTTCATACAACGAAGGTCTGCCTATGGCATTATTAGAAGCAATGAGTTGGGGTTTGGCAGTTATCACTACTGCTGTGGGAGGAATACCCGAAATAGTTACTCCAAACCAGAATGGATTATTAGTAAATCCAGGAAATATTCAACAATTGTCAGAGGCAATGCAATCCTTAATTGCAGACGAAAATTTGAGAATATTTTTGGGAAGTAATGCACGAGTCAGAGTTAAAAACTTGGACATAAACAGTTATCTTACATCTTTAAGATGCATTTATACAGCAGTTATCAATCAAGAACTAGTTTGATGAAAATAGTTTGAAGTGACTTACACTATGTATTAAATACCAAACTTACAAACGACGTAATTTATTCTGTATAAGGATAGCAGGAGTTGAAAAGATATATATTTTATATTAGTAAAAGTCAAGAAACGATAAAGGTATTATTCTTTTGTAGTTCGCACTATTCTAAACTTGGTATACTAGCTAATAAATAAGAAAGGTACAGAGATGAAAAATTTTCCTGAAGTGAAGTTGTTTGATACAAGATTCCATAAAGTTAATGTACACGAATTAGTTGATTATTTAATAGAAGCAGCAAAAAATAAAAAAAAGACAGTTGTAGGACATGTAAATATCAGAGCGATGAATTTTGCTTATGAAAAGTCTTGGTATCGAGATTTTTTGAATAAGGCTGATTTAGTATTTTGTGACGGATTTGGTGTAATGGTAGGAGCTATATTCAATGGTTATTCAATGCAATCTGCACATCGAATGACAGCACCAGATTACATAGAAGATTTAGCATTAAATTGTGAAAAAGAAAATATTTCTTTATTTTTGTTAGCCGGAAAACCTGGCGTAGTGGATAAAGCAATTACTAAGTTAGAATCAATTGCGCCTAATTTACACGTACAGGGACATCATGGTTATTTTGACAAATCAGGAAAAGAGAATGATTTGGTAATAGAAAAAATTAATAAATTCCAACCAGATATTTTATATATTGGTTTTGGTATGCCGTTACAGGAACGCTGGATTTTAGATAACTTCAAGAAAATTGAAACTACTGTATTTTTACCTTTGGGTGCTTGTCTAGATTTTTATACTGACTCTATATATCGCGGGCCGCGTTGGATGACTGATAATGGTCTGGAGTGGTTAACACGTTTAATTACTGAACCTACTCGTCTAGCAGACCGTTATATTGTAGGCATTCCATTATTTTTTTATCGTGTAGTTAAACAGCGAATCGCTCAAGGAATGATAACAAATCGCTAAATAAATTTGTTCTAAATTTTGCATTTGTTATAACCATGACTGCCCAAAAGTGGCCAATTGTTTCTCCTATATCTGCTGCCAAGACTAGAATTAGAATTGATGTGACATTCTCCTAGTAGCCAAAGTGCCAGACTCTCTGCCATTAAGCGATCGCTATCTTGCCTTAATCGATGAAATTGTCGAAACCACCCTCAAGGGCAAAATTAGCTCTGTAGAACAGGTGTATCAAATGCTCCTTAAAGGAATTACTTCCGGTACAGGGGAAGTCTTTGAGCTAGCTTTGAGCGATCGCCTGACTACCTTCCAAAGCCAAGTAGATAGCGAAAAAGACGAACTCAAGAAAGCTAAAGCGACTCGTAGTTTGAGAGCCATTAAGACGATTCAAAGTCAATGGCAACGGTGGCAAGAGCAAAACAAAGCCACAGAAGCGATCGCCTCCGCAGTTACAGAAATCACCACAGCCCCTGCTGCCGAGCGTCTAGGGGTATTTATCCGGGTTACTGACCCCAATCAGAAATATCCGCTAAATTTACAACAGCTACAGCAATTATCAAAAGCATTGCAGCAATTTGCTCAGGCAGATGCTGATTTACAACAATTTTCTGAAGGGATTACCCGTGGTTTAGCTTCTTGGCAGCGATTGCAAGACAACTTGCTCAGTTGGATGTACGAGCAAAAAGAATCTCTGGGGTTTGGCGGCGTACCGGGAGAACGCGGCCCTTGGGCAAGTTGGGCGAAACAACTTAATAGTGAGTTACCCCAAGCACTGCTTCGCACCCTAGCTATGGAAGAATCTGCAATAGAGTTTGCCGAGCGACAACGGGGGATTACCCTGAGAGATTGGGTGGAAATGGCATTGATTTTACAGTACTTGCAACGGGGACTAATTAACTGGTTTGACCAACAAGCTTACGATGTGAAAGCAGGGCCAAAGTTGTCCATTTCCACTTTTTTGACCTTTGCAGTGATTTGGAGTCAGTTAGCAAGTGGTTTTAGGAGCATTGGCACAGTATACAGCGATGCCTGTTCTCAAATTATGCTCCAGATTTTGCGAACCTTTGCCCAGCGTCCGTATTTTCCGTTTTACGGTGGGATTTTTGCCTCTTTTACTGGCACTTATTTACGAGATGCCCTAGATTATTTGGATGAACCGCTACGACAAGGCGAGGGAACTCAAGAAAAAGCGCGAATTTTGACCCTTTTAGGTTATTCTCAGCGTGCTTTGGGACAATACCAGCGCTCAATTGATTTTCATCAGCAGGCGCTAGAGATAGCCAGGAATGCAAGCGATCGCCCTTGTGAAATTGCCAATCTCAACCACCTCAGCCGCACCTACGTGCAACAGCAAAATTATGCTGAGGCAATTAACTACAGTCAACGAGCATTAATACTAAGTCGGCAAGCAGGCGATAGCACAGGAGAAGCAAACGCGCTGGTAAATTTAGGTTACAGCGAAGTTATGCAAGCTCAGGAATTAGAAAATTTAGAACCAGAAACTTATGAAGCCGCAATTAATTATTTGGAACAAGGTTTAAAATTATCAGAAAAATTAGGCGATATTCAAAGTAAAGCGTTATGTGTTAGCAGCTTAGGAATTGCTTATCTAGTAATCGGAGAACACCAAACTGCAATTAAATACCTTGAAGATGGTTTTAAAACAGCGCAAGTTTCCGGTGATTTGTATCTCCAAGGGCGGAACTTAGCTTATTTAGCAGAAGCTTATTATCATCTGCAAAATTCCGAAAAAACTGTTTACACTGGCTGCTTGGGAATGTATCTTTTAGAGCAAATTGCTTCTAATGAGTGGCGTCAAGCAGCAGGGTTACTAACAATTTTGCAGGGGCAAATCGGGGTAGAAGCTTTCCAAAAATTCTTACAGCAACATCGCCCGAAAATTATTGCGGTTATCGGTGTGGATGGGTACGATCACATTCCGCAATTGTTAGAAGAATATAAGCAAGATATGTAACAAAGGTAAGCATTCAGGTTTAACTGCTCCTTAGTTTGAAAAGAGAAGCAAGACAAGAAATGCGTAGGCGTAGCCCGTCGTAGACATCGCTCAACTTTCAACTGAGGGACAATGAGCAAAGGCGTTGTACTTGCATTGCTTATCGTTGGAGGACTTATGCAGGGTAAAGCGATGCCTACGGCGGTAAACTACGCACTTCCGATCACCGAGAAAAAAGAGTCAATATCGTCTCATCAACGCCTTTGGGTTGTAACCGGAGGTCAGACAGGAGTTGACAGAGCTGCGCTCGATACAGCTTTGTCACTTTTGTTACCAGTTCGTGGATGGTGTCCAAAGGGGCGGCTTGCAGAGGATGGAAAGATACCACCTGTATACCCGCTTCAAGAGACAACGAGTACAGACTACGCATTACGTACCGAGTGGAACGTTCGAGATTCAGATGGGACGCTCCTCCTAGTGTATGGATCGCTTGAAGGAGGAACAAAGCTTACAGCTGACTTGGCGCATAAGTACGATCGCCCCGTCCTCATCATTAACGCGCTGTCGTTTAGTGGAAATGACGCTGCTCGTTTCTGGAGTTGGATTCAGAAGCACAATATTCGCATTTTGAATGTTGCTGGTCCACGAGAAAGCTCACAACCGGGTATTATTTATAACCGTGCCCAATATGTTCTTAAGCAGCTCTTGGAGTCATAAAAAGAAAGAGATAAAACTTTCCCCCAGTATATTTTTTTAGCAGAAATCCATATTGAGCTTGCTTATTTAAATGAATTGTGGTAGCTTCATTATAATTTAAACACCTTTAAGTCGATTGATTTACCGTATTTTAATTGACGGCATCATTACTCTAGTTAAGAAATTTGTTTTCACTAGGTAGTTGAAAAACCGTAGATAGTAAGGTAGTGATGGCTATCAGCCAAAAGTTATTTGTAGCATTGTCCACTGGACATGATTGAACAATACGTATTTGCAGCGATAAAAACTGCGTAGTTTACCGCCGTAGGCATCGCCCACCGAGCCATAATCCTTTATTGTTATCGCTAATTTAATGGTGAAGCAGTGTTTATCGATAAACCTTGAGGCTTTCAGCAGCAGTGAGGCAGCATAGGTCTACCTAAATTCCTCCTTGTCTTCCTTGCTCCCCTATATTTTCAGGACAATTAATTATGCCAATTGAATTTATTGGATTGATTCGGACAAAACCGACTTCGGAATTAAATAGTGCATCAGGCAGTCTAGGCGATGACATCATTGATACAGCTTATGTTCGTGAATTTGCCAAAGCCCATGAAGAAGGAGGCTTTGACAAAGTATTGATTGGCTATAGTTCTAGTAGCCCTGATGGTTTGATGATTGCTAGTTTCGCGGCTTCCGCAACCGAGCGATTGGGCTTTTTAATTGCTCATCGTCCGGGTTTTGTCGCACCAACTTTGGCAGCTCGCAAAGCAGCTACTCTTGACCATTTTACCAACGGTCGGATTGCAATACATATTATTACTGGTGGTAGTGATGCTGACCAGCAAAAAGATGGCGACTGGCTGGATCATGACAGCCGTTACCGTCGCACCGATGAATATTTAGAAATTGTTCGTCGTGTCTGGACAAACGACATTCCCTTTGATTACGAAGGTGAATTTTACCGCATCAAGGGTGCTTTCTCTGCGATCAAGCCGTTGCAAAAGCCCCACATCCCGCTTTACTTTGGTGGTGCATCTGGACCAGCCGTACAGGTAGGAGCTAAACACAGTAATGTCTACGCCTTGTGGGGTGAGCCAATTGCCGCAGTTAAAGAACGAATTGCAGAGGTGCGTGCTGCCTTACCACTCGGTCGTTCCATTCGCTTCAGCGTCTCTCTGCGACCAATTATTGGTGCTACAGAACAAGAAGCTTGGGAGAAAGCACATAGCATTTTAGCGCGAATTCAAGAGTTGCGAGGAGGCGCAAAATTAGCTGCCCCAGCTAGACCCCAGGCGGTAGGATCGCAACGTCTGCTGGATTTTGCAGCCAAAAATGAGATTTATGATAAGCGTCTATGGACACCGATCGCAGCAGCTACTGGTGCGGCAGGTAACACTACTGCTCTAGTGGGTACACCAGAACAAGTAGCAGAGGCTTTGGTTGATTATTACGATGCAGGTGTAACTACCTTGTTGATCCGGGGCTTTGATCCTTTAGAGGATGCGATCGCTTATGGGCGTGATGTCATTCCTTTAGTACGTGCAGAAGTTGCACGACGAGAAAGACAAACAGTTGGAGTCAGATAAATACGGTTCAGTTAAAAAAGACAGGGGAGAGGGGGTAGAAAATTGCTTTCTTGTCCCCCTTGTCAAGCGTGAACAGAAGAGTGTTTAACTGTTTTTTGAGCTTTATCGACTTGTTTAGCGATTAATCCAACGACTCACTGCTGGTAGTTGTGCAGAGAACCATAGTGCACCTAAAATACTCAGACTCCCACAGACAATCAAGGCATTAGTCGCACCAAAATTATGTGCCAAAGTTCCAGCTAACAGATTCCCAAAGGGGAGCATACCCACCATTGCTAGGGCATAAAAACTCATCACCCGTCCGCGCTTATCCTCGGCAACTAGGGTTTGGATAATCATATTACTACTGGTAATCAGAAGGATGGAAAAGCACCCTGTAAACACCAGTATGATTATGGATAATCCAACTTGACGCGATAGTGAGAAGGAGATCAGACTCATCCCGATCAATACTTGAGCGACTATAATCACACGCTCTAAGCCTGCAATCCCTCGCCTAACACTCAGATATAAACAAGCAAACAACGAGCCAATGGGCGCTGAGGTGCTGAGGTGAGCCATTGTAGTTGCATCCCCATTTAAAATCTTAGCTGCGAAGACGGGCATGAGCGCGACATGAGACATCCCGACTAAACCTTGTAACGCCAGTATTAATAAAATTGCTTTAATCGGCTGCAACTTGGAGACATATTCAAAGCCCTCCCGCAATTTCTGCAAAGTATCGCTAAGGCTCGTAAGGGTTTGCATCGGTCTGACTTTCAGCCGCATCGCTAGCAGGGTAAAGATGGCAGGGATATAGCTGAGAGTATCGTAGAGAAAACAATATTTCACCCCTAGCGTCGCAATCAAAATCCCGCCCATCGCGGGCCCCAATACCAGCGAGGAACTTAACATCACTGAATTCAAAGCGATCGCATTACTCCAATCGGCGCGATCGTCTACGGTTTCGGTGACGATTGTATGACGCACGGGCATATCTAATCCCTTCAGCAAACCATTGAGAACACTGAGTACCAATAAAATGGGAAACGTAATCCAATTTGTAAAGGTAAGAATCGTTAAAGCGAGGGAAACGCTGATTCCCAATATCTGCACCACCATTAACAAGTCACGACGACTCCAGCGATCGGACAATACGCCCGAAAACGGAATCAGTAATAACGTCGGTAAAAATTGCACAAACCCTGCAATTCCTAACAACCAAGCTGATTGAGTCAAATCGTATACCAGCCAAGGAATAGTTAACTGCTGGGTCATAAATGTCCCAGACATTGATAGTAACTGTCCCCCAAAAAACAGCCGAAAGTTACGCCAGCGAAAGGCGGGTAAATATTGGTAAATGATATTACTCACGCGATCGCCTAGTTGTCTGTTCCAAATTTTCATCAAGAGAGTTTTATTATGTTTTACGAAATATTTAGATTAACAAATATTTAGACTAACTAATTATTATAGGATAATTGCTTAGTCTACCGCCGCAGGCATCGCGCCACGCCTGTTTGAGTTACAAGATTACTTCTGGTTCTGCTGCAATACTGGCATTAACACCATTGACAACTGCTCCTCTAGTAGTCTGCCAACCCAAAGATGCGCTTGTGAGGGCTGGGGAAAGGGGAAAGGGAAAAGGGTAAGGGATTTAAAACCTTTCCCCCTGCCCCTTATCCCCAGAGGGGGCCCCACCTTCCCCCTTTCCCCTTACCCTTTTCCCCGCCAAGTCACGAAAGCGAACTACTAGGCGTAATTTCAATTTATGTTGCAGTAAATGTCATGAAAATTTCTCTTTATACTTTGTAGTTTGCAAGGAAGCGATTGTATCTGTCAAAATAATACACTATTTCGATACATTTACAGTAGTATGCAATGACTATATTTTTAGACTGCTGGAATCAAAGCAGAAATACTTAGTACAATAAACAGCTGAAGCAGATCGTGTTTACGATGGCGTTCCGCCCATCGTAGGCGATCGCACTGTGCAGAACCTGAGTAATATTCCTTTCCTTGCTCAAAGAAGTCCTGCTGATTCATATAATCGTTTAAGCATTGCTGAAATCTTCGTACTATAATCCAAATCTGCTGACCATCGCCCTGATAGCTGATCAATTAATGGCGCAATCCCGCGTGTGACAAAACGAAACCTGGGATCTACTACTTCCTGTACCAAAGGTTCTAAACTAGCGTAAGCTTTCAAATGTTGAACGTGCGCCCTAACTCCAATTCTTGCACTTGGGAAAGACGCAGCCTCCGAACCACCACCGATCGCACCTAAGCCTGCAAAGTTATTTTGCTCAGGTTTAATATCACCACCAAACCGTAAAAATCCAGTTTCTACACACATTTGGCAAAAGGCAATATCATAGTTAACTCCCTCTATACCTGCTTCTTCGCGATAAAGTTTTGGGATATCAGGAAACTTTGCTAAAGCATTTTCATTATTATTTCTGAGGAATAATTGTAACTGGACTTCGGAAGTACTACCGTTTGACATTACCCGCGAAAATTGACCAGGGCAAACTACTAAATTCGAGCGTAAGCTAACAGTGCGCGTTGCAGCATCCCAAGTGACTGCAACATTAAAATCTCGCAGTTCGATGGCTTTGACATAAACCACTTTGTGATAAGTAATTCGATTCACATTAGCCGCTTTTGAAAGGTCAATTCGTAAAAGGTCTACTAAATCAATGGGGATGTAAGCATTACCATTAACTAAAACACCTTGCTCAGTGTAACTTTGTCCATTAATGTTAATATTAATTGGCGGATAATTTGCTTCTGTTGGAGTTCCAGGAGTGGGGTCAATTACACGACTCCAAGTCACTAATCCATCGACAATTCCCAAAGCAAAATCGCGGCGACGAGTTTGCAGCAAAGCCCGATCCTCTGGATTGCTAAGAAACCCCACTTGTATTACCAAAGCTGGCAGCGTTGTCTGACGACAGAATGCTAATTTACCCAATCCACTGTCTGTATCTGGTTTGACTCCGCGATTCGGTAATTGGGGTACGCGGCGCAATAACCCTATTAGTAACTGTTCAGCATTACTCTTGCGATCGCTATTATTAACAATGTAGAAAACGCTAGCCCCACGCACAGAAGGGCTGTTAGCCGCATTAGCTGTAATTTCTAGAGCGACATCGCCCCGACGGCCACGAGAATTGATCCAGGTGATAGTTTGGGCGGCGCTCAAGTCATCAGGAACCGCCAAAATTTCCAAACTCCGCGCTCTGAGTTCGGTGACTATCAAATCCCGCAGCAGAATCATTTCTTTGGCTTCAGTTGTACCACCTGCGATCGCACCTTGATCTATTCCTCCCGCTTCTTGGCCTCCATGAGCTGCTGATATAAAAATACGCCCCATTTTCAGTATTTCCTCTGATAAAATTAAGTTTAAGCAATTGTATACATCATTCTTGGTCTAGCAACAAGAATATAATAGCGATCAGAAGTCTAAAGTCATTTGTCCTTTGGTATTTCTCCAAAGTTCATGACCAATGACCAATGACCAATGACTAATGACTAATGATAAAGCCATGCAAATCCCCCGCTTGCACCCAGACACAATTGAGGAAGTTAAACAACGGGCTGATATTGTAGATGTCGTCTCGGAATACGTAGTTTTACGCAAACGAGGAAAGGATTTCGTCGGTTTGTGTCCCTTCCATGATGAGAAATCTCCCAGTTTCACCGTTAGTCAAACCAAGCAAATGTACTATTGCTTCGGCTGTCAAGCTGGGGGAAATGCCATTAAGTTTGTCATGGAGTTGGGGAAGCGTTCTTTTGCTGATGTGGTGCTAGATTTAGCACGGCGTTACCAAGTACCTGTACAAACACTTTTACCCGAACAACGCCAAGAATTACAGCGTCAGCTATCTTTGCGCGAGCAGTTATATGAAGTTCTGGCAACGTCTGCCCAGTTTTATCAACACGCCTTGAGACAATCCCAAGGGCAAAAGGCACTTCAATATTTACAATCTGATCGCCAACTCAAAGAAGAAACTATACAGCAATTTGGTTTAGGTTACGCCCCCGCAGGTTGGGAAACTCTTTATCGTTATTTAGTGGATGATAAACATTACCCAGTGCAGATACTGGAAAAAGCGGGATTGATTAAGCCACGCCGAGAAGGAGGCAGTTATTATGATGTATTTCGCGATCGCTTGATGATTCCCATTCGTGATATCCAAGGGCGCGTCATTGCCTTTGGTGGGAGAACTTTGACGGATGAACAGCCTAAATATCTGAATTCACCAGAAACGGAACTTTTTAGTAAAGGTAAAACATTATTTGCCCTCGATCAAGCCAAAGATGGGATTTCTCAACTCGATCAAGCGGTGGTGGTGGAAGGATATTTTGATGCGATCACTCTCCATGCTGCTGGTATTAATAACGCCGTTGCCTCACTCGGTACAGCTTTAAGCTTGGAGCAAGTGCGGTTAATATTACGCTACACCGAATCGAAACAATTAGTACTCAACTTTGATGCTGATAAAGCCGGAACAAATGCCGCCGAAAGAGCGATCGGTGAAATTGCCGAATTAGCATATAAAGGCGAAGTTCAGCTAAAAATTCTCAATTTACCTGATGGTAAAGATGCTGATGAATACTTGCACAAGCGTTCTCCCGAAGATTATGGAGAACTGCTAAAAAATGCGCCACTTTGGCTAGACTGGCAGATTCAGCAAATTATTCAAGACCGAGACTTAAAACAGGCTACTGATTTTCAGCAAGTAACTCAGCAAATAGTCAAATTACTTAAAAATATAGCTAACAGCGATACACGAAATTATTATGTTTCTTTTTGTGCTGAAATACTCAGCTTGGGAGATACCAGACTCATACCTCTACGAGTCGAAAATCTGCTAACTCAAATTGCTCCGGCTGCGGCTACATACACTAAGCCTGTGTCAGCTAAAAAAGCATGGGGAAGTGGTAAAGTTTCTCCACTCCCCATTTCCAACTCCTCACTCTCCACAGAACGCAGCCTTTTAGAACGCGCAGAGGCGTTATTGTTGCGAATTTACTTGCATTGTCCCGAACAGCGTCAAATAATTGTTGACGAACTTCTTGAGCGAGATTTGCAATTTAGCCTTTCCCACCACCGGTTTTTATGGCAACAGATTTTAGAAATTTCATCCGGTGATGGAGAGACGAAAAACTTTGCGTCTCTACCAAATTTAATTTCCCGCCTCCAAGATCGATTCTTAGAATTTGACAGCGAGATCAACTTAATTTCTCATTTATTTCATGTGGATGAAAAAAACCAGAAAGAAATACTTCGGACTCCGCAAGTAGTTCAAGCTGCGATCGCTTGTATGGATTTAGTAATGCTTGAAAAACGCTATCGTCACTTTTTGGAACTATGGCAACAAACTGACCCGGAAGCTGAACCAGAGCGGTATCAATATTATTATCAGGCTTTCTATGCTGAAAAAATCAAGCTTCAACAAATAGATCGACAACGTTTATTTTCCATCGCAGAGTTAAGTTGACACAATAGACCCCCTGCCTGCTGCTAAGAACTGCGTCTTAATGATATAGCAGGAGGCAGGAGGCAGGAGGCAGAGGGCAGGAGGTAAAACTATTGCTAACTCTCTTCTTTCACCCCATCCTTATGTCCTAACCTATGTGACTACGGCTATAAGTCTTTAATCGGACACGATATGACTGACTCAAACGAATTCACACTGTTTGAGATTGGCTGACAGGTGCGTGTTCCAGATGACAGTAGGGGCGACTATAGCTTAGTGGTGACTCTAAAGCGTGCCCAAGCAAAAACTCTGAGTTGCTCATAACTTGTTCAGTTTTGCCATCGTACACGATCTGACCTTGACTGAGAACAACTGTGCGATCGCACAAATCTAAAGCTAAATCTAAATCGTGGGTTGCAATTAGTTGTGTCAGAGGTAAACTTTGCAGTAGTTCGATGAATTGACGGCGAGAACGAGGATCTAATTGAGCCGAGGGTTCATCAAATACTAATATTTGTGGATTCATGGCTAACACACCAGCGATCGCAATCCGTTTCTTTTCACCTCCAGATAAATTACCCGTATAGCGTTGTCCATACCATTTATGATCGATATCAACTGCTGCCATTGCATGAAGAACTCGCTCTTGTAATTTTTCATCTTGCATCCCTAGATTCATTGGGCCAAAAGCAACATCTTCCCAAACTGTTGGCATAAATAACTGATTATCTGGATTCTGGAACACCAAACCCACAAAATTCCGAATATTTCGCAAATTTTCAACAGTTATAGCCCATTCTCCAATCGTTATCTGTCCCGACTGAGGCATAATAATTCCGTTGAGATGTAATAGCAACGTGGATTTTCCCGAACCATTAGCTCCGATTAATGCCACTCGCTCAGTTGCTTTGATAGATAAATTAATTTCCCTCAAAGCTTGAGTTCCGTCAGGGTAAGTATAGTTAAGATTTTGAATTGATATTGGATTATGGTGCATTGAGAAAACGCCAACAAAAGTTATTTCCGCCAGTAAATAGCCTGACCCAACAGCGCTAAAGTTACAGTCAAACTCAAAGCTACAAAGTCTCGTTGTCCCCCT
Organism: Nostoc sp.; assembly: GCF_036917575.1. GTDB lineage: Bacteria > Cyanobacteriota > Cyanobacteriia > Cyanobacteriales > Nostocaceae > Nostoc. The sequence continues at coordinate 53,972 of NZ_JBALDC010000037.1, read as the reverse complement.
GAAGAAACTTTTTCCATCATCGGTGGTACTCCTTGATAACCACGTGAAAGCATCGCCTGATAAACTAAATTTCCTCTGTCGTAGGTGCGGATAAACAGCGCTCCAATCATGTTACCGACGATTAAACGTATCGAACGATTGCCGTTCATCAGGTTTCGGGACTCGGCAGCTCGACGCATAGCGTTAAACTCGCCAATTAATACGCTTATATAGCGATACATAGATGCCAAAATCGCTACTAGTAGCGGTGGGGTTTTCAGTTCCAGCAGGGCGTGAAGTAGTGCGGTTACTGAAGTTGTTAATGTTAGTAAATTTAGTATCAATAGCGATAGCGAAGCTTTAAGCGCCACACTACCCAAAACAGTTAGCCCCACTGTTGTAATCTGTAGTGGCCCCCAAGACCATAACACCTCGCCACCACCCCGGAATAAAGTACCCAGGAGAACGACACCAATAAATGTGAACTCAACTGCCAAGCGTTTCAGTAATACTAATAGGGTAACTCGACTTAGCAATAGCAGGCTAAAGAGAGCTAATCCATAAATAGCCCAAGTCCACCAATGCCCATCTGGTGTTAGAACAATGGCAAACACGAACAATAATGTACATAGTATCCGAGTACGGGGAGCAAGTTTGTGCCAGGGAGTAACCTGTTTGCTATCGACATCCAGCACAAATGCCCCAACGTGTAGCAGCATGATGTTAAGTTCCTATCAATATTTAATCTGGAGTATCTGAGTCTGAATAGGCATCATGCTCTCTAGGAGGTGAAGTTGAACCACGTACAACTAGTTTGCCAATACCCCAGGCTAAACCAAAAGTTGCTAAAGTTCCGACTAAACCAGCCAACGGTGTGGCGATCTCGGATGGTACACCTCTAAGAGCATATTGATTAAAAATGCCGTAAAAGGGTAACTTACGAGCTGGCGTATCTTCATGTGCCTTGCTGTCAAATTTGAAGTCTTGTGAAACTCTATTGAGGCCATCTGGGTTTTTACTTGCCAGTGGTGAAAGGAAAATTGCAATTAGCAGAGCAATACCTAAGCCAGCAATGACAAAGGCACGGTTGCGCGATCGCGAGAGGTCGCTATTCATAAGCATTCAGTCCTGATTCAATAAATACCTTCAATACCGAGAGAAGGGACGAGAGACAGTTGATTTTGTCTGACGTGGCGGATCGTAAAATAAGTCAGGTCGAGTCCGCCAAATAAAACTGAGTGCTACTACGGTAATCACCGCCTCGCCAATGCCAATTAAAACGTGCCAAGAAGCCATCGCACTCAAAGCCACCGCCAGAGGAACTGTTCTAGAGATAGCAAGTTCCAAGGCACATATAATTGAGGCTACCACTACGCTTGTCCAGGCTGCGATCGCTGCGCCAATTACCACTCCTCGCAAGGTATCGCGCCCAGTAGCAAATCTAACTGTGCGATAGAGATAGTAACCACCAAACGTACCGATTAATCCCATATTAAAGATGTTGGCCCCTAATACCGTCAGTCCACCATCTTGAAACAGAACACCTTGGACAATGAACACTGCGACCATGACTAGCGAACCAGCCCACGGCCCTAATAAAGCTCCTGCTAGCGTTCCACCCAAAAGGTGTCCAGAAGTCCCTCCAGGAATCGGAAAATTAATCATTTGTGCTGCAAAGATAAATGCTGCACAAACTCCCATTAAAGGTACAGCACGTTCTTGGTATTCTGCCTGTGCCTGTCTAATAGCTAGAGCAATTAGACCAATGGCAATTATCCAGGTGACAAGGATAACGGGTAGGTTCAAGAAGCCATCTGGAATGTGCATGGCCAAATGCGGCTGTATTATCCAGTACGGCCAGCCCAAGGACGAAATACCCGCGAACGCTACTGTGTTCATATTTAAGAAATGTCCTTTGCAGCCAGATTATTTAAGGATCTAGTTTTTCAGTAGACCATTTATTTTGTATAAACTTCAATCCCGTAGGGGGGCATAAAAAGTACAAACTGATAGTGTTTCTGCTTGCTAGTTTTCAGTAAAACTTAGGATTTGGTGTACCATTGGGTGCAGTATTAGGATACTTAGCAGCGATCGCAGTTTGAGTAGGGATTATCAAAGCAGGGTTCGTATCAACCTTAGACGATTTTTTCAATGGACAAAAGCCTTTATCATTCTGGTAGCTGCGGGACTTCTAAAAGGTGCAGTCCGTGCTGTTTGTTGACGACTCAATTACCTGAATTAACTTGTTAAACACAAAGTAGATATAAAACTTTCCATGCCTATCCAAACTATTGGTATTTTAAGTCCGGGTGATATGGGACAAGCGATCGCAGCTGTTCTCAATCAACATGGATTAAAAACTATTGCTGCCCTAAACGATCGCAGCGAACGAACTCGGCAACTAGCAGCCGCAGCCAACATCCAAGATGTGGGTTCCCTCAGACAATTGGTAATTGAATCTGATGTAGTGCTGTCAGTTCTAGTTCCCGCAGCAGCTACCCAAGCGGCGAAGCAAGTAGCTGAGGCGATCGCCAATGTGGGTAAATCCATTATCTACGTTGACTGTAATGCGATCGCCCCTTGGATGAAATCATTACAATCCTCTCTAACGAAGCAAGCTCGGACAATTAATCTTGAGTATTTTTTCGATGGGGTAGAAAGCAAGAATCTATGACTCAAGAGCAATGGACTGCGGTCGATCGTTACTTTACCGATTTGCTAGTGCCGCCTGACCCTGCGCTGGATAAGGCGCTCCAGACTAGCGCCGCCGCCGGATTACCAGCGCACAATGTTTCGCCGAATCAGGGCAAACTGCTGTTGCTGTTAGCGCAAATCCAAGGAGCGCGAAGCATCCTGGAGATTGGCACACTAGGCGGCTACAGTACAATCTGGCTAGCGCGGGCGTTACCCAGCAATGGACGGCTAATCACGCTGGAGGCAAATCCAAAGCACGCCGAAGTTGCTCGTGCCAATATCGCCCACGCTGGTCTATCCGATATTGTTGACCTCCGGCTTGGACAAGCACTTTCGACACTACCACAGATTGCCACCGAGAATCACATCCCATTTGACCTAATCTTCATCGACGCCGACAAGCCAAGCAATCCCGAATACTTCGCGTGGGCACTCAAACTTTCCCGTCGTGGTAGCCTAATCATCGCCGATAATGTCGTGCGTAACGGAGCGGTAATTGATGATGCCAGCAACGATCCTAGCGTTCAGGGGGTGCGTCGCTTCAACGAACTACTTGCTTCTGAGCCGCGCGTCAACGCCACAGCAATCCAGACCGTGGGCAGCAAAGGATACGACGGCTTTGCGATCGCGATCGTTACCGCCGACGAATAAATCCAAACATCATATAAAACCCTTACTGTTGCATCAGCTTCTTGCAGAGTATGGAAGTTCAGTAGCTCAAAATCATCCTGCCCCTGCCTCAAAACCCGTAATGGACCTTAGAGGTTGTTTGAAAAGTCATGACTGATGTATCAAATATTTTTTACCCCACCCTAACCCTCCCCGTATATATTGGTGGGGAGGGAACTGGATTTTTCGGTTTTCCCCCAGTACATCTGGGGGATTAAGGAGGGTGATTTTAATCACAGCCAACCACTTTTCAAACAACCTCTTATGTAAAAGAAAAGTGCTGTATATATTTTATTTTTGAGTTTCCGTCAAAAAGTATAGCTTTATTAAGCTTTGAAATTAATTCCCTTAAGTATATAAGTCATCATTTCACCTTTACCTTTAACCTGAATTAAACCTCGTTTATCCAATAAATACTTATCTTTTAAAAGCTGATAACTTGCTTCACAAACCTGGATACTACCTGCAATACCATGTGATTCCATTCTACTAGCTATATTGACTGTATCTCCCCAAAGGTCGTAGGCAAACTTTTTCAGCCCAATCACTCCTGCTACTACCGGCCCTGTACTAATGCCAATACGGATGCTAAAGGATTGATTATTTTCTGCGTTAAAAGTAGCTACAGCATTTTGCATATCTAAAGCCATGTTAGCTATTGCTGGAGCATGGTTATTAGACTGATTTGGCAATCCAGCAACAGCCATATACGCATCGCCAATGGTCTTGATTTTCTCTACTCCATGACGTTCTGCTAATTGGTCAAATAGACAGAATATTGTGTTTAATAATTCGACTAATTCTGCGGGGGAGGTGTGAGATGAAAGCTCTGTAAAGCCAACAATATCAGCAAATAGTACTGTTACTTCCAGAAAGTTATCGGCAATAGTTGCCGGTTGTTGTTTTAATTGTTCAGCAATCATCTCTGGCAAAATATTTAGTAGTAGCCTTTCTGATTTTTGTTGCGCTAATTCCATTGCTTTCCGAGCGTAAAACTCTTTTTTTCGTAAGCGTTCGTATAAATAAACAGAGAAAACACAAATTATGCAAGTCCAAAAAAAGTATAATCCTTGCTCAACATAAAAAGCTAATGGATTTTTCAAGATTGGGCTATATAAAATATATAATGTTAAATAACAAAGTATTGTTCCAATTTGAGATATTAAATGTATCCACCACTGAACTGGAATGATTGTAGCCTGAGTGAGAAACATCAAAGTCCAAATATTACTTCTAGGTTCTAAATTATTGAATAGCAAAGCTATATCAATTTGAACAGCACAAGTTACAGACCAGCATAAACTCAAAAAAATTAAATCAGGATAGCGGCGACCGATAGGAGTTTTGCATAAGCCCCAACAAATAAGAGTAAATAACTCTACTACAATACCAATTTTAAAAGCGTATATCTTACCTTCTACTTGTGAATTTACCCAAAGAAAAAAAGCAATTAAAGTCAAGCCAGCTATCAATATAATCTGCGCCTGCAATTGCAGTCGATTCAGCAAAAAGCTTTGTCGCTGTTCTTTGTAGGATTCGGCAAAGTTATTGTTTGTTTGCCGATAAGACATTCCGTGATTAATGAGCGCATCTAGCTGGGTTTTATCTGAGTTATTTGGATTAATCATGCACTTTTTGCGTTATTAGTAATCAATAGATTGAGGAATGGGGACTAGATACTAGATACTAGATACTAGATACTAGATACTAGATACTAGATACTAGATACTAGATACTAGATACTAGATACCAAGTACTCAGGACTAAGAAAAACTTTCCAATCCCCAGTCCCTAATCCCCAAAATGGCTCGTACCCCTACATTAAATTTTGATCGTGGCACATTAATTTTGCATCCACCACCACGCGGTAAAGGTTGGATGGACTATGCTACGTGGGATGATAGAGTTGAAAAATTCCGCATCCCAGCAATTAGATACCGATCGCTAGTGGAAGCACTACAAGCCGAAGATGTGAATTTTATCGATGAGGCAAAGCAATTTTATCCTGTAGATTTGGTTCCCACTTTGGAAATGGAACCCTATCCCCACCAGACTGAGGCGTTAGCGGCTTGGAAATTGGCAAGTAGACAAGGGGTGGTTGTGCTTCCTACGGCGGCGGGAAAGACTTATTTGGCGCAAATGGCGATGCAATCAACGCCACGCACGACGCTGATTGTAGTGCCAACTTTGGATTTGATGCATCAGTGGTATGCACATTTAGTAGCAGCTTTCCCCGATGCTGAGGTGGGATTGCTGGGGGGTGGTTCGCGGGATAGAACGGCAATTTTAGTTGCAACTTATGATAGTGCCGCAATCCATGCTGAGACGTTAGGAAATCAATATGGTTTGATTGTTTTTGATGAATGTCATCATTTACCGACAGATTTTAATCGGGTAATTGCTGAATATGCGATCGCACCTTATCGCCTGGGACTCTCTGCAACACCAGAACGCACCGATGGTAAGCACGCTGACTTAAATATTCTCATTGGTCAAGAAGTATATCGCAAACGCGCTGAAGATTTGGCGGGGAAGGCGTTAGCAGAACATGAAATTGTTCAAATTAAGGTAAAGTTATCGCAACTTGAGCGGGAAAGATACAATCAACTCATTCAAACTCGCAATGACTTTTTAAAGCAATCAAAGATTTCTTTGGGAAGTCTACAAGGTTGGCAAATGTTCGTGCAAATGAGTGCGCGATCGCAATCTGGACGTAGAGCAATGTTAGCGCATCGAGAAGCGAAAGATATTGCTTTGGGTACTGATGGAAAATTGCGAATTCTAATTGATTTATTGGCAGAACATTATCCAGCGAGAATTTTGATTTTTACTGCGGATAATGCAACAGTTTACCGTATTTCTCAAGAGTTATTAATTCCGGCAATTACTCATCAAACTCCGGTGAAAGAACGGCATGAGATATTAACCAAGTTTCGGGAAGGTAAATATAATACCTTAGTTGCTTCTCATGTGTTAAATGAAGGGGTTGATGTGCCTGCGGCTTCTGTGGCAATTATTTTATCGGGAACGGGTTCGGCTAGGGAGTATACTCAGCGATTGGGGAGGGTTTTACGAAAGGGGAATATTGAGAATAAGCAGGCGATTTTATATGAGGTGGTGGCGGAGGATACGAGTGAGGAGGGGACTTCGGCGCGGCGAAGAGGAGAGAGAAAAGCAGGGGGAGAAAAAGAGAGGAAAGGGAACTTACAGGTTGTGTATGGGAGTGGTAAGGAAAGGAGTTTGAAGGCTGCGGAACAGTTAGAAATTAATTATTCAACCGGAAGTTCAAAATCTAAAATCCAAAATTCAGATGTTACCAACAGATTTACTGATGCATCGCCAAAACGGAGAGGAGATTATCCCGAAGAGACTAAAGATTGATCAGAAAACTTCGGAGTTGGCGATTGAGTTAATTAATTATTTTCAATCAGCAGTGGGAAAGACTCAAGGTGTACTTGAGCGACAACTGACTGATTTTGAAGGAGATTCTACAGATTATCGGGTGAAGCGGGGATTAGCTTATATTCTCAAAAGCAGTTTTTGCACTTTTGAAGTGGTTAGTCCTCTAGAACCACAGATGTTAAGAGAACGGGTATTTTCTTTGGCTGCAAAATCTATTTCTAGTCGAGAATCAACACAAGTTACTTTGAGTAAAATTGCTGATGAGTTAACTCAAGAACTTGAGCGGGAAGTTTTAACAGAACAGGTTTGTAATGGATTATATGCTGATTTATCTGAGAATAAGATTTTGATAGTGTTTGATGCACCAACAGCACCAGATTTATTAAATAGATATAACTTATCTCAGGTACAGGGTGTGTTCTATAAGGCCAGTCAACTGGTATTAAATGCTCACCGCAATGTTCCAGGTGAATATAAGCTGTTATTTCGCTATTTAAAGTTGTTTCAATTGATGGCTTATATTGAAGGTGATGCTGACCACGGATTTACAATTACCATTGATGGACCGACGAGTTTGTTTAATCCTAGTACGCGATATGGATTAGCGATCGCTAAACTTATTCCGGCTTTACTTCACGTTACTAAATGGAGTCTTTCTTCGATTCTCCAAACCCGTGACGCTTATACAAATACTTGGAAAACTGGGCGTTTTACTCTCAATTCTGAATGTGGTTTAGTATCCCACTATCCACCAGGTAAGCCTTACGATAGTATGTTAGAAGCATCTTTTGCTGATAAATGGGATGCGTTAAAAAGTGGTTGGGCGTTAGAGAGAGAAGTTGATTTGATCCCAATTCCTGGTAGCGTAATGATTCCTGATTTTCGCTTGGTGCATCCTGATGGACGCACCTTCTTGTTAGAAATTGTTGGTTATTGGCGACCTGAATATTTACAAAAGAAGTTTTCTCAAGTGCGGCGTGCTGGACGTGACGACTTAATTTTGGCAATTTCTGAGCGACTTAATTTAGAAAAGGCGGGAGTAAAATTAAATGATGTCCCCGCCAAAATTGTTTGGTTTAAAGATAAGTTATTACCAAAAGCTGTGTTAGCTGTAATGTAATACTTCTCGGTTAAGAATTAAGCAGTGTTGAGAATAAAAAAAGTACACGATTGAAACTTACTACGTTGGCTTTTAAATAATTTGACCTTTGATGTATTCGGAGCTAGGTTTGGTTTCTGGTAGTTTCAAAAAATCTTCTAAAGTTAGGCGTTTAGTTGGTGATTTGACGATTTACTTATATATCCAAAGTTTTCATTTAATTAATTATCCTAAATAAGCTTTTTTGACTCGCTCATCACTCATTAATTCTGATGCTGCGCCTGTTAAGGTAATAAAACCCGCTTCTAAAACATAACCGCGATCAGCAATTTGCAACGCTAGATTCGCATTTTGTTCAACTAGTAAAATAGTCACACCTGTAGCCCGCAGATTTTCAATAATAGAGAAGATTTCCCGGACGATCGCAGGTGCTAAACCTAAGCTAGGCTCGTCTAAAAGCAACAGTTGTGGTTTACTCATAACAGCGCGAGCGATCGCTAACATTTGCTGTTCACCACCACTGAGAGTTCCTGCTAGTTGATTGCGTCTTTGTGACAAGCGCGGAAATAGCTCAAATTGGCGCTGAATATCTGCTTTTATCTCTGCTTGATTAGAGCGAATATAAGCACCCAAAAGTAAATTATCAAATACTGTTTGTCGCGCTAATACCCTACGCCCTTCAGGACAATGGGCGATACCAAGTTGTACAACCTCGTGAGTTTGGCGGCGGGTAATATTATGTCCATTATAGATAATTACGCCACTCTTAGGATTAACTACTTTAGATATGGCGCGGAGTGTAGTAGTTTTACCAGCACCATTAGCACCAATTAGAGTAACTACTTCACCTTTTTGAATAATTAAATTAATCTTTTTCAGAGCTTGGATGCCGCCATAATTTACATCAAGTTCTTGAACTTCTAGAATTGTATAGTTTGTTTGATTATCAGATTTCATTGGCGGTTTACATCCAGAAATGTTAATTCAAAACCTAAGATACATCAATCATACATTTCTTAAAACAGTGGTAGGCGTATCCCATCGTAGACATTGCTTCAACTTAAAAACCAACGCCAAAATATTGCAATCTTTATGATGTACTATTAATTACTGATAAATATATCAAGCGTCCTGTGGCAAAAGCAGCAGATATTGGCAGCAAGCGACTAATTAATTTAGCTCCCGATGCATGGGTACAGTGGGTGACACAGTGTCCTGAAGTCGTGGCCAAAGAAATTCTCGGCTCTGAGTTTCACTGGATTAGCCGCGAAACAGATGTGCTGGTGAAGGCATACAGTGCCACTCACGGAGATTTTTTAGTAGTAAATGAACTACAACTGCGTTACACAACACAGATGCCTCAACGGATGAGAGCCTATGCAGCGCTAGCACAAGAACGCTATCGACTGCCAACTTACCCAGTACTGATCAACATTTTACCGCCTCCATCCACCTTAACTATTGTCAATAGTTACGAGCAGGAATTTTTGGGATTACGTGCCATCCAAGATTATCGCGTGATTAATTTGTGGGAAATCGATGCTGAAATAGTGTTTGAGCAACCACTACCATCGTTGTTACCCTTTGTGCCAATCCTGCGAGGGGGAGGAGAGGTATCAGTTGTGCAACGCGCATTACAGGCGCTACGAGCAGATGAACAGTTGAACGAGTTAGAATCATTGCTGGCATTTTTTGCTAGCTTTGTTTTAGACACGCCTTTAGTGGAACAAATCATGAGGTGGGATATGGCAGTATTGCGAGAATCGCCTTGGTATCACGAGATCGAGCAAAGAGGTATTCAAGAGGGTGCGCGACGGCAGTTAATCCGAGTATTGGAACAACGCTTTGGTGAAATTTCCCATGAGGCAGAAATAAGGCTTGAGGGCAAGAATGTGGAACAATTAGAAACTTTAATGGATAGCGCGATCGCTGTGAGTTCTTTAGACGAATTTGTGAGTATTTTGTCTATTTGAGCAAACAGCGATCGCATTTAGATTTTTCACAGTTATTATCTGCCTAAATTATTCAAATCTTCAAGGGAATTGGATATACTAATCGCTCAACCCAAAGACTGATTGCCCTCTAGCCTTCTTAAAACTACACCGAAACTGTTCCCAAAACTGCAAACGGTCGGTCAAGATACACACTGTCTATACCATCGGCACTTTCTCAAAGTAGTAAACATCAAATTTGTTACTCTCCTGAGAAAACTTGTGTGTACATGGTGGCCTTTTCAAGAAGCTAGAGAAGATCAAAACTCCCACGAAATCGTGCCCTGCACAGTGAACGGCTCGCCAGGATAAACAAGCAAAAGGTCACGAGCAGAATCAAAATAATCCACATCAAACAGATTTCTGAAATTAACCTGTGCGCCAAGCTGTCCTTGTTTATAGAAAATGGCAGCATCAGTACGGAAATAGCTCGGCAGTTCAAAGGAATTGTCTAAATCTGCCTGGCGTGAGCCTACATAGAATAATCCCAAACCAAAGCCGAGTCCTTTGAGACTACCAGATTGAATTTCATACTTCGTCCACAAATTGAAACTATTTTTTGGGACATTGTTGAGGTGATTACCTGGTGTGTAAGTATTGTCTTCGGTGATTATGGCATCCGTGTAAGCATAACCTGCAATCACATTCAAACCGGGTAATATTTCACCCCCAATGTTGAATTCGATACCTCGGCTGCGCTGCTCACCTGTTTGAATCGAATAATCTTGATTAATTGGGTCTTCAGTCAAGACATTCGAGCGAGTCAGATTATAGAAAGCAAGTGTTGTAGAAATTCTCTGATTCAAATCTGCCTTCACCCCGACTTCATACTGCGTGCTACGTTCTGGTTCAAAGGTGCTGCCATCAAAGCTAATTCCAATCGCTGGGGAAAACGAGCGACTATAGCTGGCATAGAGTGAAATTGGTTCTATGGGTTGGTAAACAATACCGAAACGAGGGCTAAATGCATCTCCTGACTGGCTGCTTTCGGTGTTTGCGATTAAATCTCCATCCGTCTGTTTAAAGGCATCAAACCTTACACCCAACAGCAACTTCAGATTCTGACTCAGCGCGATCTGATCTTGGACATAAATACCAAGTGCCTCTGTTAGAGAAGAACCATTCTGAGAACCCAAACTTTCACCTAGAGATCGGTCATACACTGGGTTAAACAGGTCAATGGGTGCTGCACTCCTATTGTTAAATAAATATTTAGAATCATATCTACTCAGGTCAAATCCAAACAACAACTGATGCTGAATGGAGCCAGTTGAGAATTTGCCAACGATGTCTGTTAACAGATTGTAAGCTTCGTCATTAAACTCTCCTTGATTAAATTCTCGATTTAGTATTCGGTTATCCACCAAAGGAGTACCATCACGTAGAAAAGCACTGGTTTCAAAATGATAAAATATTGCCCGAAAAGCGTTTTTTAATGACCAGTTGTCACTGAATTTGTGTTCTAAACTATATCCAATTCTACCAATGTCTTCATGAACGTAATTGTCATTCCTGTCAGGTCCACTCGTGTTCAGGTTGCGTAGTATTTTTCCATTTGGGTTAGGTAGTACAGTGCCGAAGGCTGGTAGCCACAATCGATTGGTGTCTGCACTGATATACTCTCCTTCCAAACTTAGTTTTGTTCGCTCACCAATTGCAAAACTCAAAACTGGGGCAATCAGTAGATTTTTATCATGAGCAAAATCGATAAAACTGCCTGCATCTTTATAAGACACATTCAGTCGATACAGCGCTGTTTTGTCATCGTTTAAAGGCCCAGACAGATCCACAGCGCCCCGATAATAGCTGTAACTTCCAACCGTTGCTTCAAGGGCATAGTAAGGAGTTGAGAGGGGCTGCTTGGTAATCAAGTTGGCTGTGCCACCAGGACTACCATTACCAAACAAAGCTGAAGCTGGACCCTTGAGAACTTCCACTCGCTCTATATTGGACAGTTCCAGTGAGCGATCGCCCAGAGGATCTGCCAGACCATTCCTGAGCGTAATCCCACTATTAAAGCCCCGAATGGTAAATCCACTTGATTCGCTATTGCCAGGTGGTCCAGATGATGAAACCACACCGGGAACATTTCTTAAAGCATCGTTCAAGCGAGTGGCTTGTTGATCGCGGAGTACCTGTTGGGGTACAACTTGAATTGATTGCGGGATATCGCGCAAGGGTGTATCGGTTTTGGTCGCAGTGGTCGCATCTGGTACACTGTATCCATCTTGTTCTCCTGTAACCACCAACTCAATTGGCTCATCACTTTCTGCCGATGGTTGCTGTGGCTGGGTTTGGTTTACTGGCTGCTCTACTTGAGGTGTTGGTTGTGTTTGGGGTGGCTGCTGTGCAGTAGATGCAGCAGTTGTCAACCCAAAAATCAAACCTTCATCACTGTCAAATAACTCGACTGTTGGTGAGCTTGCCTCCCCTATAACTGTCACACGGATAGTATTGGCATCCAAGTTATTGACTGTTATTTCAGTAATTCCCGCAAGTGGTTTTTCAGAACGGAATGTAAATGCCTCACCCGACGGTAGGCGCAACTGGGCATTAGGAATATCAGCAATAAAATTATTATCGGTACTGCGATTTGTAACTTGTAACTGTTGCCCTTTGGTAGTTTGTAAAATTACCTCCACACCTTTAGCGGTGGGATTTGCCTTCACTGCCGTCACTTGCACAACTTCACGAATCGGTGTTGCTTGTGGGGTTGACGATTGAGAAAACAACCCGCTAACATTGGTGGCTGGGCGTTCAATCTCGCTCAGTCGCTTAATTGTTGTAATTACTGTTGGCGAATTCTGTTTCACTTGTGCCCGTGCAGATTGTGCCATCAACAACGGCAGAAAACTTATCCCCAACCACAGCAAAATATTAGACGACAACTCTTGAATCCTCACAATAATTCCCCACACTCCAGTAACCAAAACTCTCTTTGTTGAGAAGATTTCTAAATAAACTCGAAATGTAGATTATAGGAATTGGATGACTCACGTCTACCCCAATACAGAACTAATCATCGCCAAACAAACTTTTCACCCAACAAACACTGACTCGGAGAAATACCAAACTTACGTTTAAAAGCAACACTAAAGTGTGTGGGATTGGAGTAACCAGTCATAATTGCCACTTCTAGCACTGTGCGATTTCCTTCTCTGAGCCAACGTTCTGCTCGCTCCATGCGTTTGTCTGTCAAGTAACCAAATACGGTAGTACCAAAGAGTTTCTGAAAACCACGTTGAAGGGTGCGATCGCTTACTCCTACAAGTTGTGCTAATTCTAATAATGATGGTGGATTAGCTAGGCAAGAGAGTAAAATTTCTCTTGCCTGATATATACGCTCAACAGTTCCAGCTCTAAATCGCGGTTGTGGTTGCAATCCACCTTGATCAGCTAAGAAAGGGGCAAGTTGCAGCGACATTAACTCTAGCACCTTCGCCTGTAAATACAAACGCTTCGTCATCCCCTGGTAGGGACAGTTGACTATTTGTTGTGCCACTGTCTGTATTGCTGTTGTAGTTTTTGGGTAGAGCAATGTCTGCCACTCGTTACCTTTTGCCAAAAAACGTAGTTGCGGTGGAATTTCTCCGTTCCCTGTTGGGAAAAAGGTTGCCAATAACTCAACAGGCATACTGACGCCAATACCCACCTGCGCTTGAGAAGCCAAAAAAGTCATATTTCGTTGAATGCCGCCACCTGAAATGAGTGTGTATCCTTCTCCTAATTGCCCTCCAAATTCATCTATAGTTGTTCCTGAAAGACTAACAGCAAATTCCAAAGGGTGAACGCATTCACAGCCTGGTTCCAGTATGTCATCGTAGTATTCGTAGTTACCAATCCCCAGCCACACTTGGGGATACACTTCTATGCTTCGGGTATATCCTTTACCCAGTTGCCTGGGTATTTGAGAATAAGATTCATAAGGCTCTGACGAGTTTTGCTGGCTATTTTGTCTAGCTTCTGCCCATAAGTCTCTTTCTTGTTCCAACGTTAGGGTAATGGTCATAATTAATAATAATGATAAATTTTATCATTAATTATAGGTTAGTATGGCGTTAGCAGAGCTTACGGTCGGTATCGCTCATGGCAGTTTTCAGTCACCACACAAGCCACACGTAGGCGTAGCCAGACGTAGGCATTGCCCAAATTTTTTTCGTAATTCATTCTTGATAGCTAGCGATCGCACAACCCCATCACTAGCCGTTACCAACATTGCGGACGAATAAGTTAATGCAGCAAATAATATTGAGGAACTACAACAGGTTTTGTAATTTAAGCAGATAGCTTAGATATCATTCATTTCCCAAATAAGCTTCAATGACAGCCGGATTATTTCTGACAGCTGCGGGTTCACCCAATGCAATTAATTGACCAAAATCTAATACAGCAATGCGATCGCACAAACCCATAACTAATGGTACATGGTGTTCAATAAGGATGATCGTCAAATTGAAGCCATCGCGCAGACTACGGATAAATTCACTCAATTGCTGCTTTTCGTTGGGGTTCATTCCCGCCGCCGGTTCATCGAGAAGTAATATTTGCGGTTCTAATGCTAAAGCACGGGCAATTTCTAGACGACGCTGATCGCCATAAGCAAAGTTTTTGGCTTTTTCATCAGCGCGATCACTTAATCCCACCAAATCCAATAAATCGAAAGCTTTTTGCTTAGTTTTCAATTCTTCATTAGGTGCTGGTGGTAATCCCAAAACTCCTGTAATCATATTACTTTTAGTGTGTAGATGTCGGGCAATTCTCACATTTTCTAATGCCGATAATTCCCCAAACAAGCGGATATTTTGGAATGTACGGGCGATACCTAAAGCCGCAATTTGATGAGGACGCAGTTGAGAAACTTCTGCACCTTGATAAATTAATTGGCCGCTAGAAGGGGGAATAAAGGCAGTAATTAAATTAAACAATGTTGTTTTGCCAGCACCATTCGGGCCAATCAGTCCAAAAATCTCATGTTTCTTTACACTAAAAGATACATTATTTACCGCCACTAAACCACCAAAGCGGCGAGTTAATGCTCTTGCTTCTAAGACAATATTGCTGTTAATTTCTCTAATACTATGTGACATTTGTGCATATTATTATGAATATAAAACTGACACAATAACTCTTTTAAACTTTTATTCCTTTGCGCCCTTGACGTACTTGACGGTTCGTTTTTTCCTTTTAAAAATATCTGGAGTAATTAACCCTTGGGGAAAAAAGATTGTACCTATTACTATAAGAAAGCCAAAAATAATTAATCTACCATCTTGCAAAAACTGTGCTAACCAATTAGGTAAACCACCAGTATCAGCGAGGCTTCGCAGAATCTCTGGTAAAGCTGTAAATACCATACCTCCGACTACCGGGCCTAAAAAAGTTCTCGAACCACCAATTAAAACAAAAGTTAAATATATAATACTGGCATCAAAAGTACCTTGACGAGCATTCCAGGTATTGAGGAAGTGAGCGCTAATTGCACCTACAACCCCTGCAAGTATAGCCCCTAGCGTAAATGCTAAAACTTTGTAATAAGTGGGAGCAATTCCCATTGCACCCGCAGCTAATTCATCTTCGCGGATAGCAATGAAAGCCCTGCCGACGCGGATGCGTTCTAAACGATAAAGTAGCACCATACTAATTAATAGTAAAGGCAGAGCAATCCATAAATATTCAAGTTGTGTTTGGAAAGGTTGAGGAATACCAAAAATTCCGACAGCACCGCCTGTAATATCGAGATTCAGGGAGATGACGCGCAGAACTTCTACAAAAGCAATAGTTGCGATCGCTAAATAAATTCCTCGCAACCGTAACGCTGGAATTCCCACTAATACACCCAATAAACCAGAAATCACACCAGCAATTAACATCTCCAATAACAACAATGGAATCGGAAAGAAACTACTGCTAGATGTAAACACTTTGGTAGATAAAATTGCGGCAATATATCCACCTAAAGCATAAAATCCAGGACTAGCTAAAGACAATTGTCCTGTCATTAAAGGTAAGTAAAGCGATAACCCTAGTAGTGCCCCCAATACCATAGAGACAATTAAAGAAGCGTAAGTAGCGAAAAAATCAGCCATTTTATTTTAAAATATTTTCACCTAACTTAATAAAACTATCTTTTGTATCAATTACTAAGCTGTTAATATTCGCTCTGCTGTCAGCACCAGTTCAGGAAAAGTTCGTGACACAATTCGTTCTGAATCTCTAAAATGTGTGCATTGGTATTGTCCTTCAACATCTAATAGAAAAACAAATACAGCCGGAACTTTTGGATTTACTAAATACTCTCTTAGTCCAATTGCCAAATAATCTACAATCCAATATTCTGTAAGACCTAAACGTTGATATTCATCTAATTTATCAATATAGTCATCTTCCCAATTAGTTGATGTCACCTCTACAGCTAATTGTATGGGTTCTTCAAGTGCAGCATAAGCAGAACGATTTGAGCGCCATTTATCTTTATCTATGACACTTACATCAGGCTTGCGCCCTTGCTCTATTCCATTAGCAGTTATAGTTTTAAAGACTGCTATATTTTTTACTACGTAATTCAGATTTAAACGTTTAATTTCGTCTTTTAAAGAGTCAGCCATAAAGTCAGCGACATCATCATGATTTCTGGTTGCACGCACCTCTACAATTTCTCCATCTACAAGTTCATATAAACCTTCTTCTGGACACTGTTCTAAAAATTGCTCGAAAGTTAACTTTTGTTTGGTGTATATTTTCATAGTATTACGTCTCTTTAAACTTTCTGAATAAACCGCCGTCCTAGCAAACCTTGAGGTCTAACTAATAGCATGATAAACAAAATTGCAAAAGCTACTGCGTCTTTATATCCAGAATAATCAGCAGGGACAAACGCCTCGACTAATCCAATTAATAAACCTCCTACCACTGCACCGGGAATACTACCTAAACCACCTAAAACAATTACTGCTAAACCCCGCAAACCAAAAGCAATGCCGAAATATGGCCCGGCAATACTAACACTAGAAGCAACTAAAGTTCCTGCTAATCCTGCTAAAAAACTGCTGATGAAGAATGTTAGGATAATAAAGCGATCGCTATTAATTCCTAACAAACTAGCTGTAATTGGATCTTCTGCGATCGCTTGCATTGCTTTACCATATTTAGTTCGATTGATAAAATAGGTAAGAATTGCCACAATCACCACTGATACAGCAAAAATTACCACCTGAACAGTGCGAATCGGAATTGGGTTTTCTGGACTACCAAAGTTAATCGCAGGTGGCAAATTACCGTAAGTATTTGCAGGGTATGTGTAACTTTCCGCGCCGATTAAATATTGGATTGAATTAACAATTACCACTGCTACTCCCAAGCTGGAAACAACAGTTAGCAAGGGATCAGAGCCTTGACGGCGCAAAGGTTGAAAAGCAACACGTTCCATCACTACCCCTACCAATCCCGCTAATGTGCTTCCTAAAATCAAGGATATAGCAAATGGTAATTTTATCGGTAAGGCTGCATTAGCCAGCAAGCCATTAAATCCAAAGTTCCCACCCATAAGTGCATAAGTGAAATATGCACCCAAGGTAAAAATCGCGCCATGAGCTAAATTGATGATGCCCAAAATAGAATAAACCAAGGTATATCCCAAGGCAAAAATTGCATAGACACTGCCAATGGATAACCCATTTAATAATTGCTGCAAAAAGAGATTTATATTCATTTTGCAACTATTTTAGGAATGTGAATTTACCTTGACTTCCATCTTTTTCCATTTTTATTTGAGCAACATAGAAATCTTTTTGTACAACTTCACCTGTGGGAGTAAAACCAATTTCACCTAACGGTGTATTGTATGCTCCTTCAAGTATTTGTTTGTTTAACTGCGTTCGTAACTCTGGTAGCTGTAGTTTATTGATTTTGCTCTTTTTATCTAAAGATTGCAGTGCTTCGACATAAATCTGCACTGCTGTAAAAGCTTGGGCGCTAAATTGAGGTGGTTCTTTTTTATATTCTTCAATATAGGCTTTACGAAACATCGTGTTAATTTCACCTGGATGTTCTGGACTGTAGGCTTGAGCAATCAATACACCATCACAAAATGCTTTACAAACTGGCAATAAATTTGATGTATTTAGACCATTTCCACCGACAATTAAACCTTTATAACCCAGTTCCCGCAATTGCCTAACTAAATTACCACCATCAGCAGCCAAGCCAGAAATAATTACCAAATCTGGTTTAAGATTAATTGCATTGGTAGCTTGGCTTTGAAAATCTGTGTCACTGGTTTGGAATTTTTGTACTGTTACTAATTCCAGCCCTTGATCCTTAACTGTTTGCTGAAAAATTTCCGTTTCTGATTTGCTAAATGCATCATTTTGAGCATAGAAAACAGCGACTTTTTTAAGTAGGGGGTTTTGCTTAAGTGCAGCTTTCACCGAATTAGGCGCAACGATGGAAACTGGTGCAGAAACACGAGCAATGTAATCACCAATTTCGGGAATATTTTTAGCAGTATTTGATGGGCCAATAATTGGTACTTTTGCCCGTTCGCCAATCGGATCGGCACTAAAAGCTTGCTGTGACAAAGTTGGCCCGACAATTCCAATAACTTTATCTTTATTAATTAAAGTTTGAAAAGCGTTAATTGCTCCTGCTTCATCACCACTAGTATCTTGAAAAACTAATTTAATTGGTGTACCATTTACACCACCTTTACTATTAAAATACTTCTGCGCAAGTTTAGCTCCAGCTACTTGCTCTTGACCGAGTAATGCGACATTACTAGTTTGGGCAACACCAATACCGATGGGAATAGCATTTGATAATGTTCCTGTTGTCGCTGGGGTATTGGTTGCAGTGTTATTTGGGGTAACTGTACCAGAAATTGGAGAATTTGGCATTGTGATAGTGCCACTATCACAGCCTGTTAGTAGCAAAGTGCAAGTTGATAATAATGCTGTTGTCCGAGCGATCGCGTTGTTCATCGTTGGATAATCATCTAGTTATGAGATATTCGGCAAGTGTTAATAGCAAAGTTCATAATCTGCAAAAAAAATGATGCAGATTTACACTTTTGCACGAATTCTATTAAATCATTCTTATTTCACCATGCAAAGAGAAATATTCAAAGTGCTTGTAAATACAAATTATTATAATTAGTAATGATTTTATCATTCCCTGGTTTTAGTGCTACGAAGTCGCTGGAAAACTATTTACCTCAGAACGTCTGTGTTAACCAGACAATATTAGGTGGGTTAAGTATTGAGTGAGGAATCTTAAGTGCTTTTTTCATTACTAGTTAATTCTCTCGGTTCGTAGTGACGGCAACCGTTACATGGGCCTTCAGGATTGACAGCACAACGCATATAGCCAGATCGGGCATTAAATTTGCAGCTGATATCGCCAATCAGATAACCTACCCCTTCTAAATAATAGCGATCGCCTTCCACAGGTCTAAGGTTTTGCCGTCCCTGTACCAGTGGAAAATTCATGGCTGCTTGCCTCATCCGCAAGCGCGATCGCCGGGTTCTACGCATCATCCACAGGGAAAGTAGGGACGGTAAAAAACCAATGGCAATCACTAAAAGTGCCTTTAACACCTTCTTTTTACCTCTTCTGAGTGCTGATTGATTGTCCCTGATGTTACACTCTGGTTTTACGGAAGTGCAAATATTAGGGCGGCTTTGTTTCTTTGTCACCAACTATGGTTGCAAAGAAATAATGGCAGTGTAGTATAGCAAAGTGCTGAGTGCTGTTAGCGTCAGTGGGGCATTTAGCCCGTGCTGAGTAGAAACTCAGTATTATCATAGGTTTCAGCAACCAACATAGTCTTAACCTATGCTTCGACTGCTATATCTAGCAATTTTGAGAAATAAGTTCCTTCTGCCACTTCAATCAGCATAACTGTTACAACCTCAAGGGTGATCTGCCGTTGAATGTTGATAATTTTAAGATTTGTTGACTAATACCTTTTTCAAGAAGGGTTTTGTGTCTGCTTCAGCTTCATTCTTGTTTTTTCTGTGTCGCTGCGATGCTAATCTTTTTCTGGTTTGCTGACGAAGTTGCTGTGCTAGCAATGTAGCTTCCCTTTCGGCTCGGAATAAATCAACTTTTCGCGTTGTCAAAATAAATGATTCGTCAGACTTTTGTTTCACCCAAGGGATGCTAACTGCGAAATACTGACAAATATTTTTGCATAGTTCCTTTATCAAGAATGGGCAACGTTTTTGAGTATTCATTTTGTTAGCGATCGCTTTCAACTCTAATATCGCTGCTTCTAACTCTTCCGCCATCTGATTGATGCGTTCGACTTGTGTTATAAAACGCTCCCGTTCACTGATGATTTTTTTTTCTTGGGGTTGCAGTGGCACTATTGCAGTAGTTACAAATGTAGGTTGGAACAGCAAAATGGGCTTTTTGTCCGTGTCTGGAATTTTTTTCATACTACCTCAAGCAAGGCTAGCTGACTTTTAAAGCATTTTAGCAGCTAATTAGTAAATTTGTACTATGAAATCACCCCACCCCGGTTTTGTCTAAAGCCAAAACTGCCTATCCAAAGGTTTCGTTTAATTAAAAAAACATTCTCTAAGAAAAAGTCAACTATTGCAAAAAATAAATCATTTTTTTGAGTTCTAAATAAGTTATGTATGTTTTAGGTGTAATTCACGGAATTTCATTTAAGTACACTCAAAATTATTCCTAGTAAAAAACTAGACATAAACAGCATTTTGTAATCGGATTTCCACCAGCTTACTATCAATAATAATTTTTGAAGGAGTAGATTAATTATGACTAGCAAGTTGTTGCTAAGTAAGTGGAGGCGAAACTTCAAACTGTATCTTACCTTTGTCTTTTTTGTAACACTACTGGCTGGAATCATCTTTTCCAAATTGAGTTTGACTATGGCTGCTGATTCGCGGCTAGATCCAAGAACTCAACCGAAGTTCATCAATTCGCTACCGTCTCTAGGGAGGATAGATGCTACAAAGGGTGGTCACTTCAATGTAGAGATGGGACAAACCAACCAATGGCTTGGACTATATAGCAGTCCTGGTGCAGATGGCATATATGGTACAAAAGATGATGCACGTTTGAATACAACAGTTTGGGGATATGGCTTAAGAGGGCAAAAGGCTGTTACTTACCCAGGTTCTACATTCGTGACACGAAAAGACGTACCGATTGAAGTGCTGTGGGACAACAAACTACCAAAAACCGGACATATTTTTCCAGTAGACAAGAGCATCATTACAAAATCGGTTGAAAATGCTCTTTCCAAAGGGCTTGTACCGACAGTGACCCATGTGCATGGCGGTCATACTGAGTGGACTAGCGACGGATATTCCGAAGCTTGGTTTACCCAAGATTTTTCCCAAACTGGAACCAGTTGGATTAAAAAGAACTATAGTTATGCAAATGACAATGAGCGGGCAGCGACACTTTTATATCACGACCACATTCTCAGTAACAATCGTTTAAGTGTATATGCTGGTCTTGCAGGTTTCTATTTGCTGAGGGATAACAATGAAATTAATCTAATTAATCGCAATATTCTGCCTAGTGGTGACTACGAGAAAGAACTGATCATCCAGGATCGAGATTTCACTGCCAAGGGTCAGCTTTATTACCCACCTGGTTCAAATTATCCAGATGCTCCATATCCAAGTGTAGTGCCAAATTTTTACGGTGATTTCATCCTAGTAAATGGCATGGCCTGGCCAAAGTTGGCGGTCGAACCCAGAAAGTACCGTTTACGCTTGGCAAACGCTTCAAATTCGCGCTTCTACAACCTGAATTTTAATGACTCAAAGGAAAAGTTCTACGAAATCGGCACTGAGCAAGGTTTATTAGAAAAACCAGTGGCGCTAGAAAATTTAGTTCTTGCTCCCGGTGAACGCGCTGATGTAGTTGTTGACTTCACTGGCGATGCGGGAAAAGAATTCATCATCAGAAACTTCGATGATAAAGCTGATTTGGAGCTTACAGGTCAGATAATCAAGATTGCGGTGCAACAACCCCTTTCAAATATTCCAAATGCGACAGTCGATACTAATGAAGGAAATGGACTGACAACACGGTTGATACCTAACAAGATTATACCTCCTGCTCAAACCGGACTGACTCGGCAACTGGTTCTTTTTGAAAATACGGATGAATATGGTCGCAAGCTGCTAGAGCAAGGTACATTGGCTGATGGCTCATTGCGCTATGACGAACCAACTACTGAGAAACCAAAACTTGGCACAACTGAAGTTTGGGAATTATACAACACGACACAGGAGCCACACCCAATTCACTTGCACTTGGTTTCTTTCCTGATTCTAAATCGACAAAATTTTGCTGGCAGTGCAATCCCAATTATCAAAGACTCTGGTAAAACTAAGCTATTTCTACAAAATGCTGGTCTAATCGGGAATCCTGAGCCTCCACCACTTTCAGAGAAAGGTTGGAAAGACACTGTAGTTGTTTACCCAGGTGAAGTTGTTCGGATCATTGCCACCTTCGACAAACCAGGGAATTATCTCTGGCACTGTCACATTTTAGAACACGAAGACTTCGATATGATGCGACGCTTTCAAGTTGTGGCAACTCCTTAGAATACCAATTCAGTAATCCTTTGCGTTACCTGAAATCCTCAACAGGCACAATTTATGAATTGTGCCTATGTTTAATGTCTGTCCCCTTGTTTGTCCGAAGTATTGATTTAGGATAACTGTAGATTAAATTCTTGACTTCTTTAATGGTGTATTTCATTCATCCGAGAATTCCTCTATTGGTATGCAATAGAAGGATAAAGTAAAAGGTGCAGGATTTATTGGAGGTAGCAATGGTACGTAAACGCTTGATTATCGAGATGGGTATGGGAATAGATCAGCATGGACAAGAACCAACAGTAGCAGCATCTAGGGCAGTACGTAATGCGATCGCTCATAATGCCTTACCTGGTGTTTGGGAGGTTGCAGGCTTAAGTCACCCCAATGAAATGATTATAGAGGTTCAAGTAGCAGTTCCATATCCAGAACAAGTTAGGGAAGAAGAGGTACTCGCTGTACTACCATTTGGGCGCAAAAGTCTCACCGTAGAATCTGGGGGGATGGTAGTTCAAGGGCGGGCGATTCCCGAACTCAACGATAAAAATGACGAAATGTTGATTGCGATCGCTGCTGTTACTGTTCTGATCGAAAATGAGTAGCTGAGATCAAATTTGCAACATTTACTTAATAAAATGACACATCTCCAAGAGCAACATTGGGAAAAATTATTTGGATTTCTGACTATAGAAGGGCAGTCTATGTATGGTATATGGACTGTTTACTCTCCAGAAAAAGAAGTCATTAAGTCTTCTCAAGGTATTAGAAATTTGCGTTCCAATGCTGATAAAACAGTAGTTACTCACACAAATCAGTTCCCTTCACCAGACGGGAGTACGCTAGAAAAACAATGGCAAATGGAAAAGGAAACTTGTAACCAGCCTGATGGATTATTGCATCCAGCAGACCCATCTAAAAGGGCATTAGCTCTTGTTGATTATGGTTCCAGTACTTGGGTTTCCAGAAAACTCGAATCGGGACGTAGTTTCTCAGTTGAGTTATTTTTAAAGCATAAAGATTGGAATACTAGCATAGGTAGTATCTATACAGAGAATGGTGATTTAGATAAAATTCTCCATTTACGCGAACATTTAAATAGTTTTCCTAACAGCAAAACAAGCGAGGAAATAACCAGTCTGTCAGGAAGTTGGATTGGCACAAAATAATCTATCACTTCTGATTTAAAAATTTCAGAGCCAGAAGAAATTCGCGAGATTATTTTAGACCCGACTAATGGGAAAAATGACACTTTCTACTTACCCGATAGTGTCGTTGTGAATATTCCGAAAAAATTGCGTGTAGGAGAGGAATTTGAGATAATAGCCGGGAAGCTGGTTGCAGAAAATGAGTATAAGCGCCTTACAGCTAAATATAATGATTCAGGTGCATTTACATTGTTGATTTCTGAGATTTTTCACTTGCAAGATTAGCCGCTATAACAGTTGGCTGATAATTACCAGGTTTGACATTTTTTTTGAGAAATCTTCTATCTATAGGATTAAGCATTTACTAATCCAAAAGTATAAAATAATAGAAACCTGGAGAAAACTATGTCATTAGAAACAGAGACACTACAGGCGACACCACCAACTTCTACTTTTGAGAAACTTGAGGAGAAGCAAGAATTTAACTGGAGGCAATGCTGGTATCCCGTCACCTTTGTGCAAGACTTACCTGCCAACCGCCCTCATAGCTTTTCCTTGTACGATGAACCTTTGGTTTTATTTAAAGACCAAAATGGACAGCTTATCTGTTTAGCAGATCGTTGTCCTCACCGTACAGCTAAACTTTCTGATGGAAAAATTATTGACGGCAAAATTGAATGCTTATATCACGGTTGGCAGTTTGGCAGTGATGGTGAATGTCTGCACATTCCTCAATTAGCAACAGATGCAAAAATTCCAGTCAATGCTTGTGTGCCATCCTTTAAAGTTGTGGAACGCCAAGGCATGATTTGGGTGTGGGCTGGCGAAAAAGAAACTGCTGTTGATGAAATTATTCCAATTTTGCCAGATTTAGATAAGTCAGGATTTGTATGTGCAGACTTTATATTGGATCTACCTTATGACCAAACATATTTAGTCGAAAACGTCATCGATCCTGCTCATGTTGCTATTAGCCATAATAGTACTAGAGGGGGTGGGAATCGAAAAAATGCCCAACCGCTAGAAATGGAAGTGCTAGAGAATTCTGTTCAAGGGGTTAAAGGCAGGTGGCGGGGAGCTAACAAATCAAATGAAGCCTGGAAGTATATTGATTTTGTCGCTCCAAGTCTTGTGCTAAACACTGCTTATATTGAAAAAAAAGATTGGACATTTGGACTAGCTTTGTATTCAATTCCTTTAGGTAAAGGGCGATGCCGTCTTTTAGCTAGAGGTTATCGTAATTTCATGACTTGGGGAGTCAAGCTGAGGCCGCGCTGGCTCGATCACTTAAATACTAATAAAATATTGGAGCAAGATTTACCTCTGATTGTGGGACAACAGGCAGAAATTGAGCGCTTGGGAAGAAGTCTCAAAGAATTATATTTACCGTTGAAAACATCTGATACATTAGTGGTTGAGTATCGCAAGTGGCTAGATAAATTCGGATCGTCTTTACCTTTTTATCACGGCTATTCCACATGGAAAAATGTTGAGAATGACGAGTTGAATTCAAAGGCGATTTTGCTAGACAGATTTTCGCGACACACACCTATTTGTAGTTCTTGTAGTCGAGCTTATCAGGTGACAAATAAGGTCAAACAAGGTTGTATAGGGATAGCGATCGCTCTAGCTGCTGTAGCAATACTTGCAGATGATTCTAGAATCAAAATCGCAGCAATATCAGTTTCCATAGCAGCAATTGTCATGTCTGTTATGGCTCATACACTCAAAACTCACTTTGAGCATTCCTACACTCGTCATTAAAATAAGGACTGGGGATTGAGGACTGGAATCGGAATTTTTGCAACACTTAATCCCTAATCCATAATTTTAATCATGATCAAGTTATCAACTCTGCGCTAAAGTAAAAATATTGGGATAAAAATCTCTGGCAGTAAGTTCAATAGACCACTAATCTTTACCACTGCGGCGATCATGTCTCAAGAGCATAACGAATCACTCCAAATTCAGGAGATCACCAAACTCAAACCGAAACACTTTGCTGATTTAGTCAGATCGGCACAATTGGTTTTCGACCCTACAGCCGGAGTTTCGGGAAGAACGATCACAGTTGACTGGGAACAATTTGGAATTCCCCGTGAAGTAGCGGACAATCTCAAATCACTTGGTCAACACTACCAGTATGCATCTCCTCACATCCCTGTTGAAGACATTTGGAGTAAATTAACTCCAGAAACTCGTATTTGGTTCGTTGAAAATAAAGATCGGTTGTGGCAGCTTGAAGAAGCTTTCCCAGCCCTTGACGAAGATTGAAGAAGGCAGGAAGAGAGTAAGAGGTTGGAATTTAGATAAGACTTCTATACGAGATCGAAGATTTTAGTGAAGGACTTTAAACTCTTCCTCCCTCTGCTCACAGCAGGAGACGAGAGAATAGCATTCCTCCTATCTTCTCCCTTCTGCCTCTCTCTACAAGGATAAGCAAAAACTGCGATCGCAAACAAATAGCGAATATTGACATTACTAGTTGCAAAGTCCTTAACTCTATCGGTCAAGGACTACTTAGCATTTCTCCAGGTTACGGTTATACTGCTATCATTGTTGGCTCTACTGGTCAGCTAAATCTACTGAGTATTATTTTATTCAGTTTAATAATCGTAGCCAATTAGTACAGATGAATTGAGACATCCTTTAGCTTTAGCTGGAATGTTTTGAGGTATTATGTTGTTTTCTTTTTTTTTCAGCAATAGATATATTAATTACAACAGGCTATGAGTAATATCAAGTCCGGGTAATTCCAATTTAATAAGTAATCAAGCAGACATAATCATATAAGAGATGAGAACATTAGGGAGAAACCAATCCCCAATAACCAATAACTAATATTTGAGGAGATTTAATGTGTCTAGTCGGAAATTATCTTTATTACTAAAACTAATAATTATTATATTGGTTACTGGTGCTAGTAGTTTGGCTATCAGCTTGCTTTTAACCACAAGCGGATTTGAGCATTTGTTGGGAATTATCAAACCAAAAAGCGAGAGTGCTAAAGCGAGTCATAACAAACTGATGAGTGCAGATGCACAGAATATAAGTTCAGTCAAAGACCAGATGAATGAAGTCCCAAAGGCATTTCAGGGAACAATCGTTTATCAAGGGAAACTAAAAGCGAATGAGAAAGTTATTGCCCTAACTTTTGATGATGGTCCTGGCCCCAAAAATACGGCACAGATTTTAGAAATCTTGAAGAAAAATGATATAAAAGCCACATTCTTCATGATCGGGCAAATGGTGAAATATTTTCCTCAAGTTGCCAAGCAAGTGGCTGCTGATGGTCACGTAATTGGTAATCATACATGGCATCATTGGTATCGCCACATGAACTTAGCTACTGCGGCTAGTGAAATTGATCGTACAGCAGAAATCATCTATAAGACTACTGGAGAGAAAACTACTCTATTTCGTCCTCCTGGGGGCTTTCTGAATAATGGACTAGCCGAATATGCCAAAAATGAGAAATACGCTGTCATGATGTGGTCAGAAGAATCGGGAGATGCTGAACGTCGTTCGCCTCAAGTTCCAGGACTAGTCAAAAATGTGCTGAAATATGCAAAACCTGGTGCAATTGTCCTAATGCACGATGGGGGCGGCAACCGTTCCAAATCTGTCAAGGCTTTACCAGAAATGATCGCAGGTTTAAAAGCCCAAGGCTATAGATTTGTGACAATTCCCCAACTACTAGAAATACAAGCCCAAGAAAAAAGTCTGGAGACAGCAGCATCACCTGTAGTAACAAATCAAGAACATCCAAACCAACAGCTTAGTCATCAGTGATATCCTGTCCAGGTATAGCAAGGGACTGGGGACTAGGGACTGGGGACTGGGTGAAAAGTCTTTTGGTGGCTAGGTTTCATCATGTGTTGATGTCCTAACCACCAACGCTTTTGCTATAATTATAGTGGTTCTCGTTTGCATGAAGTACATTTTTAAACCTCATACCATTTCACAAAAAATCTGATACAGATGTAACCTCTGAAAGCTTTGCTGTATCTAAGTTTTTTCATTGCGAATTGCGTTAGCGAAGCGGTAGCGAGTCTTCTCCCAAGGGGAGACGCTAAGAGCGAACGAGCGTCATTGCGAATTGTGTAATTGGTATCACTCCCAACCTCTTTCCTTAACAAGGAGAGGGAAGTATTTGCTGTCTTCAAATACGGGATAAGGTTATCACGGTGTTGTACCCAAGTGAGAATCGCTATAGTTAGTTTATTGGCCAGCAATGCGATTGTGTCAATTAACAATGCCAATGCACCAATCTAAAATCGGGTTTCATACTCAACTTGAAGTTGATTGTCATCCCCCACATCAGTTGAGCCTCGCATCAGAATTTCGTCATTGACTCGATAGAGGACATTGAGACGGAAAGAGTCATCGCTAGAAAGAGCGCGTGATAAAGAGGCAGAGAAATTTTTACTAATATCAAACACACCTTCTGCGGATAAATTAAGAATTGAAGCTCTTGATGCTTTTGAATCTTCATTATTAATAGATGGAGTCGGAAATATCCGAAATTCACTAAAACCAACAGCCTGTCCGATCGCAGTGATAGTTCCTTGTAAACTACCTAAAATGGTAGAACTAGCGAAATTAGTCAGCCCTTGGCCTGCATCTGCTTGACCGAAAGAACCTAGAATTGAGCCACCCAGCAAAGCAACTATTTCTCCCTTACCACGGCTAGGTTCGCTCGTCAGTTCTAGATTCTCACCCAATTTACTAGCTGGGCCGTCCACCCTAGCTTGAACGGTAACGCTACGTAAAGTTCCAAAGTTGTTTACAGAAACATCGCTGACTTCAGAAGACAAGGGTGATTCCAAAGTTTGAGTGTTCCTTGCTGATGCTTCTGGTACAATTGCCGTCAGTCGGACATCCAAAGTCGGGTCAAGTCCTTGACTTGGAGTAAACCGCGCAGTTTGTTCATAGCCCCGCGCCAAGGTGAACTGAGTGGAAAATAAGCTCAGTCCTCCTCCTGTTAAACGAATCACTCCTTCAGGAAGCGGTTTGGCTAATGTACCATTAATGGTCAAGTCACCTTTAGCGTCAAACTTCAATAGAGGCTGACTTAATGCCGCTCCTCCTGGTACAAAGCTTAGAAAAGACTGAGTTGTAACTCGAATATCTTTGCCTAAAATCAACTTTAAATCTGCAAACTCTACAGGTAAATTGGGTGGAGTTGCGGCGCTACTGCTTGCGTCTGCTGTTGCCACTGGGTTAGTGCTTCCATCTGCTGTAACCACTGGGTTAGCATTATTATCTGCTGTCGGTGTGGCGTTAGGGTTTAGCTGTTGTCTATCTAGATTTATGACTTTAGTATCAGCCTCTGCTGTTGCTGTTGATTTTTTCTTTGCAGCAGCCGAGTTGCCAATAATTACCTGACCATTACTCAGTTGAATTTCTCCACCAATTACAGGTTTTAAGGCTGTGCCGCGAATCACGACATCGCCACCAACACCACCTTCATACAGTCCTGCAAGCTTAAAGTTGAGTTTATCTGCTATTGACACTGTTAGGGGATTAGCTGCGGCTTGTTGAGGATCAAAAATTGGCAAGATGCCTGATACATTTACTTGCCCTTGATTGTAATTACCTTGGATATTTTCAACGCTGATCGTTCTACCATTAAATAGTGCTGTTCCTGTGACATTCGTTAAAGGATCGGATAAGGCTTGAGCGCTAAAAGTTGCATTATTAAATGTGGCGTTGCCGTTGATAACTGGTTCGGTTAAAGTACCTTGAACATTTAAATCTACTTTTCCTTGACCATCTACCCAAGCGACTTGATTGTTGGTAAGCAGATTTAAAAGTGCCAATCCTTCATTTTGCACATTGGCGTTGATGCTGATTTGATTGCTATCCGGTTGCACTTTGGCAAAAGGCAACGGTGCAGGTACGCTACCTGTAACGGCAACTGGCTGCGTTCCTGTTACTAGTAAGGTACTATCAAAATTCAAGCGAGCTTTGTTGTAATCAAAGTTCACTTGTCCTGTTTGTACGGGTTGTTTGTTAAGGGTCGCATTCGCTAGCGCCACTTTCCCTTGAACTGTGGGGTCTTGCAAACTACCTGCTAGAGTGGCATCAGCATTTACATTACCAGTGATATCTACGGGGTATTTTTCGATAAAAGGTTCTAAAAGTGATAAAGGCAGACTGGCTACATTCAATTTTCCAGATAGTTGGTCAGTTCCTAACTGTCCTGAAAACGCCACTAGTCCTTGATTAATCCCTACACTCAAGGGCGAAAGGGTGACGATACCATCGGCAAAAGTGCCTTGAGCAACAACTTGATTGATGGAATAATTACCCCATTGCCAGTTAGCACCTTGAAAATTAAAGCCGACATTCAACCCAGACTTTAAGGAGCCATTGGCTGTAATTGCTCCGCTTAAAGCACCTGTTAATTCTGCAAGGCTGGGTAAAGATGGGGTTTGTTTTGTTTGGGCTTGCCGTTCTTTGGCGATCGCTGTTGTAATATTTGAGAAGTATGCTAACTGTGTTTTCAAATCTGCATCGGGCAAGCTGATAGACTCAGTTGGAAGTGCTTCTGCTCCAGCTAAGGTTGGAGGTTGTAACCCAGTACCAAGGTCTTTAAAGTCGAAGATATTAAAGGCTTGTAAAAGTCTCTGAATTTTGGCTTGGGCAAAATTAGCTTGGAATTGAAATTGCGGGTCATTTCCCGTTTGCACATTGCCACTGAGAGCGATGTTGCTATCGCCAATCCGCAATTGACCATTAGCCAAGCTAGCTGTACCATCAGCATAATTGATGTTGCCGCGAAATTCATCGGCCGCTACTCTGGCAACACGAGGCTTTGCGATCGCCACATCCCCCGCAATGGCATAATTATTCAAATTTACAACTAAATTACCCGATAATTGCCCCGCCAGAGGTTTCAATTGATTGTTAGGTAAAAAGCCGCCAACCAAAGCGATGGGAAACTGTTGAGCGTTGATGAATAAGTTATCTCCCTCAGTTCTACCTGTGGTAACTGCGCCATCACGTTGAACTAAAAATGAAGTGGGACGATAATCTGCACCTAAATTAAGGGCAATCTGGTCTTGTTTCCCAGCTAGTCGCAGACTTGCCCCTTGTCCCCCTTGAAAATTCACGTTTCCAGTTAAAAGTGGGTCAAATGCCAAGTTGCTCACATTGAAATTCCGCAGCCGAATATTCCCATTAGCTTGAGGTACATCTGGAGTTCCTGTAACTTTTCCCTTAAAATCCAGTCGTCCTGCTATTGCTACGTCCCCAGGAACTTTAAAACCAGTATTTTGTAAGTTAAAATTCTCTGCCAGTACATTTAAATCAAATCCGGTAATTTGGGGTGCGCCAGTTGGGGGAGTTTGAATAGCGATCGCACCATTAGCCCTCAATCCTGGGGTACTTGCGTTTTCAACTATAATCTGCTGTCCATTCCACTGAAATTGCGCGGTGAGCGGTTGTGCTAGCAGCGCTAACCCTTGGGAAACGCGGATTTGTCCGGCGGCGCGAATATCTGCAAGCTGGAAAGATTTTGCTGTGCCTGCTAATTGGATATTACTATTGAGCCGTCCTCCCAATTGTGGTGAGAAACGGTTAACTTGAATTTGGGAAACGTTGGCAAGCACTTGCCAGCGACCAGCATCAAAGCTAACATTTTTGAGATTAACTGTACCTCCTGCTATATTCAGCCTTGCTTGTCCTTTGGCTTGAATGCTTGAGGGTTGGAAAGAAGCAGTGCTTCCTGACAAATTCAAGGCGACATTGTTTAAAACTCCCTGGAACTGGGGTGGTATCTCTCCAAAACGGCTCAATTGCAGTTGTTGGGCATTTACAAAAGCCTGCCAGCGTTGTTGTGCAACTTGACCTCTAGCCCTAATTGTCTCGCCAGCCACGTTCACAACCGCATCGGGAAAGACGATATTCTCTCCTTGTTTGATAACAAAAACTCGTCCACTGGTGGGATAGGTGGCACTAGGCGCTTGTACCCGTGCTACTGCTTGCAAGTTGTTCAGAGTGCCGGAAATATTCGCATTTGCCAATACATTTCCAATAGTGATGGAGGGTGAGGAATTATAGGCTTTGGCGATCGTATCTCCTGGTATATTTTGTGCTTGTACATTCAACGCCACCCTACCTTGAGATGCCAGCTGAATTTGTCCGCTAGCTTTAATTTGCCCTCCCACATCTGGATTGGCTTGAACGCGAGAAACATTCACGTTTAATGGTGTACCCAGAGAACCAGTAATCTTAGCGTTTGCAGAGATACCACCAACATTAATGGGAGTGGAAATACCGTAACCTTGAGCGATCGCATTTCCTGGGATACCCTGAGCTTGAATATCTACGCCTACCTCACCTTGGGGAGCGAGTTGAATTTGACCATTGGCTGTGATTTTCCCTCCGGCTGGTGGCGTTATCTGAACATTGGAAATATCAAGCTTCAACGGCTGTTTGCGAAGTGAGCCAGAAATTTGGGCTTTTGCTGAAACATTCCCAACTGCGATCGGTAGAGTAACGCCGTAGCTACGCGCTAGTATATCTCCTGATATTCCATCAGCTTGAGCATTAAATATTACTCCATCTTTAGTTCCCAGATTAGCTTGACCGCCGCCTGTAATTTGACCACCAGCTGCGGGGATTATTTTCAAGTTGGAGACAGTAAGTTGAGATGCAGTTTTAGATGCATTCAAGCGAAAATCAGTGTTTACGGTATTAAATTGAATGCGGTCAACTTGAATAGGTTTGGTGTTACTTACCGTACCGCTAACAACTGGTTGCTCAAGTGCGCCTAGTATTTTAACATTTGCTTGAATTTCGCCACTAGCTGGAACTGACGAATTTACTTTCAGGGTATCTAAGATATTTTTCGTAGTAACTGGTTTGATCTGAGCAGAGACATTAAAACCTGTTTTAGTATTAATTGTTCCATTAGCCAGAATGGGAACTTTGCCAAAGTTCGTGCTCAGATTATCTAAAGTAACTGTCTGACCTTGAAATAGAAATTTCCCATTAAAATTAGAAATCGGCTGAGGAATATTTTGAATTTTCGCGGTGATTTGATTAGCTGTAGCTGTTCCGGTAATTGCGATGTCTGAAAGTTTGGGTGGAATCTGAACTCCTAAGTCAGCATTTAAAGACCCTGCTTGTAAAGCGATCGGTAACTGAATTAATCTAGTGATATCAGATGCTTGGAAATTTTGGGCTGAAAGTTGCAGGTTAGTTTGTTGAGCTTTTAGTTGGGTTTCGCCAACAATTTTAGCAGCGCCTCCCTTAGTGAATTGAGTATTGAAGTCATAACCGATCCTTTGATTTCCATCTGAAAATCGAGCAATACCACCAACTTGATCTAATATTACTGAGCCTTTCGGTTTAGTTGGCGCAGCAAATGGCATCAACTCTACTTTGCCATCTTGAATTTGAAGTGACTGCAACTCAGTTTGAATAAAACCTTTTCCTTCCCCAGCCTTAACTTGGGCTGTTACCCAACCACCATCTTTATCCTGTTGAACGTAGACATTGGGTTGAACTAAGGTGACATTTAATGCTAACTTTCGGCTCAGGAGAAGTTGCAAGGGCGAGAACTGCACCTCCAAAGCTTTTGCAACCACTCGATCTTGGTCGCTAGTAGTTGCTGGTATCGATAGAGAGCTAAATCTCAAACTAGAAAGCGAAAAACGTTCAACGTTACCAACTTTTACTGGACGCCCCAGTAATTGCTCAAGATTTTGCTGTACTAACGGTGCTAAATCTTTGTATATATAGTTTCTAGCCCACCAAGCACCAACTATGATTCCAACTAGCAAAACCCCACCTAGAGCCAAACTGGTACGTGCTAAAAGCAGGAGCCACAGACGACGATTAGATGGTTCTTGATTTTTTTTTGGATTTGGCGATCGCGTCATCATTGTTACTAGTACCAGTAATTTTTTCTGGAGTGAGGCTAGAAACTAATTAGTTAGTTGTATGAGCAAGTTACAAAATATGGTTTCACAATATTACGACTTATGCAAGACTTTGGGGCAAGCTGCTTATATTTTCTAGGATAGGCTGCGCCAATAAGACGCATTTGCAGTGCGTCTATGTTATTTCATGATTTTGTGTAATTCCGGAATTATTAACAAAATTCGCTACTTTGTAGAGAAGTAGCGAATCTGATCTTTTCGATTACTGTTTTACAAACCTAATCAATCATCAGTTAGATCGTCAATCATTTCTGGTACTAAAGCTGGGTTACTTCTACGTTCTTGTGGTGATTGCTCTCGAATAACATCGTCTATTCTCGCAGGGTGTTTGATTTTGTCCAGTACCTCTGGACTTAATTGTGGTGCATCGCCTTCTGGATTAGACTTTTCAGCTTGATTAGGAACTGTTTCCTTATTCATAACTATTTCCCTAAACCCTAAACTTATATGCCAAGCTTAAGTTCTTCTATGGTGCGGTACACACTATCTTGGGACTTAATTTCACATAATGGTGGGTAAAAAAGGCGTCAGCTTTAACGAAACTGAAGAATTGAGAATGAATTTTGAACCAAAGAGGTGGATAGCGCAGTGTCTTTGGCTTTGCTCCTGAATTCTAACTTCTGAATTATTCTTCAAGAATCGGGGTTTTTGGCTAATCCAAAAACTAATGTCATGAAAAACTGACACTGTCACCATTGATAAACACGTTAATCACCATAATTGTCATAAAAACATGACAATCAGATCCCAGAAGGGCTGATAAATTCGTGAAACAGCCAAAAACCCACCTCATACCCCTTGATCCCTAGATATACTTAGTGGTTAATATAGACTTAACAAACAGAAATCTTCCAATCCCAAAAAAATGCTGATTTCGGCATTGTCAGGAATTGAAAGGATGTTGACTCAATTTAAAAACAGATTAAAAAACTTAAAAACTGGGCAAAACCAGGAGTCAGGAATAAGAAATTCATCTGGAATGGATGACATTTTACATAGCATTCTTTAACCAGGGGAAATCATTTACCGCTTAAACTACTGGAGGCCAAATTAATGGCAAAAGAACGCCCGCCACTAGAGGAGATGACCTTACGCCAACTACGCAAAGTTGCTAGCGAATATAGCATCTCTCGCTATAGCAGAATGCGTAAATCGCAACTGCTGTCATCAATACAAGAGGTTCAGCGTAGCAAAAACTTACTCAGTCCATCTCGTTCATTGGAGGCACAAGAAACCGTGGAAGCTGCAAAGTTTGAATTAGGTCAGGAAGATCGTACTGGTGGATCTTTGGCTGATGTTGATGAAGGACTGGCAGATTTGCCCTCTGGCTATGGTGAAAGCCGGATTGTACTTTTACCGCGCGATCCTCAATGGGCTTACACTTACTGGGATATTCCCGATGAACACAAAAAGGAACTGCGTCGGCAAGGCGGACAACAACTGGCACTACGGATTTATGATGTCACCGACATCGATATCGAATACCAAAGCCCACATAGCATTCAAGAATATCCTGCTGATGAACTAGCTAGAGAATGGTATATACCAGTTCCAGTTAGCGATCGCGATTATGTAATCGATATTGGCTATCGTGCTGCTGATGGTCGCTGGTTAGTACTAGCTCGTTCTAGTAGAGTACACATTCCTCCCGTCTATCCTTCTGACTGGATTGAGGATGTCCTGATAACTGTAAATTTTGAAGAAGATTTACGTGGTGAGACACAGTACGAACTAGTTCCTCCTGCCAAGAAAGTTGCACCTACCACCAATGGTAATGTTGGTAATGCTGTAAATGGCAACAGCAACTTCATCTACGATGAAATCTTTGGTTTAGCAGAATCTGCCGAAGCACTACGGGTTGATGGTTCTGTCTTCGGCTCTCAACAAGGTGCAGTACGTCCCGAACAAGCCATTAGCTCTTACATTTTCCCATCTGGTGTCGGTCTGTGGGCAACTCCTAGCGTGTCTGGCTTAACCGCTTCCGGTGCAGGAATGTCAGGTGTTGGTTTCTCGGCTTCTGCCGTACCAGTGCGTCCGCGCCAGTTCTGGTTAATTGCCGATGCTGAGTTGATAATCTACGGTGCAACCGAACCCGATGCTACCGTAACCATTGGTGGCCGTCAGATTCAGCTAAACCCAGATGGAACATTCCGCTTCCAGATGTCCTTCCAGGATGGTTTAATTGACTACCCAATTTTGGCTGTAGCTGCTGATGGTGAGCAAACCCGGTCAGTTCAAATGAAATTTAATCGTGAGACACCATCTCGGAATACTAACACCAAAGAAGAAGCTGTCTTAGAATGGTTCTCTTAAGTTTTGGCTCTGAGATTGACTCCAGACTGAAATTTTAAATTATTCCCCGCTATAGTAATTCTGTAGCGGTTTTTTTTGTATTATTATGTTTACAAGAAAATTATTTTTATTATTTCTCTTGATAATTAGTGCAAGCTTATTATCAGGGTGTCAAAAGATTCAAGCAAATTTAGTCCCAAAAGTATCTAAAAGTTGTCCTGGCAAAGATGCTAACTTCAGTATTGATTTTTTTAAAACTAATAATCAAGGTAAAAAAAATCCCAAAGGTATTAATAATGTGATTATTTTTAATCCCAAATCAGCAGAATTAGATTTTAAAGTTAATGTTGGTCTATCTCATAAACTTTATGCCAAAGATAGTAGAGGTAAACTACGTAAAGAATATGTAGCAAAACAGTTTCATGAACTCATCGCTGATGAAAATGCCAAGTTAAACGGACAGCTACCCATTGCCGCAATTAATGCCGACTATATAGATACTGATGATAAACCACAAGGCTTAAATATTTCTCGTGGCGTAGAGTATTCAGGAGCATTTAAAAATAAACGTTCTTCCTTTGGGATATCAGGAGGTACACCCCAGCAGCGACAGGCTACTATCCAAGCTGGTAGAAGAACAAACGATATTCTCAATTACAATTTAGTGGGCGGTAATGGCAGATTCTATCGTCAGGGTAAATTTAAAGATATTTGTGAAGATTTGGGAGAATTTGCTTGTAAAAATGCAACTAATCGCTCTCTAGCAGCTATCACTAATCAAGGTTATGTAATCTTATTGGTTAATGACTTGAAAGCCAATTCAGATATTGAATTATCTCAACTTAATCGAGAGTTATTGCCAGATATGTTTGATAATGTCTTAGAAGGTATTGCTAGCAATAACTGTTTAGGTAAGATTCAAGAAGGAATTTTATTTGATGGAGGTATGTCTCCAGGATTGTATTACAACCAGAAAACTTATGTAGAAAACCTTGGGCCGATTGGTTCAGTTTTTTTGATCTACAAAAAATAAAATAGTTATAATTTCCACAGTTTTTGCACCCCGCCCAGATGCTTTGGCGAGTTGGGGCGATTTGGGTTTAATAAATCATTAAGCGGATCTGATATAATTACTTCGACTTGATATTATTGATTATTGACAAATAACCAAGAACTAATGCTTATTTACGACTTTGTGATTCATCTTTATTTTTAGTTTTTTGATGAGAAAAGCGAATTCCTATAAAGATGTCGTAAATAAACTCTAAAAAGTCTTTCTTTTGCAGTAAGCCTGAAGTTTGATAACAGCCTTTTTCATCTAATAAAGGCTTCATTAGATAGTATGTAGACTGATATTTGTACCAGGGAATACAAGTCCATAAATGATGAATTAAATGGTAGTTCTGACCTAAAATCAGGATGTTAAGAATTGGGCTAGGGTATACACGAGCATTTTTCCAGCGATCGCGTTCAACAAAGGGACGATGGGGCAAATAATCAAAAAACAAACCCAGTATTAATCCCACGATACCAGAAGGTACAACCCAAAAATTGAGAACGTACATTAAAAAATGATATTGAACTGAAATATAAAAAATTGCAACAACAATTAAGCGGCTAATGAACCATTCTAATAGCTCATATTTGCGCCACAGTCGCCGTCGAAAGAAAAATACCTCGTGAGACAAAAATCGAAATGCAATCAGCCACAACGGGCCACCCGTAGAAACAAAATGATCTGGATCGTCTTTGGGATGGTTGACATGAGCATGATGCTGTAAATGTACTCGTGTAAACACTGGAAAAACGAACCCTAGCATCAAGGCGCTACCATGCCCTAGCATGGCATTAATTACTCGATTGCGGTGAGCAGATTGGTGACAAGCATCATGAATTACCGTTCCAGCACAATGCAAGGCAATAGTGTTCAAACTAAAACACAGCCAGTCTGGCCATTGCCAAAGCCAGTAACCGCAATGAGATGACACCAGTACTGTCACGGATGCAAAAAACAGTAGTAGTGTAGGATTGAAATCACCAGGAGGCGCTAACAATTCCTTCGGTGGAACTTTCAGCAGTTTATATGTTTTTGAAGTTACTGCTCTTACTTCTGTATCTACTACGTCTTTAAAGATGACTTCCAAGTTGTTGCCATTTAGCTTTTTATAGTCATCAACGGCTGGGTCGATGATGATTAGGCTTTTGTCCGGGATGTCAAAAAAATTAGGATCTAAAGAGGTCATAATTTTCCTGGTCGTAATTCGTTAATAAAATGAGCTTGAAATCCCAAACTCAGCCAGCACAGAATAGATTTCTTGCGTCGATTAGAGAGATGAAAAGATTGAAAATTTAGCCAATACTCTTCTCTATTCAAATTAGGTATGGACTGTAAGAGATAGGGAATATAAAAAATTTATAATTCCTTACTAAACTACATACAGAAACAAAATATTTTATTTTTCTTTTCGAGTGTGAGTCCTGTTACTCATAATGCCAGTGACAACGACATACATAGATTTTGGTTTGATATCGACATTTATCGATTTGCCCAGGCAATGTTTTCCTCAATGTGCTGAAATTGTGCTTTGTTATTGCTTTTGTAAAAAATAATTTTCAACAATATAAAGAATACAGTTATTTGAACGATCGACGCAAGAGTTTTGTCGGAATTTGACGTATAATCAAAATATTTTAGACACAGATATCATACTTTTAACAAAAATGCATATTTTATTTGCTTAAATAAATAAAAAAATCATCTTTTTCCTAACCGATGCAATAAGTATATATACTTGCGATCGCTTACTCCACTTTTGATTACGTGCAGTTGCTGTCTTCTTCTTTTAACCAAAATTCCATACCGGGAGCGTACTGGTAGCCAGAATCAGGAAAACTCAGCGCCAACCATAACACTTACATTAGAATTCAGAATTTAGCATTCAGAAGTAAAATACTTTTTATATCTGGGTAACAGATGAATCGTTGTGTACTTTACTTTCGTTGAAATCTGCTGTATTTGAGGAGCATACCACTTCCTAATCTGATTGTGAGTTCCACACTACCTAAAATATTAGATTTATATACTTAACAATAAAGGTTTTGCTATGCGTCAATTATTACTAGTTTTGTCCAGTATACTAACTCTCAGCAGTTTAAATACCTCCGCCATGACAATAGCAGGCACAACGCCTGATTTCTTTGAGATGCGCTTAGTTCAAAAGCTCAACTGCAATAATCCTCAAACTCAAGCAGCAATTAATGAATGTACGAAGTTATCTTATCAGAATGCAGATAAAAAACTGAATCAAGTTTATCAACAATTGGTATCTACCTTAGAAAGGTCTAGAAAACAGAAATTGATTGCTGCACAGCTAGTATGGATAAAATTTCGAGATACCAATTGTGAGTTTGAGAGAAGCAAATATGAGGGCGGAAGTATTGCCCCTAGCATTTATTTTGGTTGTTTGGAAAATACTACAAAACTGCGTACCCAACAATTACAAAAATATCTCAAACCCGACTCTTAAGCCTGAAGTAAAAGCATACAGATGTCATTGGTGTAAACTTACAGCAGTTTTCTTTTACATAAAGTACAAAGCTACGAATTTGGAGGCAGGACGCAATCTGATCTATGAGTCCTGCATTTTTTACCTCATTTACTTGTAAACTGCTGTAAGTTGAAAGCCAGTTTAGAAGAAGCTTTTAGAGATTAGAATTGCATAAATCTAAAGCCCTCTTTCAAGGTTGCTATGGTGTACACATAAGTCTGAAATAGCAGACTAAATAAGGTTTTAGTATCAGTTTACCCCTCCCTAACCCTCCCCTTGGAAAGGGGAGGGAACAAGATTTTCCGGTTTCCCCCCTTTATAAGGGGGGATTAAGGGGGGTAATTTGACTTGTGTGTACACCGTAGCCTTGTAAAGGGGGGACTAAGGGGAGTAACAACACAATTAAAATCACAGCCAATCAGTTTTCAAAAAACCTCTTACGGATATCTGATAAAGAGGAGGTAAATGCAACTTGTGTGATACCCAGCATAGTTTTTTCTGTTATCTTTTATCTAAAATTACTAATTACTAATTAATGAACTCCCAAGAGATAGCCAATAGATTTAATGACGCTTAAATAGAAATTACCTTCTCTTTCACGAAATAGTTCAAAGGCAGAACCAGGTGTACCAAAAAACGGCCTAAGAGTCCATCCTAACTGACTGCCTACGAAAGCATAAAGAAATAGCCAAAATTGTAAAATTCTCTGGCGAGTTTTGCTACCTTCATTATCTTGTTCTAAAACTAAACTGGTGGCTTGATATAAAGACGAAACACCAATAAATCCAGTTATGGCAAAGATAAAGACATTTAACAAAATTAGAAATTGGTAATTATTGGTAGTAATTAAGAAAAAGAGTGTGATTGGAGCAAAGCTAAATAAAAGTACACTCGTGACTGAAACCGCAGTTAAAACTAATGCTAAATGCTGTGCAAAAGTCCGCTTGGAACCAAAAATAATATTAGCAAAAAATAACGTTGGGATACAAATCAAAAGTGTGATTAGATAAAGGGCTGGGAGTTTAATGGCGGAAGATATAGCTTGCATCCAGCTATGATATGCACCAATGATTCCACCATAAGCAGCGATAAATAAAGAACTGCAAACTAGCAAAGAAATTATTTTATTTGGTAATCTCGTACCTTGGCGAACTTCCTCTAGAAAACCTTGGCGATCGCGCAGGAATCCAATCAGCACTGCAAAGTATTTTATTCCTGAAGATTTCCGTTCAATCATGTTATCCTCACACCGATATTATTCTAAGTTTCATCTGAGTAATCACCGCCAGAACCATACTTCCAAGCATCAATCAAACGATGCCAGTAATATTGTTGTTCGTTCGGTTGATTCTTAATCCATGTTTCTAGCATTGGACT
Organism: Nostoc sp.; assembly: GCF_036917575.1. GTDB lineage: Bacteria > Cyanobacteriota > Cyanobacteriia > Cyanobacteriales > Nostocaceae > Nostoc. Next base: position 13,242 of record NZ_JBALDC010000037.1, on the reverse strand, counting down.
TAACGCAAGTAAGGTAGTGTATACACCTAAGTTACTGTAATGTAGCATCCAATCTAACAAACTTGCCAAACCTACTTGCGGAATTATCTTGACAACTAATAAAGGATGATCTAAACCAGTTTTTAACAATGTTTGCGTTAGTGCCGAAAATTGCACTATATCTTGTAAAAATGGTTTTAACACTGGCGTACCCAACTGTTGCATTTCTTGAAATACTGCTGAGAGTAATTGGTTAATTTGCTCTGGAGCAATTTTCTGGTTTACACCAACACTCATCGCCCTTTGAAACAACCAGGTAACAGTTAAACTTGGCTGATAAGGTTGCAGCAGTGTTAACGCTTTTGCAGATAATTGTTCTGTTTCTAGCGCTTCGTCAATGCCATAAGTTAAACGCTTTAAGTGACGCACCATCGCCCCAAAACCACCAAAACTCAAGGGAGATTGACTACCACTGCTATCTCCGGCTGGTAGAATGCGATTCCAAGGGGTTTTTAGGGGACTTTGGCGATAGGTGGGAAAGAAACCAAATAGCGCTCGTTGAAATTTCAGCTTGTTCAATTCCACTCCCTGATATTCTGGTAAAAGACGCAGATATTCCTCAAATAGAGCTTCTAAACTCAAGCGTTGAGGATGTGCATCCATGTAGGTAAATAAGTAAGTGGTTCTGCCATCCCTGGCTGGAAAGGCTTCCCAGAAGTACTGGCATTGATTTTGCAAAGATGTAAATGATAATAATAAATCGCCTGAGTTATTTTCTGGAAAACCTTGGGCGCAACTTCCCACAACCAAGCATAAAGCGTCTGGTTTTTTGCCTTGGCGTGCTTGTTGGGTGATCGGTGAAAAATGTCCCATCGCGTCGATTAATAAGCGAGTTTTGAATTGGTTATTTACCATCACCCCGTCGGGATGAACCACCGCTTCGCTAAAGGGTGTGTTTTCTAACAACTTTCCCCCGGCGGCGAGAAATCGGGTTTTCAAAGTAGCTAGCAGATAAACTGGATCTACGCCGATATTTAAGACATCCTCTACCCAAACTTCTGTACCGCCAGCAAAACTAACTCGCGCTGGGTTATATTGAGTGGCGATCGCAGTTGCTAATTCTTCCTCACTCAGCAACTTTAATTCCACAAACACATCTAATTCTTTGCGAGAAATATTCCACTCTTGTTCTCTTCCCCGCAAAATACCCCGTTCCAGCAACGCCACGCGCAACCCCTTCACCGCCAAGGCGCAACCAATTAAAATGCCCAAAGTGCCACCGCAGATTAGCACATCGAAATCTACAACGCCTAAAGGCTGTTGACTTTCTTTAACTAACGTTGGCACAGGTGCGGAGTTTTCGCGCACAGATGTTAAGATGCGATCGCCTTGGCGCAATCCTCCTAAAACGTCGCCGGGTAATTGGGAAAGAATTTCTTCAGTTAAAGACATTTTGGAAAAATTCAACTCTACATTCCAAAACTACCTGAGAATGAAGAAAGTAGATACGATATTATTTATGGAGAGCTACGAGCGTGGTCAACAATAATAATCAAATACTACCATTACCCTCAGAGGTTCATAGAGAAGAGTTAGAAGGCGTTGTGCAGGTGTTAGCAAATGTAACTAAGCTTCCTGCTGAAGTGGTTAAGCCACATTTATATGCATTGCTTGAGCAGTTGATGAAATTAAAACAGGAGCAACCATTTTACAAAACTGCAACGGCTCTTGAGTGGATAACAGCTTTTCGGGAATGGACAGAGAGCCATAGGCGAGATCCGCCCTTACTATCAGAGTATGCTTTAAGGCGGGCAGGAATATACGATGATGAGGAGTCGGAAGATATTTAAGTGACTTATCTTGTCGATACCAACTTATTGCTACTAAGCTTTTATTAGGATAAAAATACGATGGATAGTATAAAAATCCGGTCGCATGTGGGTAAAGATGGTATTTTACATTTAGATATCCCAGTAGAAATGCCAGATACAGAAATTGAAGTTACGGTAACAATTCAAAGAGTTACACCACAACAACGGGGCTGGATGCCTGGGTTTTTTGAAGAGGTAATTGGTGGTTGGGTAGGAAAACCGCTAGAACGGGCAGAACAGGGAGAATACGAAACTAGGGAGCCGCTATTTTGATTTATCTGCTCGATTCTAATGTCTGTATCCGCTTAATAAATAATAGTAGTCCTGCGGTAACAATTCGACTGGCATCCCAACAACCAGAAGATATTTTAGTTTCTACAATAACCCAATTAGAACTGTACTATGGTGCTTATCGTAGTACCCAATAGGAGAGAAATTTAGAAATATTGCAACGTTTTTTTAGTCAGTTTATTATACCTTTAGACCCAGAAGCCGCAAGGATAGCAGGGAGAATTCGGGCTGAGTTAGCGGCTAGTGGTACGCCGATTGGCCCTTATGATGTGCAGATTGCAGCTATTGCAATGGCGAATAATTTGATAGTGGTTACGCATAATACAAAAGAATTTGGTCGGGTGAATGGGTTGCAGATTGAAGATTGGGAGGAAAAGAGTTGACTAGCATTGTAAGAAATTTACCAAAGGCATGGATAAAAACAACTCTAGGCCACTGCGTAAGGCTAATCAATGATAGAGCTTACCTAAGACATGAACTATTGACTGCTGGCACACCCATTACTAGAATTCAAAACCTCAATGGAGGCAATAATTGGTTTTATTCAGATTTAGTTCTACCTGATGAGAAATATTGTGATGCAGGAGATTTATTGTTTGCAGTCGGAGAGGGACAGACTTGAACTTTAGTTCAAGGCAAGGAGAGGTTCGTCGAACTCACGATAACTTAAAAATCGCAGGCAATAATTTATTAGACATAGGAGTGAAAAAGAATGTAGAGACGTAGCATTGCTACGTCTCTACAATGGTTCTAGATAACACATATTTAATTTCTGGAGATGTCTATTCATTTCCAAGCGTTGGGACAGATGGAGTAAATCAGTTCACTTTTTTCCAAGTCTCAACAACTACTGTACCTGGAACGGTTGCGATAAAAACGATTTCCTTGCCACCATCAACAATGACACCGCTATAAGTACTACCATCTGAGATTACTGTCTGCACCGTACAATCTTGTTTAACACTATAGGTTCCTGAGCCTGTTTCGTTTGTACGTACAGTACCGTCAACGCTAGCACCACCTATTGATTGAAAATTTCCCCTTCCATCAACCTTAACTAAACCAACGCTAGCTATAGGCGCTCCTATGATCGTCCCAGTAGTTTTAAATCCATAGCTACCTTTTATGGTTGCATTATTACAAGAAGGCGTAGCTTGGGCGTTCACCTTTTGAGAGATAGCATCTGAAATGGTCAATGCTGACACAGTACCAATTATTAACGTTGTGAAAAAGCCTTGGATTTTAAAGTTCATCATATTCATCAAATCAAGATACTTTGGATAAATATTGACATAGGACTTATGCACTGTACAAACTAATCATGGTATGAATTTACCAAAATAGGTTGTTTCAAGCTTTGATTAATTATTCTTGGATAGTAAATAAACGCGCGTTGTAGAGGTTTAGCATTGATAAACTCTACGACAGATATGATTTTTCAAACTATCTATATTTGGTATTTCTGTCAATGCATAAGTCCTATGACACTAGAAGATTACTACTAAATGACTTAACTTGTAAATACTGCGAGAAAGTAAAAATAAAATTCAAAGAGTTTTTGCGTAAGTCCTGAATTAGTTGAAGAAAAAGACCTCTAAGAAATTTTACTAGATAAAATCTGTCCCTCTTGCTTGTCGGAGAGGGACAGAGTTGAACTTTAATTCAAGACAGGGAGAGGTTTGTCTAACTCACGCAAAATTATCCCAAACCGAATAGTTTAGAAATCGCAGGCAATAATTTATTACCCGCTTCAACTAACGAAGCAACAGCAGGTAAGCCTGTAAATATCCCTTTCAACATGGTGATTGCAGTTTTTGCCGTTTTTTGCTTAGTGGATTCTTGAGGATTTTTACCCGCTTCTGCCAAAGCTTTCACCTGTTCTAGCGCTTCGGCTTTGTCTTCTTCTGGCAAATATGTGGATTGTATGATTGCATCTTGCAACTGCGACAATAATTCTTTGATTCCTGGTTTCTCGCCATCTGGCGCATCAGGTAACTGATTGAGGGCAATACTCACGTTACCGCTAATGGTTCCTAAATTAGCAATAGAATTATTGCCAGCGATACCGCTAACATTACTGCTATTTTGAATATTGATGCCGCTGATATCTGACATAATGGTATTTCCTTGTGTATAAGATTTAGGCTGTCCAAGTGCAGTTGTAATCATATTTTTTAAATCACTAATATAACTATCTTTTTCTATGAGCAATAATTGCTGACTCTGCGATAAAGCTTTAAGTTGATTATAGTCATCAAAATATTCTGCACTCAGCTTAGATTTATCGCTACCTGGGGCGGTTTTGGCTCTGAGCAAGATTTTATCATCACCGCGTTTCTCCATTGCCACGATTTCTAACTCGGCTTCGGGATGGTTTTTGGCAAGGTTTTTGAAGGCTATGGCAACAGCGCGGGGGTCAACGCCTTGATTATGGTAAAGGTCGAGGGTATCAAAAATTGGTTTGATAAAGTCGGCAAAGTCACCGTCTGCAAATACCTCTTGATTATTATCAGGTTTGCGGAGGGGGTCGGGGTCTTCTTTAGTGGGTAAGCGCATGAAGACATATTCACACCTCACCCCATGCAATTTAGTTGTATTTGTAATTCCCCAATCTTCAATGTACGCGCCGGTGAGTGTTGCACCTGTTAAATCTGTGCCGTCTAGTTGCGTTTGCTTCAGCTTTGCTCTTGACAAATCGGCATCTTGCAAGTTGGCTTCACTGAGATCAGCACCAAGAAAGCTGGCATCTGCTAGGTTAGCTTTTTTTAAGTTGATACCTCGGAGGTTTTGACGGTCAAAGTTTTTGTCCTGTCCCTGTCCTGTAACCAGCAGTTGACGTACTTGTGAGTTTTGCAGATAAGTCAAACCAGGACGAACACGGTCAAGCATTTTGGTTTGATGCCAACAGCTACAGATAAGGATAGTGTTTCGCAAATCTGTACTTTTGAGCGTAGCTTGGGTGAAATCAGCATTGGTTAAGTCAGCGCCATAAAAACTTGTACCTCCTGTTGCAGCAAAGGCGATCGCGATATTGCGAATTAAGGAGTGCTTTTGATCTCCTTTTATAGCTCGCCAACTAATATAAATGCTAATTAACGTTCCAGCTACGGCTAAAGCTCCGGCTACGGTTCCGATTTTGGCTAACGCTATGGCTAAGACTACGGTTAAGACTAAAGCTCCGGCTACAGCTAAAGTTCTGGCTCCAGATTCGGCTCCGGCCAAGGCTAAGGCTGCGGCGACAGCAACAGCTAAAGCTCCGGCTCCGGCTCCGGCTAAAGCTCCAGTTCCAACTCTGGTTCCGCCTGATGCTAAGGCTCCAGCTAAGGCTCCAGCTACAGCTACGGCTACGGCTAAGGCTCCAGCTACAGCTACCGCTCCGGCTCCAGCTACGGCTCCTTGGCAAATTGTGACGAAGAAAAAGGCAATTAATACGACTAGGGCTGTCCAGCCGCGAATCTGATTCTCTAAGCTGGAAGTATCAAAGATTAGTGACACCAAATAACCATTGACAGACCATAAACATCCTGACAGTCCCCACAACAATAATGAGACAAAGACTAAGAAAATTGCCCATCGGCGTTGCAGTCCTGCTTTGGTATGACTAAAATTTGTCCCTCTCAGATTAGCATTAGTGAAGTTTGCCCCTCGGATGTCGGCATAGCTAAAGTTTGCACCCGCAAGGTCTTGTCTACCTTTGAAGTTGCGTCCTCGGAGATTTTGACCGGAGAAGTCTAAAGCCATGTTCCACTTTACGGAGGTGAGCAAATTTTACTACATGCTCACCCCTGTAAATTCAGGAATGGTTAGATATATTTGTTAGTTGAGCTTCAAAGGTGCAACGTCGAGCCTCAAAAGGTCAATGTTGAGGATAAAAGGTGCAACTTCGAGGCTCAGAAGGTCATCGTCGAGCCTCAAAAGGTCAACGTTGAGCCTCAGAAGGTCAACTTTGAGCTTCAGAAGGTCAACTTTGAGCTTCAGAAGGTCAACTTTGAGGTTCAAAGGCTCATTTTTACACGTTTTTATTAAAAGCGACTTAAATGATTTACCGCTGTTCGATGCGTGACAAGTTCAGGATTTTTGCGGTTTGTCAAGAGTCAAAACTAGGTAACTAGCTGAAAGCTCATACCTACACAATACGGTTCGGTTAACATGTTTGTCTCTCGAAGATCCCCCCAACCCCCCTTAAAAAGGGGGGCTTTTTTTGATATTTACCCCCTTTTTAAGGGGATCGCCGCAGGCGGGGGGATCTTATCCGAACCGTATTGCATACCCACATGGGTGAAGTAGGCATCTGCGGTTTTGCAATTTAATTCCTACTCAAAATTTTATAACGGTTTACAGGTGCGATTTCTGCTATTTTAGCGATCGCATCGTCAAGTGTGTGATGTGTTTCTCAAGTATTAATCTGGATATAGACACTGCACAACAACTTGCATTACAGGAAATACTGATGGAACGTTCAAAATTAATTGCTATTCTTACAGGTGCAATTTCGATCATTTTAGCGATCGCCTACCTGATCGTAGTCCAACTCCTCGACTACCGAGACATGAAACCCGCACCCATGAGTCAAGTTGTCTCGCCATCTGCCATTACTATCTCTCACTGGCAGGTTGACAAAATCACCCAAATATAAATTATATTTAGTCGATTTGTAGAGACGCAATCAATGGCGTCTCTTGTTATTTATATCGATTGATAAAACTAATGATAACTATTGATTAATCTCTGAATCAATGTATAGATAAGAATAAATACTTATTATTATTTGCTTAAATAGTTGATTATATAAGAAATAATTAGAGTTCTTATCTCAAATTTCTTTAGATAAATTAATTCCATTTTGACAAATATAACGGTAAGCTATTTCTAAGAAAATTAAATAAAGATAAATTTGCTGAACTGCGACGCTAAATAACCCGTCGTAGATCATCGCTAGGTTAACAGGGATCAACGCCAGTTAACTCCAAACCACAAATTTTTAATGACAATTATTGAGGTAAGTTGATGGCTCAGTTTCTACTTGAGACTGTTTGGCTAGTTCCGTGCTATGCCTTAATAGGTGGCTTGTTAGCCGTGCCTTGGTCGCCAGGGATCATTCGGAAAACAGGGCCAAGACCGGCGGGTTATGTAAACTTGGTAATGACATTTTTGGCATTTGTACATAGTGCGATCGCCTTACAAGCTACTTGGAATTATCCAGCCCAAGAAGTATTTATTCCGTGGTTATCTACGGCTGGTTTAGACCTGACAATTGCTTTGGATATATCCTCGGTGAGTGTCGGCGCTTTAGTTGTGATTACTGGCTTGAATTTGCTGGCGCAAATTTATGCGATCGGCTACATGGAAATGGACTGGGGTTGGGGACGCTTCTATTCTTTATTGGGGTTATTTGAAGCGGGATTATGTGCCCTTGCTTTGTGTAATAACTTGTTTTTCAGCTATGTAATTTTGGAAGTCCTGACGCTGGGAACTTACTTACTAGTTGGCTTATGGTTTAGTCAGCCGTTAGTAGTTTCGGGTGCAAGAGACGCTTTCTTAACCAAGCGGGTGGGAGACTTATTCTTGCTGATGGGCGTGTTGGCATTATGGCCTTTAGCTGGAACTTGGAATTATACAGAATTAGCTGAATGGGCGGCTACTGCTAACGTTAACCCGACAACTATGGCACTGGTAAGTTTAGCTTTAATTGCTGGGCCGATGGGTAAATGTGCCCAATTTCCCCTGCATCTCTGGCTAGATGAAGCGATGGAAGGGCCTGTTCCCAGTACGATTTTGCGGAACTCGGTAGTAGTAGCTAGTGGTGCATGGGTGCTGATTAAATTGCAACCTGTGTTAAGCCTGTCACCCATAGCTTCCTCGGCGATGGTGACGATTGGTGCGGTGACAGCCGTGGGTGCTTCTTTAATTGCGATCGCTCAAATCGATCTTAAACGCTGCCAATCCTATTCTGTCAGCGCATATATGGGTTTAGTATTCATCGCTGTGGGAGTCCAGCAAGACGAAGTAGCACTGTTGTTAGTCCTTACCCATGCCATATCCGCAGCACTATTGGTAATGAGTACTGGCGGAATTATCTGGAATAGCATCACCCAAGACGTAACCCAACTTGGTGGACTGTGGAAACGCCGCCCAATTTCTGGAATTGCCTTTATCGTTGGAAGTCTGGGGTTAATTGGTTTTCCACCCCTGGGTAGCTTTTCGGCGATGCTGGAATTAGCAGATGCGTTACAGAAAACCCAACCTTGGTTAGTGGGAGTATTGATAGCGGTAAATGCTTTGACAGCCGTCAGTTTAACCAGAGAATTCGCTTTAATTTTTGGTGGTAAACCGACACAAATGAGTCAGCGATCGCCTGAAGCCCACTGGCCGATGATTCTGCCAACAATGATTTTACTTGGTGTCAGTCTACATCTTTCTTTAGTGTTGCAAAGCTTATCACTTTTACCAGATTGGACAAACCTCAATAAAGATGTCGCACTACTTTTAATTTGGTCGAGTATTTTCGGGTGCAGTATCACTGGTGTGATTTATTTGAGCAATATTCAGAAACCGATTCGTTTGCCTTGGAAAGGTTTGCAAGACTTAATAGCATACGATTTTTACACCCCCACACTTTATCGGATGACGATAATTTTTGGAGTTGCCAAAATTTCTAAACTTGCCGATATGATTGACCGCTTTGTGGTTGATGGCATTGTTAATTTCGTTGGTTTATTTTCGCTATTAGGTGGCGAAGGTCTTAAATACAGCACCTCTGGACAAACCCAGTCTTATGCATTCACTGTTCTTCTAGGAGTGAGTCTTTTAGGAATGTGGGTAACTTGGCCATTTTGGGGAGTACAGTTTTTAAATTTTGTTTTTCAAATCTCGACACTTAGGTAGCAGCAGCGATCCGACTAAAAGTTAACAGTTTAATATTGTGAGGAGAATTCCATGAGCAGACAATATCCGCAGATAAATCTTTCTAGAAGAGGTTTACTTAAGTTTGGTGCAGGTGCGATCGGTACAGGTGTATTGACAGCCGGACTTAGTTCCAACTTACTTGCAGCCGAAAAAAAACCAGTAGAAGATATTACGCCTGACAAGGCACTGCAAGAGTTATTAGATGGAAATGAAAGGTTTACCAAAAGAAAACGTCGTAATCCTGACCAAAGCTATTCACGTTTAGTCGAAGTTGCTAAAGGTCAAAAGCCTTTCGCTTCTATTCTCGGTTGTGCAGATTCACGAGTCCCTTCAGAAATTGTTTTTGACCAAGGACTTGGAGATTTATTTGTTTGCCGGATAGCTGGTAATATTGCCACAACACAGCAAGTTGGTAGCTTAGAATTTGGCAGCTTAATATTAGGCACCAAAGTCATCATGGTAATGGGACATAAAAGATGTGGTGCAGTACAAGCGGCGATTAAAGGTGCTCCAGTACCTGGAAATATTGGAAGTTTGCTGGAAGCAATTAAACCAAGTGTAGAAAGTTCAAAAGGTCAATCAGGAGATATGGTAGAAAATGTTTGTAAAGCAAATATTTTGGCGCAAATTAAAAGATTGCAATCATCATCAGTTTTATCTGAGTTAATCAAAGCAGAAAAGCTGAAAATAGTCGGTGGTTATTACGATTTAGATACTGGAGCAATTAGTATAGTCAGTTAGCTTTTTTGTTCTTTGTCATTAGTCATTGGCTAAGAGGTTGTTTGAAAAGCGATTGGCTGTAATTTTAATTGCGTTGTTACCCCCCTTAGTCCCCCCTTGTAAAGGGGGGAAACAAGAAAAATCTGGTTCTCTCCCCTTGTAAAAGGGAGGGTTAGGGAGGGGTAAAAATATTTGATACATCAATACATGACTTTTAAAACATCCTCTAATAGTAAGTCATAAGGGACAAAAGACAAAGGACGAAGACGTAAATTTGGTTGAGGAATAAAACCCAATATTATCGAGACTTTGTTGGGTTCCGCTATAGCTTAATCCAACCTACTATACTCTTAACTCAAGCGTATTGAGTCATAAAGGACAAAGGACAAAACTCCCATGTTAAGTGTTTTGATTTGGCTGCCAATCTTAACTGCTATTTTCATAGCAGTATTACCTGTAAGTATTCCTAAATATCGCATTCGTTTAATAGCATTAATTTTCTCAGGGATAGTTTTTTTATGGAACCTGTTTATTCTGCTAAAATTTGATATCAGCAATCCGAGAATGCAATTTCAAGAGTATTTACCTTGGAATGAAACCCTTGGTTTGAGCTATCAACTAGGTGTTGATGGGCTTTCTATCTTGATGTTGGTGTTAAATAGTCTGCTCACCTGGATTGCTATTTACAGCAGTAGTCAAGAAACTGAACGCCCGCGTCTATTTTACTCGATGATTTTATTAGTGAGTGGAGGAGTTGCAGGTGCTTTCTTAGCAGAGAACTTGCTGCTATTCTTCTTATTCTACGAACTAGAATTAATCCCCTTCTACTTACTAATTTCCATTTGGGGAGGGGCAAAACGGGGTTATGCTGGGATTAAATTCCTGATTTATACTGCTGTTTCGGGAGCATTAATTCTGGCGACATTCTTGGGTATGGTGTGGCTGAGTGGTTCTACCAATTTTGCTTTTGATGCAGTCTCTACAGAAAATCTGTCAACAACAAAGCAAATCCTTTTACTAGCAGGAATAGTCTTAGGTTTTGGGATTAAAATTCCTTTAGTTCCCTTCCATACTTGGCTACCTGATGCTTACGTTGAGGCTTCAGCACCAATTGCCATTCTTCTCGGTGGCGTGTTAGCAAAGCTAGGAACTTATGGATTGCTGCGATTTGGGTTGGGTATGTTTCCCCATGCTTGGAGTATTATTGCACCGACTTTGGCAATTTGGGGAGCACTCAGCGCCATCTATGGGGCAGTAATTGCGATCGCTCAAAAAGATATCAAGCGCATGGTAGCATACAGTTCTGTTGGCCACATGGGCTATATCTTGCTGGCTGGTGCTGCTAGTACTCCCTTAGCACTCGTGGGTGCAGTCGCCCAAATGTTCAGCCACGGCATTATTTTAGCTATTCTTTTTCACTTAGTGGGAGTTGTAGAAGCCAAAGTCGGTACACGTGAGTTAGATAAACTCAATGGTTTAATGAGTCCCATACGTGGTTTACCTCTAATTAGCGCCTTACTAGTTTTAAGCGGTATGGCTAGTGCAGGTATTCCCGGTTTAACAGGATTCATCGCGGAATTTATCGTCTTTCAAGGCAGTTTCTCTACCTTTCCCCTGCCGACAATTTTGTGTGTAGTCGCTAGTGGATTAACCGCAGTTTATTTTGTTATCCTCCTCAATCGCACTTGTTTTGGCAGACTGGAAAACTTGGCCTATTATCCCAAAGTTCTTTGGTCTGAGAAAATACCAGCTTTAATTTTGGCAGCTTTTATCATCTTTTTGGGAGTACAACCCACTTGGTTAGTACGTTGGAGTGAATCCACAACTACAACAATGGTGGCTGCAATTCCCTCTTTGGAAAAAACTGTTATCTCTGAAGTGGTAAAGAATTAAGAGTTTTTAAACGCAAAGGAACGCAAAGTTTAACGCAAAGTAGCGCAGAGTTTTTGAATTCGATTCGCTAGAAGTTTACGCAATTGAGTAAATATCATTACCATGACAGCAATTAAAACAGCAATTAAATTACCTCCTTCTAATCACGAATTTGCTGACGTAATTCACCGTCTAGAAGCGGGCGGTGCAATGTTACCCGATACTCCAGAAAATTTGATGCAAATCATCGGTTTGTACAAAGCTTATGCTGTGCCGATGGATTTTTACTGGCGTGACCTACTTTATATTGCTGAACGCGAATTTTTAAACCCGCTTTCTTTCTTTAAATACTTCCTACCCAAAGAGTATTTAGAACTGCATAATCATTACGCTGGCGATGATGCCGATTTAAGAATTTGGCGCGGCGAAGCTTCTGCACATCCAGAACTTTTGGCATTTATTGAAAATGGTGAAACTTTTAAAATGCCAAAGTTGTTGCATCATTTGTTCCACGATCGCATTAATATGGAATTCGCGGAAGCTTGTATGCGGGCGATGTTGTGGCACAGAGGAATGGGTGGACAATTTGACCCTTACCTAGATTCAGCAGAATACAAAGCCAACGCTGACCGGGCAATTAAAGCTTACTTCCAAGGCAATCCCGTAATGCTGGGACTTTACAAGCTGTTCCCTGATATGTTTTTAGAACAGTGCCGCCAGATGTCATACTACGCTAATCTGGGCTTATTCTGGGAAGTTATGGCCCCAGTATTCTTTGAAATGTCCGACCGCTATGACGAAGGTACGATTAGCAGTGTCCCAGAGGCGATGAGCTTCTTAGTTAATGGTATATTTGCGATCGCAGGTCGTCCCATCTACCATCACGTTTATATTCGTGGTGAATGCTACGAAATTGTCCCCAAATCTAAGGGTTTCATGTGGCTATACGAAGCTGCATTACCTTATGTAGAAGCAGTTTTCTACCGCACTGTACCCTTCCGAGGGACAAAATCTTATAATGCTCAAGCGCGTCAAGTACCGGAAGACCAGAAAGACTTTCACTATGGGATTCTTTACGCTGATGTATTTCCAGTAGGTACTGCTGGCATTCCACCGACATTGTTAATGCAAGATATGCTGCATTTTTTACCACCCTATCTTGTTGATTATTACAGCCAACATTGCCGGGGTGAAGAAGATATGTTGATTCAATTAGGAGTTAGTTTTCAACGCTCAATGTACTGTGTCACTTCTGCGGTAATTCAAGCCTTGCGAGCTGCACTTTTATATCCATTAGATGACCAAAATCCCAAACATTTACAAGCCAACCGTGATTTCTTTGAAATGCAGCTAAATCGCTTTACCCGTGCTGACTACAATATTCGTGATGCTGCTCGTTTAGGAAGCATTCAAAGTCAAGATTATCGATAACATAGCCGTAGTCACATAGGTTAGGACATTTTAAAAGAGTGAAAGCTAGGAATAGTAATAGTTTTACCTCCTGCCTTCTGCCTCCTGCCTCCTGCCTCCTGCCTCCTGCCTCCTGCCTCCTGCCTCCTGCCTCCTGCCTCCTGCCTCCTGCCTCCTGCCTCCTGCCTCCTGC
>NZ_JBALDC010000036.1:0-4741 GCF_036917575.1 Nostoc sp. | reverse complement strand
AATTGAGAACGTTAATTCGGTACTTTCTGTCCGTTGTGCTTACCTTAATGGAACACTCACTATTTGATGTTTTCGCCAAAGTGGGATGCTCCCAAGCAGTCTGTTCCAGACTCATTAAATATTTCTGATTCCAGGTATGAAAATTCTTCAAACATATCAGAATCAGACTTATACATCTTGAAAGTAAAAACTAGAGTGGAAGCTCAAAAAATTGGTACTACTATCAATGATTTTTGCGCTCCTCATATTCAAAGTTTGTGGCTAGACACTCAAGATAAGCTAGTCAGGGACGGCACAAAAATAAGAGAAGCTTTAGTTAAAAAAATACAAGAAGATATTCAACAGATATCAAATGAACTTTCTCAGGATCTTGGGCAATCTTTGAACGTTCATATAAATATAAATGATATTCAGTTTCCTAGCTTTGAGTTCCGAGGAATAGATGCAGAAATTCAATACCAGCAAGAGGTGTTTACTCGCACACGAAAAGAAGCAAAAAAAGATAGTAGTTGTTGTCAATCGGATAAAGTCTATTATGTAGATGTCTCATACCAGGAAAAGTATGAATTTTACGAAATTGACTTACGCGAAACAGCAAAAAAAATTGAGAAGAATATAGATAAGCAGGTGTCAAAAAACCAAGAGCTTTTACAGCGAGTGATTGAAACACAAGTTAAGGAAGATTTTAGAAGTGCAGAACAGCAAATCAATGACTTTATTAAAATGTTTCAAGATGATTTTGACCGTTTGCTGAAAGAACGGAATACAAAAGAAGTAGAGGCTGAACAGATTCGTGAAATCCTTAATATTCACAAAGAGAAGCTTACTAAATATCTGCTTGACTTAACAGATGTTCAAGCATCTTTGAATAGTTGGAAGCCATTACAAACAGTTAGATAGATATTAGACTTTCCTAACCCAAACAGACTAAGAAAGCCTTACCTCATTAACCCACCTTCGTGGGTTTCATTTTTATAGCCCCAGAATTCTATTCTGAGGGCATTTTATTTGTTACCCTTCTGGCAATTTAGCAAACGCCTGCTCAACTAACTCCTTTGACTTAGCATCCAAACGCAGCCAATCGACTTCACCGAATTCATCGATTAAACTAGTATCAATATCAGCAACTTCCTTCTGTGGTGTGTATTCAACAAAACACACTTCATAACACAGTTCCCACAAATCGATACTCGCTTCTTGCTGTTGACGCTGCAAACGTAGATGATATCCTGGATGGGGCATCGGCAGACGAGCCAGAGTTCCTCTGATTTCATCTGCTTCTTGGGGTGTTGCAGTTTCGATTGCTTGCAATAGCTCACTCACCAATGCTTTGATTTCATCAGTGGTGTTAGGCGGCCAAATCAGCACATCGTGGTAAGTTCCCGTCCAGGAAGATTCATCAAGCCGCTTGCGGATATTGTCGATAACGCGAATGAAAGCAGGTTGCATGAGGATTTCAGCCTGCTGCCATGCAACTGAGTTTGTTATTTTAGGTGGCATTGGTACTAAACAGGGGCACTAAAAGAAAAATAAACAGTCTGCGTTTATTAAAAAGCTGCGTTTTTAATCTAAATCTTTTCTCAAGATAGCGGATTTCATTGAAGAAAATTTGGAGATATTTATTACCAGCTGGAAAATTAGGTAATAACTCTGGGGAGGGAATATGATCGGCAAGCTACTAGACCATCGTTACAAAGTAATTCGAGTTCTCGCGATGGGAGGATTTGGTCAAACCTACATTGCCCAAGATACTAGGCGGCCCGGCAATCCTATCTGCGTTGTCAAGCACCTTAAACCCGGAACTGACCCCAGAGTTTTTGATACTGCTAAACGCCTGTTCAGCAATGAAGCCGAAACCTTAGAAAAACTGGGCAACCATGACCAAATACCCAGGCTGCTAGCATACTTTGACGAAAACCAAGAATTCTATCTAGTACAAGAATATATTGAAGGACATACTCTAGCTGAGGAACTTATATCTGGTAAGCGCTGGAGTGAAAGCCAAGTAGTTCAACTGTTGCAGGAAATTCTAGAGATTCTGGAATTTGTCCATCGCCAAGGCGTGATTCACCGCGACATCAAACCGGATAATATCATCCGCCGTGCCTCAGATAATAAGTTAGTTTTAGTTGATTTTGGAGCAGTGAAACAACTGCGTACACAACTGGTAACAGTGGGCGGACAAGCCTCTGCGACAGTAGTTATCGGTACTCCTGGCTATATGCCCACAGAACAAGGGCAAGGTAAACCTCGTCCCAACAGCGATATCTATTCCCTTGGCATCATCGCCATTCAAGCACTAACAGGATTGCAGCCAACAGAATTGCAAGAAGACCCAGAAACGGGGGAAGTTATCTGGCGGCATTCAGTAACCGTGAACCATCGACTGGCGGCAGTATTGTCCAAGATGGTGCGTTATCACTTCAAAGACCGCTACCAAAATGCTACAGAAGCACTGCAAGCGTGTAAAGATGCGATTAATCCAGTACCTACACTTTCCACACCTCAAGAAGCTGCCAACAATTCCAGTTACCAAGCAGCCAAATCTCAGCCTCAAGTATCTCGGCTGCAAACTATTGCATTTGCACCAGCCAATCCTGCCAAACCTGTACGTAAAGACTCTAGTAAATCCGACCCTTGGCCGATATTAATTGGCATATTACTGGCGGGTGGTGCGGCTGCCTTGGTAGCAAATGTATATCCAAATGTGAAAAATTTAGCTTTAAATCTTACAGGTAAGGATACTGCCTTAGCAAACAAATGCTCGGCTGTTGTTGTCGGAAATTCTAATATCCGTTCTGAACCTAGTTCGATAAATTCTAATAATATTGTGCAAACAGTTGGTGATAATACCAGTTTCGAGGTGACTGGCAAACGGACAAAAGCAGGTTGGATAGAAGTTAAACTTAAATCTGGTCGTTTGGCTTGGGCACATCCGACCGTGATAACCAATAATCAAGAATGGGGTTCTTGCCTGCGTGAAAAAGGTATTGCAACTAGGATTGTAGATGATAGTAGCTTGATTGCAACTCGAACAATTCCTCAGCCACAACCCAAATCTCAGGATGTAGTAACTCCATTACCGGAAAAGCCGAAGGGGTCAACTGGCGATGCTGAAAAATCAGAGCGATCGCAGCCTAATGATAACAGTGCCAATATTATCGAACAAGCAAAAAAGAAGTATGATTCCGGGGATATAATTGGAGCGATCGCACTTTTAAGATCGGTTCCGGCAAATGCTGCTTCTGGTATCCAAGAAACAGGCAAAATGATTGCCCAATGGCAGTCAGATTGGGCTAAGGCAGAGGCATTATCTAATGAGATCAACAAAGCAATAGATGATGGTAAATGGGATAAAGTTTTAGATTATAGAAACCATCCAGAAAAGTTACCTAATACTCAATATTGGCGAAATAGAATCGAACCATTATTTAAACGAGCAGCCGAAAATCTGGCAAAACAGGCACTAACTGAGCTAAAAAATCAAGGTAATCAAAAGAATACCCAACAGAAACTTCCTAATACTAATCAACCTGCAACCACAGAGAGTCCTAATACCACAGAAACTCCTAAAAGCGGCTTTTAACAGTTACAGCAGTTTGCTTTTTAATTGAGGTACAAAATGCAAGACTCGACATCAGATATAAAGAGTTTCTACCTCCTGCCTCCCGAACTCGCAGCATCAGCCCAATAAATATCGTTTCCAGTTTATGCCTGGAAACGATATTTATCTGTAGTTTTATTTTCTCTATCCGTGCATTTCGTCGTATTCTTGAGCTTCAACTCGTCTTGCTTCCATCCGCGAAGCAGGCAAAAACTCAGCGCGACGCACTGGAACCAAGGGTGGTGTATTTCCTTGGTAAGGGTGAATCACTTGTACAGTACGGGCTGGACGCTGCCGTGGTGAGAATAAAGCCAATACCCCAGCGACGACAACACCACCACCAATAGTGAGAGTTGCACCTCCCACAGCCCAAAGCACGGGTGAAGACCACCAAGTATTTTGCGGTTGGAATGTTGCTGCTGTTTTTTGTTGGTTATTCTGCTGGGCTAGTTGCCACTGCTGCTGAGTATTGAAATTTTGGACTTGGCCCTGGAGTTGTTGATTTTGCGACTTTAACTGTTCATTGTCGTTTTTTAAACGCTCCAGCTGCATCTGCGTGTTCAACTTTTCCATGTCTTGACGCTGGTCAGTATTAGGAGCAACTGACGACTGATTAGGATTGGGATACATTGGTTGCCCATAAGGCCCGTAAGGATACATTTGTGGCTGTATTCCTTGGGGCGCTACTACAGTACCTGGCATTTGCGGAGCAACAGCGAAGTTAGATTGTAGGGGGATATTTGTTCCTTTGAGCAATACGAGAGCCGCCAGCCCAGCTACGGCCACTCCGCCGATAAATGCCATACTCTCACTCATCGCCTTTGCTCCTCGATTGCGACGTAACTATAATCATTTTTGACTGACTCACTCTCACACTCATAAATTATGCCTACTTAATTTCACATAATACTCAAACTATAAGCAACTGTATCAGCTAGTTTTTTTACATCATCATATCTGATGTTAATATTCAAGACCATAATGGTCAAATTGTCCACCAAATAAGGCTTAAAAAACTACACTGTTATCTTTTTTAATCTACTTTCTCTGTCTAAGGGACTTCCAGAAAATAAAATATACAGATAATAAAAATGATAATCATTGTTAGGGGGGGGTGGGGGGGGGGGGGGGGGGGGG
>NZ_JBALDC010000035.1:0-24139 GCF_036917575.1 Nostoc sp. | reverse complement strand
ACTGGGGTATCCCTTTGATATCTATTGACTCAAATAATCAGAGAACATTACAAGAAAACGGTCTGTATTTTAGTTTACTCTATAATCCTTTTTAACCGCTGTCCATGTCCATCCTATTAAAAGTTGAGGGTGGACATGGACAGTTGTCAATAATCAAAAAACTATAAGTATCTAAATTTTTATAAAAAAGACCCTGGGTTATGATTCCAGGGTGCATACACGTTTTTCAGGCATTAATAGGTTGAATAATAACTTTGTAAAATAGTTATTTCTACTCTCTATAGAATGATACAAAAATAGAATTTAGTTATTCTAGTCTCTCAATACATCTACCGTTGGGAGTATGCAAATATTCGCAGAGGCAAATATATCTCAAGTCCGGTTAATTACTTATAATTACCGCATTTAGTGCAACAATCCTAAAAGCCTCTTTCCCCCTATCCTCTGCGAGCTAAATCATAAGTTTTTAATCGGATATAATATTATCCGGCAATTTTTGATTGGATTAACCTTTAAATGGTGACTGTAATTAATTTATATAATTTAAGCTAATTTAATTTTTGTTGGTAACATAAAACAGACATCAAAAATTAAATGTAATTTCTTGGGAGATATGCTCAAAATAATCTGTGGTGAAGGGAAATAACTTAAGTATTTTTAGGTAATTTCATGGTAAATAAACTGCCTTTACCTAGTTCAGAAGCTACTTTGATAGTTCCTGCGTGCCCTTCTATAATGCGATGGGATAAATGTAGTCCTAAACCACTACCTGAACGTTTATTTCTGCCTTGGCGGAATCGCTCGAAAATTGTTGCCTGATCTTCTGGTACAATTCCATATCCTGTATCTTGTACCTCAATTATTACTGAATCTATATTTCCTGAATTAGATGATGTTTCATAAATGCGGATTGTTATACCTCCTGTATCTGTAAATTTGATAGCATTTGCAATCAGGTTGTTTAAAACTCGTCGTAATTCTAAGCGATCGCCCATAATAACAGCAGCTTTTTGACTCAGTGGATCTAATTTATGGGTATCAATTTCCAGAGTCAAGCCTTTTTCATTGGTTAGAGGACTTAGTTCGCTCACTACTTCTTGAAATATCTCACGTAAATCGCATTCCTCCCAATTCAACGTTTTTTTACCTGCCTCGAAGCGATATACTTCTAATAAAGTGTTGACCATTTCCATCAAATTTTGGTTACTACGAATCATTACTGCGATCGCCTGTTTCATTTCTGGTGAAATTTTGCAGAATATTTCCATTTCAAACAAATTCAACATGCGATCGGCGGCTACCAGGGGAGTTCGCAAATCATGAGTTAGACGGGAAACAAAGTCTTCCCGTTGGCGGGCCATTTTTTGTTGTTCGTCCAAACTGTGCTTAAGACGTAATAGCGATCGCACTCTTGCCAGTAGTTCATCAGTATCAAATGGTTTACGAATAAAATCGTCAGCACCTGCATCCAAACCTTCGACAACGCTGGATTGGTGAAAGGCAGTAATCAACAAAATTGGAATATAAGAGATTGCGGGGTTATTCCGAATCCGACGTGTGACTTCATAGCCATCTATCCCCGGCATCATTACATCTAACAGAATCAGATCAGGTGGAGATTGCTCAATTTGGCGTAAAGCCTTTATTCCATCTGAAGCCAAATCAATTTTATACCCCTCGCTTTCTAAAATTGCTTGAACCAATATGAGATTATCTTGAGTGTCGTCAACTGCTAAAATACGATCAATTTTATTATTTTCAACTACAGACATGATTTATAAATTCTTATCAGTTTTGTTGGAAGTAATTTTTAAATTTAGGATATTCTATTGGTGCTTTCCTGGCTTGATGATATGACTGATGAGTAATTTTGTACAGGATAAAAAAAATCGTCATTATCCAACTGTGAAGCTGGAGTATTGGCTGCTACTGTTGGTAATCTAATTTGACGTGGTAATTCAATTTTAAACATTGAACCTACCCCCAATTTACTTTCAAGAAATATTTTACCACCCATCATTCGCACTAGCGAATCTATGATTGCCAAACCTAAACCTGTACCTGGATATTTCCGAGTGATAGTTTGATCGATTTGTCGAAATGCCTCAAAAATGTGTTTAAAATCTTTGGGAGCTATGCCAATACCTGTATCTTGAACGATAATTACTACTCGATTTGTAGGTAGTTCCTTAACCTCAACCCAAATTTCACCAGACTCTGTAAATTTAATGGCGTTGGAGAGAAGGTTAGTTAAAATCTGTTTGACACGAACCGGATCGTTAAATACTAAAGGATTTTGCAAATTGTTTTGTACTAACAATGAAATATTTTTAGCCTCAGCTAAAGAATGCATTTCATTTATAACGAGATTAATTACTTTTAATACATCAAAAATTTCCGCCTTTAAATCTAATTTTCCTCCCTCCAGCTTGGAAAAGTCGAGAACTTCATTGAGTAGCATCAGCAAATGCTTACCATTATTAAAAATGCGCTCAACCATATCTGTTTGCTGATGTGTTAGTTGACAAAATTTAGGACGCAGCAGTATTTGCGAAAAACCAATAATCGCATTCATCGGCGTTCTAAGTTCGTGCGACATAGTTGCCAAAAAAAGCGATTTTAAGCGTGATGCCTCTAATAGTTTGAAGTTTTGTATTTGAATCTGTTGCTGTTGTCTCTCTAATTCTTGGTTTTTACAAATGAGTTGTTCATGACTTTCTCTGAGCTGCTGGTTTGCCCAATCTACCTGCATCTCCGCTCGATAAATCCGAATTGCACTCCGCAAGACCTGCAACAAAGTTTCTGAGGATATTGTAGACTTAGAAAGATAGTCTGTAGCACCAGCTTTCAATAATTGGAGAGTAATTTTTTCATCTCCCTGACCAGTTAGGATTACTAAAGGAACTTTAATTTCTGAAGAACGTAGCTGTTGAATCCAAGTTAATGCATCCTGCTTTAGTAAGCGATAATCAAGAAAAACACAATCGTAGGTAGTAGTGCTTAAGACAGATAATGCATCATTTCCATCGCCTACTTCTGACAGTTCTATCTGAACACCTGCTGTAGTCAGTGCAGAACGGATTGCTATCCGGTCTATTTTATCATCGTCTACAACCAAAATTTTCAGCGTCTCTTCCATCGGTTTTTATTTTCGCCGCCAAACATAGGTCGATCCATAACATTTCACTTTTCAAATTATCCAACTAAAGAATATAAGATTTTTGGACATCTAAAATTTCTAATTTGATTGACTAAGGTATTTTGCATAATCTTTACTTTCATACATGGTTAAAATTCATTACATCAATTTCATCATCCTCCATTAGTAGTATCTTAATCACTCTTTCGGAGTTTTTCTTTGGTTAAATTCAGTCTGTTTTATCTTCAATCTGGTTAATTTCTTAGACTCTGGGAACTAAATTCCAAGCAAATGACCAATATTCCTCAAAAAATTAGTAATTAACAAGCAGACACAGTTTATATAAAGTAAAATAAAATACTTTACCAAACTTAAAACAATTATAAATGAGTAAGTAAGCCACCGTCGTCAGTCATTGGTGAGAGTTGTATAGCATTATCGTGTACCATAAGCTTGAATAGTTTTATTTATCAGGTTAGTTAGACCAAATAAATAATAAAAGTACTATCTCTACCTATTTGTGAATCTGAAGTAATTTTATCTCCTGAAATTTCGATAATTTTCTTAGCGATCGCCAGACCTACGCTAGTATTTTTACAGATATACTAAAATTATATGTTCGCTAAATTAATAACTTTTATATTGAAGAAAGACCCCGACAAAAGTTAGGCAAAAATTTAAAACCTAAAAAGAGAGATTTGCACAGAAGGTTGATATTCTATGATGTAGAAAGTCAGACGAATAAGTTCGTCACCAAAAGCTACAAAATACTTTGCTGTTGGCGATTACAGCAAATTTTAACTCTGCCTGATTATTTTCGATGAATATTTCTATTGGCTCTATCAATCGGATAAATCCAAAGGTTTGGTTAAAAATCGCTCTAAACATCATTCACTTGCTCGTAAAACAACTTATTACAGGGTGTATCTTTTTCATTTTGTAAGCTTTTTTAAAGTCCGATCCCAAATAATACTAGTTAATGAATGGAATATGGCAACTCCAAACTGAATTGTCAGCAAGGAGAAGTAATTTGGCATTCGTTTCAATATTTCATACTTTTTGTGTAAGTATCTATATATCTTCAGCTAGATTTGTCCTCTATCTAAATATAAAAATTTGGGATATTATTATTTCTATCGGTGGATGCAGACAAGTTGAAATATCATCTATCTTTAGTTTGGGAAAATTAAGAGATAATAGATACAAAAGCTAATACTTTGTAAAGATGCCAAACAGCGCAAGAGTGAGTGCAATGATGAATGAAATTAGTATTATTTTAATTGAAGATCATGACTTAACGCGAATGGGGCTACGAGCAGCATTACAGTCTCATAGTGCATTGAAAGTAATTGGCGAAGCAGCAAATGCTACCCAAGGATTAAAACTTTTAGAAACGGCAAAGCCAGATGTAGCGGTAGTAGATATCGGCTTGCCTGACATGGATGGCATCGAACTCACTCGTAAATTCAAACGCTCCCAGGCTGAAAATGGGCAATCTACTACGAAGATTCTTATTTTGACAATGGATCATACAGAGGATGCTGTACTTGCAGCTTTTGCAGCTGGAGCTGATTCTTATTACATGAAAGAAACTAGCATTAGTAAATTAACTGAGGCAATTCAAGCAACTCACGGCGGTAACTCTTGGATTGATCCGGCAATTGCCAACGTCGTGTTGCGGAAGATGCGCCAGGGTATTCCTGGAGAAAGCCAAGGTTCTGACAAACCGAAAACTGTAAAAATTGAGGCGCTGGCGACAGAATACGAGCAAGTTTTGGAAACATACCCTCTGACTCAACGAGAACTGGAAATTCTAGAGTTGATTGTAGCTGGGTGTAGTAATGGTCAAATTGCCGAGAAACTCTACATTACAGTTGGTACTGTAAAAACCCATGTTCGTAATATTCTAAATAAACTATGTGCTGATGATCGTACCCAAGCTGCGGTAAGGGCCTTACGTTCAGGATTGGTGGCGTGAGGAATTAAGGACAAGGAAGAGATGGGGAGATAAGGAGATAAGGAGAATAACTCCTTACTTCTAACTCCTAACTCCTAACTTAGCACTGGCTCAACGCCTCAAAGAAAGTTAACAGCACTCAGCACTCAACACTGTTTTGCCCAATACTCCATTATCCCAATCTTTCCCGCAAGCAATTAGCAATACGTAATGCTGCCCCCGGTTTGCCCATACGTCGCTCACCATTTTCAGCAATAATTTGTAAATTATCAGGGTTTTTAAATAGGGATTGTACAACCTTCGCTACTTCTACGGGTTGATCGATTAAAATTAAAGACGATCCGAGAAGACGACTTTGAGATTCAGCAAAGCCAGGGTTATATTGTGGTCCATTACCGGGAATCGCGATCGCAGGTTTGCCTAAACCAATAAATTGTTCTGTGGCTGTACCTGCCATTGCGATCGCTAAATCTCCCAAATGCAAGCAATCATTATAAGCTTTTTGTGTCAACAACAAATAAGCATTTCTCTGTTTAAATGTCAATACATTTGGATCGCGAAGTTTAATAGGAGATGCTGATTCGGCGCGCCAGCCTTGGGATTGCATGCTTTGAGATAAAATATTAAAGTCTAAACCAGGAGCGATCGCACCTAAAAACACTACTTTGTTAGAAGTATAGAAGATTGAATCTCGCTGTTGAAAACTTGCCATCAATGCAGATACGGCAATCATAATTGTTTCCCAGTTCGTGTAAGCTTCTGGCGCACGAGAACCAGGAAGCAGAGTCACTACAAACGGTCGAACTGTCTCTTGCTGTTGGCTATTCTGACTATAAAATTGTTGGCGTGAAAACATCGACTCTAGACCATCCATCATCGGATTACCGAAAGAAAAAGCTGGAATTGGCCATTGTTTTAATATTTGCGCCGTCAGCTCATCTCTAGGGAACACTGCCTTACAACGGCGACGACTCATTAACCAACGTTCCCAAGGATGGTAAACTGAACCAGAAAAGTTTTCCCAACCTGCGTCTTTAGATTTCCGTGGTAATAATCCAGCTTCATCTCGCACATAATATTCAGATTTTGCCGTACCGACAAAAGCATAATTAGCGCCACTGAATGTTGCAAACAATAAGGGGATAATATCTCCCACTGCTAAGATTGCTCTTTTATTACCTAGTTTTTTTTGAGAACTCACCCAACGGCGGATAGCTTTAATTTGGCTGAGGGTAAGTTGCAATAAACCACCGCGTACATCCCGCGCTAATTGGCGACCATCCATATAAATAAAGCCGCCAGAAGGCATATTCAGGACTGAACCGATAAAGGGGATATCCAACTGTTCATAAGCACGTCCTTCACCCACCAGAGGTAAAGCAAATATCTCTGGTGGGTTTGGTTGTCGTTGAAGTTCTTGCAAAATCCGAACTGCAATCATATCTTCCCCATGACCATTACTTAATACAAGTAACCGCAAAGGAGAAGTTGCAGATTGAGAGTTAGATGCTAGAGATGACCGAGATACATTACTCATAAGAAACAAAATATCAAAATTAACTGTCTGTTTGGGTAAGAGGTATAAATAGGGAAATCGACGAAGAAGCTGGAAGTTAGTATTATCCCTATTCGCTAGCGTCTCTACAACTAACTCCCAGTTAATTAGGTTAAATATTATGCGAGTTTCTGCTACTGCAATTTTTACTTTAGCTACTTTAGCTACTGGCAATGTTACTCAGCAAGCAACGGCTGCACCTGCTAAAACCGTTACTCCAACTACAAAAGCTGGTAACTTGGTAGTGCCAATAATTGAACACACTCCCGCACGAGTAGAGACAATTGCTTCCCCAGAAACTATAGTTGCACAACAATTTTCTCAAAAACCCGTCGCCGTACAAACAGGTGCAAATAAGAATTCCCCAGTAGTTTTAAAATCAGTAGATAATGGGAATTCATCAGTAATACTCGCTCCCACTCCCTCTTTTTCTCCTTCATCCCCCAACACTCCCGCGACTGAAAGCAATTTAGTCGTCACAGCTACAAATGTAGAAGTGGTGGGAGCCAATCAAGAATTACAGCAAATCATTCGTCAGGTAATTAAAACCCAGGTGGGTGGAGAAACTAGTCAAAGCCAGCTACAAAAAGATGTAACAGCAATTTTAAATACAGGTTTATTTAGCAATGTCAGTGTGAATAGCTTTAGCACCCAAGCGGGATTGAATGTAGTATACCAAGTCCAACCAGTGATTGTACAATCGCTGCAATTATCTGGTGCTAAGGTACTTACCTATCAAGTCGCTCAACAACGTTTGCAATCTCAGATTGGAACCACCATTAGTCCCAGTGGACTGCAACAAGCAGTAGCACAAATTAACAAGTGGTACGCCGACAATGGTTATAACTTAGGACGAGTGTTATCAATTAAACCCACTTCTCAAGGCATTCTCACTGTGAATGTTGCTGAAGGTTTGGTGAATGATATCAAATTTCGTTTTATCAACGATGAAGGCAAAACCGTTGACAGCAAAGGTAATTCTGTCGGAGGACGCACCAAACCAGATTTTATCCAACAACAACTCAAGTTGAAACCCGGTCAAATCTTCCAAGAAAATGTCGTTAAACAAGACATTCAACAGCTATATCGTACTGGTTTATTTGAAACTGTGAATGTTGCTTTGGAAGGAGATGCGACAAAACTTGATTTAGTCTACCAACTTAAAGAAACTGGGGCGCGTGGTGTTAACTTGGGTGGTAGTTACAATGCCGATCAAGGTTTAGTAGGCACAATCAGTTATCAAGATCAGAATGTCGGTGGTGTTAATGATACTTTAGGTGTGAATGTTGGGGTAAGTAGCCGAGACTTGCAGTTTAATACCAAATTTACCAGTCCTTATCGGACAACTAACCCCGATCGCTTGGGCTACACTGTAAATGGTTTTCGTAGTCAGGAACTTTCGGAAACCTTTGATGACAAGATTACCTTAGCTAATGGTGACAAAGTACGAGAAGGTCAAATTGGCGGTGGTGTTAGCTTGCAGCAACCAATTGATGACTGGAATACTTCATTAGGATTAAATTATACCCGAACTAGTATTCGCGATCGCCAAGGTAATATTACCCCAACCGACGCTCAGGGCAATCCCCTCTCTACCAGTGGAACTGGTATTGATGACTTAACTACCGTATCCTTTATCGCCACCAAAGACCAACGAGATAACCCGATTAATCCAACTCAAGGTTCTGTTTTGAGTCTGAGTACAGAACAATCTATACCCATTGGTGAAGGGAATATTTCTCTAAATCGCCTCAAAGCCAATTACAGCCAATATTTACCAGTACAGTTATTTAATAGCAAACAGCCACAAGTATTTGCGATGAATGTGCAAGCTGGTACTGTCATCGGGAATTTACCGCCTTACGAAAGCTTTAACTTGGGTGGTTCTAACTCGGTACGCGGTTACGATTCTGGAGAAGTTGGTAGTGGTCGCAGTTACGTATTAGCTTCCGCAGAATATCGTTTTCCTGTCTTACCAATCGTAGGCGGTGTATTATTTGCCGACTTCGCCTCAGATTTAGGCTCTGGTGATACTGTATTAGGAGATCCAGCAGGTGTAAGGGATAAACCAGGTTATGGTTTTGGTTATGGGGCGGGAGTGCGATTAAATTCACCACTAGGCTTAATTCGGGCTGACTATGGTATTAACGATCAGGGAGAAAGCAAAGTGCATCTAGGTATAGGTCAGCGATTTTAATTTAAGTTAAAGCATTACTCAAAAGTTATATCCAGAAATTAAATATACGTTATCTAGACACCCTTGTGCAGACGTAGCAGTGCTATCTCTCTAAATTCTTTTTCACTCATACAGGACTCCTATTTTATTTTTGAACAAGACTCAATACGTATTTATCCCTGTTACCTATCCACGTAGGTAAATTCAGAAATAAAACCGGATTCTTATATATTAGCGATCGCCATTCTGTTCAAAATCCAAGATTTTCCGTAGTCAAAGTTTCATAAGAGTTCGTTCATATTATTTGCTTATATGAGATAATTTCCTCTTAATTGTTCAACATTGAGAAAATTAGCTCAATTTTCGTATGCAACAACTATTAACCCATAGTGTGGAGCATTAGGTATGGAAATGGTGGGTGGAGTTTTAAGAATAGATTTTGGGCGACGCACCCTAATATCGTTAATTGGCATAATTGGTGAAGAGTTTTTATAAATGGCTGGAATTGTGATTTTTATTGATACGCTGCTAGCTTATCTTAGTAGCTTGAAAGAAAGCATTCAACTGAAAATCTATATATCTGAAAAGTAATATCAAGTATACGCTTTCCAACTTTACGTGCATCTGGACGCAGAGCGATAAAATTTTGTAGCTTGCCGTTAGCATTCGCGGAGCGTTCTGTAGGAAAGCTTTGCGAACGCCTAATGTCTCGTCAAGAAGGTATCGCATGAAGTGCTATATTCTCGGCTGACTGTTGTCGGAATACTTTTGGTGACAGTATCCCAACTGATAAATGCGTGTTGATAATGCTATTAATTATACTTTTATGTATTGATGTATGATTTCGCAGTCTTGTTCAAAAATCAAATAAGAGCCTTATATATACACATTTAAATCATTAAAGAAAAATAGTTACTGTGACGTTTTCGTGAGACATTAATTTTTTAATAGTGTTAATCATCCAGAATATCAAAAAATATTATAAGTAATGGTATGGAAAAAAGTGTTATAAATGCCAGCCTTTCTACCCAGAACCTAACTTTTCGTCCAGGTGATACTCCTGTATCATTTGAGGTAACTGTCAATAATGACAGCGATCGCTTCGTCAATTTTCAGATAGAAATTACCGCAGCCGGAGAAATCCGCAACACAGGATATCGCTGGTATAGACTTGAACCAGAGATAGCGGCAGCCAAGCCACCAGGCAGTAGTACCATCTTTCAAGTTTTTGTATTTAATACACCAATTCCAGGATTTGTTGGTACTGTCAACTTGATGGTAAATATTTTTTCACCGCAATTAGCACAACAGTCCAGACTTGTGCTGCGCCTGAAAATAGAGCGAGACAACAGACCAACACATTTAAGTGTAGAATTGCCTGTACGAGAGTTCCAAGTTTATCCCCGCAATTCTGTCGATATACCAGTCCGGGTGCGGAACTTGGGGCAACAACCAACTGAGGTAATGCTACGTTTTACAGGCGTCGAGCCGTCTTGGCTGGCTGGCAGTGCAGAACGCCGATTATCCTTAGATCCAGGTGGTTTAGCAGAAGCTACATTCCAATGCCAACCTTCTTCTGTTGTACAAGCGCCCAGTCAAAATTATCCTTTTACTATTGAAGCTGTTAGCAATAATGGTTATCCAACTAATACTGGAGGCAACATTGAAGTTTTACCTGTAGGTTTTATAGACTTTAGTATCACAGAAAAACACTTGAAAATTCCTAGCAAATCGGCATGGTTGCCTGACTGGAAATCTGATACAGCTTCCTTTGAATTACTATTTAAAAATGCTAGCAATCTCAACCAGCAAATTAATGTGCAGGTACAGGGTAGAGACTGGCGAAAATGTAGTTTTAAAAAACTTCCTGAAACCGCCAATCTCCATTTAGGAGAGACAAGTAAAGTTATCCTCGAAGTTAAAACAAAACGCCCTTGGGTGGGAATCGGTAAAACTTTGTTGCTGGAGGCTAAATCAGAATTATCCGACCAACGTTTAGGAAGTACAGACCCAGCCACGCAGACATTAGAAGTAAAGACTCTGCCAATTATACCTTTATGGCTACAATTGGCTGCGATCGCACTATTAGCCGCACTCCTAGCATTAATCCTCCAACCAAGAGGTGTAATGCATACTCGTTCTGTCAACTCAGTGCGTTTTAGTGGTATTGGTTTATCTGTGATCAGTGGGTCAGATGATTGTACTTTAAGACTTTGGAGAATCGGTAGTGATAGTCTAGACCCCGATGATACAGTAAGATACGCTGGGCAGCCCCTTGCTTGCGACCAAGCACAACAGCCCAAAGGCTTGATGGCCATTACCGATGACGCTGTACAAGTCTTGCGCTTCATGCCATTACAAAATAATCGTGCTGCTGTTGGTTTAGATAATGGTGTAATTGAACTTAGAGATGTTCCTTCAGGTGCAAAGATTAGCCAACTTCAAGACCTTAAAGATCCAAAAGCAAAAGGCGATCGCGTTTTTGACCTAGCTTTCACCTCAAACTCACTTAACTTATTTAGTGGGTATGGCAGTGGTAAAGTGAGACTATGGTCAAGACCAGCACCTAACAGCGATTTTCTGCCAGAACCGCAAGTTATTGACGTGCAAAGTAGATTGAAACTCTCAGGTTTCCAAGTCCGGGCATTAAATCTTAGCCCAGATGCAAAAACTTTAGTAATTGCTGGAAACTTTAAGCGTTTTATATTGTGGCAGTGGAATCAAACTCAATCTGATAAACAATCGTCAAGTTTATCAGTACAAAATCTAGAAAAGTTAGACCCATTAGTTGGGCCTGAAGACTTTATTTGGGGATTAGCTTTTGTTCCTAACTCAACCGGAAAAATTCTTGCAACTTCTGATTCTGCGGGATTTATTACGATTTGGGATTTAAATCAGTGCCAAACTATCAAAAATCCGAATCCGCTAGAAAAAGTCAATGAACTTAATTGTTTACAACTAGACCGTTGGTCAGCATCAAAAACATCTGTGCGGACTCTAGCATTTAGTGAAGATGGTAGTCTCTTAGTAAGTGGTGGCGATGATGGACGAGTCGTAGTTTGGTACTTAACTCCCGAACATAAGCTTGACAAAACAAGAGCAGCAGAAGGTACAACAATTTACCAAAGTTCTAAAAAAATCAATAGTATCGACTTGAAAACTAACCAAGGAACCATGATTGTGAGTGGTGGTGAAGATTTTCAAGTCAAACTACATCGTATCAAATAAGGGAATCAATGACATGCAAGCTAAATTCAATCCACTGCAAGTTATTATCAACCCACCTGGAATTCAATTTGGGATGCCAGGAGATACGATTGAACTCTATATCGTTGCAATCAATCAGGGAGATCAAAGTGCAGTTATTGACTTATATTTTGTTTTTGACGAAGTATTTCAAAATTTAATCGGCTGGTCTAGTTCTCCTAGAGAAAGTTTAGCATTAGCTCCAGGGCAAAATAGTGACGAAGTAAGATTTGAGTTTCAAATCACCGCAAATGCTCTTCCAGGAACCTATGACTATACACTAGTGGTAGATTCTCCTCTACATTATCCACAAGATACTCCCATAACTTTCGCAAACCAAATTAAGGTTCTGATAAAAGAACAGACCGCAATTCGGGTAAACGACCCGACATTTTCCATTAGACCTAACACCAACCCTAATAAACCGTTAATTTTCAATCCTAGTGAACCTCTGCAAGTAGAGGTAATAGTTGATAATCGTTCTTCTCTCGTAGATAGATTCCGCTTAAGTTGTCCAGATTTAGATGATGACTGGTTCACAATTAATTATCCTACAACTGGATTTGAGGGTCCAGGATTAGTGTCTGATGTGGCTGCACTAGAACTCAATCCTGGTACTCAAGGTCAAATATTGTTGAAATTTCACCCACCTGGAGATACCCTTGCGGGAAGCTATTCGCCGACAATCCGCTTGTATTCAGAAAACTCTCCAGACTTAGTACTGCTGGATTTGGTATATATCCAAATTCCGACAAATTATCGCTTAGATATAGAACTTAATACCATCCTGGGACAAGTTAGCCGTAGTCTTGGCAAGTACGAGTTATCACTGGCTAACCAGGGCAATATTGTCCGTGAACTGATATTAAACTTAAAAAGTAGAGACGAAGAAGAACTATATACTTACAAATTTGATCCTACTGAAGTAAGATTATTACCTACTAGAAGTGCTGTCGCCAATTTGACGGTCAAACCCAAACCTTGGTGGCGACGACCGTGGTTTGGTGCAGGGCTAATGGTCAACTTTCAACTCAACATCAAAGACCAACAAAATTTCCCCCTACCGAACACACTGCCTCAAGGAACTTTGGTATGGAAACCCCGTCCTTGGTGGCAATTTATTCTATTGATTTTGGCAGTTTTAGGATTATTGGGAGGGATAGGATTTATCATTTGGCGAATTTTAAACCCCGATCCTTTGAGATTAGAAAATTTTCATGCAAATGACTCTCAAATTACTGAAGGTGATGAGGTAGCTTTAAACTGGGATATTCACCACTATAAACAGTTACAAAAGTTGGTATTAACGGCAAAAGGTTCACAACCAATTCAGCCTATTACTTATGACTTTACCAATGGCATTCCTGACACGCTGGGTAAAGGAAGCGCTAATCAAATACCTCCTTGTCAGGTGCAAGAAAAACAAGAGCTAATTTGTAGCAATGTTAAAACTGGAGTCAAAACAAAAGGAAATTATACTTTTGAGTTACAAGCCTTTTATAAAAATGGAATACAGTTATTTTCTCGAATAAATCAAACACCACCCCAGCCTATTCAAGTAGAAATAGTTGAGAAACAAATTGCCGAAATTATTAATTTTCAGGCAGATAAACCACAGTATACAAAAGGTCAAAATATTCTTTTAAGTTGGTCAATTGCACGTCCATTCCTGCTGGCACAAGTACAAATTTCTGGCAGTGCAGATGATGGTACATCTTATAGCAAACCAGTTACCTACAAATTTAATCAAGGCAATATTACAGACCCCAAACTTAAAAACCTATGTACACAACAAAATCAACAACTGCAATGTAAAAATATTCCTTTACCAGCAAATAAAGTAGGAAATTTTGCATTTGAAATTAAAGCTGTTTCTAACAATGGGAGCGGCAAAATTAGTTCTAAAAAAGCTGACTCAAAAATTACAATATTACCCAAACCATTTAAAATTGTTTATTTCAAAATCAACGGTAGCGAGCAACCAAATTTGGTTCTCAATGAAGGGACATCTGCTATTCTGAGTTGGAGAGTAGAGGGAGAAAATATTCAGGTTAAACTTTTACCATATGGCAATGATATTCCAGCAATTGGTTCAATGAAGTTTCCAGTCAATCAAGCCTTCCCCCCTCAAATCGGACTGCTAGTCAATGATATATCTGGTAAGCAACAACCCCAGCAAAGAGGATTTGCAATCACAGTTATCAAAAAAGTAGAGCCTACTCCTATACCTAGCATTAAACCAATTCTACCTACTCTGCCACCTAGCAATAACTAATTCAAGATTCCTTTGCTCTAATGTAAGGCTGTCTTGAAAATACAGAAGTGTGGACGGATAATACCGTCCATCGACTTTAGTAACTCACATTCCGCCCTTTAAACTGGCACATCAGGTAATTAACACGAAGCAACAGGAATCATAGCGATCGCCACTAAATATCTTCTCAAAAATTTAGATTATGATGTAAGCTTATGAATAAATATGCTCAGGTTAAGACTTAATCTTGCTCAAGACTCTTTAAAAAGTCTTATCTATAATATAGAATATCCTTTGATCGCCAAAAAGTTTTCTGATTAAGTGCTTTTGGAAAATGCGATGAGGAAACTGTAAAAGGATGCCGTTCTATCTCTTGAGAGATCAATCCCTGGTTTTATAAAAAGCCCGACGTCTGCGCCCATTTTCAAGCAGAGATTTTCTCAACGGTACTACTTCAGCCTCACTACTCTCACGTGCTACCCGAATCAACAACCCAGTAGCTATTAAGCTGGCAATCATAGAATTACCACCATAACTAAACATGGGCAAAGGTAAACCAGTAGTTGGTAGAGAACCTGTTGCAACACCGATGTGGAGCAATGATTGTCCTACCATCAAAATTGTCACACCGATCGCTACTAATCTATGTACTATATTTTTAGCCTTCAGTGCCACAATTAATCCCAAAGTGGCGAATGTAGCCAAAAGTACTAACAACACCATACTGCCAACAAAGCCAAATTCTTCAGCGAACACTGCAAAAATAAAATCGGTATCTTGAATTGGTAAATAAAACAGCTTTTGTTGAGAAAGCCCATATCCTGCTCCCCAAGTTTTACCAGAACCCACAG
This sequence comes from Nostoc sp., assembly GCF_036917575.1. Classification (GTDB taxonomy): domain Bacteria; phylum Cyanobacteriota; class Cyanobacteriia; order Cyanobacteriales; family Nostocaceae; genus Nostoc. The sequence continues at coordinate 8,961 of NZ_JBALDC010000035.1, read as the reverse complement.
CTAGTAAACTTTGCACTAACTGGTAGCCATCTCCTGTAGCATCCGCCCAAGGATTGAGGAATGACATCACCCGTTTACGCTGATACTCTTTGATGCTAATACTGAGAACTGCCAACATTACTCCACCAATTGCTGTCCCTCCCAGGTACTTGTAAGGTAAGCCAGCAGCTAAAGCAATTAGCCAGATAGTCATGCCGCAAAGTGCGGTTGTACTCAAGTTAGGCTGGGCAAGAATTCCTAAAAGTACTAGACCAAAAATACCCAACCAAGCCAAGCGAATCCGCCAACTAATTCGTTCCCACTGACCAAAAAGCCGCGCACTTTGCAACACCAAAAAGGGTTTAATTAACTCTGAAGGTTGAATCGGAATTGGCCCAATCGCAATCCAACGCGCTGCATCAAAAGCCTTTTTTCCTAATCCTGGAATCAGTGTGACAAAAATTAACCCCAAAAACAGAAATAAAAACCAATGGGATAGTCCCAAAATTTTCTGCAACGGCGAATTAACAATAATATTGAATCCAATTAAGGAAACTAAAACCCAAAGCAGTTGACGTTTAAAGTAATACAACCCATCATTCTGACGGGCATCAGCGACAGGATATGATGCTGAAAATAGCATTATCAAGCCAACGAACAGCCAAATCAACGTTAACCAGCGCAATAACCGCGCTTCTAATGCCCAGTTGGAGACTGAACTATCAAAAATTGGAATTAGGCGGCGTAGATTCACGATCGGTACAGGTAAAAAGTTAGAAATTAGAAATAAAACTCATAAATCATAACTTATAACTTATAAGTAGGCTTTACAACCATAAATATTAAAGTTGTCAACTTTAATACACTGCTAGATCAATGTTTCTAACAAATTGCGTTGGCTATACCCCTACAATACCAGCAAGCTATGCGTAGCGTCTTGTAAAGAAGGCATCATTAATCTGCAATTAAAAAGCATTTTGATACTCAGTAATTAACATAGTCATGACTTAATCTGAATATTTATCTGAAACATAGTACATATACGTAAGTATACAAAAAATATATGTATTATAAAAGCTAATTATATACTTTTCATAGAAATTGATAACCCTTGTACTAATCTAGGTGCAGCATAATTATGTCAAGACGTATTTTCTTAGCAAATCCAGATATTGATGTTCATATTCCTAACTATATTGAAGAAGCAATTGAGTACATTAAAAAAGAAGGAGAGGACTATATTACTTGGAGTGCAGGTAAGGTCAAGTCAATTGAGGTTGGAGATAAAGCCTACTTGAAAAAAACTGGAAAAGGGAAACGTGGTTTCATTGCGGCAGGGTATGTAATCAAGACTGAACCTGGTGAACATCGCTTGAATAAACTTTCTCAATATAATAATTACTCTGATGCTTATACTCAACATTTCTTTGGAAACTGTTCTACTGTATCAATAAGGCTTGATGAGGTTGTGAGTCTTGATAGTCCTTTAGAAGATAGCTATTTACTACAATTATCAAGTATGCAAGGGGTCAATCTTGTTAGGTACGGAAGTGGCCAAGAACTAGGTTCTCAGTACGAAGCTGCCCTAGATGCTGAGTGGAAAAAGTACTTTAAGAAGGTTAACAAGCTTGATTGAGAGTACCTTGTTTCTATATTACTTAATTACCAGATTTTTTGTAGTATCAATTCTCAACAAAAAAGAGGTCTTTCTCGACCTCTTACCAATTCTCTAAAATAATATTCTATTTACAGAATTACGACAAGCCAGTATTAGCGCCTTGCTTACCAGTTGCCAGTTCTACCTTAATAATTGTGCCACCTGCTTTTTGAATGCGTTGCTGTTCGCGGAACCAGTTTTCATAAGGAACTAGCTTAGTGAAGTAAGTGTTTTGCAGTTCACGTTGGGTACGAATTCGGGTTTGGCTGGGAACTAGAGCAGTAATTTTAAACAAACGGGACATATTTTGAAAATCTCCTGTATACCTCGTGAAAACTTTTTTATCTCAAAATCTTGAGTGCAAATCTTTTAATTATTCAAAGGCTGGAAATCAAACATCAATACTAGACCACCAACACTCATCAGTGATAATTTATCAAGATAAGCAATATAACGTTCTAGCACTCACGGTTGATTTCCAGACCTTAATAAAGCCGCACCTAAATTCTTAAGCGCAAACTAGTTCTTAGCTTAAGCCAGAGGAGATATAGTCTAAGTAAACGCCCATTTCCTTACCAGCATCAGAACCTACCAAACTGGCAGTTACTTCCTTGATTGCTTGGATAGCTTGTACGGTAGCACCGACAGGAACACCTAAAGAGTTATAGGTTTCTTTCAAGCCATTTAGTACACGCTCATCTAGGATGGAAGGATCGCCAGCCAACATAGCGTAGGTAGCATAGCGGAGGTAATAGTCCAAATCACGGATGCAAGCAGCGTAGCGGCGGGTGGTGTACATATTGCCGCCGGGACGGGTGATGTCAGAGTATAGCAAAGATTTTGCTACAGCTTCTTTAACGATCGCAGCAGCGTTAGCGCTGATGGTGCTAGCTGCACGTACCCGCAGTTCACCAGTGGAAAAATAGCCTTTTAGCTTTTCTAAAGCAGAAGAGTCTAGATATTTACCTTGAACGTCTGCGGAGTTAATGACAGCGGTGATTGCGTCTTGAGCCATGTTGTTAATTCCTTATTTCCAACCGTATTGCAATACTTCTGTTTAAATAGGTAAACAGCTTTACCCTATCCTAGAAGGGCACCAACTAGGTAGTCGAAGTAGCCAGCAGCTTCACTAGCGTCATCACCAGAGAGCAGTGAGGCAGAGCTATTCTTTAGCCCACGGATACCTTCAGCAACACCATCGATAGGAGTTCCCAAGGACTTGTACAGTTCACGGGCACCAATAACACCAATTTCTTCGATGGGGGTAACATCACCAGCAACGATACCGTAGGTAACGAGGCGGAGGTAATAATCTAGGTCACGCAGGCAAGTAGCAGTCAATTCTTGACCGTAAGCGTTACCACCAGGAGACACAACATCAGGACGCTTTTGGAACAGTTGATCGCCAGCTTGCTTAACGAGCCGTTCGCGGTTTTCTGACAAAACTTGAGCAATCCGCACCCGGCGCTCACCACTTGTAACAAAGGACTTGATCCGATCTAACTCACCAGGGCTGAGGTAGCGAGCTTCTGCATCAGCATTCACGATAGCCTTCGTGACGATACTCATTAATGGATTCCTCCAATACTAATGAAACCAGGATTTGATTAAACTGGTGCGACTTTGAGTCTGGTTTACTGAGTTTGTTTTCTCATTCTATTAGACACAACGGTTTTACAACTGCTAAGGCTAATAAATTACGAGTTTGCTTGAGTCAACATAAGTACACATAGCTTTCAAACTCAGTTACCTTCCGCAAAACATTTTCCGGCATTCTGTTGAGCATTTATGACTGCTCTTAATACTTTGTAATATTACTTTTCAGAATTTACTGTTTTAACTGCAATCTGAGAGCGGTATTACGAAAGGTTCTGATGGTTACAGGGGACAGGTTACAGGGGATAGGGAACAGTAAATAATCTGTACTTTATTCCCTATTCCCTACTGCCTACTCCTTAATCTACCGCAACATTGCCGAGGTAGTTACCTGCTGGCAAAGATGGGAAGCGGTTGTAAGGTACAACATCTTCACCGAAGTAGCGGTTATATTCTGGACTTTCGACTATTGCTTCTACAGCGGCTGACAAACCACTATTGGTTAGCAAGTTGTTGTATTGGTCAATTTCTTCCTGAGTTGCGGGTGTACGCCCCAACAGGTGACGGAAGAGGAACTCAATGACCTTGGTATGAGGATAAGGTGATAAGAAGCGCTGGTGATAGATTTGAGAACTAGTTAGTTCACGCACAAACTCCCGCACGGAAATTTCACCATTTTGGAGTTTGCTATCTAAGTCAGTGCGACGGAAATGATCGGGCACTTCACCGCTAAATACATCCAACACTTGACGATAAATGGCATTGATTGCCTGTTGTTTTTCGGCTTGGTTAGTGTTTTCTGTTAGACGGTAAATACGTGCATGTTTACGCACACCCTCTTCCACGGATTGTCCGCTAGCATCGTTGTAGGAACGACCCAGTTCAGCAAAGGATGGCTGACCATTTGTTTGTGCTGCTATATCTGCGATCGCCTGTACCAAAAGCGGTGTATCAGTACTAACTCCGACACGAGTTTGTACTGGCTTAAAGCTTGGTACAACTACGTCATCGTTTTGCTTGGTCAGCTGGTTGTACAACTTCTCTGTATTCGGGAAGTTTGCCGCTGGGAGGGTCGGGAAGCGACGGTAAGGCACTGTATCTTCACCAAACACCTGGTTATATTCCACACTATCTACCAAAGCACCAATAAAGGCACGAATACCTTGAGTAGCCAAAATTTGGTTATACTTGCGGATTTCTGCTTGGTCTAGTGGCGCACGTCCCAAAAAGTGTTTGGTTCCCAACTCAATCACTTTGGTATTGGGGTAAGGTGTGTAGAACTCTTTCAGGTAGAGGTTAGAGTAACCCAAACCTTCAATAAATTCCTTGACACTAATTTCGCCATTCCCCAGCTTGCTTTCCCATTTGGTAAATTCGTTTTTGGCGATGTAGGGTGCAATATCCCGCTCAAATATCTGACGATACGCAGCGCTGATCAAAGTTTTGACTGCCACCTTGTCAGTAGTATTCGCCACCAATTTGAAGATTTTGGTCTGTTCCCGTTGCTTGCTGACACCTTGGTTGATGCGGAACTGAATATCTGGTTCTGACCGCTTTTCTGTCACTGTACCCAGTGTCACAAAACTCGGTGTTACTTCCTTCTGGATTTTTGCCGCAATATCATCACGAATGCTACCAACGCGCAATTGTCGCCCTGATACACCACCAGGAGTCAGATACCGTTCGTAAGGAATTGTATCTTCACCAAAGGCTTCGCTATATTCTACGCTGTTAATAATCGCATCAACTACCGCGTAAAAGCCCTGTTTAGAAGCGATATCAAAGTACTTGTTGATTTCTTGACGACCATAAGTTGGCCGACCCAACAAGCGACGGTGAATATACTCGATCGCTTTACAAACATACAGCGATGACCAGTACAGGCTGCGGAATACATCCGACTTAGCCAAAGCACGGATAAATTCCCGCACCGAGATGTCGCCATTTTCCAGCTTGATTTCTAATACCTTCGGGCGCTGACCTTCATAGACATCGCGACCGAAAACTTGCAGGTAAGCAGCTCTAATCACTGCTTGCGTGGAGCTTTCGGAGTATTTGACGCTAGAGCTTTTAGGAGCCTTTCTACCTCTAGTACCAGGTAGTTGGTCTAATTTGAACACCTTGGGTCCAAGGGTACCAGGAGCTTCACCCCGCGCCCTAGGATTACTATTTTGGTTATTAATCCCTGCTCCTTGGTGAATCAGGATGCGTTTGGTATCCTTGCTAAAAGGAGCCGGACTCGTACTGGGGTTGCGAGTTTCTTTCGGGAAAATCGCCCCAAACTGAATTTCCAAGGGGTCGTTACCAGAACCGTAGGGATGTTGATCTGGTAGCGGTTGCTCGTAAGCCGCAAATGTGGTAATGAACTGAGGTATCTTGCGGAAAGGCGCACTGTAATTAAACAGGTCTTGCTGCGGCCCCCAGTTGCGACATTCTTGTGCTTCTTGACCCAGACCCCGCAGGTAGGGTACTGTTTCTTCGCCAAAATAGTCGCTGTATTCAGCAGAATCTACTAAGGCATCTACTAAGGCTGGTAGACCACCATTAGAAATAATCGAGAAGTATTTTTGTACTTCTTCTCGGCTACTTGGACCCCGTCCGAGAATGTGACGGAAAGCTAGTTCGATGACTCGGCTGTTAATAAAAGGCTGGTAAAACTGTTTTTGGTAAAGGGGAGATTTAGTTAAACGACGGACAAACTCTTTCATTGAGATGTCGCCATTCTTCACCTTGGATTCTAGGTCAGATATAGACAAGCTATAAGCACGGCTAATGTCGCGCTCAAAGATTTGTCGATAGGCTGCTTTAACTACCTCATTTTTTTCGCTACTTGATAACCCAGTCTTCATCACAAACTTGGGACGCCGTTCTGCCGCATTAAAGTAAATTTGCGGCAATTCTAACCCTTGCTGGTCACTAGAAGGGCGTTGGCGAAGTTTATTTGAGGGTGTGGCTGCTTTGAATTCTGTTAACAAAACATCCATGTACTGAGACACAATTTCTGTACCCTCAGCATCATTGCGGAAAAATGAAAGTGACCCAGCTTTGATTTCCTGCAAAGCTACTAGCGTTGCTTCACCAGAGCAGGCATTTTCAATGATTTCCCGCAAACCCCTTGTATTCACCGCTATGATGTTGGGGTCGCCAGCAACGATCGCATAAGTAGCGTAGCGCAAGAACCAAGATAAATCCCGCAAGCTCTTGGCCATGTTGCTTGGGCCATATCGAGCAATGTTAATTGGTCTGAAACCTGGAGGTGTCGGACCACTGGGGGATGAGTTAAATATTGATCGTAAATTTTCTAGGAACCCGCCACGACTTTCAACGTAGGTTACAGTTCCCAGTTGCATCCCTTGTTGAACATTAGCACCGGCAACAGCACTAACAGGTACTATTTCTACTTCTTTAGGCTTTTCTAAAAAAGCCATTGGCGAACCACCAACAAAAATCCGGTTGGCAGCTCGAGATACGATAATCTCGGCATTTTCCGTCAGCCTCTGGGAAATTTCTAGACGCTTTGCACCAGATGCAAAATAGCTTGCCAGTTCACTTAATTCACCACTTCCCAAAAAGCGGTCTTGCTGCTCGGCTTGGGTAATTGTCGATACAGGTAGGGTTTGATATAGTTGCGGACGCGCAACCGAGGTTCCACCACTCGCCTTAACACTCATCGGATTTGTAAAACTCCCATCATAAGCGTTTATATGTTAAGTCTAGATTGTTTTGAGGCTTGACACATCGCTGTGTTTATGCTTTATGAGCTTGAGAGTATTGCCTGCAAAACTGCCAGTAAATTAACCCAGTAGCTTTTAGATTAAAACGTTTTGCGTTCTCAAGGCGGATTTATTAAGAAGTATGTACAACCTGTATCTTAAATGTCTCCAGTCTTAAAAGTGCATACTCCAATTTGTCTAAGATTGAGTCTAAGTTTTGTAACTAAGTAGTAGGTCAGAAACTGTTTACTGATTTAGTTTAGTTATTCATACGCATAAGCACTTCGCCTTTTCACAGGAAAAATTAGTAAAAATTAATACAATTAACCAAATTTATACTTAGAGAGATGACAGTGGCTATTAGTTGAGTTAAGTTATTTTTATTACTAAATAAATTTTATTTGCAATTGACAGCATACAGGAAGTAATTCTTAACTTGTGGTGGTTTAATCTGGAAATATTCAGTATTTGTATACAGGGGAAATACTATGCAAAAAAGTTCTAAATTTAACTACTTATTCAATGCTACTCTATCTGCGATCGCAGTTATTTTGGCTGTTACTCCTGCAAATGCGCTTCCAGAGCAAAACATCAACACCGTTGTAAAGTGGGCAAAGACTAGACCTCAATTACCAACTTTGAGATACAACAGCGAAGCCCACGGCTATGAGGGCACAAAAGGAAATTTATACTTTTATGCTGATGTCACTTCTGAAAATGGGACAGTGACTAAAGAAGGAATAACTGTTAGTGGTGATAAACGCCTCAAATTCACCACAAAAAATGCTAATGCAGTGAAACTGTTACAAAATATTTATAATTCTAATATTGCCAACGACTTTCATAAGTCTCGCTATATCAGCAAAGTTGGGCGTGACCAATTTTATCGTGGACAAAAGTTTGCTTACATCGCTGCTGAGGTACAAGGTGGGTCATCATTGCAGATGATTCCTTTAAATAAGTTGCAAGAGTTTATAGATAATGCAAAATATTGTCAAATCAATCAGTGCGACGTTTAATTAATTCGTAATTCGTAATTTTTGAGTTTAATTCTTTTTCTCTACGAAACGATACACAAAGCTTATACGTAGTGCTTTTTTTCAGTTAGGCTCTAAATCCACTTATTTAATAATCTTTTATTATAAATTACTATTTATTTTGATTAACTTTGTAACCTATAATTTATATAAGTATTGTCAGTAAATAAAGGCACGCAATCACTAATGTTGTAAGCAGCTGACAGTTCAACATCTGACTCAAAACCTTTTTCAATCAACTCTTTACCCGAACTGCATTTTTTCAAGTACCCTAATAAATCTTGCTGGAAAGCCTGAAATGTTGTCACAGCGACTTCGGCTTCTGGTGATAGACTGCCATTTAAATAACTGAGAATTGCCCCTGCACCAATCAAATCTTCAAATGCAGGGCGGAGGCTACCATCTTCTTTCCACCTCTCACCGGCAGGAATCACAGCGATTTTATCACCATACTTTTGAGCAAACTGTGCTACAGCTTGGCAATTTCGCAAGCAACCAGCCAAAGTTGGTGTACTCCCTGTATGTAAAGTCAGAAAAGAACCATTAGGTGAGGGTAAAACTAGTCTAGTTCCAGCAGGAATCTGAGTCACCGATTTTGGCGAGAGAGAATATCCAGTTGTAGTCCAACGTTGTCTATGACTTGCTAACTCTGCTTGTACTGATTTGGCATAATCTATGACAGATTCATCTCTCATTGCGTAGGGAAAAATTATCGCGCCGTTGTTAGTGGCAATTTCTACACAGGTAGAAAAAGAAAGAATGTCAACTATCACAATTACATCACTGATGGGAGCTAGTTGAGCAACTCCTTGTGACCCCCATTCACAGCGTAAATTAAACTCTGATTGGTTGTAAATCATTGGAGCGATCGCAAAAGACAATATTAGGACTTACGCATTGACAAAATAACAAAATAGTGAATTCATAAATAAGGGTCGTATACTTACAGGTATCGGACAATTAGAGAAATTACTAAACC
>NZ_JBALDC010000034.1:0-37691 GCF_036917575.1 Nostoc sp. | reverse complement strand
ATTGCTGCAATGAATCAATTTAAACCCTCTTATGCTTCTGGATGATTTAGCTCCTAAACTACTTGCTTATTCCGGAAAGTGACAGAAGAGGGATACCTTTAAATAATTGTATTGTTCTAGTTAGCGGACGCTCAAGTTTTGAGATTTTGCAAAAGTCTACAACTGCTGGAGTTCCCATTGTCTGTTCTGTTTCCGCTCCCAGTAGTTTGGCGGTATCTGTCGCCAAGGAATTTGGGATTACCTTAATTGGATTCCTGCGCGGAGAACGGTTCAATATTTACACTGGTTTACAAAGAATAAACGCTGCTTAAGAACACTTTCGTAAGCTGATGCGCATCTAAATTTGATCATTTAGCGCCTGAACCCGTTTGCTGCCTCAGATTGCCTTTGTAAGATGGGCGATCGCATCAAGGTAAAAGTTCAAGGATTGTCAGCAGCAGCCACAAGTGCAACAGTCCTGACTACGAACTTGTTAGTGTGGGCAATAATTTAAAATATTAAGATTAGCTAGATTTGCAATCATACTTTGTATGGTAGTTCTGCACGCACTTTCAGATTTTATCGACTGCAATGCTATCAGCGACTCATCTTGTAGTTATTGGTATGAAGGGCGTTGTCTGCAAAATGGTGAGCGCCTAAAATTACCCCGCACTTCTATGTCGGAAGCGATCGCCCACGGACTAATGCAACATCTTGCCAACAATGACTGCTATGCTCGTGAAGGGAAGATGTATGGAATCCTATTGGTTGAACTGCCTAATGGCGAACAACGGGTACTAAAAGCCTTTTCCGGTCTTTTGAATGGTTGTAGTGTAGTTGAGGGCTGGGTGCCGCCAATTCCCGGACGAGACGAAGTTGCTTTTGAGGAAGCCCTTACTTTGGCAGAGTTGGACGCGATTAAGCAAGAAATTATTACCTTGAAGCAATTAACCGAACGTCAGCAGTATGAAATCCTGTTTAATGATTTTGAGCAGCAGTTACAAACAATGAGCGATCGCCATCGCGATTGCAAACATCAACGCCAGGAAAAACGTCAGCAAATCTGCAATACACTCTCTTTTGAAGCACTGACGATTGCCCTTGAACAACTCGACGAAGAGAGTCGTCAGCAAGGAATTGAGCGACGACAACTTAAACGCCAGCAAAATGAAGTATTACAGCCCTTCCAGCAGATAATTATAGCGACGGATGCGCGAATTAGCGAACTGAAACAACAGCGTAAAGCACTGTCCCGTCAATTACAAGCTCAAATGCACGCTAGTTACAGCCTGACTAATTTTTCCGGGCGATCGCAATCATTACAAGAATTGATGCCAGGAGGTTCACCCACAGGTACAGGAGACTGTTGTGCCCCAAAGCTGCTGCATTATGCGGCAACACACAATCTCAAACCATTGGCAATGGCAGAATTTTGGTGGGGTACTTCCGTAAATCAAGATAAAATTCCGGGAGAGTTTTATGGAGCGTGTGCCGAACGATGTCAGCCATTAATGGGGTTTTTGCTCTCAGGCTTAAAACCTCCCTTGCCAGATAGGGCAAAGAAAGTAACAAGCTTCTCTTGCCCCGATACGGGAGAAGTTACTTTACCGATTATTTATCAAGACGAATGGCTAATTGCTGTCAACAAACCTGCTGGATTACTTTCAGTACCCGGTCGTTATCGCGATCGCCAAGATAGTGTCTTGAGTCGCTTACGTCATTTGTTACCGGATGGCGATGCACTTATATCTCTGCATCGTTTAGATCGAGAAACTTCCGGGATTTTGTTATTGGCACGCGATCGCCAAACCCATCGGCAACTCAGCCAGCAGTTTCAGCAACGCCAGGTTCACAAGGTTTATGAAGCCATACTTTCCGGTGCTGTGACAGTTGAGCAAGGTAAAATTGACTTGCCACTGTGGGGAGATCCCGAAAATCGCCCTTATCAAAAAGTTGATTGGCAGTATGGTAAACCTAGCTTGACACACTTCCAGGTAATAGCGAGAGAAGGAAACTACACTCGCATAGAATTTACGCCAATAACAGGACGCACTCATCAATTAAGAGTTCATGCAGCCGATCCGCGAGGACTTGGGATAATTATTTTAGGCGATCGCCTTTATGGATGCCATGCAGTTACTAGTCGGTTACATCTGCACGCCAGAGAACTTCGCTTCGAGCATCCGCAGTTAAACAAAACCCTGCATTTACAAGCAATTACGCCTTTTTGACGCATTATATTACAGCAGATTTCAAGTTGGTTTGGTACACAACGATTCGTCTGTTATCAGTTTTACTCCTGAATTCTGCTGTAATATAACTTGATTTTTTGAAATCCTAAGAACCCCAAAGAGCTAAAGCGAGGTTTTGTCTTTTCTAACAGCTAGTAGTTCGCTTTCGTGACGAAAGCTCTTTATTGGGTAAGGGGGAAGGTGGGGCCCCCTCTGGGGATAAGGGGCAGGGGGAAAGGTTTTAAATCCCAAACCCAGTTCCCTTTCCCCTTTCCCCAGCCCGAAAAAGCGCATCTTTGGGTTGGCAGACTACTAGCCTATTGCTTTTTAAATTTGTATGTGATAATTTCTGCTTGTAGTTAATTCAACGGTTATCCGACCGACTTTTAGTACTTGAATAAATTAATATAACAGCTAAGAGGCTTCCCAATAAAAATATCCAACTACAAATGATTGTGAGACACCCTAGAAAATTGGATGATTTATTCCTTGGAAATACCCAAATGAGCGTTAAAGACGAGAGTGCTGGAGTTGACCTCTAGATTCTCATTTTTGTCTTCTCCTTTGATAAAAGCAGCAGGGGAGCAGAGGAAAAGTTGCAGTCACTTTTTTCCCTGTGCCACTTTACACCTCCTCTAGTAGTTCGCCAAGTGAACTTGGCGGGGTAAAGGGTAAGGGGGAAGGTGGGGCCCCCTCTGGGGATAAGGGGCAGGGGGAAAGGTTTTAAATCCCAAACCCAGTTCCCTTTCCCCTTTCCCCAGCCCTCACCCAGCATCTTTGGGTTGGCAGACTACTAGTCCCCAGTCTGGCGATCGCAAATCTAAAATTCAAAATTGCATGACTAAAGTATTCATTCTTGATGCCAACCAACAACCGTTATATCCGGTACGCATCAGCCGTGCTAGGCTGCTATTGTCACAAGGTAAAGCTACCGTATTTCAGCGATATCCTTTTACTATTATTCTCAAGGAGTCTCTTTCTCATCTAAAACTTGAGCAACTTGGCTTTAAAATTCATCCTGGTATTAAAATAAATCGTAATTGAATTTTTAATTACAAATTACGAATTGTTAATCTAAGTCCCCTTTTGAACAAAGGAATATAGATGACGAACCACACTATTTTAGAACCATTACCAGAAGACCAATGGTTTATTGAAAGTCAGGAACTACGATCTTTTGTAGCAACAGTGCGGGAAATTAGTGCTAGTACTGTTGACGATCGCACACAAACTCTCGCTACACTAGAACCCTATTTTCAAGAACTGCTTGCCCAACAGCAATGGCTACCGGAAAAGTTTACCCAAGTCAATCCTGAAAGCCGGATGGGCGGCGGTATTGGTCAATGGCTGCTTTATCGTGCCAAAGACCGTTCCCTGTCAGTATTCAGTTTGGTGATTCCCCCAGGTTCCACGACTCCTGTCCACGATCATTTAGCTTGGGGATTGATTGGTTTATACAAAGGTAATCAAGAAGAAACACTCTATCGCCGTGTAGATAGCGGTGATGCCGAAGGACACGCACAATTACAAATAACTGAAGTGCGATCGCTTCAACCAGGGGATATCTACCGCCTCTTACCCCCAGATGGTGATATCCACGCCGTCAAAACCATATCCCAGAGCGCATCTGTATCCATCCATATTTTGGGTAATGATACTGGTTGCATCTTACGTCACCAGTTCATCCCAGAATCTCACAGCGTCAAATCCTTTCGCTCTGGATATTCCAACGCTCCCTGTAAAGAGGAAGAGGAAAAAGAACATGCCCAAGTACGATAGACCACAACCCCCAGTATTCGAGCGAGTTGAAGACGAACGCCTCCACCGCAAGCAACGTCTCGCCGCCGCCTTTCGCCTGTTTGGTAAGTTTGGGTTCAGCGAGGGAATCGCAGGCCATATTACAGCCCGCGATCCTGAGTTTACAGACCATTTCTGGGTCAATCCATTCGGGACATACTTTGGTCATATCCGAGTTTCTGACCTGGTTTTAGTTAACAGAGAAGGTGAGGTCGTTAAAGGCGATGCTGAGATAAATCAAGCTGCTTTCGCCATCCATTCTCAGATTCATGAAGCTCGATCTGATGTCATCGCCGCAGCTCACGCCCATTCACTGTATGGTAAAGCCTGGTCTAGTTTGGGGCGTCTCCTTGACCCCTTGACTCAAGATTCCTGTGCTTTTTACGAAGACCATGCGCTATTTGACGATTTCACAGGGGTGGTTTTAGAAACCTCTGAAGGTCTGCGACTGGCGCAAGCCTTGGGGTCAAATAAAGCCGTAATTCTGCGTAACCACAGCATTTTAACTGTGGGACATACGGTAGATGAAGCTGCCTTTTGGTACATTAGCTTAGAGCGATCGTGCCAAGCCCAACTACTAGCTGAAGCTGCGGGTAGACCGACTACGATCAAACACGAAACAGCTCGTTTAACACAAACTCAAGTGGGGTCACATGTAAGTGGGTGGTTCAGTTTCCAGCCCCTTTACGACCGGATTGTGCGTGAAGAACCTGATTTGCTAAATTAGTGCTGTGTTTTTTGACAATGGAATAACAGGCGGGGAAGTATCAAGTTAACCCACTTCCCACTATTTGGATATCAATTAAACTTAAATTTATTTATATACTCCGGTAAACCTATAAGTTTATAGTATTTATATAACTCACAAGAATCATTTTGATGATTAACCAAATCTTTGGCCGTTTCATTGCCAAGTGGATATCGCTGATAAAATTCCGGAATATCCCCTTTAACAACCAACATAAATTATTCTTTTCTTCTCCTTTACCAATAGTCGGGGCTTTTGTTACAGGTCTTTGTCTGAGCTTGCTATTTGCTGCCTGCTCATCGACACCCACTGTCAATTCCCCTAATCCCAGTGCCACATCTGCTAGTAATTCTACTTCCAGTAAAGCAACAGTAGTCAGATTTGGCTATCAAAAATCAACTATTTTACTTAGAACTAAAGGTGTTTTAGAAAAGCGTTTAGCACCAGAAGGTATCACTGTAAAGTGGACTGAATTTCAAGCGGGCCCCCAACTACTAGAAGCCATGAATGTCGGTAGTATTGATATCGGCCCTGTAGGGGAATCACCGCCAATATTTGCCCAAGCAGCCGGGACATCACTAACTTACGTTGTTGGTACTGCGGCTACTCCAGCTAGTTCAGCAATTCTTGTTCCTCAAAATTCCCAAATTCAAAAAGTTACTGACCTGAAAGGCAAAAGAGTTGCCTTTCAAAAAGGATCTAGTGCCCACTTATTATTAGTCCAAGCTTTAGAAAAAGCCGGATTAAAATATACAGACATTGAACCGAAATATTTGGCTCCGGCTGATGCCCGTGCTGCATTTGTGAAAGGGAGTGTAGATGCTTGGGTAATTTGGGACCCCTTTTATGCAGCAGCTCAAGAGGCAACTAAAGCCAGAGTCCTAATTGATGGTACAGGAATTAATAAACAGGGAGGATATTATTTGATGACTCGCAAATTTGTCACTGAGAATCCTCAAACTGTCAAGGTGATACTGGAGGAAATTCAAAATCTCGAAGAATGGTCTAAACAGAATCGAGAAGAAGTAGCAAAAACTCTCGCACCTGTGTTAGGAATTGATTTAGAGACGATGAAAAAAGCAACTAATAGACGGACTTTCGGCCTTGTGGCAATTGATGATAATTTAATAAATCTCCAACAAAGTGTTGCGGATACATATTACAAATTGAAGTTAATTCCCAAACAGATAAATGTCAAGGATGCAGTATTAACAAAAGAAGAGTACGCTGCATTTTCACCAAAAAATTAAATTGGTGCAATGAAATGGGTGTAGGGAGATACAGATGTATATCCCTACCAATGAAATTGGTGTTAGTAATAAAATAACTGTCAATTTTTGAAATGTAAATCTTGGAATTGATTATGACTAATCCTACAGAATTATTGCGATCGCGCTACGGTGAAATTCCCTTCAACTCCGAAATTGAATGGAATGATTCGCTAACAGCACTATTATCTCACCGTTCAATTCGGTCTTATCTATCCGCTCCTCTACCACCAGGAACTCTGGAATTGCTAATTGCAGCCGCCCAATCTGCATCCACTTCCTCAAATTTGCAAACCTGGAGTGTGGTAGCAGTCGAAGATCAACAGCGCAAAGATGAGTTATCCAAGCTAGCGGGAAACCAAGCACATATCAAGCAAGTGCCTTTATTCTTGGTTTGGTTAGCAGATTTGGCGCGTCTAAATCACGTTGCTGACAGTCGCGGCATATCTCATGATGCACTGGAATATTTGGAAATGTTTGTGATGGCAACAATCGATGCAACATTGGCGGCACAAAACGCCGCAGTTGCAGCCGAGTCACTGGGTTTAGGAACAGTATATATTGGCGGAATCAGGAACCGCCCGCAAGAGGTAGCCCAGATATTGAATTTGCCCTCCTCTGTGTATGCTGTATTTGGGCTATGTGTGGGTTATGCGAATCCAGAAGTAGAAGCGGCGATTAAACCAAGGTTGCCTCAGTCAGCGATACTGCACCGTGAAACCTATAAATTGGCAGAACAAGAAGAAGCGATCGCTCACTACAACGACATCATCAAAGAATTCTATACTGAACAAAAGATGAATATTGATGGCGATTGGTCAGAACACTCAGCCCAGCGCATCGCAACTGTAGAATCATTGAGAGGACGCGATCGCTTGCGTGAAGCTCTCAATAACCTTGGCTTTAAGTTACTGTAAATTAAGAAGAATCAAGATTATGGATTTGCAACTCCGTGGCAAAGTCGCCTTAGTGACAGCTGCTAGTAAAGGTTTGGGCAAAGCTACAGCAAGGCAATTTGCCCGTGAGGGTGCAAAAGTTGCCATCTGCGCCCGCAGTGAGTTAATTGACAAAACTGCTGCGGAGATTGCCAGCGAAACAGGTACAGAAGTGCTATCTCTGCGTGCGGATGTTACCAATCAAGAAGATATTGAACGGATAATTAACGCCACAGTCGAAAAATTCGGCGGGTTGGATATCCTCGTTACCAACGCCGGAGGCCCACCTGCTGGCACTTTTGACGATATCGATTTGGCAACTTGGGAAACTTCGATCGACTTGACTTTGCTGAGTGCGGTACGTCTGATAAAGTACGCTTTACCTCACTTACGCCAATCTATCGCACCAGCAATTTTGACCATCACCTCAACCTCAACTAAACAACCAGCCAACAATTTAGTTTTATCTAATTCCATTCGATTAGCAGTGATTGGTTTAACGAAAACTCTCAGCCAAGAACTGGGTAGCGATAAAATTCGCGTCAACAGCATTCTACCAGGCTGGACATATACAGAACGGGTAGAAGAATTGCTCAATGCCCGCATTAGTAAAAGTGGTGAAACAAAAGAAGCAGAAATTGCTAGAATCAATGGGACTGTTCCTTTGGGTCGTATCGGGACACCAGAAGAATTTGCCAATGTTGCAGTATTTCTGAGTTCACCAGCAGCCTCATTTGTGAATGGAGTCATGCTGCAAGTAGATGGCGGAATTATTCAAAGCACATTTTGAGCGGCTTGATTGATAAAAAACAATCAGCGGCAATATTGAGCTTAAATCACAGACTTTTCAGCCTTTCAAGCGTACCATTCACCTGGGATACCTTACTACGGCACTGATACTTCGCTGCCGTCTGGATTGCTCTGGAATGTCCAAGTACCACCCGATCGGAAGGTCGAACCTGTGCCAAAGGTGTCCTCCATGTACTGCATATAGGTGATCAAGCCGTTCTTCACCTTCGCAAAGAAGACAAAGGGAGAGGTAAACTTTTTATCGAGTTTTACCGAGTGGGTGGTGAAGGTGCCGAAGAGCGCTACGTTCTCGCCTTCGCCAAACGCATCTTGAACCTCTAAATCTTCAATCATCCAAAAGGTGTTGAGTTCCTGGAAAACTTCGAGGACGCTGGCCGGACCATCTTTATGCGTGCCTGCCCAAGGCATAAGCTTTTTTAGGTCGGGATTATCATAGGTGAGCGATACGTAGATGGCATCGGGGGCCACAAGCCGATTGACGACCTCAGGCTTGGTGGCACCTTTGAGGAGTTCCTGCACGATTTCAACGTTGATGTTTGACATGGGTGTGTTCGTTTTCAGTTACAGTTGGTTTATAGTAGTGATTCCGCGGCAAGTCAGTACCTCAGAAGAACTCTTCGGGCCCCGCGATTCGCAAGGAAGACGCATTCAATCTTTGATGAATTCAGCTAGAAGAGCAACCACCTCAGGGCCAGATTCTTCCATCAGCCAATGACCAGATTCCGGCAAGATCACGGCCCTGAATTTCTTTTTATCTTCCACGAAACGTGCCGCCATTTGCTTGGGCAATACATCTCCTACGCCCTTGCCACCGCTGATCGACATGGATGGAATTCTAATCAGCTTATTAGCGGATAGCAGCGCTTCGTTCTGTTTGATGGATTCAGAGTGAAATCTGTAGTAGCCGCTAAAAGCAGCGTGCAAATTTTCGATCCTCGAGTAAGGCTCAATTAGTTCGTCGAGTAACGCATCAGTGAAAATATCCTTTTTCCCGGCATAGCTTTGTATAAAGTAAGCCATAAACAGTTTAGGGTCGTTCGATATCAATTTTTCGGCGATATCCCCGTAGCTAAAAAAGCCGAAATGCCAACCAAGACCAGGACCTTTCGGGGTGTAGCCCGGATAGGTCCACATCGCCTTGTCCGGAATTGGCGAATCCATGAATACGACTTTTTTGATGTAATCCTGGTTGTTGGCAACCATTGGATAAGAGGCTGTATTGCCCAGATCATGGGAAACATATATGATGGGTTCTCTGGTCAATTTCTTGATGGCTGTCAACAGATAGCTGGAGAGAGCCTGTGCGCTATACCCAGTCTGGGAGGCTTCCGATTGCCCAAGTCCGGGCAAATCGATGGCAATGACCTGGTGCGTGCCAGCAAATGCTTTCAGGGCGGGTTCCCACATTTTCCAGGTCGAACCAAAACCGTGGACAAACACGATGGGACTGCCCGATCCGGCGCTGACGTAGTGCAGCTTGATGCCGTTACTTTCCACGTAGTCACTCTTAAACCCGGCTGGATAGGCATATTGCCCGCGACGCTGCTCTTTTACCCTGGCGAGGGCCAGCTTGGACACGGCAGCTGGTGTATCTATCGATGGTGGACTGACTTCTTGAGCTACTGCACTGAGTGCACCAAGAGCAAGTAACACGGCAGACAAAGTCAAACTCAGGCGTTTATTAATTTTGTTCATAATTAGTCTTCACTTGGTTCTTATGGGTGCCTGCCCAAGCTATGAGCTTTTTCAAGTCGGGATCATCGTAGCTGAACGATACGTAGACAGCGTCAGGGGAGACGAGCCGGTTGACGACCTCAGGGTTGGTGGGGTCTTTGAGAAGGGCTTGAACGATTTCTACGGGCGTACTCGACATAGGTGTTCCTATAAGATTGCTTATGCGAACTTGATAGTCGGGTTTGATGGTTGTGAGGCTTATTTAAGAAGGACTCAAGATTTAGATCCAAGCTCAACTATTGGGCAGAAACGCCAACACTGGGGATCACTCCTGAGTTGAAAGCGATATGTTTGTACTCCAGGAATTCATCCATCGCCGTCAGACCATTCAGCCTGCCGTTACCGCTGCGCTTGAATCCGCCTTCCTCAAACTCGTCCCAAACGATCGCCCAATCGTTGATCCAGATCGTGCCTGCATCTATCTCGCGGGCGACGCGCAATGGGCGGTCAACATCGCGAGTCCAAATGCTCGCAGCCAAGCCATACTCGCTGTCATTTGCCAGCTGCACCGCCTCTGCCTCAGTCTCGAAGATTTGCATCGTCAGGACTGGACCGAAGACCTCTTCCTGAACAATCGTCATTTTCGGATCGGTGACTTCCAGCAGGGTCGGACGGTAAAATGCACCACTAGCGAGTGGGCCTTCAACAATTGGGCCACCGCGTACAAGTACCTTAGCGCCTGCTGCGATCGCCTCCTCCACCATCTTGTCAACACGTTCAACATTCGGCTTATCAATGAGAGGTCCCATATCACTGGACGGATCAGACGCAGGCCCTGTCTTAACGTTCTCTAGTCGCTGGGCGATCAGCGTGCGAAAGCGATCGGCAACAGCACGCTGTACCAACAGGCGAGAACCTGTCATGCAGAATTGACCTGCAAAAGTCGTGAGTGCCTTCTCAACTTTGGGTGCAGCTGCTTCCAGATCGGCATCATCAAAGACGATCATCGGGGTCTTACCACCGAGTTCAGTTTGAAACAGCTTGAGCGTCGCCGCCCCTGTTGCGGAAATTGCTTTCCCGGTGTTTGTGCTTCCTGTAAAGCTAATCACTCGAACATCCTTTGACTCCATCAGAAAGGATGATCCGCCTCTACCTTTGCTTTCACTAAAGACATTAATCACGCCCTTCGGTAAATCGGCAGCTTCAGCGAGGGTTTTACTAAATAGATAGTTGATCTGTGCTGTATTACCCGGCAATTTAATAACAGTTGTAACACCAGCAGCAAGAGCAGGTGCTAGAGATCGCACAGTCAGGACAAGCGGCGAGTTAAACGGTGCAACGATTCCAGCAACTCCGATTGGAGATCGAGTCACAACCGAAAGGTGTCCGGGTTGGACTTCCATCGCCCGTCCATAATCCGTCAGCACAACCGCTGCCCAGTATCGAAATTTGCTGGGAATCATATCGACTTCAAATGCTGCTTCGTCATGGACTTTGCCGTTTTCAAGCGAGAGAATCGCGATCAGTTCATCTCTGTGGGCTTCAAAGCGATCGGCAATTTGATTCAACACTCGCGCCCGAAGTGCCCGATTTTCCTTCCAGTCTAATTCTCGGAACGCCCGCACCGCAGCATCAACCCCCTGAATTGCCTCGTCACGCCCACCATCTGCATAAGTTCCAATCACCTTGCCTGTAGCTGGATCAATGCTATCAGTATGCTTTTTTGAATCAATCCACTTGCCATCAATCCAGTTCAGTGCGGGTGTTCCTAGTTCAATGTTTGGTGCTGAAGATTTCTTATCTGTCGTTGCTGCCATAATAGCCGCTCCTTACTTTTGTGCATAACTAAGTTTTTACTCACGGTTAAAGCTCAACGTACTCTTGTTCGATTAGCGGGTAATCTTCAGCCTTGATTGTGTTGCAGAAATTTTCAAGTGATAAACGAACGGGTCTGGTTCGCATTTTTTAAGCAATAATTCCAAAGATTTTGTTAATGAACTCTGCTTGAGATCCACTCTGCGTAGGGATGAAGCATTTGGTTAATAACCCATCGAAATAGAGATTATTGCCCGAATGCTTCGCCCTTACAGGAAAAAAGTACGATGAACCAAAGTTTTACAAAAGCCTGCCTCAAGCTGGATGAACGACTTGTAAAACCAGCTTGCCGCGTGGATGTCCGTGCTGGCTAACTTCCTGTGCTTTAGCGGCTTCTGCCAGTTCAAAAACTTGCTCAATAGACACTTTGATCTGTCCGTCATCAATCAATTGAGCAATCTGCTGGATCTGGGAATTTGCTCTAAGATTGGCGAAAACAGGAACCGCTTTAATGCCCTGCGGAATGCCTGATTCAGGTACACTGAGTGTTGAAACTAAAACGCCACCGGGACGAATGATTTGCCACGATCGCGCTTGCGTTTCTCCACCAACCAAATCAAGCACTACATCTACATCTTTTACCTGCTGTTCAAACGGTTGACTCGCATAGTCAATCGCCTGATCGGCACCCAGGTTTCTCAGATCATCAAGGTTGGCTGCCGATGCCGTTGCAATGACTCGTGCCCTCTTCCACTTGGCAAGCTGAATTGCATAGCGACCGACTCCACCCGCGCCACCATGAATCAGCACACTCTGCTCTGGCTGGAGATTTGCGCCATCAAATAATGCTTGCCATGCGGTGATTGCCACAATTGGGACAGAAGCCGCGTGAATATAGTCGAGCGTTTTCGGCTTCGGGGCGATCGCGTCTGCATAGCCCACTGCATACTCGGCATAGGCTCCCGAAAGCGCCATGTCTGCTGTTCCATAAACCGCTTGTCCTGGTTGCAGTGTAGTGACACCATCGCCCACACTTGCAACAACACCAGCCACATCAGCGCCAGCAATCACAGGCAACGAATAATCAGAGATTTGTTGGAAAAACCCTTCACGAATCTTCCAATCGATTGGGTTTACGCCTGCTGCATACACTTGAATAAGGACTTGCCCTGCTTGCGGTTCAGGACGGGGTACTTCGTCGTACTTGAGGTTTTCAGCCCCGCCGTAAGCATGAATTCGGATTGCTTTCATCGTTGCCATTGTGACATACTCCTTTTCATAAAATGGATCGGCATTTCATCAATCACTGGCGATCAAAATTTTGAATGTTACCAAGTAAAAGATTCGTAGTCGCTTGGAATGCTGAACTGCGATCGCGCTGTTTCAGCGTTAAACCCTTACTTATACCAATTTGAAAAAAGAATGCGACAGATACACATCTCCAAAACCTTGTCCTGTCTAGATTCTTAATTTTGAATTTTGAATTTTGAATTGGTATTACCTACTGGGTAATTACAATTCCTACTCTGTTGACGATCCATCGACATACTGCTGACCACCGATCGTAATGAATTCAACTGTGCTGGCTGGAGCAGCGAAATCTAATGAGGTAATTTCCTCTCTTTGAGCCTCGACTCGACCCAGTACAATGATCTCTTTTCCACTTGTGCCCGGTTTGAGACTCAGGGCGTGCGCGTCAAGCTGTACGACTACGCCACGCACCAAACTGTTACCCCTACCACCTTTTGTGATCACGTCCCCAAGCACGAGGATACTGCCAAATGGTTTACTGGTCTGTATCCCGATCGAGCCATTGCCATGAGTGGTAATGCTTTTGAATTCTGCATAAGCCAAGGTTCCGTCGTATAGATTGAACCCCCGCGCCCCTTCGCCATAGGTCGCCAGGTCGCCTTGCACAATCAGAGTCTGCAAATCTCCGAAATTCACGAATCCGATTCCACTGGTTCCATGAGATATGATGGACTGCCGAGCAAGCCAAAGACGGACATTGCCCCAGTTATCCAACACCATGTCATTTGTCCCGTAAGTTGTTACAGGACTGTTATTGATCACTTGTTGAGCCTTCACGCCTGAGCCAACGAACACCCCGCCTGAGATCAGATTGCCAATACCAGCCGGGATATTGCCATTAGTATGGATTTCGCCTGTGGTCAATAATTTCAGGTCAATCATGCCACCAGGAGAACTGGGCGCTGGTCCACCTTGAGGATCGGCGTTTGCGGGAACAGTCATGCCGCCAAAAATAAAGATGCCGCTACCCCTCAACGGCACATCTCGCGTTCCCCCTGAGAGGTTTTCGGCACGCAGTGTCCAGCGACTTTGGGGATCGGTACAGCGGTTGTAGATCGTTAGGCAACCCGGAACGACCTCTACGCCGTAACCAACTGGACGATGCAGCGCTGAGGTGCTGTCGCCGTCATACACTTCAACGTCAGTGAGCAAAAGGTCAGCAGTCATCACAATACTGGATTCCAAGTGCAGGCGACCGTAGACGACGAGATGCTGCAACTTGAGTTGTCCAAGGGTAGTCGTTGCCGATTCCAAACTGAGCGTTAATCGGGTCGGATGCGATCGCAGGGTTAAGTTCTGGAGGGTGTTATTTGCCGTGAGCGCTACCCCGTCTGAATCTGGCTTGAAGACCAATTCGGCCTCAGAAGTTGTACCCACCAAACTTGAGCCTTCTAGAAGTGTAAATTTCTCTAAGTCATGAAGGCGACCAGCCACCTCGATTACAATATATGTACGTTGAACCGCTTCAGCCAGAGAAGCTGCGTCCTCAACGACTACATGAGTGCCAACTGTGCTATGTGCCATAAACGACTTCCATCAGTGGTTGGATTTATCTAACTCACAACACAACGGTTTACTTGGTGTTGAACCTTTAGTTAGAGTGAAAACAATTGACGCGCATTTCCATAAGCGATATGTAGACGGCTTTCGCGAAGCTCCACCTAATCTATAAAAGTCTGACTATCAGGACGCTTTGAAGGTGATGTCTGCGCGATCAATGAAGGGCTGGAACAAGTCATTAGGCCAGTTGGGATCGCTCTTGGAGGTGCGCTCCAGACACTTCCATACGCCATCGCGACGTTCAAAGATGTCGTCGTAAGTACCAGTCGAAACGATTCCGACGTGTTCAGCCTTCCAGTACACGAACCATCGCCAGTGCGCTTCGGCTTTGTCACCTGATCCGGAAATTTCAAACGCGCCCATAGAGTGGAACCACTTGTCCATCGGGAAGACGCTGTGTGCGTAGTCGAACATCTGCTTCATGCCCTCAAAACCCTCGAAGGTTGAAGTACGTAGATCGTAGACGTGGAATTTGGCCTCTGGCCAGTAAAGGCGGTTGTAGAGGTCGGCCTGCTCGCGCCCCCAACCCTTGTCGATACATCGTTGATGCATATTCAATTGCTCGAAGATGGTAAAGCGGTCGATCGCTGTGAGTTCGTTGTTCTGAGACATTGAAATTCCCCTCTACATTGAAATTTTTGCGGGCAGTCAACGAGTTGATCGTGTTCTAAATTTGTTGTTAAAACTCCTGAAACGTCCAATGCATAAATTCTTCAGGCGAAGAGCAACAAATATAGAACATCACCCTTTGTTGGTCTAGTCATAGCTATTTACTTGCCTAGCTATTTGATGCTGCG
Source organism: Nostoc sp. (assembly GCF_036917575.1). Classification (GTDB taxonomy): domain Bacteria; phylum Cyanobacteriota; class Cyanobacteriia; order Cyanobacteriales; family Nostocaceae; genus Nostoc. The sequence goes on along the minus strand of NZ_JBALDC010000034.1, from coordinate 22,766 downwards.
GTCTTCCTCAAATTACATTTATTTCTCATCGTTGTACAAGTATCATTTTGTTGATGCTATCTTTCTTTTTAGGAAACTTTAGAACTACGATGGACACCTTAACAAGCATGAAAGTATTGCTTCAGGTGGTGGAATCGGGAAGTTTTGTGGCAGCCGCAGAGCGGCTCAACTTATCCACAGCCATGACCAGCAAGCATGTGATGCACTTGGAACGAAACCTTGGCGCACGTTTGTTGAATCGAACCAGCCGACACTTAAGCCTAACCGAGGTCGGAAGGATCTATTATGAGCAATGCCGGGAAATGCTTGAGAAATTGGAAATGGTGGAGGCAACGGTGAGGCAATCAGCCGTGGTCGCGCGTGGCGTACTCAAGATCAGTGCCCCAGTTTGGTTTGCTAACCCGTTATTCACCAAAGCCTTGGCGAAGTACCGCTCTCGCTATCCAGACGTTTTGCTAGACTTGAATTTGAACGATCGGTTGGTAGACTTGGTGCAAGAAGGATTTGACTTGGCGTTACGTGTCACGTCTGAGGAACCCAGTTCTTCACTGCTCACGCGACGCATTTGCCCAATTCAACTTATGTTGGTTGGCTCAACTGACTATTTGCGAAGAAATGGCTACCCAAAAACTCCCAACGAACTATCGAAGCATCTAAGCATCAGCTATTACTACTCGCAGTTTGCCGATGAGATATCCTTTGAGGGTTCTAACGGGCAACAGACAGTCAAACTGCCAGTCTCGATCCGCTCCAACAACACTATCATGCTGTATCAGGCAACCCTAGCCGGTATGGGGTTGGCGGTTTTGCCAAAGTGGTTGATTGAAGATGATCTTACCAGCCAACGATTGGAGGTGCTGAAGTTGGACTACACGTTGGCAACCTCATCTCTTTATGCTGTCTATACGAACCAGCGATACCTATCACCCAAAATAAGTACTTTCGTAGATTTTCTCGCTGAACATTTTTCTGGCATCACCGAGCTGGAAAACAACGTTTGAGATCAAAGCATCCCGAATGTGAAAGACGGTTTAGCGGCGAATGGCACGCTTGTTTTCGCCAAATACATAAGGTACAGTAGTTTGCTTTTTAAATGCGGTACAAAATGCAAGACTCAACATTAGATAAAAAGAGTTTCTACCTCCTGCCTTCCTCTATAAAAACTAACTTTGATTACTTTCATCATTTTTTCAATTGTTCTAAAGAAACAGCAATTGATATCATAATGCTGTTACATCTTTGTTAAGAATAGTTACAACTTCTTAACACAAGGAAATATTGATTATGGTAGTCTCACTTGAAAAGAATGCACCACATCGGGTTGTTATCGTTGGTGGCGGCTTTGGTGGACTGTATACAGCAAAAGCTTTGAAGAAAGCAAATGTAAATGTTACTCTCATTGATAAACGTAACTTTCACCTATTTCAGCCGCTTTTATATCAAGTTGCCACAGGTGCGCTATCACCTGCTGATATTTCGGCACCATTGCGATCTGTATTCAGCAAAAGCAAGAATACAAAAGTGCTGTTGGGAGAGGTAAATGATATCGATCCGAAAGCACAAGAAGTTATTCTGGGTGATGAAATAATACCTTATGACACATTAATTGTCGCCACAGGTGTTAACCATTCCTATTTTGGTAAGGATAACTGGAAAGAATTTGCTCCTGGCTTGAAAACTGTTGAAGATGCCATAGAAATGCGTCGTCAGATATTTTCAGCATTTGAAGCAGCAGAAAAAGAAACCGATCCAGAAAAACGCCGTGCTTTGTTGACTTTTGTGATTGTGGGAGGTGGCCCTACCGGTGTAGAATTATCGGGAGCGATCGCAGAATTGGCATACCAAACTCTCACAGAAGATTTCCGCAGCATCAACACTTCAGAAGCGAGAATTTTACTATTGCAAGGGGGCGATCGCATCCTGCCACACATTGCACCAGAGTTATCAAAAGTAGGAGCAGAATCTTTGCAAAAGTTGGGTGTGGCTGTCTACACTAACACCAGAGTCACAAATATTGAAAATAACACCGTTACTTTCAAGCAAGGCGATGAATTGACAGAAATTACCGCAAAAACTATATTGTGGGCAGCAGGTGTTCAAGGTTCGCCTATGGGGAAAGCCCTAGCAAAAAGCACAGGTATAGAGTGCGATCGCGACGGACGGGTGATTGTAGAACCGGACTTGTCTATTAAGGGTTATAACAACATTTTTGTAGTGGGAGATTTAGGTAACTTCTCCCATCAAAATGGTAAACCCTTACCTGGTGTTGCACCTGTCGCCAAACAACAAGGAGAGTATGTAGCTAAACTCATTAAACGCAGGCTTAAAGGTGAGACTTTGCCACAATTTCGTTACAATGACGTGGGTACTTTGGCGATGATTGGGCAAAATTTAGCTGTTGTAGATTTAGGTATAATCAAACTCAAAGGTTTTATTGCTTGGCTCTTTTGGCTAATAGTTCACATCTACTTCTTAATCGAGTTTGACACTAAAATAGTAGTAGCGATTCAGTGGGGGTGGAATTATATCACTCGTAATCGCCGCTCTAGATTAATTACAGGTCGAGAAAGTTTTCTAGAAACAAAAACTATTAACAATAAGGTGCAACAGCCTTCTGGGACAGTTCTGTAACTTCAGGGTTCAGCTAGGTAATTTCTATACTTGCAAACTGCTGTAATTTAGTGCGATCGCGATCGCACTATACAAGATGGGACTTGGTTGAAAACCCCTATTTTGTATCATGTAGCAAACGCCATAAACCCTTTCAATTATTTACTGTCGTAGCTGGCGATCGCCACAATCGTAGATAAAGGAACTTCCGCAAAATACTGTTGCTGAAATTGTTCTTCGCGGACAGCAGCTAAAAATCTTGCAACTGCTTCATCAGCAAGGTTTTCGGCACTATCGCTTGGATGCCAGGTAATTTGTAAAGAACGGTCTTGTCGTTGAACTGTGAACCCTAAGTATTTTAAAGCTTTGATGCCGACAAGTAAGGTTTGGTCGCTGATGCCGATTTTCTCTAAAAGTTGTCCACGGGTAACTAGTTGATTTGTGCGGCTGAGATATTTGGCAATTCCGACAAGAGTCAGCCAAATTTGATTGGGTGGTTGGTGGTTAGGTTTAGACCAAGCGATCGCTAATTGTTGCTGATTGTCAAGCCCAGATGTAGAGCGGCTTGTCGCCAAACATCGCCGCAACCATATACGTAAATCATCCCAATTTGTGGGACAATCTTCAATAATTAGTGCTGAAGGCTGAGTGCTGAGTGCTGAGTGTTCCTGATTCCGTAAGTCTAGAATAAATGGTGTTAGCGATCGCGGGGCGTTTAGCCACTGTTGAGTGTTGAGTGCTGAGTTAACAGAAGAACGCACGGCAATTAATCTGATCTCATACCGTTTTTTGAAGGTGTTGTAGTCTAGTTCTGCTATGCAATCACATCTTCCTATGGGCAATTCATCTTTATAGTGTCCCCACCATAAGCCAGGAAAAGCGCTTCTAGTGGAATCATCCCGAATATCAAACTCAGTTTTAATGTACTGTACCTTTTTCCCTTGCCAATCCTGCTGATTGCGATGCCAAGAATTTTCAAACCAGCAATTTTGAATTAGCAATTTCGGAACAGGATTACCCATTCCACAAGGTTCTAGCAGTTTCAGTTCCAAAAATAACTCTTTCCCCAAGTCTGCAACTGTTACCGTCAAGTCTGCTTGCACGGTTGGCGTTAGAGTTGTACTACCTAAAGATTGCCGCAACTGCTGATTAATCGCGGCTGTAAATAAAGGAATGTTCTCCACCAACAAACTCAAACCCGCAGCAAAGGGATGTCCGCCAAAGCGATGTAATAAATGTGCTTGGTCTTTCACCAATTGGTATAAATCGACAGAATTCACCGAACGGGCGGAACCACGGGCTAGGGATTGGGGATTAGGGATTGGGGATTGGGAAAATTCCTCCTCAGTCCCTAGTCCTTCTGTACTCAACAAAATCGTCGGGCGACCAGTTTCTTGTGCTACCTGTCCGGCGACTAAACCCAATACACCCGCAGGCCATTGGGCATCTTCTATGACAATAACGCTGGTGGTTGATAAGTCTAATTGAGTAAGTTTTTGCGCTACTTGTGCTTGCACATCTTTTTGTAAAGATTTGCGGCGGGCGTTGGCGAGTTCTGTAACTTCGGCTAGTTCGTTACAACGTTTGACATCCCGACTAGTTAATAATTCCACGCAAAAACTTGCATCACCTTGGATGCGACTAACGGCGTTAATTCTTGGCCCCAAACCAAAAGAAATATCTGTGGGACGATCGCCACTTTTCTGGCATAATTCTAATAATCGTCCTACACCTGGTCGCCGCCGCGCTGCTGCTGGCTGTTTAAAATCTTCTTGCAATCGTTGAATTCCCATCTGTGCCAAATAGCGGCAATCTCCACTTAACTGCACTAAGTCGGCAATTAATCCAACTGCAACTAAATCTAATAAATCTTCTAAGGGATATTTGGCAACATTGGACAGGCTTTGATATAGTGCTTCTACCAATTTATAAGCTACCGCCACCCCAGAAAGATTAAATAATTGATGCTCCTTTGGTAAATAACGCGGATTGATAATCGCTGCTACGGGTGGGCGTTCGGCTGGTAAGGTGTGATGGTCTGTAACTATTACATCTATGCCTAACTGTTTAGCATAGATAATTTCTTCAATGTTTGTGCTACCCGTATCGCAAGTAACTATTAATTTGCAACCTTGTTTTGCTAAATTATCAATGCCTTGATTATTAAGTCCGTGGGATTCTTTCAGGCGATTGGGAATATAGTAAATTAACTGAGTATTTTGAGCGAAAAACTGCCCCAATCCATCCCAAAGTACCGATGTAGAGGTAATGCCATCGGCATCGAAATCTCCCCAAATGGCAATTTTTTCTTTAGTATTATATGCTTGTCGCAAGCGTGCGATCGCCAGATGCATTTCTTGCCCAAACTCAAAGGGACTTGCTGGTTGATAAGCTTTATGATTGATAAAAGCTGTTAATTGTTGACAATCTTTAATACCTCGTTGCCACAATAACTGCGCTGCATACAGTCCACTTGATGCAGGTGTATACTGTTTTACTGCTTGGATAAACCACTCTGGTGGTTGTTCAGTTGCTGTTATAGTCCACTGTTGTTCTGGCATATAAATAAAGTTAGAAGTTAGGAGTGAAAACTATTAAAATATAAGCCTATGTTAAAACATTAAAGATGGCTAATACAAAATTAAAATATCTCCAGAAAGTCAAATCACTTGGATGAGATATTTTATTGGTTGTGGACTCGAAATTATCAAACGTTGCGTAGCTTACCGCCATAGGCATCGCACAGATGGGTTTAAAGTATTACTAAGGGCGGTGGGTCGTAGAGCGTACATTTGCGTGGCTTGGTCGCTATCGTCTTGAGTCCTAAAAGATGACAAATGACATCGAACCATACCCAAACTTCAACAAACTAACAATGTAAAGTCAGTTGGATCTGATGGGAAAGTCAGGGTAACTGTAACTCCCTATCTCTAAACTTTACTTTGTATTTTTTTACTTTCTTACTTTCTTTATAGGTAATTTAAAATGGTTCAAAAAGAGGTTGATGTTCCAAATCCCGTTGGCTCTGACGGGCCTGGAGGTGCAGCGCAACCACCAAACGCTAAATAATACCACGTTTTGCGTGTAAAATCCACCAAACATGAATTTGTCGCACCAATTGACAAATACAAGGATTTGAAAGACGTACTGGGACTAGAAGATATTGACAGTGATGACGCTAAGAAAGAGCAAGGACTCAAACTTGCTCAAGGCTATGGTTACATTCACTTGAAAGTTAAGGTTAAGGGTGGTGGTAGTTTGTTAGTTGTTTGCGATCCGGCAAATGTTGGAACCGCTCTAAAAGATGGTAAATCTAAAAAGATTTACGGTAAAGATATTGACAAAATTTACATTCCTAAAAAGCGAGTTCTTATTTAATGGTTCCTGGTAGAAATTGGACTTTAAAAACAACTTTGTATTTAAACTCAACTTCCACCGAGCTAAATCAAAGTTTTTCTACTACGCATCTAGTTATCAAAACTATTTGCAATGACTGTAAAGATACCTGGTACAAAGCTGGATATCTTTATCAGTTTTTTGAAATTCCACTTATTGGCAAAGCAGAGTTTCAAACCAAGTTTTTGATTGCTTTGAATAAATCAACTATTGTCAGACTAAATTCTGTTAGTCATAGTTATAAATTGCGTTTTCAGATGGAGCCTTGGATTAGCTTTATCAACCTACAAATTTCATAACTTTAATATCTATTGAAAGTTAAAGTTATGAAATTTGATCCAAGCTTGGCTAGTTTTATATTAGCTTTTATAGGTGTTTTATCAGGTTGGGTTGCCTGGTGGTTCACCAAGTTAAAGCTTGACCAAGAGAAAGACATTCACCGATCTGTATTACTTGCAACTGAAGATGTAAATGAAAAGCGTGATTTTAATCATCTCTTGAACAATTACAAGCAAATGTCTGAAGCTATGACTTTTGGATTTAATGAACTTGAAGAAATGGTACGTGAAAATAGGTTAGAACTGGGTGAAATTAAATCCTATTTAATTCGTAATCAAAATACCTCCCCCGGTGAATAAGTCACTAGGAATTCGCACAAGTATTTTTTCCCTGCTTCCCACCCTGCAAGAGTTTTCACCCCTTACTGCACTATGCCCATTACCTTCTAGCAGGCGTTAGTAATGTACAGGCGATCGGGCGCTGTTTTCCCATGTGCATTATTACAATTTACTCTGCGGGGATTCAATCTAGCGACATACTTCTAGAAAATACTACAAATGAAATATATGTTTTATTGTAGATGAACGCTACAATATATCACAAAATCAAAGAAATAGTTAAATCCAGAGTGGCTTTATGAGGGCTAATTTAACACCTACAGCGACATTTGACTTTGTTAGCGTGCTATCCCAAGCTGCGCTTACGTATCGACAACCACAACGCATACGCCCTAGTGCTGAAATATTAGTAAAGGCGTTGCTACAAGCAGAAAAAACTGCCAAGCAGCAACGATTGACTTATCCGTTTGAGTTTCTTCTCGGTAAATGGCAACTTTGCTTTGTCACTGGCACTAAGAAAAATAAAGATAGCGGGGGAATTGTATTAGGTAACGGTTTCTATGTACCCAAGTTTATAGCAATCCATGTTTCCTTTAATGCCATTTTAGAACAGGATTCAGACAGAGGCGAAATTACTAATCAAGTTGAGTTTAATCCAGTTTCACTAAAGCTCACAGGCCCAGTGCAATATTTCGGTAAGAATAATTTATTGGCCTTTGATTTTAACCAGATGATTATCAGTTTGTTTGGTCGTTTTATTTACAACAGAGCAATCCGTGCTGGTAAAGTTCAAATAGAAGATTTTTACAACCAACCTATAGCTAAACTACCCTTCTTTGGCTTCTTTTTAGTGACAGAAGATTTTATTGCAGCTCGCGGTCGTGGAGGAGGATTGGCATTTTGGATTCGAGAAACTTAAAGACGCTTGCAAGAAATCAGGCAGTCTTGCTGGAGGTAAAAGGAAAGAAGATTTGACTTATTTGTTTAATTTGTAGCAAGTAATACAACCTTTTTTACAAATCGAACAAATATTTCACATCATCTGCGTTAGATTACTTAGGGATTGATAGAGTTCCCCTGATTTGGTCTTTTATCTTGCTTTATCAAAAAAATATATGCTAATATTGATAACTGTGTAGTTAAGGACGTATAGCTCAGTTGGTTAGAGCGCTACGTTGACATCGTAGAGGTCACTGGTTCGAATCCAGTTACGTCCATTTGTTATTGTACAGTGACTAATTATTTGTCATCGGTGACAGATTAATGTCGTTTAGACTAATTAACTGTCGTCGGGACAAATTGATGTCGTTTAAGTACCAGTGACAGATTAATGTCATTTATTTACAGAGACTATAGCGATAATGTCAACGTAGCGCTCTCTTTCAACCCTCCCTAGTAAAAATTATGATAACCCACATAGTACCTGGCGGGTTATTACAACATTTTTGCGTGCGTAATAGTTTCAGATTTGGCTTTCAATCCACCCAGTACCTGGAGGGTTGTTGTCACGCTTTCAATTTATTTAGTTGGAACTGCGCGTGTACTTTCAACCCACCCAGTACCTGGAGGGTTGTTGCCACAGCCCCACACTTACTAAGCGCTTGAGATTCAAAATCTTTCAACCCACCCAGTACCTGGAGGGTTGTTGCCACGGTAGCAGAAATTCCACTGGCAATGCTCCTAGCGCAACTTTCAACCCACCCAGTACCTGGAGGGTTGTTGCCACCTACCTCAAATTTAATGAATTGGAGATTTGCCATACTTTTAACCCACCCAGTACCTGGAGGGTTGTTGCCACGCTCCCTCTACCTTCTATCCTCTGCCTTCGTCTCCTTTCAACCCACCCAGTACCTGGAGGGTTGTTGCCACTTGTCGGTGCTACAGTTGACTGGCAAGCAACAACTTTCAACCCACCCAGTACCTGGAGGGTTGTTGCCACATGAAACAAGTAATTAGCTACAAGCTTTTTATGACAACTTTCAACCCACCCAGTACCTGGAGGGTTGTTGCCACCCAGTCCCCCTTACCCCTCTTTTCTTATTCCTTCTTTCAACCCACCCAGTACCTGGAGGGTTGTTGCCACAAAATCCATAAAAGCTAAAAATAGATCAGATGCGGGTTCAGAGGCTGCAAGCAGCATGAATTGCGGCGCTATTAATATTCTATTGTCAAGGTTCAGATATTTGTCAACTTCGCCTAGCTAGCCGATCATGGTAAGCAGAAAGTGCTAATTCCTTTGCTTGTTCATGAGGGCTACCTCTAACAGGTGGTTTTCCCTCTTCAATCACAATTCCTGCCTGGGTAGCTTTACTTTGAATACTCTGTATTAATCTGCCATAGCTCCACTTGTGAACATTAACCCGGTATTGTTTGGCGTATTTTTGCTGACCTTCAACGTAGCCAGGAAATTTTTGTTCGGCTATGGCTTGAATTTCACTTTGGAGAATCTCTCGCATATCCCCTAGCTTAGGCAAAACGATGCTGCCAGCTTTATAGGTTTGTGCGTTAGCGAAGCTCGCCGAAGGCATCGCTACAATTTCTTTAGCCAACAATCTATCTACATACTGCCCTAATTCAGATGTTCCAAATTGATTGTCAGAAGAATGTTTTTGTGCTTTATGGCGTTTGTGGGATAGCGAGCGCTGTTGTCGTCTCTGGCGATTCAGGAGTTCGTAATTGTCACTAAGTAGCTGGCGAATACTCCGGTAAACCAGGACTTTGTCAGCGATCGCATCTACTACAGCCACGGTGGCAGGTTTTTCTAGTCCCAGGCTTACTCCAACCAAAATGTGTGATTGACCTTGGTAAAGGGGTTGACTAGGACGCTCAAAGCTATTATTCATTCGATTAAGCGTTGATTCTTTACGTTGAATAAAAGCTTTTTGTGTATCCTTTAGGTCACTTTTTTCTTTCATCTTCGTGATGAGTTTGCTAATTTCTTCTGCTTTCTCTTGGCGAACCTGTTCTGTTCCGTCAGCAGTCCATAGGCGATTGTCAACACAGCAGTAGAGGTTCAATCGGTTAAGGTTCCAAGGTTCGCCCTTACCCTCTCCTTCTTGCCAAACTAGATGACCATTTCTGAGAGTGAATAAGCCACTAGAATACTGGCTTTTACTTTGGCGTTTAGTTTGTTGATCTTCTAGGAAACGTTGAAACCAGTGAAGTTGGCGATTGTCGCAGTATACCTCAAAGCTAAGATCGCTCAATCCATTGAAGTGAACACACAGCCTACCTTTTTGATTCTTTGACCAAACCATATCCTCGTTCGTTTCAAAAACAAGGGGGAATGGAAGAGAACTTGGTCGAGTTAATAGAATATCCTGCCAGCGCTTGGCTTCGGCGTTATCTTCAGGAAAGGTGGTTGTAGCAGTGAAGAGTGTCTCTAACCATTTACCATTGGTCAAATCTCGACCTTTAGGCATCCGACTTATTAACTTTTCGGTAAGCCTTTGAATTTGGATTTCAACTTGACGACGACGTTTAGCAAATTTTTCTGAATCTTCTTCTTTATCGCTAAGTTTGCAGCCATTTTTCAATAAGTAGCTGATGGCGCTGCGACTAAGGATGTCTTCTGTCTCCTGGTAAACTTCAAATAATTTATTGGATAAACTGCGGTCAGAACTAGATGACGAGGATTTTTTAGCCTTCTTGCCCTTTTTTCTTTTGGGTTGAGAGCTATCTGAGTCAGATGTTGGCATAGCTTTTGCCAAAATTTCAGAGGCTTTGGTACGAATAGCCTCCATACTAGAACCGCTAGTTTCCACAAGTTCAACATCACTGTTGAGCATTTCTAGCCAGCGCATTTTGCCGTCTAGCTGTTGCTGTAGACGTTTTTGTATTGCCAGCCAAGACTTGTAGATGTAGTCCACAATATGAATCGCCGACATATATAAACGGCTAGGTTGACCTACAAAGCGAGGGTCAGTCTTGAGAGGTTGGCACAGTTGACTAACAACAGTTGTTGGGAGCTTACCTTGTTGTCGCCAATTCTCGAAGTCTGGGTGTTTACCAAGTTGTTCGACTAGTTCATTAATTAAGGGTGTGTTTAAAGTTGCCATCAATTTCCACAGTTTTTGGCGGACTGATTCACTTGCAATAAGACGGCAATGGATAGTAATCTGACTCATAAAAATAAAATATCATATAAATACACTATGTATTCTTAAAAAATTTAAATTTAAAAAATTGCTTCTGTAGGATGATTTCTATGGAAGAAAAATTCTACACAAGCACAGAAGCTGCTGAAATTACTAATTGTTCCCGTCGTCAATTACAGTATTGGCGAGATAAAGGTGTTGTTATACCAACTGTGAATACCACAGGTAAAGGACGTAATGTTTACTACTCCGTAGCTGACCTGTTGACGCTAACTGTGATGCATTATTTATTGTCTGTTGGCTTAAGCTTTGAAGTTTGCCGGGAAGCTTTGGCTATGTTGCAAGATAAGGAGCCTTGGCTGTTTGAGGAATTTGTGTCTAAGAAAAAGATGAGGCGACTGATGCTGATATCTAACGCCTCTCAGCAAAAGTATTTAACATTAGCAGAATTTGATAAAGAGGCAGCGCTAGAAGCTCTTTGTCAAGGGCAGACTGTAATTCCTTTTTGGAGCGATCGCATTCACGAAGTCTTACACCAAAACCTCAAACGCTTTAGCGAATAATATTAAGTACTATTACACCGCATAAGAATACTTGGGATTCAGTAACATTATGCTTTACCCAGAATCTGAAAAAGCCTAGACCTCTCTGAAAACTCAACAACAGCAGATCAAGCCTGTTGACATCTAGAAAAATACAATTTATTAATTGCCTAACAAAAGCCGTAAATTTACATACAGCTTGTAGCCATTTAACGATTATCCTTAATAAAAAATATTGAGGATATATTTTACTTTGTATATAAATAAGCACTTTAATACAGCCAATCTAGCTGCGGGTTAATGCGGAAGTCATGCCCACATTGACCATTAATCAGCGCCTTGATGCACTGCTACCAAAGCTGCAAGATGCACGCCTGTTGAGTAACCGTGGCATTGGTAACGAAATTGGCTTTTATATTTTTGATTATGACGCTGAATATGAACCACTGGTACAGCGCTACGTTGACCGCCTGAAGCCGCAATTGACGAGTTCACCCACCCAGCTTATTTTGCTGGAAATCGACCTTTACAAGACTATTCTCGACATCTTGTCAGAACGAGGGGTACTCAAAAAAACTTTTGAGTTGGAAGCAACTAAAGGAAATGCTGCCCTGGCTAAGACCGTTGCGCCTCTTGTCCGGCCTGACCAAGTTATTGCCTACATCCAAAAAAAACTTAGGGGTGATGAACAGCTTGTAATCATGACTGGAGTTGGTGCTAGCTGGCCTCTTTTACGATCGCACAGTATTCTCAACAACCTACACCCAGTACTTGACAAAATCCCCCTAGTGATGTTTTTCCCTGGTTCTTACGATGGGCATGAACTACGCCTATTCGACACCTTTAAGGATGACAACTACTATCGGGCCTTCCCTCTGATTCCCCACCAACAACACCACTTATGAATATCGCCGAACTCTTCCAAAAGGACATTCACCGTAATATCAATGGCGTTATTAAAGTTGGGCAGAAGGACGACGAGAATATTCGTCAAGAATTGGAAGAGTATGTCGTTACCAACGAACTGGATAGGCACTTTCGGACATTTTTTGAACGCTATACTAATGCCCTAAGCAATCCTACTGATAAGATGGGCATATGGATTTCTGGATTTTTTGGCTCAGGAAAATCTCACTTTTTGAAGATTCTGTCATACCTATTGGCTAATCATCAACTGGAAACTAGCCGTGCCTTGGATTATTTTGATGAAAAACGCATACCTGATCCGATGTTGCAAGCCTTGATAGCACAGGCGGCACATAGTTCTTGCGATGTGATTTTATTCAATATTGACTCCAAAGCTGATGCCAATAATAAAAACCATAAAGAAAGCATTACCAAAGTCTTTCAAAAGGTCTTTGACGAGCATTTGGGGTACTTTGGGACGGTTCTTCCCATTGCTGAGTTTGAACGTCAACTAGATCGCCAAGGTAAATATGCAGCTTTTCAACAAGCTTTCTTGGCAGAGAGTGGCTTGGAATGGAAGGAAAACCGAGATGCTTGGGGTTTTCATCAAGATGCGATCGCTAGTGCTTTACAAACTAGCACGGGTATGAGTGCAGAAGCGGCTAACCGCTTACTGGATTTCGGCGAACAAAATTATACTCTGAGTCCAGAAAAGTTTGCTGGCATGGTAAAGCAGTATCTGGATAGTAAAGGGCCGCAACATCGCCTAATTTTTATGGTGGATGAGGTAGGACAGTATATCGGTGAAGACAGCAAACTGATGCTGAACCTACAGACTGTTGTGGAAGATTTGGGTACTTACTGTTTGGGAAAAGCTTGGGTGGTGGTGACATCCCAAGAGGCAATGGATGAGATTACCAAAAACAAGATTAAAGGCGAGGACTTTTCTAAGATTATTGGTCGTTTTTATCGCCCACTGAATTTGTCTTCTGCTAATACCGATGAGGTAATTAAGTTACGCTTGTTGGGCAAAACTGATGCAGCGCGGGCTGGGTTGGAAGCTTTGTATAGCCAGAAGATTGCTATTCTGAGAAACCAAATTGCCTTTACTCAGGACAGTGCCGATATGCCGGGATATGGCAATCCTCAAGATTTTTTTACCGCCTATCCCTTTATTCCCTATCAGTTTAATCTGTTACAAAAGGTTTTTACTCAAATTCGCCTCATGGGTTCTGCTGGCAAGCACCTAGCATCAGGAGAGCGATCGCTTTTGGATGCTTTTCAGGTTGCATCTCAAGCGGTAGCCGGAGAATCTCTTGGTGTACTGGTTCCGTTCCACACCTTTTACATGGCAGTAGAAGGCTTTTTGGATAGTTCGATCAACCAAGTTATTATTCAGGCAGGTCGGAATCCGCAACTACATTCTTTTGACATTGACCTGTTGAAGACCCTATTCATGGTCAAGTACCTGAAAGAAATTCGTGCTAATTTGGATAACTTAACTACTCTTAGTCTAAGTAATATTGACCAGGATAAACTAGCTTTGCGGCAGCAGGTAGAAGCAGCTTTGGGGCGGTTGGAACGTCAAACTCTTATCCAGCGTAATGGCGATGAATATATTTTCTTGACCCATGAGGAGCAGGATATTGGCAGAGAAATCAAAAATACTCAAGTTGATTCAATCAAAGTTCTCAAAGAATTGCAACAGCTTGTCTGGGATTCAATTTTTACTGACAAGGAACTGCGATACAGCCAGCGTCATAAGTATCCATTTAACCGCAAGCTGGATGAACAAACTTTTGGGCAGCAAACTAACGACCTGACCCTGCATATTGTTACCCCTTATGCCGAAAGTTACGCTGCTATGCAGGATGATGCTTTCTGCATTGGTACTACGGGATCTCGTTATGAAGTCTTGGTGCGATTGCCTGATAACCAGCGTCTACTGGATGATCTAAATATTCTAATCAAAACAGACGAATACTTGCGTCTGAAAAATAGCAGCAACCTCAGTCCTAGTATCCAGAGAATTTTAATTGCACGGGGAGACGAGAATAGCAAACGCCGTCAGGAATTGAAAGTTATCCTAGAGGATTTGATTACTCGTGCTGATGTATTTGCCTGTGGTAGCAAGTTAGAAATTCGCAGTCGAGACACTAAAAGCTTGTTGAATGAAGGTTTGAGCTATTTAGTAGGCAATGTATATCAAAAGCTCGGTTACGTGGCTAGTAGTTTTGAAAACGAAGATCAGATAAGCAATGCCCTAACTCGTGAGAGTCAAGAACAAGATACTAACGGACAGCCTGTTAATGTGGCTGCTCATAGTGAAATGCGAGCTTGGTTAATGGAAGAAACCCGCCTTCGCCGCCTTGTCAGCATTAAAGCATTGATAGATAAATTTGCAGTCCGTCCCTATGGTTGGTCGGAATTCGACACTTTGGGGGTGATGGCGGAACTTGCTAACAAGGGTGTAATAGAACTGCGACACGCTCAAGGCAACGTTAATCTGCATGATAAAGGTTTAGTGATGCAGTTGCGATCGCGCAAAGAAATAGATAAATATACCGTCCGCCTTACCGATGAAATTAACCCAGCAAACTTGAAGATTGCCAAAGATATGGCCAGCGACTTACTCAATGGCAATATGTCTAGCGATCCACAGTTGCTATTTGAACAATACAAAAATGCCCTCACAAAACGCTCTCAAGAACTAGAAGGTTGGTTAATTCAAGCAGAAGGTGGGCTTCCCTTTGCTGAATTACTGCGTACTAACTTAGATTTGCTGGCTGAATTGTTAAGCAAGGACAGTGCGGCTAAGTTTTTCGACACATTTCGTCAGCGACGGGATGATATAGAAGAATTTATCGAAGATGTGCAAAAGCTACAATCCTTCTTCAGCACACAAATTAAGCTGTTCCAGCAAACTCATAATGATCTGAAAACTTTAGAACCAGAACTACGCCATATTAGTGACCCAGATTTGCTTAAGCGGGTGGATTTAGTTAAGCAAATTTTGGCGATGTCTGACCCCACTGCAAAGATTCCAGAATTAGCAATTTTACTCCTACCTGTTAAAGATAAGGTGCAGGAAGCGCTAAAAACTCAAATTTATCAGGTGGAGAGTAAAAGCAAGGCAATGCGGGAGAAATTAGCTGAGTATGTGACTTCTGCTCACCAAGACATTTCTGCACAGCTAGACCTCAGTAACATTACTCAAGATATCGATAAAGTTGTCACCTCAGTTAACCAAGTAACAAGTATCGATTCTGCGATCGCACGTCAAAGTGAACTAGAAAACATCCTCCCACAATTGCTGCAAAAAGTAGATCAACAAGCCAATCAAATCATCGAGCGTCAATCAAAAAACGGCAGTTATGGCCAAGCAACCTGTGTCAAATCCATCGTATCCGTGCAGGTAGCAAGAGTTGCAACTAAGTCGCTACTAGAAACACCACAAGATGTTGATATTTATTTGGAGGCTTTGCGGAATACTCTACTGGATAAGATTCACCAAAATCATCGCATCCGTCTTGAATAAATCTAGCGCGGCGGCTCTCCTATTTTGTCTACCCTAAGCCTAAATGCAACTTGAGAGCAGCATCAACTAATTGCATCAAATCCTGATTCAAACAACCTACCCCATCTCCTAAGATGCGCTGCTTTGAAATCGTGCGTACCTGCTGCGCTTGTACCTTAGAAGGCTTAGATAAACCACTCTCCTCTGGATTCAATAAAACCTCAAAAGGATAAACACGACTGACGTTAGAGGTAATCGGTAAAATTGTCACTGTACTAGCCGCACTGTTATTAGCATCATTGCTGACAATCAATACAGGTCGGCGTTTATCCATTTCTGACCCCACTACTGGACTGAGATTAGCATAATAAATTTCACCCTTACGGATTCGGCAGTCGCTACAACGGGGGGAACCCCCGCAACGCGCTGCCTCACCACGTTTCATCTGTTAACCCATCCCCTACTGTCAAATCCCAATCTGGGTCAACTTCAGCCGAAGCTTGGCGGTAAGCTTGCTCTAATTCCTGATAGCGCAGTAATTCTAGTGCTAACTCAATGACTTGGGAGCGAGATTTACACCCCTTTGTCACTTTGTAATTCTCAATAAACTGCATCAAAGATGCTGGTAAGGAAATGGATAGTTTTTCAGATGGCATGGTATTACCAAAAGGTAATTATATTTTTCTTACTTTATAGTAGTAAAAATAGTAGGAAATCAACTTAAATCCTGGCAAATAGAATAAAACTCAGTTAAAACGCGGTGGTTATCAAGGTGTTAGTCCGTTAAAACTGACTTGGACTAACCTCCCCAAAATTGATTGTGGGGTGGTTGATGTGGAAAATTACCAATTCTCTATCACCTCAATGAACCGCACCGCTATTAAAAACTTCGCAATTTGGGCGCGTCGCTACTTACGGGAACAAGTAAAAGCCCGTGCCGCCCAGTATGGGATTACTGACAAAAGCATCATACAATCCCAAGCTGTTACAGGTGGGTTGTTAGTGGCAGGTCAAACTTTGAATGCAATAGAAGCAAACCAGTATGAACAACTGCGAAATCATCTGCAAGATTTAACGCTAACTTCCAGCCAACCCCAGGCGGTAGATGCGCTGATAGATGAAATTGCCTACACCTGGTTTAACCGTTTGGCGGCGTTGCGGTTTATGGAGGTGAATGGATATATCGGGCGGGTGTTGAGTAGTAGCGATTCCAATTTGGTAGACCCTGATTTGTTACGGGATGCTAGTTCTATTGCCGAAATGGGAGATTTACCTGGACTTGACTTCGATACTCTCAATCAGTGGCGCAGTTTTGCCAATCATGATCCTAATCCCGATGAGTTTCTCTACCGCCGTCTGCTGTTAGCTCAGTGTAAAGCTTTGGCAGAGGGAATTCCGGCACTGTTTGACCCTCGCCAGAATTACCAAGCGCTGTTTTTGCCTGGAAATTTGTTAAATCAAGATTCAATTGTACGGCGGCTGGTAAAGGAGATTCCAGAGGAGGACTGGCAGAATATTGAAGTAGTGGGTTGGCTGTATCAGTTCTACATTTCGGAACGCAAGGATGAGGTAATTGGGGCAAAGTCGAAGGTTGCAGCCGCAGATATTCCCGCAGCAACGCAATTGTTTACCCCCCACTGGATCGTTCGGTATATGGTGGAGAACAGTTTGGGGCGGTTGTGGTTAGAGTCTCACCCGGAATCACGGTTGCGGGAATATATGCCCTACTATTTGGAAAATCAAGAACCTCTCCCTAACCCTCTCCTGCAAGGCGAGGGGACAAGAGAAGAAAATTCTTGCTCCCCTCCCCGCGTCGGGGAGGGGCAGGGGGAGAGGTGTTTCGACTTCGCTCAACACAAGTCTTTAACGCCTCAAGAGTTAACTGTGATAGACCCTGCTTGTGGTAGCGGTCATATTTTGGTGTATGCGTTTGATTTGCTATTTGAAATTTACAAAGAGCAAGGTTATTTAGAGCGCGATATTCCGGCGCTGATTTTGACGCACAATTTGTATGGTTTAGATATTGATGAACGTGCAGCGCAGTTGGCAAGTTTTGCGGTATTGATGAAAGCGCGGGCAAAGAATTCGCGGATTTCGCGGAAATCTCTGGCTTTGAATATTACGGCGGTGCGTCCGACTCATAGTCAAACTTTACCACCAGCTACAGAATTGAATGCTGAAGATTGGCAACCGTTAATTGAGGCTTTTAAGGATGCAGAGAATTTGGGAAGTTTGATTACGCCACCACCTTTTGATAGTGAGAAGTTGAAATGGCAATTAAATAATTTAGAAGCGAGTAATTCGCTATTTCGGGAGTATATTCCGGCTTTGCGTGGGTTGTTATTACAGGCGGAATTGTTGAGGAAGAAATATTGGGTTGTGGTGGCGAATCCGCCTTATATGGGTGGAAAGTCATTTAACGATGGTGTTAAAAAGTTTATCAATAATAATTATGAGCGTGGAAAGGGTGATTTATTTGCGGCTTGTATAGAACGTTTCACTAATATGGCTATCAGTCAAGGAATGACATCAATGGTAGTCATGCAATCATGGATGTTTTTAAGTAGCTATGAGGAATTGAGAAAACACATCTTAAATAATTACTCCATTGTGACGTTACTTCACATGGATAACAATGTGATGAAAATTGCCTTTGGTACTTCTGCCTTCATTGTGCGTAAAGAATACAACCCTGATCTTCAAGGTGTGTATACGTGGTTTGAAATAGATGATTTAGAACAAGATATAGAAAAACCAAAAGTATTCCCTGCACAGAATATGCGTAATTTAAAATCACCTGGAGGAACAGGTCTTTTTTATGCTGCGACAAAGGATTTTGCAAAGATTCCGGGAAGTGCGATCGCTTATTGGGTAAGTGAAAAAGGTATACAAGCTTTTCAGTTAAATTCTTTAAAAGAATATTTTTCTCCTAAAGCTGGTATGTCTACTACAGATAATGAGCAATTTTTAAGAAGATGGTTTGAAGTTAGTTTAGATAATATTATTCTAAAATGTAATAATTCTATCAAAGCAAAAGAATCAAATGAAAAATGGTTTCCTTTTAATAAAGGTGGAGGATTTAGAAGATGGTATGGAAATAATGAATATTTGGTTAATTGGAAAAAAGATGGCAAAGATATAAAGGATTACATTGCCACTAATCCAGCCAAACAAGTTGGTGGTAGAATTGTGAACGCGCAATATTTTTTTAATCCAGGAATAACTTGGGGAGATGTTACTAGCGGCTTTCCTTCATTTCGTTTACAGGACTATGGTTTTGTTTATGGTAATCGTGGCCCTTCTATCTTCTGTAAAAAAGTAGAATTACTTGCCTATCTTAACTCGATATTAGTTTATGAATTTTTAACAGTTCTTAATCCCACATTGACTTTTAACATTGGGGACATTGGAAATCTACCTCTTATTGAATTAACGGAAAGTACCCATATAAACAAACTTGCAAAACAAGCAGTTGCTATCTCTCGCCAAGACTGGGACAACTTTGAAACCTCCTGGGACTTCCAAACCCACCCCCTATTACGCCACAACACCAAACACCTCAGCGAAGCCTTCACCATTTGGCAAAGCAAATCAGAAACCGCCTTCCGCGAACTCCAACAACTCGAAGAAGAAAATAACCGCTACTGGATAGACGCTTACGAATTACAAGACGAACTCACTCCAGAAGTACCCGACGACCAAATCACCATCCGCCGCGCCGACTTAAACAAAGATATCCATTCCCTCATCTCCTACGCCGTCGGCTGTATTATGGGGCGCTACTCCCTCGACAAACCCGGACTCATCCACGCCGGACAACCATTTGACCCCACCCTACACCAAACTTTAAGCGCCAGCAGTGATGCAATTATTCCCATCACAGACCAAGCATACTTTGATAATGATATCGTTACCCGCTTTATAGAATTTCTGCGCGTCGCCTACAGTCCCGAAACCCTTACCGAAAACCTCAACTTCATCGCCAACGCCCTTACCCTCAAAAACGGCGAAAGCGCCCAAGAACGCATCCGTCGCTACTTTCTGCAAGAATTCATTTCTGACCACATTCAAATTTATAAAAAACGCCCCATTTACTGGCTGTTTACTAGTGGAAAAAAACGAGCTTTTGGCGCATTACTATATTTACACCGTTACAGCGAAGATGCTCTTGCTCGTATCCGCACCGATTATGTTTTGGAATTGCAAGTCAAACTAGATGGAGAAATTGCCAGGGTGCAACAACAGCTAGATAATACCAATTCTAGCGCCGCCAAAAAAGCTGCCACAAACCGCCTGAAAGAACTGCAAGCCCAACAGCTAGAACTGCGAGATTACCAAGCCAAGCTGCAAACCCAAGCCGATGCGCGAATTAATCTTGATCTTGACGATGGTGTAGCGTACAACTACACGCGCTTCAAAGGTTTAGTTTACGAAGGTGCAGATTTAAAAATTGCTGACTTAGAAAAAGCCTCGCAGTGGAAAAGGGAACTGTTGAAATAATTCGTAATTAACAATAAATCATAGTCATTTACCCTGCCTCCTCACGCTGTAGCAAATTCTGTGAAACCTCTTTTACTAGGATGATGGAAGCCTAAAACAATATCAGTTTGGGGTATCCCGGCTGATAACAAATCATCAACAACGCATAAATTAGTTGCATCTTCTTCCACCCAAATTTTGCCGTTCTTAATGCAGAAATACATGATAATATGCTGTATCTGCTTTTTGCCATCCCAGCCAAACCGAAACCAAATATATTGATCTCTTTCTTCATCAAAAGCCAAGCGATCGCTTGCTTCCACTTCTCCAGATTTTGCAATTTCAGCATTAGTCATTTCATAATATTCAATAAGTATCTTCTTAATAGCATTGCGGTATTTTTCTATCTTATCCATTGCTGAATCTCCTCTTTATCTGTATTTACGACTATTAATAGAAGTTGATTTTGATTAATGACTGCTTGTACAGATTTTCGTTGAAAAAACTTATAATAAACAACATCATCAATAGCTAAATAAAGTGTATATTCTGGCTCAGTAAGTTGAATAAGGTTTCGATAGACAATGTATTGTCATAATGCACTGTGAAAATCATACATTAATGATTTGCCCAGAAAACTCTTGATTTCTACAACAATTTTCTGTCCCTGGCGTTCTGCGGCAATTGGTTTTTCGGCTGCTAAGTCGGCGTAGAGTTCAGCATCTTCATATTTGATAAAGTAAGGATCAGCCGTAATAGTCCAACCGTCTTTTATCAATGCGTTCTTGACTTCATCATGATATATGTCTTTGGCTGGCATGGTGGAACTATTCGAGTAATAGTTTAATTATAAAGTGTGTGCCATATTGGGTGGAAATTGGATTCTAAAATACACTTTCTCATCACTCACCCTGCCTAGCATGAACACCACTCGTATCCAAAACACCCTAGAAACCCTCTTCCAAGATTCAGCCCGTTGGTTGCACCCAGGACGGAGGGTGGTGTTTTGGTACGACCCCGAACAACAATTTACCAGCAGCTTCAATGAACTTCAACTCGAAGGCGTAGAAAAACTCCAACTCGCTGATACAGCCTTTACCGTCAAATATCACCTGCTGGTCGAGCAACCCAATCAAACTTTTCTACTGTACGCCCCCTTTGCCGAACCTGCGCCCCAAGAAAACTGGCTCTTGGATATCCAAAAAAGCGGTTTAACCTTCTCTGCTGACCCCGCAGCCCTCATCTATGCAGATTTAGGATTGCGATCGCGCCGCCTCGAAATTGTCATCCGAGAACATGAGAAATTCTTTAAAAGCCGCAAACGGATAGAAGCCCTGCAAGCAATGGGTATTTCCCCGGACAGCGACGAACGGGGATTACTCCTGGCTATGCTTTCCGTCCTCGCAGGCTTAAAAGTACCGGATGCAGGGACACTGATTCGGCGGGTGCTGCTGGGCGGTTTATTAGAGTCGGATAACGTCCTCTGGTCTGATATTGAGCGTTTTATCTCCCCTGAAGCCTTCTGGGAAGTAGTCCAAGAACACACGGACTTTCCTAAGCAAAACCCCAGTTTAAACAAGTTATTCGTGCAGTTGCTAATCACCCATTTTGCTAAATCTCTGCACGGTACCATCCCGCCCCAGTTAGCAAACCAAGTCATCACTCCTGGACAACGGGCTTATGCTTTTATCGACCAGTGGATGCGCGATCAGCAGGATTCTCCAGGCTGGAAGATCCTCAGCAGTGAGGTAGCAGAACAATTACATATATTTGATGCTATAGAGAATTTAGAGCCGGAAGTTTTATTTGAAGCAGCCAGTTTCGAGGTAGTGGATAAGGTATTAATCCGCACCTGCGTTAAAACCCTGCAAATGCAAATGGGGCAACAAATAACGGAATTGACACCCTGGCGAACTTGGTTACAGGCACGTCATACGCTGATTTGGTTCCCCCAGTATGAGAAGATTTATCAAGCATTAGAAGCTGCGATCGCTCTGTTGGAATTTAAGCAACAGTATCCAGAAGGATTCCGCCAGCCAGCCCCACTTCTCTTCAAAGCCTACGCCAGCGATTTACACTCCTTTGACCAAGCTTACCGCCACTTTATCGTCAAGAGCGATGATGCCCAAGGAGATATCCTCAAAGGTTTAATTGACGACGTAGAAAATTTATACACCCAATGGTTCCTGGATAGTCTAGGAGAAGCCTGGTCTGATGCCCTTAGCGAAGAAGGCAAGGGAGAAAAAGGGAAAATCCTCCGCCCTGCCCCCCATCTCCCCTGCCCCCCTGCCTCTTCTCCCCTGCCTTTAAGTTGGGAATTAGAAGGCATAGCATCGCAAACTAGATTTTTTGGTAGGCACGTATTCCCAATTTTAGAACGGAGCGATCGTGAAAAAGTATTTGTGATTATCTCCGATGCTTTGCGCTATGAAGTCGCCAGCGAACTCCAAGAAGTAATTAAAAAAGAAGTTCGGGGTGAAACCAGCCTAGAGGCACAATTGGGAGTTTTAAGCTGTTAGGCAGCTAGATTGTATAATAAGAGATTAAATAATTAATTTAGTATCAGCCACTTATGCCAGCCAAAAATCACCTTTCTGAAGAG
>NZ_JBALDC010000033.1:0-27634 GCF_036917575.1 Nostoc sp. | reverse complement strand
TCTAAAAAAGTTAAACACAGAGGTACTGGAACAAGAACTAATCCTCCTGTGTTTGTTGTTTCAAGCACTGCATAGCCTTAACTGAACCGTATTGAGTTATAGCTTTCAACCTCATCTTGCTGACGCGATGGGGTTGTTTTATTTGTAAGTAATAAATTTAATTATCTATATATATTCTGTATAAATGCACTCGTAAAAAAGTTTTTCCATTATTCAAAAACCTTTGTATAGGCGTGCCACAGACATTTTTATACGGTGAATAACGACAGCAAATTACACCGCGACTCTCAATGCTGATTCCCTGTTTGCACTATTTATTGTTATTGATAGCAGACGTGATGTTATTTGCGATCGCAATGGTAATATTGATCCGCAGGTTTAAGCAGTAAATTTACTGGAGTTAACTATTTGTCTTTTATATAAGTTTAATAATTGACTCCTTTGCGATGTCAAAAAAAACCTGCTTCTACGTGATTTACAGGATATAACACGTAACGACTGTAACGAAAAAACTATTAATTAATAAGAGTAATTATGTCAGACACCATCCCGATCGCGATCGCAAAAGAGCCAACTCAAGACTTGTATGAGCAAATACCTGCTACTCGCCTAGTTTTCATCGACCCACAGGTTGAGAACTACCAAAGTCTGATAGCAGGTGTTTTGCCGAACACCTCTGTTATAGTCTTAGATCCTGACCAGAATGGCATTGAACAAATTAGCCAAGTACTGGCAACTCATCGGGAAATCAATACCTTACACATTGTTTCTCACGGCGCACCAGGGCAAGTTTATCTGGGGAACAGTCAACTCAGCTACCAAACCCTCAACGATTATGCTTGGCAACTCATGGACTGGGCAAATGTTTTGAGTGCAGATGCGCAACTGTTGTTGTATGGTTGCGAAGTCGGGCAAACAGAGCAAGGTAAAGCATTTGTACAGCGCCTGAGTGAATTGACAGGTGCAGTAGTAGCGGCGTCTGATGATTTAACTGGGAGTACTGCATTAGGTGGTAACTGGGAACTGGAAGTTTCTTCGGGGGCAATTGTTCCTACTTTGGCGTTTCAGCCAGAAGTAATGGCAACTTACGCTTCAGTACTAAGTGCTCCAATAGTAGCGAATGCAATTTTGGATCAAGAAGCTACCGAAGATATATTCTTCAAGTTCACCGTCCCAGATGACACCTTCACTGATGCAGATGCCGGTGACATCCTTACCTACACTGCAACCCTAGAAAACAATAATCCTCTGCCAAATGGGTTGAAGTTCGATCCTACTACCCGTACCTTCAGTGGCACTCCTGAGAATCAGGACGTAGGTAGTATAAACATCAAAGTTACCGCTACAGATACTACTGCAAATCAAGCCAGTGATGTGTTTAAAATCACGATTAATAATGTCAACGATCCTCCAGTCTTAGTAAAAGAAATTGCAGACCAGCAAGTCACTGAAGACACAGTCTTCAACTTCACCGTCCCAGATGACACCTTTAGCGATGTGGATGCTGGAGACATCCTCACCTACACTGCAACCCTGGAAAATGATCAGCTACTACCCACTTGGTTAAACTTCAATCCTACTACCCTTACCTTTAGTGGTACTCCTGAGAATGAAAACTTAGGTAGTTTGAACATCAAAGTCATAGCTAAGGATGTTGCTGGAGAGCAAGCCAGTGATGTGTTTCAACTTACGGTTGCTGATGATACTCCTGTAGTGACAATTACAGGCGATATCTTTAGTGTCAAGACTGAGCTGAACAATAAAGGTGATAAAGCAAAACTTTCAGTCAATATTAAAAACAACACTTCTCCAGAGGTGAATGAACTAAATGTATTTACTGTTGACGATGAAGAAGGTAAAATTAACGGCATAGCTCCTGGTGCAGAAGGCTATACACAAGCGGCTCTTTCGCGTTCAAAGGTGGTTTTATCCACTCTTGCCAATTTGCCTAATGGTTTTAATCCCGCCGACCTGAAAAACATATTAGAATTCGACTCCGATACCAAACTCAGATTTTATCTGGTATCTAACAGTACTACTCAAGCTGTGCTGTCTGGAAAAACCCCCTTCTCAAATGTGCTTTTTTCCTCAGGTACAAATAACAACATAGACAATCAAGGGTTTTCTCTTAATTTTCCGAATTTGGTAGTGAACATTCAGCCAACCGATCAAGAGCTATCTTTAGGTACTGGTCTGCAAGGCGAATATCAAGGCGAATTGATTGATTTACGGAGTGTAACACAATCAGTAACAGCTGAGTTTCAAGTCAACAGAGAGACAGATTACGATAACTTTGTCGGCTTCTATCAAGTGGCTGATGAAAATGGTGGTATTGACACCAACGGTGATGGCACGGCAGATATTTTGGTTGGTCAGGCTGGCTACGCCGAAGCTGCTGTGCGTGGGCGTGTTGCAGGTATTGACTTGACGGTGGGCGACCAAGGCACTGCAAATTACACTGGCACTTTCGATCCGAATTCTTTGTTTGCACCGTTTATTATTGTGGATGGCAGACCCGATGCAGTTCTCAATGGCAATGGCAACAAGGATGTTTACTTCACATTCTTGGGTGCTAACTCAGATAAGATAGATCACATTCGACTATTGGGAAATAACTCCTTTGGTTTTGAGGATTTACCAAATGGTGGTGACAAAGACTATAACGATGTGATTGTGCAGGTTAATTTGAGTCCTAATCTTGGCTAGTATCAAATACGAGCAATTACTTAGTAAAATAAAACAACTTCATCTCGGTTGCGGGGTGAGGTTGTTTTGTGCATAACGATTAGATGACTCGCGATTAATTAAACTAGTAAATTTACTGAGGACACTTATTGTCTTTCCTTCATAAATTTAACGTGAGTTCGATGAACTTCTCCCCGAACCCCTCTTTGAGGCGGAGAGGGGTAGAAATATTTCCAGTTTAGAACGAAAAATCAAGGTTTAAAAGCCTCTTTCCCTGTGGGGGAGAGGTTTGGAAAGAGTTTTTTGCATCCGTGGAATTCATGTTAAATTTAAGAGTTGGTTCCTCTAAGGTGACAAAGAGTCTTCTTCCTTACTTTTCCAGTTAACTTTTATTAAATTAAGCTAGCAAAAAAGTGATGGAGAATTATTTCATAATTAGGTATAGGTGGTTTTTAACGAAGAAAGCTTTTGTTTTTCGCCATTAGTGATATTGTCAATCCTTGTATTCAAGAATTTGTAAAAAATAATTCATAAATTTCAAGTTTTTTTTACATAATTCTTAACTAGAATATTTACTTAGGAAGGCATCTGTGAGATTTTTATGTTAACTATCATTAAGTAAAACACGTAGTAATAAATTCAACAAGTATTTTTATGTGTTTTGGTTTGATGATGAGTAGACATCTTGCATAGTTGCAAGACTAAGATATGAATTTTAATTTTGTATAAATTATCTAGCGTTAACCAAGTGATAACTTGTCCTCGATTGATTTACAGTATGCTTGATTTTGAAAAAAGCATAACAATCATAACCCTGTGATCTAAATACAGGTCTGCAATTAAACGAACTTGCCGTCTGCGCTTTTACACATTTAAGCACCGGAATTCCATAAAAGTCTTGTTACTGCTGGCATAAAATCAAACACTGCTACTGTTAGTAAAAGAGATACCCCCTAATATTTTCAACTTAATTCCTCACTTTTACTTGTTTTATATGACTTATACTAAGAACACTTTTCCCGAATTTATCACCGCCCTAGAGGGGTTTGAGCAGTTGCCAGATGCGGCGATCGCTAATTTATCAGAACAATTGCAAGCTTGGCGCTATCGCATAGGCCAAAAAATCATCGGTAAAGAAAGCCTCCCGGAACAGATCACCATCATTTATGAAGGACAAGTGCGCCTGTTGGGATACGACCCTCAGACGCAATTGCCAATCACCCTAAAATTACTGCAACCGGGGGAAATTATCGGCGAAATCGGTTTGTTACGCGATGTCGCCTGTGAAACAGCGATCGCTTCCACCGAAGTAGTATGTTTAACCTTGAGTGCATCAGCATATTTTAGCTTTCTGGCTTCATACCCAGCTTTTGCCGAAGCTCGTAAGAACCGCAGTTATTTGGTAGAAGTTTTCGACATTCTTAGTTCCTATTGGCAAAAGCAAGCCATCGCTACCTTAAATCTTAGAGAACTCGCAGAAAAAGCCTTATCCCAGGCGAAAATACATTATCTCCCTTCAGGAAAAACTTCCTTCAACCAACTAGATAGCAAAAGCGTTTGGTTTGTGAGTGGCGGTGGTACAGTTACGAATTACTCACCTAGCGATCGCCTAGAATCAGACGATGACAGAGACAAGCTCCAGGTCATCGGTCAAAACCCCGCACGGTTGCTTGGTATACATCCGTCAGATTTGCTCTTAGAAGATAGTCATGAGATAGAACTTGCGGTAACTGAAACTAGAGTCGATAGAGATAGTGCTGACGACCTAAATATTATTCCCTACGCATCAGACGAAATAGTTCCACAGACAGCCCCCCAAAATTCTAATAATTCGTCAAAACAAAAATACCCATTTTTTGGCGGTAAAGGAGAACTAAATTCAACCTTCGCCTGCTTTCAAATGATCGCGAAGCATCTAGAAATGCCGTTTCGTCGAGAGGTGGTTCGCCGCATCTTAACCGAGCAAATCAAACGTCAGGGGACTATATCGTTTCAAGTTACAGCTTACCTGGCAGAATTAATCGGACTTAAAGCGCAGTTGATAGAGTTACCAACCGCCTCAGTGACGCGCATTCCGACACCAGCATTGATTCGCTATGGTGATAATTTTGCCGTTTTATATGCAGTGGATGCAAATACCGCGGTTGTGGGTGTGCCATCTAAAGGAATTGTGCGCTGCAAACCCGCTCAATTGGTTGAACAATTAGATGTCGATCCAACTGACTTTCCGCCCAAAATTAGGGTATTACTGCTGACTGCTACCAATCAAACACCGCAAGAACGCTTTAGTTTACGGTGGTTTCTGCCCTACTTGTCAAAGCACCGTCGAGTCTTGATCGAGGTCTTTATCGCTTCCTTTTTCGTGCAGTTGGCAGCGTTGGCAAATCCCTTAGTGGTTCAGTTAATTATCGACAAAGTTATCACTCAAAATAGTATTGGCACACTACATATTTTGGGGGTTTTGCTATTAGTAGTTGGGCTATTTGAAGCAGTGTTGACTACCTTACGAACCTACTTATTTGTCGATACCACTAACCGGATTGATATGGGTTTAGGGTCGCAAATCATTGACCATTTACTACGTCTACCACTGCGTTATTTTGAACGCCGACCGGTGGGTGAACTTTCCACTCGCATCAACGAACTAGAAAATATCCGGCAATTCCTCACGGGTACTGCCTTAACAGTGGGGTTAGATGCTCTGTTTTCGGTGGTTTATATCGGTGTGATGCTGATTTACAGTTGGCAACTCACCTTGGTAGGGTTAAGCACAATCCCTGTGTTTGTCGTGATTACCTTAGTCGCTTCTCCCACTATTAGTAGACAGTTACGTGCCAAAGCCGAACGCAACGCCGAAACTCAATCTTATTTAGTGGAGGTGATGTCAGGAATTCAAACAGTAAAAGCGCAAAATATCGAATTGCGATCGCGCTTTTCTTGGCAAGAGCGTTACGCGCGATTTGTGGCTGCTGGTTTTAAAACAGTTGTGACTTCTACCCTCGCTAACTCTACTAGTAACTTTCTCAACAAACTCAGCAGCTTACTAGTTTTGTGGGTAGGAGCTTATTTAGTACTGCAACAAGAATTAACTTTAGGCGAATTAATTGCCTTTAGGATCATATCAGGTTACGTCACCAGCCCAATATTACGTTTAGCTCAACTCTGGCAAAGCTTCCAAGAAACTGCCTTGTCTTTAGAGCGTTTAAGCGATATTGTCGATACCCCACAAGAAGCAGAAACAGACCGTTACAATATACCTTTACCTACGATTAAGGGAGCAGTGATATATGAAAATGTTTCCTTCCGCTTTGGTACAAGTGGGCCTCTGCAACTTTCTAATGTCAACCTCGAATTTGCGCCAGGTAAATTTATCGGCATCGTCGGGCAAAGTGGATCTGGTAAAAGTACGATGATGAAATTACTGCTGAGACTTTACGAAACTGAGTCTGGCAGAATTTTGATTGATGGTTATGACATTGCCAAAGTAGAACTTTATTCGTTGCGACGACAAATTGGCGTAGTTCCCCAAGAAACATTATTGTTTGACGGCAGCGTTCAGGAAAATATTGCCCTAACCAATCCCGATGCCACAACCGAAGAAATTATCGAAGCGGCTCAGGTTGCGTGCGCCCACGAGTTTATCATGAACTTACCCAACGGTTACAACACGCGCGTGGGAGAACGGGGTTCTGCACTTTCAGGTGGACAACGACAAAGAATTGCGATCGCTCGTTCGGTTTTACAACGACCAAAATTATTAGTTTTAGATGAAGCAACTAGCGCATTAGATTATCCCACAGAACGGCAAATATGTCTCAATTTAGCCAAAGCATTCAAGGGTGATACAGTATTTTTTATTACCCACCGACTAAACACTGTAAGTAATGCAGACATGATTGTTGTCATGGATAATAGCAGGGTTATAGAACAAGGTAGCCATCAAGAATTAATGGCTACTAAGGGTCATTATTATTACCTGTATCAGCAACAAGATGTAAACTTGTAATTAGTCATTCTTGAGGGCAAAGGTTTTTGGCATCGGGAAACATTGCCCACCTTACAAAAAAGTCAAAATCCAAAATCCAAAATCGCTATGACTCAACTTAATGGGAATCATCTCAACGGCAATCATAAAAACGGCAATCATAAAAATGGAGTGAAGCACGATTCATCGGTACTGACAAAACAACAGAAAGCTATTCAAGAGTCTTTTAATAACTCCAACACTCAGGAATTTGAGCAATCCATTGTCTTGCGCCAATCTCCAATTTGGTCGCGTACAATCATGATTACACTCATCGGGCTAGCCTGTTTTGGAATTGGTTGGACTTATTTTGCAAAAATTGAGCAAGTAGTACCAGCAACAGGGCAATTAAAACCCCAAGGAACAGTCAAAGAAGTTCAGGCTCCTGTTAGTGGAGTGGTGAAAACAGTTAATGTTAAAGATGGGCAAGAAGTCAAGCCAGGTGATTTACTAGTAACTTTTGATTCCATAGCCTCTGTTGCCGAATTAAATTCTTTGAATAAAATTCGCCTTGCATTAATGAAAGAAAACCAGATTTATCGCCGATTGATGAATGCAAGTACTGCTACTGGTTCTGAAATGTTATATTTAGGCAGTAATTTGCCACAAGAAACTGCTTTTTTATTAAAAAGTCGGTCAGCATTAGTAGCAGAAAATGAATTATTCCGCACTCAATTAAAAAATTATGGTCAAGATTCTGGAGTAGGAATTGATGAACAACAACTTCTACGAGTGGCTAAACAAGAATTAGACTCTCGCTCCTCTGCAGCGCGATTAGAAGTAGAAAAAACCAAAAAACAATTTACTCAAAATCAAATTAAACTGGAAGATAGTAAATCAAGTTTAGCTATTCAACAGGGGATTTTAAATAAACTGAAGGTATTAGCAGAAGAAGGTGGTATTTCTCAACTTCAGTATCTTAACCAGCAACAAGAAGTACAAAACCGCACGGCGGAAGTAGCGCAATTAGGTGAAGAAGTGAAACGCCTTCAGTTTGATATAGAAAAAGGACAACAAGAGTTAAGCAATACGGTAGCTGTTTCTGACAAAAACATTTTGGATAAAATAGCTCAGAACAAACAGCAGATTGCCTCAATCGATAGCCAATTTATGAAAGTTATCCTAGATAATGAGCAGCGTTTGGCAGATGTCAATAGTAAAATATCTCAATCACAGTTAAACGTTAAATATCAAGAACTCCGCGCGCCTGTAGCCGGAACAGTTTTCGATTTGCAAGCAAAAAATCCTGGATTTGTTGCAACCCCAACTACAAAAATGTTGCAAATTGTCCCCAACGAAAACTATATAGCTGAAGTTTTCATCACTAACAAAGATATTGGTTTTGTGCGAAAAGGTATGAAAGTAGATGTCAGAATTGACTCCTTTCCTTACAGCGAGTTTGGTGATATCAAGGGAGAAGTTGTTGAAATAGGATCAGACGCATTACCACCAGATCAAACCCATCAGTTTTACAGATTTCCGGCAAAAGTCTCATTAGATAAGCAATCTCTAAGTATTAAGGGCAAAAAAGTTAACTTGCAATCAGGTATGTCCATCAGTGCCAATATAAAAGTGCGTGAAGAAAGGACTGTGCTTAGTTTATTCACTGAGTTATTTACTAAGCAAGTTGATGCTCTTAAACAAGTTCGATGAAGAAGGTTGAGTTAAAAGATTGCAATGGCTCCACAAGGGGAGCTGCTCCTTCACCAAATACATCTGTACTGAGTATTTTTTTCTCTCTTAGCACGCAGCACTCTTCATAATGGTTAATTCTCAACGCATCGAACCCGCTCCCGGACAAGAATCAGTTTGGGATTATCCTCGTCCTCCTCTTTTGGAGGACACAACCAAACATATCCAAATAATCTTTAACGAAGTAGTAATTGTAGATACTCATAGTGCTAAACGTGTTTTAGAAACCAGTCATCCTCCTTCTTACTACATTCCCCCAGCAGATATCAAAATGGAATATCTACAGATGACTCCACAATCTAGCTTTTGTGAGTGGAAGGGAAGTGCTGGTTACTACACAATCCGAGTTGGCGATAAAGAAGCTTATAATGCTGCCTGGTTCTACCCCAAACCCACACCAGCCTTTGAATCTATCAAAGACTATGTAGCTTTTTATGCTCATTTAATGGACAAATGCTATGTTAATGGCGAAGAAGTGCAACCACAACCAGGTAACTTCTACGGCGGTTGGGTAACTAGTGATATTGTTGGGCCATTTAAGGGCGCTCCTGGTACTTGGGGATGGTGAATCAATTTTGAATTTAAAATTTTAAATTCAAATTCAAGAATGTTGGCTATCTAGGAGCTTTTGCTTCAAACATCAAATACGTCCCTCCTAGTCCTTCTACAATTGTGCGTGTATTGGCAATCATCATTTTCTGATAAGTATCTGCCTCACTTCCTGGTTCACTAAGTCCCTCAGCATATAGCTTTCTGTCAAAAATATTCACTTGAGCTTCTGTGGCTATAGATTGAATTAGATTAGGATTCATTTCTACTTCCGCAAAAATTGTTGATACTTTAGCCCGTTTAATGTTTGTAGCCAAATTTTTGACTCCTTCGGTTGTCAGCTTTTCGTTAGTACTAATACTTTGCAATCCTCCTGCCAATGAAATCCGGTATGCTTTGGCGTAATAACTCAGTGCATCAGAAGTTGTCACTAACTTACGTTCTTTGGTAGGAATACTAGTAATTCTTGACTTAATCCAGCTATCTAGTTGAGTAAGTTCATTTGTAATTTTTTTAGTATTACTGGTATAAGCATCTGCATCACTAGATTGTAATTTTCTCAAATTACTATTAATTACCTCCACCATTCTGATAGTATTTTTGGTATTGTGCCAAACATGAGGATCGCTTACATTTTTATCACCTACCTGAAATTTTTGTGGCTTAGGCACTGCCAGTTGAGCAACGGCTATTTTTGGTGTAGGACTTTTAGTCGCTTTAATTAACTTGATCAGATTTGGTTCAAAATTGTAACCATTATAAAGAATAAGATTAGCTTGCTCAATGGCTTTACGATCTTCCGGTTTTGGTTTATAAAATTGGGGGTTGGCAGTAGGGGAAATTAAGCAGGTAAGGTTAACTGTATTTCCAGCAATCTGTCTGGTTAAGTCACACAGTACGCTTGTAGTCGCTACAACTTGAGGAAGATTCTCATTTGCCTGGGTGTTAGTCTGAGTGAATGTAGTTCTTACAGCTTGATTTCCACACCCAACAAATCCAATCGTTAAGGCAGCAAAAATAGCTGGGAATAAATTATTCAATGGTAATTTTTTTGACATCCTCAACTCCTACTGGATGTATAAAAAAAGATAATCATTATTAGTAAAGTATTAGTAAAATACCAGGGGAAAGTCTTCACTAGAGAAGAGGAATTAATATACTTTCTCCTTTATTACTTGTCTGTTTTCCCAGTCCACACCTAGCAATTTTTGGTTGGTAAACCACTAGTGAAGTTTTTACAAGCAAAATATTAGTTAACTGCACACGACAGGCTGGAAAATTAGTAGAGCTAGGAGCACAATATATAAAGGCAACGCTGGGGAGTCTCCAATGAGTGTAGTGTAGTTCTCTTACCATCTGTTGAAGGGTCTATACCATTGTGCTTACATCCCACAAAGGTCGCAAATTGACTAGAATGATCGGGTTAAGGAGTGGGAGATAGTAATGATGGGGCTTATCGCGCATACGGGTTGATTTTGCAAACCGAGTCGTGAATCTATTTTGCAAACCGAGTCGTGAATCTAAGGCAATTGTAGCTGTGGTTTTGCCAAGTGTGGATATATTGTTGTGACAAAACTGGCAAATTGGCGATTTTTTAGCCATCAGCCTTTGTTACATTGATTTTCACCTACTAAAACTAACTACTTTTTATTACCAAAGTTCCGGATGTAATTTGTGCCATAAATTTTATCCTTTATTTTTTCATCATTTAATAAGGGCCAAATCAAGTATATAGAATAATTCCTCAAAGCTAATGTTGGTCAAGATAAACAATGGTAATTTTAGTTGTCATAATTAACACCTTGATTTCACTGATACTAATCTATGTGGCTTGGCGGGTGTGGCAACTTAAGCAGCAGCTAGCATACATAGCAGATTGGTTAACCGCCTATAAAAGTTGTACCAATGTAGTCCTGAATCAAGCACCTGAAAATATTTATCTCAGCCAACAGAATATTTATAACTTACGGCAGAGAAATCAAGTGCTACAAATACAAATTCAACAAGTACGGCAAATTATCAGTCTACTTTTGCTAGGACGGCAAATTTGGCAGCGTTATTTTCTGAAGCTAGAGTTAATATCTGGGAAAAGAACAGTTGCAAAATGAGTTATCTCAGGTTCAGATGAACATTTATGATTAGGACTGACGGGAGTACATAGAGAAAAGTCTGTAGTAAAATCCCATAAGGTGTATTGGCTTGTGGCGTAGACATAGCCCGTCGTAGGCATCGGTTTCCCTTTCCATAACCTAATCTTAAACAAGCTAGCCATCTGATACAGAACGAAAGCAAGACATAACACAAAGAAACGCCCACCAGAAGACTTACCGGAGGTATCAAAACTTTGAGAGATACAGGTAGCTTGGAATTACAAATAATTAATAGTTTTGATATTAATTAATAAAGGCAACATTTACAGGTGATATTTTGTCACCATAGATTAACTAAATAAAATCCGTTGAGTCTTACAAGGGGAGAAAACCCACCTAAAATAAGTGTAAGGAGAGAAACAACAAGATGTCTAATAACCGTTCTGGAGTATTTTTTGGCGGTTTGATGCTAGGAGCTACCATCGGTGCTTTAACCGGTTTACTTGTGGCTCCACGCACAGGGCGCGAAACGCGTAAAATTTTGAAAAAATCTGCCAATGCTATCCCAGAATTGGCAGAAGATTTATCAATGAGTGTGCAAATTCAGGCAGATCGTCTTTCTGCTAGCGCATTACGAAATTTGGATGACACTTTAGATAGATTACGGGAAGCGATCGCAGTAGGTATAGATGTCAGTCAGCGAGAAAGCCAAGTCTTGAAGCGACAAACATCTGTTGAAGACTCAGATTCACTTCCCCAGCAATTAGAACGCTTATAAATGACACAACCGTGATTGAACCCCTGTTTTGGTTGGGACTTTCCTTACTTTTAGTCGCTACAAGCTTGACTGCGGTTTTAGTGGTGGCGATACCGGCTTTGCAGGAGTTAGCACGTGCGGCTCGCAGTGCAGAAAAGCTGTTTGATACTCTCTCGCGGGAGTTACCACCCACTTTAGAAGCTATCCGCGTGACGGGCTTAGAAATCACTGACTTAACCGATGATGTCAGTGAAGGCGTAAAAAGTGCTAGTCGAGTCGCCAAGCAAGTTGATCAAAGTCTTGATACTGCAAGAATTCAGGCTCAAAATCTGCAAGTAAATACACGCAGTATCTTTATTGGCGCGAAAGCTGCTTGGAGAAACTTCACACGCCAAAAACCCGCAAGGCGGACGAGCGATCGCTTGCCAAGCAATGAAAAACCACCACTAACGTTGCGAGAACGAGAAGTACTCAAGCAAGAAAATCGCCGGATCAAAGCAGAAGTGTACCGCGCTAATGACGGTTACAGCGACGCAGCTAGCTGGGAAACCAATTTTGATGAAGAAGATTGACCAAAAAAAGGGCATGGGGCATTGCTAATCTTCCTTATTACGGTGTCAAAACATACTATTTCATTAGCTTAAAATATTTTAATTGGAGATAGCTGTATTTTAAGTACAGCTATTTTGAGTTCTTCAAAACTTTGACGATAATGATAATTAAAAACAGGGGTAGAAGGTTGCGACAATTGCCTGTTACACCTCTCCCCATCCACGGTTATAATTATAACTAAATGGTTTTAAGTATTTTGCTCGATTGACAAAATGCACCTTATCTTTATAATTATGAGTCCCACTGCCAATCCCCAATCCCCAAAAACCCTTTGCTTTGATCCCCTAGATTAGAGTAAAGTAAACAAGTGTAAAGAACTATGATTTTTCTAGTATTCTTTTAAAACAACTTGTTCACTTTTACCGTTGATATTTGTATAAAAACGTTCATGCAATCTTGTTTTTGGCGACGAATTCTAGTATCTATTGCAATATTTTTCCTGGCTGGGTCAATGTGGGTGATGCATTCTCCCTCAGCGCTGGCTTATGACAATCCTGAGTTACTGCCTGACACCTTTACTCCAGTTGTAGATTTAGCTAAATCTCTGCCTGTGCTGCAAGAAGAAAAGCTGGTCAAAGATTTAGAGCAGTTTGAAGCTGACACAGGCTGGAAATTGCGAGTCTTAACCCAGTATGACCGCACCCCAGGTCGCGCGGTTATAAAATATTGGGGTTTGGATGACAAAAGCATTCTGCTCGTTGCTGATTCTCGTGGCGGTAACATCCTCAGTTTTAGCGTCGGTGATGCTGTTTATAAACTTTTACCCCGGACTTTCTGGATAGAATTGCAAACCCGTTTCGGTAATTTGTACTTTGTCCGAGAAGAAGGTGAAGACCAAGCCATTCTGCAAGCCTTAGAATCGGTTAAAGGCTGTTTGCTTAAAGGGGGTTGCAATGTTGTCCCCGGACTACCACGAGAGCAGTGGATTCTCACCTTGATAACTTCAATCATTGGTGGGGTGATTTGTGGATTTGCAGCTCAACCCCGCGAGAAAGGACAAGTTTTTGCTTGGCAATGGGCTTTAATTTTCTCACCTTTGTGGGGAATCTTGTTTATTGCCTTCGGCATTGGGCCAGTTGTGACACGAACAAGCGACTGGTTGCCTTTAGTTCGCAATATCTCTGGGTTTATCATTGGCGTATTGGTAGCCTACCTATCTCCTATTTTCAGTCGGGCTTCTTCGAGTAATGAGTTATGAGCGAGTAGTTAGGAGTGAGTAGTTCAATTAACTTATAACTTTTAACTCCTAACTGTTAACTCTCTGAAGCTGATAAGCTGAAAGCTAATATTTGAGAAGCTCAACAAAAATGGAATGGCACGTAACTGATGCTCAAAGTTTAGCAATCATTGATAGTGAAATTGGCGATCATGTCTTTTCACCCGCAGAATATGAGATTGTGCGTCGGGTAATCTACGCCACGGCTGACTTTGAGTATAAGTCTTTGATTCGCTTTTCTGAGCGTGCCTTGCAAGCTGGAGCAGCAGCTCTAGCCGCACGTACCACGATTGTGGTAGATGTCCCGATGGTACAAGTAGGTATTGCCTACGACATTCAAAACACCTTTGCTAATCCAGTGTATTGCAGCATGGAAGCTCTAACACGCCCTCAAAAAGAAAAAACTCGCGCAGCATGGGGAATAGAAACTTTAGCAAAGCGTTATCCAGAGGGCATTTTTGTTGTGGGTCAAGCGCAAACAGCACTGACTGCACTTGTCGATTTAATTGAAGCTGAGGAAATTAGACCTGCTTTAATAATTGCAACTCCAGTGAGATTTGTAAATGTTGATGAAGCTAAAAAGCGTTTACAAGACTCTTTAGTGCCTCACATTACAATTGAGAGTCGCAAAGGTAATGCAGTTGTAGCAGCTGCGATCGTTGATGGATTGGTAGACTTAGCTTGGCAAGCCTATGGACAAGATAGAAATCAAGGAAGCTAGAAAAGTCGGCTCTATCATACCCTTGATGCCAAATAGTATTTTAATGGACTGACATATCCTGATATTATATTTTTGTTAAGTAGTGCCTAGAAAGGAGCCTTTTGTTATGGTAATTCGAGGTTTCAGGTTAAGCGCATATCTTGCAATTCCCGTGGTATTAGGTCTTTTGGTTGAGCGAGAAAGGATAAAAACATATTTAGTTGAAAACATTCCTCAGATATTTACTAACAAACAAATTACCCTATCTAGCCATCAGCTAATTAGCAGTAGGACAACTCCGAAAACATACTATGTTAGTGGTACTGGAAATGACAAAAATAGCGGACTCTCTAGTTCATCCGCCTTTCAAACAATTCAGAAAGCAGCAAATCTGACTAACCCTGGCGATACAGTATTGATTATGAACGGAGTGTACAGGAATGCAAAACCAGGTGGAGACGTAGTATCTATTACTCGCTCTGGAACAGCAAATGCATGGATTAAGTTTAAAGCATATCCTGGACATCGACCGAAAATTCAACACAATGGATGGCATGGAATTTTGATTCACAAGGCAGCATCATATATTGAGATAAATGGGTTGGAGGTGATCGGAAACAATGCCAACATAACCCTTGATTATGCGATGAGTCAGAAAACTAATAAAGTAAACCCGCTAACGAATGGAAACTGCATTAATGTAGATGGGCGAAAAGATGGTCGTAGTCACCATATACGCATTGTCAATAACAAAGTACATGGCTGTGGAGGAGCAGGCATTTCAGCCATTGAATCGGACTATGTGACAATAGATAATAACGAAGTGTTCGATAATGCTTGGTACAGCGTTTATGGTTGCAGTGGCATTTCGATGTTAAGCAATTGGAATTCTGACAACAAGCGGGGATACAAGATGTTTGTTACTAACAACAAAACCTACAACAATCGTATGTACATCCCTTGGATTGCAGTTGGAAGGATTACAGATGGTAATGGCATTATTATCGATAGTACAAGAAATCAAGATAACTCAAAATTGGGTGCATATAAAGGATATACTTTAGTTAAAAATAATCTTACATTTAATAATGGTGGATCGGGGATTCATGCATTTTTTAGCGATCATGTTGATATTATAAATAACACAGCTGTTTTAAATAATCAGAGTCCAGAACTTAATGGTGGACAAATATTTGCTCATACATCATCTGATGTGAAAATTCTTAGGAACATTTTCTATGCTTTTCCTGGGAAAAATATTAATAATAAGACTAAAAATAAAAACGTTATCTATGATTATAATATCTACATCAATAGTTCTAAAATAAATGTTAAGGGACCCCACGATATTGTTGCAGACTCACAATTTTTAAACAAGTATCCCACTCTCGAAAGAATATCTGGTGATTGGAAATCGCGGTTAGATAAACAAAATCCGCCTACACGGTCTTATGTAGAATCTGAGTCGGCAGGTATTGCCTGTGGGGCAGTGACTTATCGTTTGCAAGGGAAACTTATTAAAGTGGGATGCTCTCGTTAGTAACAAGGTAGGAAATTCAGGGTAGGAGAGATAGATTTATCCCAAATCCGAAAGCTCGAACCTCCTGTAGCAATTTTGTACAAATATACGCCAAATTATCTAAAGAAGAAACTGCATAGATATGAAGTAGTTTCCCGTTCGCGTAGCGTCTTCGACAGGAGAAGCGGGAACCTAAAATCAAATAGACAAATTTTAATGAGATATTTCTTATTAAGAGCTAAGTTTTTATCTCAAGATCGCTATGACAATCACCCTTTCCCAGCAAGCCTTTGATGAACTATTTGAGGAGACAGTGGAACGTTCCCAACACCCAGATCCAGATGATATGTTGGATATGGTATACAAATATCCGCGACGGCTGGGACAAGGTTACTGGCGGAGAATTGAGTTGCGCCAAGGGTTGGAGTTGATAATTGGCAATTTGCAAATGCGCGATCGCATGATTATTCTACAGCCAGAACAGGAACATGATTGGTTAGAGTATCACTTTCATTTTTCTGGAGAACATCACGATCAATACAGAAGTGTTGGTGCAGGCGAGTATAGTTTCGTAGGAAGTGGACTAGATCCCAAGCAAACGAGTGATTGTTCGGATAAAAACTCCTTTCTGGAGGTGAATATCCTGATGCAGCCTGAATCACTATATTCTTTTGTTGCCAATCAACAAGGACAATTACCCCAAGCGTTGCAACCGTGGATTCGGCAATCTGATCAGACATCTTACTGCAATTGTGGAACTGCAACACCTGCTATGCAGACTGTTACACGGCAAATTATCGAGTGTCCTTATCAAGGAATTGCCAAGCGGCTGTATTTGGAAGGTAAAGCTTTAGAGTTGATGGGAATGTTAGTTGCACAGGAGATAAAAATTAAGGATGGTAATAACCACCCTCACACTTTGAAGTCGGATGTAGTAGAAAGAACTTATCATGCCAGAGATATTCTAGTGAAACGATTAAGTAATCCGCCTTCGCTTATGGAATTGTCAAGGGCAGTAGGTTTAAACGACTATCTTCTCAAACAGGGATTTCGTCAGGTATTTGGCACAACAGCTTTTAGTTATTTACATCACTATCGCTTAGAACAAGCGCGTCAACTCCTAGAAACTAGAGATATAAAAGTGTCAGAAATTGCTAATATTGTTGGCTTTATCAGTCACAGTTACTTTACCACCGCCTTTAGGAAAAAATTCGGTTTTTGTCCTAAGCAATATCAAATGCAGCAGAAAAAATCCGTCTAGCGATAAAAAAAAATCCGTCTAGCGATAAAAAAGGCTTCACCTTACACCAGATATTTGAGTAATGTTTTTGAGAATTACTTTCAAATTTGGTGTGAGCAGTGTTGAATTTGTGGCAGCGTAGATGCGTAGCAACTTGTCGGCAGACATCGCTTTTTTTAGCGAGTGTATTTTGTCTTCTAGATATACAAGCGGTGTGGGCAAAATCCCCCTTCCTGACAAAAGATGACACCGAAACTACTTTAACTTCTCTACAAATAAAAGATGAGAAATCTTCCATCCGTCGAGTTAGAGATTTAGAGAGGGTTTCAACTCGTGTAGCAGATTTGTTTGCTCAACAACCAACTAATACCCCAGCTATCTCAATAACAGAAGTGAAGGCAAATCCTACAGACAAAGGTGTAGAGATAATTTTACAAACCTCTGTTGGACAACAACTGCAAGTCATCAATCGTAGTACGGGTAATAATTTTATTGCCGATGTATCTGGCGGACAATTGCGTTTACCATCGGGTGAAGCTTTTGCGTTTCGTTCCGAAAAACCGCTTACGGGAATCACTGAGGTCACGGTAACGAATATTGATGCAAATACTGTAAGGGTAACGGTGGTAGGCGAGAAAACTTTACCGACGGTTGAGTTATTTGATGATAATGCCGGGTTGGTTTTTGGGATAAATTCTGCTGCAACAGCGATGCAACCATCACAAACACCGCCAACCCAAGAACAGCCACCAAGTGAAACACCCCAAGATGAACCAGCAGCACAACAGGATCAGCCGATTGAATTGGTGGTGACAGGAGAGCAAGATGGGTATCGTGTACCAGATACTACAACTGGAACAAGAACTGATACACCTTTAAGAGATATTCCCCAATCGATTCAAGTAGTACCACAACAAGTGTTACGCGACCAACGAATTAATCGTTTAGATGATGCGCTGAGAAATGTTGCGGGTGTAACTCCAGAATTTACTAATGGTGCGAATGTTTATTATAGAATTCGCGGATTTGAGGCATCGAATAATAATTTGCTCAGGAATGGATTACCCGATCCTGGAGTTGGAGATGCGGTTGAACTTGCCAATGTTGAGCGAGTCGAAGTCCTCAGAGGTCCAGCATCCGTGCTATTTGGCTTGGGTAATCCAGGGGGAAGCATCAA
Source organism: Nostoc sp. (assembly GCF_036917575.1). Lineage (GTDB taxonomy): Bacteria > Cyanobacteriota > Cyanobacteriia > Cyanobacteriales > Nostocaceae > Nostoc. The sequence continues at coordinate 9,373 of NZ_JBALDC010000033.1, read as the reverse complement.
TATTGTCACTAAACGCCCTTTAAGTGAACCTTTTTATGCCATTGATGCAACTGTTGGCAGCTATAGTTTCTACAGAGGCGCGGTCGATCTCTCTGGACCGTTAAATGACTCGAAAAGCTTTTTGTATCGCCTGAATACAGCCTACAGAAATTCAGGTAGTTTTCTTGATTTCAACAGTAGTGAAAACTTCAGCATTTCACCTGCGTTCAGTATGACAATTGGTAAGAGAACGAATCTGAATTTAAGCGCAGAATACATTGAGAGTAGAGATTCTGGACTAGGATTTGGTGTACCGATTGTTGGCAGCACATTACCAAATCCTAACGGTAAAATACCGCGTAATCGTAACCTGACTGAACCGACTGATGAAGCAAACGGAACAACTACAAGAATAGGATACGAGCTAGAACATAAATTTAGCGACAATTGGTCTTTGAGAAACGCTTTTCGGTATGGTTTTAATAGTTACTATATCGCACAAACCAGACCTGAAACTTTGGATACAACAGATAACCGAACTATTAGCCGTTCTTTCTCAATATATGACCAATATTTCACGAATTATACTCTCACAACAAATGTTGTTGGCAAGTTTTCCACTGGTTCAATTGAGCATCAGCTTTTATTCGGGGTTGATTTGAATCGTTATATCAATGCAACACCAAAATATGTATCTTTTGCTGCTGCATCGATTGATATATTTAATCCTGTTTACGGTCAACCAATAGGGGAATTGAATTTTGAAGCTATTAATTCATCCACAACAGATTCATTAGGAATTTTTATTCAAGATCAAATCGCCATAACAGAAAGTTTGAAGGTGTTGTTGGGTGCGCGGTTTGATACTTTTAATCAGACATCTGAAGATTTGCTTGCTAACATAGAAACCACTAAGTCAGATAGCGCTGTGAGTCCTCGGTTTGGAATTGTCTATCAACCCATAAGAGCTATTTCGCTGTATGCCAGTTATATCAGTTCATTTACTCCAGCACAAGGCACATTTCTTTTTGGTGGTAGTTTGCAGAGCGCTTTTGACCCAGAACGGGGTAGACAGTATGAGGTTGGTGTCAAAGCAGATTTCAACGACCGACTTTCAGCAACATTGGCTTTCTATGATTTGACTCGTACTAATGTCCTGGTAGACGATCCCACTACAGGTTTCCAAATCCAAACGGGTGAGCAAAACAGCCAAGGGATTGAACTAAGTGTAACGGGGCAAATTTTGCCAGGTTGGAATATTTTTGCAGGTTATGCCTATACTAATGCGCGTATTACTGAGGATGCTACGTTTCCAGTTGGAAACCGTTTGCCCAATACCGCAGATCATGCTTTTAACGTATGGACAACCTACGAAATTCAACAAGGTAATTTACAAGGGTTAGGATTTGGTTTAGGGTTGTTTTTTGTAGGCGATCGCGCTGGAGATTTGGATAATACTTATTATGTACCGAGTTCTCCTCGGACTGATGCAGCAATTTTCTACAACAGAGATAGATTTAGAATCGGACTCAACTTCAAAAATTTATTTGACGTAGAGTATTTTGAAAATACGTATTTTGGCGGTCGTGTTGGTTATGGGCAGCCCTTTACAGTTCAAGGAACTGTTTCTTGGCAGTTTTGAGGTTGATCGTAACAAGGGCGATCGCACTTACAGCAGAATTCAGAATTAAGGAGTCAGAATTCAGAAGTAAAATAGCCTTTATGCCTAGCTTTGAGACGAATGAAGTGTACTTCATCTACTTGAAATCTGCTGTAAATTAAATCGCGTTTAAATAGCTTTTTTACGGGTGCGATCGCTGGCTCGGATTAACTGCTGGCATTCTTTTATGTATCGCCGGTGTCACTGGTAGTATTTTAGTCTTCTGGCATGAAATCGATCAAGCGATGCTGGTGTGGCAATTCGGTCAGCTGATCCCGGTTGGGGAGTCTTTGTCCGTGAGTGCGATAGGCTTTTTTCTGGCTACTTTTTGTCTAAGTCCCAAAACCTATACTAATCACTTCTTCAATCTTCTACTCTCCGACGCTGCCTACGTGGCTTTTGTTGTTGATCTTCACGCAAGCGGCGACCGACTTCGTTAAAGAAATCCCGCCGCAGATAAGGATAATCGCTAACCCACAGTTCACGATTGGGAAAGTATATATCGCTGAATTCTTCAATGCTGCTCAAATCTGAGCGATTTGACATCACTACCATTTCTGCAATTTGACCGCGAGTAATAACTTTGTGGGCAGGACGCAATGGTGCTACAAACTCAATGCTAAATCCTGTATCATCACCTATCTCTAAATTTATCTGTTTTTCTCGGTTTTCTACAATCACCAATTCGCCTTTGTTGTTGACTGTTTCGGTTTTACCCATCAATTGGTCTGTAATCCACCAATCTAGAACTCGACCACGGAAAAAGCCGCCGTACTTGTAACGGCGGCATTGTAAATTCCGCATACTTGCTTGAAACACTGGATACCACAACCAAAAAAAAGCGCCAATTACCCCTAGCACAAATACTATTGAAGCAAACTCAAGCTTGAAAATAACTGTTACAAGCAAAATAACAACTATCGCAACTACAGAAATTAACAGCCGTTGCAAAAAATTTGAGAACTTCCCCCAGTAGTACTTGTACTGCAAACCAGTGGCAATTAGGGGGACAACTTGTTCAAATTTCTGGCGAGTCAGTGGTACTAACATGAGTCCTAAGTAATGAATGCCCGATAGTGTGTTTAAAGTTTAAAGTATCTTTTCTAATCCATATATTAACGACTTTAGCGTTAAGACTTTGCGAATCGCTAGTAGCACTCCTGGCATATAACAAGCGCGATCGCTCGTATCATGTCGTAAAGTATAAATCTGTCCTGCTGCGCCAAAAATCACTTCCTGATGGGCAATCAATCCCGGCAAGCGGACGCTATGAATTCTAATTCCTTCATCTGCGATACTGCCCCTCGCTCCTGGTAATTTCTCCGTTTCTTCTACAAGAGCAGGGTTAAAAGTTTTACCCAACTCTCCTAATAACTGCGCTGTTTGAATGGCAGTACCACTGGGAGCATCAGCTTTTTGGTTATGATGTAGTTCAATAATTTCCACATGGTCAAAATATTTGGAAGCTGCGATCGCAGCTTGTTGCAACAGTACCATCCCAATGGAAAAATTAGGAATAATTAGACAACCAGTGCTAGCTTTGTCAGCAAAATCTGCCAAGTCTTGAATTTGTTCTGGACTTAAGCCAGTAGTGCCGACTACAGGACGAATCCCGTAAGCGATCGCACTGCGAATATTGTCATAAACTGAATCGGGATGGGTAAAGTCTACAATCACCCCTGGAGGAGACTGTCTGTCACCAGCCACATACCCCAACATCGGTTCTAATTGATTGGTAATCGGCACTTCCAAAGGTTCGCTTAAACCTGCCAACTCCCCAGCGTCTTTATCTTGATGTTCCAAACTGTAGTCAATTGCACCCACTAGGTTTAAGTCAGGCGCTTGTGCCACCGCCTTAACCACTTCACGGCCCATTTTGCCAGCAGCACCGTTAACAATAACCGGGATAGGAGCTTGATTTGTCATAGGTCGAGAAATACTTTTTGAGTCAACAAGGGAATTGTAAAGACTTTGGCGCTCTAGTAGCTAGCTTCTCAAATTTCTGGCTTAATTCCACCTACCCGGAATTGTGCAGCTAATCGCTTAGTTTTTCTACTCCCTAAAATATCGGTTCTTGTTTTCATTGGACTATCTTAGCCAGTAACCCGTTTTATTTGCCGATTCGTACTGCTTTGATAGGTAGTTCTTATATTCTATATAAGTCTTTGTTTGTCAAGTCTAATTGACCATTTGTAAGATTATTGTTATATTTATTTACATAGCTTAGTAAAGCCCAAAAGTAACCTGCATAGCTAAAATTGCACCTTGTCTATTACCTATTTGCATTGGGTGTTAACTAAGAAAAACAGACTTCGGTATTGCAATATTCCATCGACATTTGAACTTCTCCCATCTACCTCGGCTATCAAGTCGGGGTTTTTTTGTTCTCATCCTTATTTCCTTAACTTTTCTAAGGAAACTTCCGCTCGCGCACTTCCACAGCATAATCTTGCACGGCTTTGGTAATCGTCTGGCGCAAATTTGTGTAAACTTTGGCGAATGGTGGATGCTTTTCTGCCAGTCCAAGGACATCTGAAGTAACTAAAACTTGTCCATCGCAGTGAATTCCAGCACCGATACCAATTGTGGGAATACTCAATTTTTGTGAAATCTGCATTGCCAAATCTGCGGGGATATGCTCTAACACTAAAGAAAATACACCCGCTTGTTCGAGAGCGATCGCTTCAAGTAAAATTCTCTCACTGGCTTCTTGGGTTTTTCCTTGTTGTCGCAAACCCAGTTGATGTATTGATTGCGGTGTCAAACCCACATGACCCATGACCGGAATTCCGGCTTCTACTAAACGAGCTACAGTTTGAGCGATCGCTGGATAGCCACCTTCTAATTTTACCGCTTGAGCGCCCGTTTCCTTTAGTACCCGCCCAGCTGAGTGCATTGCTTGTTGAAGACTTTCTTGATACGTCAAAAAAGGTAAATCTACAACTACTAATGCTTGTTTAACTCCACGGCGCACGGATTTGGCGTGATATATTATTTCATCCAAAGTTATCGGCAGTGTTGTTTCATACCCTAGAACTACTGCCATAGAGTCACCTACAAGGATTAAGTCTACACCAGCTGCATCGATGAGTTGAGCGATCGCATAATCCCAGGCGGTCAACGCGACAATTGAACGTCCCTGTTGTTTCCATTGAATTAATTGCTGGGTAGTGATTGCCATTTTTTGAGTGCTGAGTAGTGAGTGCTGAGTTAGAAGTTAAAAGTTAAGAGTTTTGAATTTAAAAAATTTTTAACTCATAACTTTTAACTCTTAACTAATCATTTAACGGCGCGACTGAAAGCGATATGGGGTTTTGCACTATCCGTTTTGGGCATTAACCAAGCTAGACCTTCACTAGTACCAATCCATAATTTATTGCCGATGTCAGGTGCAAGGGTAATAACCCGACTAGAAGGAAGTCCAGCAACTTCTGGGTCTAATACAGCTCCTGTATTTGGATTTAATCGTAACAAACCATTATTAGTCCCAACCCAGACACTACCATCTTTTGCAAAACGTACTGCTGTCACGTCACGCCCGCGCAGACGAGTTACAGACCGCAACACTGCACCAGTCTTTGGGTTAATAACTAGCAAATTATTTGGCATTCCCGCCCAAATTAACCCTTCTGGACTAATAGCTAAAGCTTGTACAGTTGTCCCTGGTAAATCGGCTATTCGCTTCATAATCGCAGCACTAGCAGTATTTACCCGCACCAATCCATCAAGAGTACCAACCCACAATTGACCTTCAGCATCTAAAGTCAGGGCGTTGGCGCTGACACCAGGCAGATTTTTTAATGTTGTCATAATTAAGCCTTGGTCGGGACTAATCAGAGCTAAACCGCTATCGGTTCCAGTCCACAAATAACCCCGTTTGTCAAGTAACAGTGACAACACCCGTTTAGAAGGCAAAAATAAATTTTGTGCAGTGATTTCGTTAGTGCGGGGGTCAACTCGAACCAGTCCCTCATAACTTCCTACCCACAAACGTCCTACTTTGTCTTGGGCTAAAGCACCAATGGCAATATTTGGTAAGCTAACACGAGAAATAATCTTGCCGGTTTTAGGATCAATCCGCGATAGTCCGCGCCAAGAACCTACCCAAAGATTACCCGTAACATCTCCTAGTAAGTTACCAACACGATAATCAGTTTTTGGCGAATTTTCTTCAACTCCTCGCTCATCAGGCAAAGGTTCTACTCGCGGTGGCGGTGGGGAAGGTGGGTAAGCGGGGGTTACATCAGATGAATTAATGTCTGGGGTTTTTTGTGCCCATCCCATATTTGGCAAAGCTATCAACCCCAGCAAGATAGAAGTAATCAATAAACTAGTACGCTTGTAAAACAATACCACGGTGACATTTCCTTGAGAGACAGTACCCATAGCATTTACCATTTACCTAAACTGGCTTTGGGTTAATTTCAGTGTTCCCCTAGCTGAAATTTTTTAAACATTGAAGATTGGGATTGGGGATTGGGGACTGGGGACTGGGGACTAGGGAATAGGAAATAAATATTCAGGAATACTTTCTCATTACCCAATACCCATTCACCATTGATGACATTTTGTAAAGCTTTTGTAACAAAAAGTTTAAATCTTTATGTAATAAAAAAATTAAATAGATAAGTTAAAAACTTTCAAAGAATAACTTATCGAATTCTTGATATATTGTGGAATAAGTTACAAATTACGTGGTGTGCGATTTTTTATCTTTACACTCACGACTCTGCTAAATCTGTGTCAAATAAATTATTTTCTAGTATCTTTATCCATCAACGGAGAAGATACACGGAGTGTAAAGGCGGGAATGAGTGCCAGCCAGCCTAATCCCCTGAATACACCGATTTATAGGAAAATTATCTAAATCAAGCCGCAAAAAGCGGAAGTTTTGGTGAAATTGAGAAGGTTTAGTTAGGTGTGAAGAAGAGGTAAAAAAGAATTTTGATTTTTAGTAAGAGGGAACAGTAGAAGCGCTAGGTCGTGTACCCCTAGAAGGGGATAACACTGGTGAGGAGGGCTACCACCGCTACCAAAGTGTCCGCCGCAAAAAAACTATTACCCTTTGCCAAAAACAACCCTTCACAAAAATTTTTCCCGTTATTTTCCCCAATAAAGGGGAAAAAAATGGGGTGAAGGGAAGTTGCACAAAACGTGATTTGATAATTAAAAAGAGTGATTTCAGGGAAGGATAAAATATGTCTTACGCTCAAACGAGGACTCAGAGCAAATCTGGGTATCAAGCCGGGGTTCAAGATTACAGATTAACTTATTACACACCCGATTACACACCAAAAGATACCGATCTTCTAGCTGCGTTCCGCATGACACCTCAGCCTGGTGTTCCTCCCGAAGAAGCAGGTGCGGCTGTAGCGGCTGAGTCTTCCACGGGTACTTGGACAACTGTGTGGACAGATTTGCTCACCGACCTCGATCGCTACAAAGGTCGTTGCTATGACATCGAACCAGTTCGGGGCGAAGACAACCAATACATTGCTTATGTTGCCTATCCTTTGGACTTGTTTGAAGAAGGCTCTGTAACCAACGTATTGACCTCAATTGTTGGTAACGTATTTGGTTTCAAAGCTCTGCGGGCACTGCGTCTAGAAGATATCCGTTTCCCAGTAGCTTACATCAAGACCTTCCAAGGGCCTCCTCACGGTATCCAAGTTGAGCGCGACAAGTTAAACAAATATGGTCGTCCTTTGCTGGGTTGTACCATTAAGCCGAAATTAGGTCTTTCCGCTAAAAACTACGGACGCGCTGTATACGAGTGCTTGCGCGGTGGTTTGGACTTCACCAAAGACGACGAAAACATCAACTCTGCACCATTCCAAAGATGGCGCGATCGCTTTTTGTTCGTAGCTGAAGCTATCAACAAAGCTCAAGCTGAAACCGGTGAAATTAAAGGTCACTACCTAAACGTCACCGCCCCCACCTGTGAAGAAATGCTGAAGCGGGCTGAGTACGCTAAAGAACTCAAAATGCCCATCATCATGCATGACTACCTCACCGCAGGTTTCACCGCCAATACCACATTGTCTCGTTGGTGTCGCGACAATGGTATCCTGCTACACATTCACCGTGCTATGCACGCTGTAATTGACCGTCAAAAGAACCACGGTATCCACTTCCGTGTATTGGCTAAAGCCCTACGTTTGTCTGGTGGTGATCACATCCATACCGGTACAGTAGTTGGTAAGTTGGAAGGTGAGCGCGGGATTACAATGGGCTTCGTTGACCTGTTGCGTGAAAACTACATTGAGCAAGACAAGTCTCGTGGTATTTACTTTACCCAAGACTGGGCTTCTCTACCTGGTGTAATGGCAGTTGCTTCTGGTGGTATCCACGTATGGCACATGCCCGCGCTGGTAGAAATCTTTGGTGATGACTCTGTACTACAGTTCGGTGGTGGTACTCTGGGGCATCCTTGGGGTAACGCTCCTGGTGCAACCGCTAACCGCGTCGCTTTGGAAGCCGTTATTCAAGCTCGTAACGAAGGCCGTAACTTGGCTCGTGAAGGTAACGATATCATCCGCGAAGCTGCCAAGTGGTCTCCTGAACTGGCTGCTGCTTGCGAACTGTGGAAAGAAATCAAGTTCGAGTTTGAAGCAATGGATACCGTCTGATCTAGGTTAACAGTTAAGAGTTAAGAGTTAAGAGTTAGGATTTGCATTAATTCATAACTCATAACTCATAACTCATAACTCTTCAGGGCTGGGGTCAAGCATGAATCTTAAGCAAATTGCGAAGGACACAGCCAAAACTCTCCAAAGTTATCTGACTTATCAGGCTTTAAGGACAGTGTTGGCACAGCTAGGCGAAACTAATCCGCCATTAGAACTTTGGTTGCATAACTTTTCGTCTGGCAAAATTCAAAATGGTGAGTCATACATTGAGCAACTGTTGCGAGAAAAACCAGATTTGGCTTTGCGAATCATGACTGTCAGGGAACATATTGCGGAAGAAATTGCAGAATTTTTACCGGAAATGGTTCGCACTGGCATTCAGCAAGCCAACATGGAACAGCGTCGCCAGCATTTAGAACGAATCACACAAATAGATACATCTAACCCCAGTCTGCAACCAGAACAGCAAGCAACTTCAGATCCGAATTTGGATAACTTATCCAATTAGTTCCGTCAACCTAGTAGTAAAAAATCGCAACCCATTATCAAAAGCTATGCAAACTTTACCAAAAGAGCGTCGTTACGAAACCCTTTCTTATCTGCCCCCCCTCTCTGACGCTCAAATTGCCAAGCAGATCCAATACATTTTGAATCAAGGTTACATTCCAGCGATCGAGTTTAACGAAACTTCTGAGCCAACAGAATTATATTGGACACTGTGGAAGCTGCCTCTGTTCGGTGCTAAATCTACTCAAGACGTATTGAGCGAAGTTCAAGGATGCCGTTCTCAATTCAACACTAGCTATATTCGTGTTGTGGGTTTTGACAACATCAAGCAGTGCCAAATTCTCAGCTTTATTGTTCACAAACCCAATAAAAATAGCAGATACTAAATCGGCAAAGCTCTAAGTAATTAGTTTATCTCCATAGGAGAGGTGGAATTATCTGCCTCTCCTATTTACTAGCTTTTTTTGAAAAGTAGAAAAAAGCAGAAAAGAACGCAACGCGGCGTGGGAGCATCCCACTTTGGCGGATATACCTTTTCTGGGAGAATGTATGAGAATACACAAGCCGTCCGTCTAAAGCATGAACCCGGAAAAACAAG
>NZ_JBALDC010000032.1:0-15606 GCF_036917575.1 Nostoc sp. | reverse complement strand
TGCTGCAATGAATCAATTTAAACCCTCTTATGCTTCTGGATGATTTAGCTCCTAAACTACTTGCTTATTCCGGAAAGTGACAGAAGAGGGATAACGCTCTAGTTTAGCCTTTGATGGCCAACTATAAAATGCCATTCTTACCGACGGAATCTTTAAATCACAACCTAGTTGCGCTCCTCGTAAAGCTGCTGCTTCAAAACTGATATTATACCCATGAATAAATATTAAAGCGTAACATTCATTTGATTGTTCTTGCTGTAAAGTTGTTTTTACCTGAGACCAAAAAATCGTTTTAGAAAATAAACTAGCCAGTCTACTCATGGATGCACAGGCAATGAATTATCTCCAGCAAACACATACTGCTGTCTGGAATGAAAAAGACCGTACAACGCGTGATGCATTGATGCAAACTATCTATGCAGACGATATAAAAATGTATGACAAGGATTTTATCCTTACCGACATTAGCGCCGTTTCTGACTTTATCAACAAGCTATTTGCGGACGATGCTAATTTCAATTTTGTGGCAACAAAACCGATGGAAAGTACGCAAAATGGGGCTCGGTTATTCTGGGATATTCAGACTGGTTCCCAGCCGAATGTCTTAACCGGCATGGATTTTTTTGTCATAGAAAATGGAAAAGTAGCCCATCTGTTTGTTTTTATGGATGCTCAATAAAGGGTTGCAGCAGCTAGCATAATTCCCACTCGCTGGGGATATTAATTGAAAGGAGATCACATTCGATAGTAAGCCTACAAAGTTACCTGCTGCCCTACCACACGTATCGTTTTCTCTTTTTGGGAACTATAACTAAAGGTTTAGAGGATAGGAAATGTTGGCAAAAAATCCAATTCGTTGGCGGCAAGTTCTGCTAGTAACAACTTTAAGGCATATTCTATGAAGATTTTAAACTCCTAAAAAAGAAAAATATCCCAATATTTTTGGAGCGCTTAAATAACGTAAACTATGACAACCATTGAAACTTATTTATATATTTGGTCGAGTCAAAAATTTTGGTGTAATCCGATATTGACAACATAAACACTCCTTTTTATATTTAAAATCCTTTCAAAATTTTTAAATTATTCAATATTTTCAACAATCCATTGAGCAATCGCTCTCGTAATGGCTTCCTGTTATTTCATATTTTTATCTATGCAAATTATTTGCAAAGCCTTGTAATTATCTATTGGAATGCAAACATTGATTTGTCTAAAGTCTGGTGATTCTCCTCTATTTTCGGAAATTTTACCCGTTGCTGTAAGCATCATAATGGTTAAAAGTTGTAATACTAGTAACTGGAGTTTAGACTAAAGCAAGCAAAAATAGCTCAACATCTAAACCAATTGATTCCATGTTGAACAATTTTTTTCACTATTTAGTCTAAACTCCAGTAATAAAACATACAACTAAATTCTTTTCTACCCACGACTGGAATGCTTCAGTTGTTCAACCGGGGGATATTAGAGCTAATTACGGGCAGTGTATGCCATACAGTTGGCTTTGCTTAAAATTAAGGGGGTACACCCGTCTTTTTTAGTTACGGCTAGGAAGGAGCAAACATTTTTGTACTAAGCTTTTTGTACTAAGCAGTTTTACCTGTTACACCAAATAGGTTTTTTGGTGTAACAGGCGTACACTTACTGCAAATCTACTTGTTTAGACTGTGATGCTACCAGGGTAATGGCAAACTTAGTCCCTGGCTTAAAGTCTGCAATAGTTGCATTATATTGCAAGGACTGGTTTGCTGGTAAGTAAGATGGTCCCCCGCAAGATACATTTAAATCCGTACCATCCTGAACTTTTAAGTTAGAACAGCCATAAATGACTGCTTTATTGCCTTCATTATCGATTTTGCTGATCTGAAGGCTTTTAACAACCCCAGTTACATCCGCAGGCAAATTTATAATAGCTCTTTTAACCCTCAGAGCTTGTGATAACTTCATCGCGTTAGCACTGAAGCTACATCCATCGGCATTGTTAACTATCACAGTCGGTGGTAGAACATCGATTTCATTGGGATCTTTTGGATCTGGTATTATTTTTACATCACCTACGACGGTACAATCTGACTTGATAGGCGCAGTCAGTGAATCTGCAATTGCCATTCTAGGAAAGAAAGTTGCACAAATTACGAGTAAAACAGCAAGAACTCCAAAAATCTTCTTGGAATATTTGAATCGATTCATTATTTTTCCTCTTTAAGTAAGTAGATGTTGGAAAAACCTCTATTTAAAGGAATATTCAGTAATTTTTTGATTAAATATGCAAATATGCAATTTGATTTTCAAAATTAGATTTTTCTGCGGGTGTAGACATCCCCAAAGCACCGCAAAAGTTTTCGGATTACTAGCACGAACATTGATTTCCTGCATTGTTGGATTAGCTGCTAGTTTCCAACTCCAGCACACGCAACACTTGTTCCTCCAGCGCTGTCAAGTAAGTACGATTCGGCTTCTAGGGCGACTCCAAAAACCTCTGTACCGACTCCTAAGCGCTCACTGGAATAAACCCAACTAAGGCGAGCGATCGCCTACGTGAGCGCTTGCGCCATCGCACACAAGAGCGCATCTGCTGATATTCCGCAGACAGGTAATTGAAATCCACATAGGAAAATCGGAACTAGGGGAAAATACCACTTTTACAAGATGTGAACACCGATCTAGGCGATCGCTCCCCTCTTCATACAATATCTATTGAGAGCAGAAATTATCTTTATTTGGTGTTCTGGTGGTAGCCTCTGACAAGCTACTGCGCCTCTACTTCCTGAAAAAGCCTATGCAACCTACTAATCCTAACCAATTTACAGAAAAAGCCTGGGAAGCGATCGCTCATACCCCGGATATTGTAAAACAATATCAACAGCAGCAAATTGAAAGCGAACACCTGATGAAAGCGCTGCTAGAACAAGATGGTCTAGCGACTGGCATTCTTACTAAGGCAGGTGTTAACTTGCAAAAACTGCGCGATCGCACTGAACAATTTTTCCAACGTCAACCGAAAGTATCTGGTACTAGCAGTTCTGTCTACTTGGGACGCAGCTTGGATACACTCTTAGATCGGGCAGACGGATATCGCAAAGAGTTTGAAGATGAATATATTTCAATTGAACACTTATTACTGGCTTACGCTAAAGATGACCGTTTTGGCAAAGGTTTATTCCAAGAATTTGGTTTAGACGAAGGTAAGCTAAAAAATATTATTAAACAAATTCGTGGGAGTCAAAAAGTGACTGACCAAAATCCAGAAGGCAAATACGAAGCACTGGAAAAATACGGGCGTGACCTTACAGAAGCTGCACGTAAAGGTCAACTCGATCCAGTGATTGGGCGGGATGATGAGATTCGCCGCACTGTGCAAATTCTCTCTCGCCGCACCAAGAATAATCCTGTGCTAATTGGTGAACCGGGTGTTGGTAAAACTGCGATCGCTGAAGGATTAGCACAGCGCATTATCGCAGGTGATGTACCTCAATCTCTCAAAGACTGCAAGCTAATTGCTTTAGATATGGGTGCTTTGATTGCAGGGGCAAAATTTCGGGGTGAATTTGAAGAACGCTTGAAAGCGGTATTAAAAGAAGTTACTGAATCTACTGGCAAGATTGTTTTATTTATTGATGAAATTCACACCGTTGTCGGCGCTGGTGCAACCCAAGGCGCGATGGATGCTAGTAACTTGTTAAAACCAATGTTGGCGCGGGGCGAATTGCGCTGTATTGGGGCAACAACTTTAGATGAATACCGCAAACATATCGAAAAAGATGCCGCACTAGAAAGACGCTTCCAGCAAGTTTATGTCGATCAGCCTAGTGTAGAAGATAGTATTTCGATTTTGCGCGGGTTGAGAGAACGTTACGAAAACCACCACGGGGTGAAGATTTCTGATAGTGCTTTAGTTGCAGCAGCTGTATTGTCGAGTCGTTATATTAGCGATCGCTTCCTCCCTGATAAAGCCATTGACTTGGTAGATGAAGCCGCAGCGAGATTAAAAATGGAGATAACCTCCAAACCAGAAGAACTTGACGAAATTGATCGCAAAATTCTGCAATTGGAAATGGAGAAGCTTTCGCTGCAAAAAGAAAGCGATGCCGCTTCTCGCGAACGTTTAGGAAGATTGGAAAAAGAAATTGCCGATCTCAAAGAAGAACAAAAAACTCTAAATACTCAATGGCAGTCTGAAAAAGATATCATTGACAAAATTCAGTCTGTTAAAAAAGAGATTGAACAGGTCAATTTAGAGATTCAGCAAGCAGAACGCGACTACGACCTTAACCGCGCTGCGGAGTTGAAATATGGTACTTTAACCAGTTTGCATCGTCAATTGGAAGCAATAGAAGCGGAATTGGCAAGCACTCAAAGAAGTGGAAAATCACTATTACGGGAAGAAGTCACCGAAGGTGATATTGCCGAAATTATTTCTAAATGGACAGGAATTCCGATCAGCAAGTTGGTGGAATCGGAGAAAGAAAAACTGTTGCATTTAGAAGATGAGCTGCACCGCCGCGTGGTTGGACAAGAAGAAGCAGTCACAGCCGTAGCCGATGCAATTCAGCGATCGCGCGCTGGATTAGCCGATCCCAATCGTCCCATTGCTAGCTTTATCTTCCTTGGGCCTACGGGTGTGGGTAAAACCGAGTTGGCGAAAGCATTGGCAGGGTATATGTTCGATAGCGAAGATGCGCTGGTGCGAATCGATATGTCTGAGTACATGGAGAAACACGCCGTCTCTCGCTTAATTGGTGCGCCTCCAGGATACGTAGGTTACGAAGAAGGCGGACAACTTACAGAAGCGATTCGCCGCCGTCCTTACTCAGTGATTCTCTTCGACGAAATCGAGAAAGCACACCCCGATGTCTTCAATATCTTCTTGCAAATTCTTGATGATGGACGCGTCACTGATGCCCAAGGTCATAAAGTGGATTTCAAGAACGCTATTATCATCATGACCAGTAACATCGGTTCACAGTACATTCTTGATATCGCCGGGGATAACACCCACTACGACGAAATGCGCCGTCGAGTCATGGAAGCAATGCGAAATAGCTTCCGTCCAGAGTTCCTGAACCGCATTGACGAAATCATTATCTTCCACGGTTTAGATAAGAAAGAATTGCGGCAAATTGTGCTGTTGCAAGTGGAAAGATTGCGTCAAAGACTGGGCGATCGCAAAATATCTCTGAAACTATCAGATGTTGCCCTTGACTTTTTAGCAGAAGTAGGGTATAACCCAGTGTATGGGGCGCGTCCACTGAAGCGGGCGATTCAGCGAGAGTTAGAAACTCAAATTGCTAAATCCATCTTGCGCGGCGAATTCAACGACGGTAATACCATCTTTGTAGATGTGCAAAATGAAAGGTTGTCCTTTAGCCGTTTACCAGTTGAAGTATTTACTGGATAATTACACCTCACAAATCACACACAAAAACCCGTTTTCTCACTGAAAGCGGGTTTTTGATTGTTTTAAGGAGAAAGTGGGGATTATAAATTATATTCCTAAAAATAAAAATCGGAAATTAGGAAAACTATTTTCCAATTTTCAGTCTCCTTTGCAAAGCGATAACTAATGATCAGTGTAATTACACCAGTTTATAACGGTGAGAAATTTATAGAAGCTTGCCTTCAAAATGTCATTCACCAAAATTTTGCAGAAGTTGAGCATATTATTGTCGATGGTGGCTCAACTGACAAAACAATAGATATATCAAAGACTACGCCAATCAATATTCCCACATCCGCTGGATTTCTGAAAAAGATCGGGGACAATCAGATGCGATGAATAAAGGAATTGCTATGGCGCAAGGAGCAATTATAGGTATTTTAAACGTTGATGATTTCTATGAGCCAAAGGTTCTTAGTCGTATATCAGAACTCTTTAAAACTCTACCAGAACCTAGCTTGATTGTTGGTAATTGTAATATATGGGATCGTCAAAATAGCTTAATTCGGATTAATAAACCTAAAGGACTACACCAGTTGATTTACTGATGGAAAAACGAATTAATGATGACGGCATGATTGATGCTACTTTTCCTGTAAATCCATCCGCTTACTTTTACCATAAATCCTTGCATCAAAAAATTGGAGTATACAAAGTTGAAGAGCATTATGCAATGGATATAGATTTTTTACTTAAAGCAGTTAAAGTAGCTTATGTCAAATATTTTAATGAAATATGGGGAAACTTTAGATATTATCCAGGAACAAAAACTTTTGATGATTCTATAAATAGAACAAATGAAATGCGTATTCAACAGTTATTTAAGGACTATACTAGAACACTCTCTATTATTGAGCAATGGGAGATATATTGGAATCGAATCATGATTTTTGTTCCATTAAGAATTTTCTATTTTTCTAAGTATCCGCAACGATTACCTCAATCGATTAGGAATCGATTCATGAAATCGATTTCGTTATTTATAGCTATTTTCAGGTAAATAGACCATACGGTAGGGGCGCAAGATCTTGCGCCCCTACCGTATGGTTCAAATAGATGAAAACTGCTGTAAATAGTAAATAAGAAGTGGTAGTGAAACGGCATATACAGCAGAATTCAGAATTGTCCGTTTATTCCTGCAAAAAAGCAAGCTACGCGCAGCATCTCTTCGAGAGCGTTTTGTTCGCGTAGCTGCCATCATCCTTCAAATCAGCAACACCTGAATTTTTTATTGAGTTTTACACATAACTTGTCGCATTTTACGCATATTTGCAGGTAACTCGAAATTCATCGCTTGTTGAATAAAAATAGATGGAATCGGAATTAGAGGTGTTGCTTGCACAGTATAAGCAAGTATTGTGCCATTACCACAATCTTTTAGTTCTAAATTGGCGTTAAAATCCTCAAAAGTCCCATTTACCATGCGAAATTGGATTTGCTGACCCAGAACTTCTACAACATTGAGGTAAATTTCTACTTGAGCCGTGAAAAAGAAGAAAGCTTTTTGTGCTGCTTGATACAGACGTTTGACTTCACCTTTATGTACCACCTCACTCTTGGTGATATCAGGAAAATATTGTACCCAGCGGGGATAATCAGTTAATTGCTGCCAAACGTGCGATCGCACCATCGGCAAATACATCCAGGCTGTTACCGCGCCACCTGACATCTTGTGCGATCGCGTTTCTACAAAGATTTCACCTTGTACCAGCAACTTTTGCTTGTCTTGACTCCAAGCCATATCTGAACCTGCAATAATTGAATCTGATATATAAGACGCAGACATAATAATTAAGTTACTCCTCAACTCATCCACTTAAATAGAGTTCAAACTACAAGCCAGAAAACTTGATTTATATTCAACCTATTATTAAATTAGTTCCAGTTTAATACTTATCTTTTCCGGAAAGGATGATTTTTTGGTAATTATTTCAGTTACTTTACTATAAAAACTGTGTTTCTTATCACAATTAACATAATTGATACTTCAGTAAGTTTTGTCAAAGTAATTCTTGTAGATGAAAAACTGTATTGTTAACAGCTAGAATGGCACAAACACGATTTAACATCAAGTACCTTATGCCAATTTTTTATGAAGATGCACAAAATTAAAAACAAACCGCTTTCGCGCAGCATCTCGTAGAGAAGAGCATCAAGAGCGCTGAGAATAGAAGATTAATCATTTTGTGCAGCTTAACATTAAATCGGTATTACCCTAATGTTTAGATAATATTTCTCGGTTTTTACGTGTTATTTATGATGAAACTACAACTTCATCGTAACTTAATATTTTAATTATCAATATCAAATGTAATGTCTGTTAAGTTGAGAGGAAAATTAGGTGAGTCAATCTTCTTTAAATCGTAGATTAATCCAGATTGTTGGTATACTTCTCGGCATTAGCGTTGCCGCCTGGGTACTCAGAGGTGTTGGTATTCTCACTTTTATCCCAGGTGGAATTATTTGGTTGCTACTACTTGGGGCGATCGCTATTGGGATTATCAGTTACGCCCAAAGGACATGGTGGCGTTTTTAGTCATTTGTCAGTACAGACGCGACGCCAGTCGCTATCAACGGGGGGAACCCCCCGAACCGCAACGTGCTGGCTCATTAACCCTTGTCTGTACAATAGTCATTGGTCTAAGATACAAGAGTTTTTGGTATAAACCTCGCCCCTCTTGGACGAAAAAACTTTCTTATATTTGATGATTTTCATGCCGGATTATCGTAAAGAATTGTAGTGTGGCTATTTTCACTCACTACCAGAAGTATTTAATACTGAAGCAATGCCGACAATTTATGAGGGGAAAGGAACATGGCAAAGTATATATGTACTGTTTGCGCTTATGAATATGATCCAGAAGTAGGCGATCCAGACAGTGATATAGCGCCAGGAACAGCTTTTGAAGATATATCAGATGATTGGGTATGTCCGGTTTGCGGTGCTACAAAAGACCAATTTGAACTAGTTGAAGAGTGAAGATAACCGCTAGCCTAGTAAAGTACCTGCTATTGAGACATTTTTGAACTTGCTACCTTTACAAATTGTAGTTATTGGGGGTGGGGCAGCGGGATTTTTTGGCGCGATCGCTTGTGCTAAAGCCAATCCTGACGCCCAAGTTACTTTACTCGAAGCCAGTCGTCAACCCCTAGCGAAAGTGCTAGTTTCTGGTGGCGGACGCTGCAATGTAACTCACGCTTGCTTTGAGCCGGAGGAGTTAGTGCAAAATTATCCTAGAGGTGCAAAAGCTTTACGGGGTGCTTTGACTCAGTTTGGGCCTCAAGACACAGTAGCTTGGTTTGCTGCTAGTGGAGTTTATCTCAAAACGGAAGGTGATGGCCGGATGTTTCCTGTCACCAATACTTCAGAAACCATTGTGGAATGTCTAATTAAATCGCTGGCGACATCTGGGGTAAAACTCCGTATCGGTACTTCTGTAACTTCAGTGAGAACTACCGCAGATGAAGGTTTTGATATTTTTCTGAAGTCGGGAGAGACGATTAAATGCGATCGCCTACTTCTGGCAACCGGTAGCAGCCTTGCAGGTTATAAAATTGTCCGAGAGTTAGGTCATGAAATTGAACCGCCAGTACCCTCGTTATTTACCTTCAACATTCTCGATCAAAAATTGCGGGAATTGGCTGGAGTTAGCGTTAACCCTGTCCAATTGCGGTTATCTCTGGGCGGAAAATCCCAATTGCAACAAACTGGGCCATTGCTAATTACCCACTGGGGTTTGAGTGGCCCAGCTGTTTTGAAGCTTTCGGCTTGGGGTGCGAGAGTTCTGCACGAAAGCCGCTACCAAGCCAGATTATTGATTAATTGGCTGCCTAATTTGCACCAAGAACAAGTCCGAGAAAAAGTTTTAGCAGTTAAGGATGAATGGGGAAAGAAAGCGATCGCATTGCATCGCGGCGTTGATCTCCCCCATCGTCTCTGGCAATATATCATTGCTCGTGTAGGTATTACCACAGAAGACCGTTGGGCAGAAATATCTACTAAAACCTTAAATCAACTGGTGCAAGAACTTACTCAAGGACAATATTTAATCAACGGTAAAGGAGCCTTCAAAGAAGAATTTGTTACTTGTGGCGGTGTCAAGCTCAAAGAAGTCAACTTCAAGACGATGGAAAGTCGGTTAGTTCCTGGTCTTTATTTTGCCGGAGAAATCTTAGATATTGATGGCGTTACCGGTGGGTTTAACTTCCAAAGTGCTTGGACAACCGGTTATTTAGCAGGCGTAGCAATGGCGACTAGTGATTAGTACTACCACAGGGATTATGGCAGTTTAAAACAGTTAGTAGTAAGCACTTTAGTGTTTACCAAGTTGAATATCTTATACCATTTCACAAACTTAATTGTTAATCATCTAATTAGTACAAAATGGCAAAAGTCTACTCTTATAGCAGGAGGCAGGAGGCAGGAGGTAAAACTATTGCTAACTCTCTTCTTTCACTCTTTCCAAGTGTCCTAACCTGTGTGACTACGGCTATAAAACTTGTTACCAAGAGTATCTCCGTGTTCACCTCACCACATTTACCAATTCTTTAGGAATAGGCGATCGCTACCTAGCTATATTTACTTATCAAAATTCATAATAATTATCTAGCATTTCCCACCTTGCCACTCCACATTCATACCAGCCACCCTAGAGAAGACAAATTTTTGCGGGTGTATTACTTTTTTCATTTATTATGAACACTGATAAAAATATTGCGTCTGAAGTCACGTTGCAAGGTAGCCAGTATATGCTGCATGGCTTTCCAGTGCTTGGTGTTCCTGATGAGGAGCGTGCTGTCAAATACTTTAGCCTTAATCCATTTCTGCCAAACGCCCAGAATCGTTGCCCAATTGAATGTGCCTATTGTGTCTGTCATCAAGACCGTGAATGGCATCATTATCCACAAAATTTTCAAGATGTCTCAGCTCCAGTTGACCTGCTCGATCTTTTGCTAGACCGGATTTTTGCTAGCCAAGAGGGACAAAAGGGTTTTCCGATTTCACTGTGCGATTACTCTGACCCTTTTATTCCAGCCCATCGAGAACGTGTATTATCAATTTTGGATGCACTGATTGACCGTAAAGCTGCCAATATCATCTATATCACTACCAAAGTCCATCCCGGTCAATCTTTTCTAAAGCGCCTCAAAACAACTTTAGAGCGGTCTCATTCACTTCGAGTCACTGTCTTTGTTAGTCTACCACCCTTGAAACCAGGCTATGAGCAAGCCTCAATTCAGAGCCGGGTACAGTTGCTGCAAGATTTAGTAAACCTTGGCATTCCCTGTTGTTGGTATCTGCGTCCACTGGTTGAAGAGTGGTTTGATGAAGCTTTAATGTGGCAATTAGCACGGACACTATTGCCTCATGTTTCCCGTCACGTTATTCTGTCTGGGCTTGTGATGTCTGAAGAGATTGAAGCCAGTCTGTTAAAACAGGAACTAATCGTTCCAGAATGGGATCGTACACAACCAGGACGTAAGGAATACTTGTCATTGGAGTTCGAGTCAAAACTGCGTTCAATTCTCAGCACTGTTGCTAGCGAGCAAAATATTTCTCTCGGCCCGGTGATGGGACATCGGCTATGCGGTACTAACGGCAATCATGCATACGGCTGCTTGATTTGCGCTAAACAAAACCGTTATTGCCAGCTTTTTCAACTTCATCACTATGGTGAAACGATCGCTACCGAAGATAATCAACGTCTCAAGACGCTATTGAGACAAGATTCAGTGAAAGTAAGCTCACGAGAGCCATCAACACAAGAATGTCACTAAAGTAATCCAACCTGAAGTGAATTTAGAAACTGTCTGATTGTCTCACCGCTACGCGTCTACAAAATTATTGTATTGGAGCATAAAGAGGGAAAATTATCTTGCGATTGTAGATCAATTTTGAACACACCCAACAATGAAATTCAGCGAAATCCTCCATCAATTTGGTGACGCGGCCACCAATCATAGCCTGACTAGCAATCCAGACCAAGACCTAGAAATTACAGGGGTAGCAGCCATTGATGAAGCTACCAACGGTACGCTCAGTTATGTAGAAGGTACAAAATTTGGGTCTTTTGTGGGCAATACCAATGCTAGTGCTTTAATTTTGCCCCAAGACGAAAAATTACAGGCGCTTGCACAAGAAAGAGGTATTGTCTGGCTAGCAACTCCAGATCCACGATTATTGTTTGCCAAAGCGATCGCACTTTTTTATCAACCATATCGCCCTACCCCAGAAATTCATCCCAGCGCTGTAATTCACTCCACCGCAAAAGTTGGTAGTGATGTTTATATTGGCCCCCATGCTGTGATTCAACAAGGGGTAGAAATTGGCAATGGTGCAATCATTCATCCGAATGTAGTGATTTATCCAGATGCCAAAATAGGCGATCGCACCACCTTACACGCCAACTGTACCATCCACGAACGCACCCGCATCGGTGCAGATTGCGTCATTCACAGTGGTGCTGTCATCGGTGCAGAAGGCTTTGGTTTTGTTCCTACCCGGACAGGTTGGTTCAAAATGGAACAATCAGGCTATACAGTTTTAGAAGACGGCGTGGAAGTTGGTTGCAACACTGGTATTGACCGCCCAGCAGTCGGAGAAACACGGGTAGGTCGCAATACAGTAATAGATAGCTTAGTGCAAATCGGTCATGGTTGCCAAATTGGTTCCGGCTGTGCGATCGCAGGTCAGGTTGGCATGGCGGGAGGTGTTCAACTGGGAAATCGCGTTATTTTAGCTGGACAAACAGGAATAGTCAATCAAGTGAAGATGGGAGATGGATCGATGACATCTGCTCAAACTGGAATTCACAACGATGTTGCACCAGGAGAAATTGTCTGTGGAACTCCAGCTTTACCTTACAAACTATATCTCAAGGTATGTGCTGTTTATGGTCGCTTGCCAGAGATGTATCAATCGCTAAAACAATTGCAACGTAAATTCAAAAATAGCAATGATTGACTTGATTTAAACCTCCATTCCCACTACTAATCTGAGTAAAGATGTGGTGGGGTCTTTTGGAGGTTTAAATGAATTTGATTTGAGTGTGGCAAATACATTCCCAACCAGGAAAATTAGCGATCGCTAATTACTCAAAGCCTTAAATAGTAAGTAGGTAGGCGGGGAAAAATCCAACTATGTTAAGATAAGTAAATACGGAAAATATATTTATTTAGTAACAAATAATATGAGCGCTCGTTTAAGGGTATTCCTGACGTATGAGCAAGACCAAACCCTGTTAAAACTGAGAACTGTGGATGTACCACAGAAAGTCAAAGACCGAGCAGAGCTAATCAGATTAAACGCACATGGTTGGTATGTCGATAAAATAGCTGCTCACTTTAATTGTACTGCACAAACAGTAAGAGAAGTTTTGCATAAATGGCAAAAATTTGGTCTGGAAAGTCTTTGGGAATTACCAGGTCGAGGGGGAAAAGCGAAGTGGAAGGAACAAGATATAGTATTTTTGGAAGAATGCCTTAAAAAAGAACCACGCACCTACAACAGCCATCAATTATCCCAAAAATTAGAAAGCGTAGGCGCAGCCCGCCGCAGGCATCGCCAAATCAAACTGAGTTCCGATAGATTAAGACGGGTACTCAAAAAAAGGGGGTCAATTGGAAACGGACTTTGAAATTGTCATAAAGGGAAGCAAAACCCCATAGCCCGATCCAACAAACAAGCCGATCTAGACATGTTAGAATTATCTGCTGCTACTAGAGAAATAGACCTTAAGTATTTAGATGAATCAGGCTTTTGTGCATGGAGCGAACCCAGCTACACTAATTACTTTAGGGGCGAACAAAAACGTTTAGAACTTCACATTGCGTCGTGGTCGTAGATTAAGTATTATCGGGTTTCTTCAACCAATAATTAGTTTTGTTTACGGTTTGGTAATTGGCGGTGTTGACCGCAAGTCCTACATCCAAATGATGGAACAAGAAGCCCAAGAAGCTCACAAGGTTGGACGCGTCAGAGTAATTGTACAAGATAACGGACCAATACATCGATGTAAAGACGTGCAAAAGCTATGGTCGAAGTGGGAACAGATGGGTTTGTACATCTTTTTTTTGCCTGCATACTGTTCGGAGATGAACCCAATTGAATTGGAGTGGCAGCACCTTAAAAAAGATGAACTATGTGGGCAAATATTCGATGATGAGTTAGACCTCGCTTACGCTGTGATTGATGGTGTCAAAGCTAGAGGCGAAAAAGGTAATTACAGTACACAACGTCTTAAATTTGACTCTAATCGCTCTGGCTAAGTTTCCGTTACATAGTTATAAACTTTCCTGCCCACCTACTTACGATCAAAGGTATTGTTTGTTTCCTTAGCCATTGTTTGCACCCTCAGTTAATACGGTTAACTGTCGATTGAGAATGCTTATTTGCTGTTGATAAAAGTCAATCTCTGCTGTGATTTGCTGGAATAATTCTTCTGGAGAAAGCGGTTGGATTTTATTTTCTATTTAATGGAAGCTGCGGTTATTTTTGATAATTTGGTGGAAAAATGAGTGGCAAGTTAGACCGTTGACCAAGCTAGACCCTGATAATCAGCCCGAAGCATGGCAACAAGCTGTAGAATCTGTCAATAGGAAAGTACCATCTCATCGCATCGTAAAAGAATGTGGTGCAAAAGATTATGAAACGCACCCAAGTACTCAATACCTACCAAATCGGTGAAGTCTGCCAAATCTTTGCCAAAGACAATCCCGAACTCAGGGGTAAGGGTGGCTGCTGGGGTATCGTTAACCATGTGGGTGAATTCAGTTGCACTGTCAAAACCTGGGATGGGGAGTACGCCATTGGCTTGCAGCACCTCAAATCTTACAACTACTTGCCTGCCGAGTGTGAGCAGATGCGGGTGATTTGCGATCGCATTGGTCGAGTGTATTCAAGTGCGCTGGAGGAGACGGTCAAAAATCTGTTGCAGTCGTTGGGAAAGCTGAATCGTCCTTATTTAACTGCGGTGGAGGACAAATTATTGACGCTTCTGGAGTCGGAGTATGGGAGAATACTCTAAACAATTTTGGCAAATTGGCATTCAATGTGTTTGGGTTGCAGTTTCAATGGAGTTAGCAACACAACAGGACAGTGAAGAAGTTGTACGAGAGAAAAGATAAAACTTCCCGCTTCTTGACATCCAGCCGGAGCCAGTTGTTTAATTGAGTGCTGTAGAACCCCTCTAGATGATTTATATAGCGCTCAACAGAGTTCAGTTAAGACTCAACAACTGGCTAGAAATAAAACCAAAGTACATAGAACTTGAACCAGCAGCACGGCTTAGTGGTTGAAATGAGCAGTCCATTGCAAAGCTTTTCTAAAACTACAGTCTGAGGGTTAACCGAGAACAGTACTATTTAAGTAGTACAAGATACTATAATTAATTAAGCATAATTACGCGACCAGCACGAGTTTAAATAAGAGATTCGGTATATTCTCGAACTTACAATTCCGGTTTCATACTACTACGATGTAATGAAATATATATCACTCATCACATAAAGTAGTAGGAATTGAGCTAAATGACCATCAAGAAACCTTTGATAATCAACCAACCAGAAGTTGGTCAGCTCATTCGAGAACTCCGTATTTGTACTGGTTTAACACAAGAGCAATTCGCCGCAACATTGGGCGTGACTTATCCGACTGCAAATCGGTGGGAAAACGGACACGCGAAGCCGTCGCCTATGGCAATGAGGCAAATTGAGTTAATACTGCAAGAGATGGGTGAGCAGGGGCAGAAACTGTTGACCAAACATTTACCAGATTAATTCTGGAAAGCAAGTTTGTTTAAAGGAGCAATACTTACTCAATTTTGGTGTGGGTGTGGGCGTTTGCAATAAAAAGCAATGCTACGGCAAGCTGCGCCTACGCAGATTTGATCTAGCAATCAGAGATTGATGAGGAAGGGGAATGATTTTCACTAAAAAAGAACTGCTGCGAGTCTATTCAGAGGGAGATGCCAGTGACTGACGTTATTATAACTGGACAAATTGTGCGAGTGCGATCGCGGCAGTATCTTGTAGAAGAAGTTCTGTTTAAACCATCTCCAGAGCAAGACACTAAAGTTAGGAGTTATGTAAAAATAACTTGAACAATTAAGTGGCAACTTTGGGTTTTATAATATAGTTCCACTCGCCATGAAAAGAATTTCGTTCGATTG
>NZ_JBALDC010000031.1:0-19801 GCF_036917575.1 Nostoc sp. | reverse complement strand
AGTGTGGCAGCTTGGAAATGCTGACTTATCATTGTTTCCTGTTAGACTTGTACCCCACTCCGTATTCTCTCTTCGTCTTGTTCAAAAATCAAATAGGAGTCCTATAGTATAAGATGTGTTGCCCTTGAAGATAAGTACTGATTTATAAATAGTCTTATATCAGATAAAGGAGAACACGCTGCCGTGTTCCCCTAATCACGAGAAAAAGTATCCTTGAATCTGTCTTCTAATATTAGTACTTTCTTAAGTTGACAATGTTTTTATGCAAAACTGACTCCTAGTGTATAAGAAAAATCAGGATTAGAACTGTTACCAGAGAAAGTTCCGCCATTTTCAGGCAAGAAAGCATATTTACTCACTGAAATGTAGTACGTACCTGCACTCAGGGAACTGGTAATTAATGACGAATTGCTACCGCTACTATCGTCATTACTTTCCAGTAAATTCCCAATCCCAGTATCATCAAACAATCCCAGAACTGTATCTCCTGATGTCACTGTCTTAATAGTGACAGTTCCAGGATTTGCTAAAGAAAATTTAAAAAAGTCAAAATCGGGATCGCCCCCTGGTTGAACTGTGGCAATCTGGGCTGAAAGATTAATGTTTGAGCCTGATGATAAGGAACCTAACCCTTCAGCAGTAGCCAGTGTGTTGTTTGTACCTTCTCCAGCATTTTCTCTTTCAAAGAAAAGGAAATCATCACTATCAAGTCTGAGATTGTTTTTCCCCAGCACAATACCGATGAACTCATCTGGTTCTACTCCCGGTTTGTCTGAAAATATTCGTGTATTGCTGCCAACAACTTGTAGGCGATAGTCTTGTAAAGATCCTTTGAGTTCAATTTGATCTTGGCTAGAGTCGAAGTCAGTAATAGTAGCGTAGTCCCCAAAGCCAGGATTTACGCTGTTGTTATCGTCGTAGAAAATATTTACAGCGTCTCCCAAAATAAATCTATCTGCCCCAGTTCCACCAGTTAAAGTATCAGTTTCTCCTAATCCGGGTGGAAGCGGACTACCAGGAAAAGTACCGATGAGGATATCGTTTCCAGATCCCCCATTGAGTATTTCATTACCCGGCCCGCCTTGTAGGCTATCATCACCGTCCTCACCATTAAGGGTATCATCGCCATTACTACCGTCTAACGTATCATCACCGATTCTTCCATTTAGAGTGTTATTAGAAGTATTACCAAAAAGGAAGTTGTTAAAACTATTACCGGTCCCAGTAATATTGCCACCTTCTCTCAGCCTCAAGTTCTCCAGATTGGCTCCTAGTGTATAGGTTACAGAAGACCGGACGGTATCTATGCCTGAATTCGCAACCTCTGTAATAGTATCAAAATCAGTGTCAACGACGTAAGTATCATCACCTAGCCCTCCATTCAAAGTGTCAATACCTAAACCGCCATCAAGTGTGTCATTGCCATTATTACCGGATAATCGGTTATTTTGGTTATCGCCAGCAATGCTATCATTTCCATTTGTACCGATGACATTATCAAAGTTGACTGCGGTAAATGACAATGTTCCCAAACCAGGAACCTTATTAGCAGCCAAACTTTGGGTTTGCAGGTTAACGGTGATAAATACCCCAGGCAGAGATTGAGATGCATCAATGGTGTTGTTGGCAACCTTAGCGTTAGCAATGACCTTTTCCACTTTAAAGAGTTGGTCTTTTCCCAATCCGCCAGCTTTTTGAATGGTTCCAACACCTGACAAGGTAATACTTTGACTTAGTTGACTGTAATCTGCGGTATCAATGCCATCTCCACCATCAATGTTGTCGTTACCCTGACTGCCTTTGAAAGTGTCACTACCTGCACCGCCTTTTAAGGTATTGTTTCCTGTGCCTCCATCAAGTGTATCATTGCCATCTCCACCGCTGAGACTGTCATTCGCCGTTCCACCTGCGAGGGAATCGTTACCAGCCAAACCATTCAAGACATCGTTACCGGAGGTACTATTGGCATTACCACCACTAGCCCAGCCAACTATCGTATCATTTCCCGAACTCCCATTTATTGTGTCAGGATTTGTAGTACCGAAAACCATTTTATCTCTCCTATCTCCTAAATTTCTCACTAAATATGTAAGTTCAGCATCAATCAAAAAACTGTTTATTAGTTCAATGTAGATTACTTGTCATTTACGTAATTTCATGTTAAAAAACATTAATTATTTAATTAGGAACTTCTCAAGAAATAAATATCCAATTACTTACTGTAGGCTGATCCCAAAAGCCAGCCTTTGATTGCGAGCAAAACGCATACCTAAAAAATTAAATAATTTATTTCTTGACAATCCATTAAATTAATTACACAAATAATCAAGTAATTAGGTCAAACATTTTAGTTTGTTTCCAATTTTTGAACCCATGCTGTAATTATTTAATTATCATGAAGTACAAAACTACATAAGTTTTATTATTAAATCTTAAAAATACTTAATTAATCCAAATAGATCGATATATCCCAAATCTGTATTTGGAGCAATAGCCCATGTTGAATTGCAAGGGGACTGAAGCCAAACCAGAGCGCGTAAATAGGGGACTCTTGAAAATTTGAATTGAAGATTCAGACCTCAACCAAATTTTACTTATTTTTTTCTCTAATACCTAGAGGAGACTTATATTCGTTCCGTTGCTAAAATTTTGCATAGTCTCTAGTCTATAAAAAATGCTTCGATACCGTAACCAAACAATATTTATTATTATTTCTACACTCATCGTTGTACCGATAGGATTTTTGTTTAAGTATTATAATGGACCTGCCCATCACTGGTTTAATGATTACGGAGCAGCTGTATTTTATGAAATATTTTGGTGTCTGTTCGCATTTTGGTTTTTCAGAAATCGAGCAGCAGTAATCCAAATTCCTATATGGGTTTTTGTCATTACCTGTATACTAGAATTCTTACAACTTTGGCATCCGCCACTATTAGAGCAAATTCGCGCCACCTTAATAGGTAAATTGTTACTTGGTACGACCTTCGTTTGGTGGGATTTTCCTCATTATGTATTGGGTTCTATTTTAGGCTGGTTGTGGCTGCGACAATTACACGGAATAGGTGATGCAAAAAAAAGTCAAAGTTAAACCTAATTCAAAACAGCAAAAAATTGAAGAACAACTTGATGGTAGTCTAACTGTTTATTTAAAATCGCCCCCAATTGATGGTAAGGCTAATGAAGAGTTAATTAAACTACTAGCAGATAAATTTGATGTACCCAAGTCTCATATCAGAATTAAGTCAGGTTTCTCCTCTCGGCAAAAGCTGATAGAAATTAATACGAATATCTAATTGCTGCTTCATAATACCTTTTTTGAAGACTTTGCTGCCTTCTGAATGTGAGCTATATTCCACCCAGTACATTCTCTACTAGAGATAAGAAACCAGAGATAGAAACTTGCAAAATCTAATTTTTATGCCTCTGTAATACTGATATACCTTGGTTGAGTTTTGACTCTTTCTATCCAAGCTTGGATAGCAGGATATTGTGTTAAATCAAACCCACCTTCATTAGCTACATGAGTATAAGCGAACAAGGCAATATCAGCAATCGTATAACGTTCTCCCACAAAAAAATCTTGAGAAGTTAAATGTTTATCCATCAAGTTAAGTGCTGCATTTCCTGGTTTACGTTTTTGTTTGATAGCTTCACTATATTCTTCAGCTTTACCTAGAATAGAAATCCAAAATCTTGATGTAGCAATAAAAGGCTCATGGCTATATTGTTCAAAACATAACCATTGCAGTACCTGCGCTCGTAAAAAGCGGTCATAAGGTAAAAACTCTGTACCTTCGCTCAGATAAACCAATATGGCATTTGATTCTGCCAAATATTTCCCTGCCTCGATTTCTAGAACAGGTATCTTACCGTTAGGATTTTTACTCAAAAATTCTGGTGTTTGAGTCTCGTTCTTCAAGATGTTAATCTCTATCCTTTCAAAAGGCATACCTAGTTGTGTCAATAAAAGACGTATCTTATAACCATGACCAGAAGGTAAAAAATCGTACAAATGCAGTAGTTCCATGTTAAAATACAGTTAGGAATATTTTGATAAGCGAATGTTCAAAATACAATATTTTACCAAAAGATTTTCCCAAAACCGGATATTTTTTTTGTATTTGATATCTGAACGTACTACATAAAATTATTCGAGAAAATAAAAAAATATTATTTATTTCTAGATTGAGATGTTTAATTTAGTTAATGGTCGAAAAGAAAACTATGTGTGGAAGATTTACTTTAAACCAGTCAGCAGCAGGATTATCTAAAGTTTTCCATGTCGAGTCAGTTCCCGATTTGGCAGCCGAATATAACATTGCGCCTACGCAAATGGTGGCGACAGTGTTACAAAATCCCGAAAGCGAAAAGCGGGAATTTAAGCAGTTACATTGGGGATTAATTCCGTCATGGGCGAAAGATGCAGGAATGGGGGCAAAGCTGATTAATGCTAGGGCAGAAACTGTTGCCGAAAAACCTGCTTTTCGTTCGGCTTTTAAGCACAGACGCTGTTTAGTGCTGGCTGATGGCTTTTATGAGTGGCAACGCCAACAAGGTAAGAAGCAGCCATTTTATTTTCATCTTCAAGATGAGCAACCCTTCGGTTTTGCAGGTTTGTGGGAGAGATGGCGATCGCCTGCTGACGAAGAAATAATTTCTTGTACAATTTTGACAACGGCAGCTAATGAATTACTCCAACCCATCCACGAGCGGATGCCAGTGATTCTAGAGCCGCAAGATTACGATTTATGGCTAGATTCTCAAGTGGAAACACCCCAAACCCTACAGCAGCTATTGCGTCCATATCCAGCGCCAGCAATGATTGCATATCCAGTTAGCACCTTGGTAAACAACTCTCGACATAATAGTTCAGAATGTATCGTACCCCTGAGTGAGAAGAATGCCCCCGCAAATCAGTTAAATTAACTATTAAGTGAACTAAGGGTTTAGGAAGACAAGGGGATAAAAAAGCGTTTTCCCAATGCCCCATGCCCAATGCCCCATGCCCAATACCCAGAGACAAATATGCCAAGAACACAAAAAAACGATAATTTTATTGACAAATCCTTTACTGTGATGGCAGATATAATTCTAAAGATCCTGCCAACCAACAAAAAAGCTAAAGAAGCGTTTGTTTATTATCGAGATGGTATGTCGGCCCAAGCGGAAGGGGAATATGCTGAGGCGTTGGAATACTATGAAGAAGCTCTAACATTAGAGGAAGATACCAACGATCGCGGCTATATTTTATATAATATGGGGCTAATCTATGCCAGCAATGGCGACCACCAGAAGGCTTTAGAACTATATCACCAGGGAATTGAATTAAACCCACGTATGCCCCAAGCCTTGAACAACATCGCTGTAATTTACCACTATCAAGGCGAAAAACAAAAAGAAGCTGGAGATGACGAGGCTGGTGAAGCACTTTTTGACCAAGCAGCAGACTATTGGATTCGTGCGATTCGCATGGCCCCCAATAACTATGTTGAAGCTCAAAACTGGCTGAAAACCACCAAGCGATCGCAAATTGACGTATTCTTCTAAAAGTGATGAATTAGGAATTATTAATCAATCACTTCTAACTTCTATGTAGACGCGATTAATTATCGCGTCTCTAACTCCTAACTTTTGTACAAACGCGATGCCAGTCGCTACAACGAAGAGCCACTCCATTGGGCGGCCAATGCCCGACTTGAAGGAAGTGTCGTGGGAACCCCCCGAAGTTTGGATTGGAGGCTTCCTCCGCTCCAACTTCTCTTTGCAACGCGCTGGCTCATTAATCGCGTCTCTAACTCCTAACTAAAAAAAGATGATTGACCAAGAACAAGTTCACAAAGTAGCTAATCTTGCTCGTTTAGAATTGACTTCACAAGAAGAGGAACAATTCACTAGCCAATTGGGAAGTATTCTGGACTATATCGAACAATTGAATGAACTTGATGTCAGTAATGTGCTGCCAACAACACGCGCAATTGATGTCAGCAATATCACACGAGAAGATGAATTACAACCCTATCTTGATCGGGAAAGTATTCTTAACAGTGCGCCGGAACAGGAAGGCGAATTTTTCAAAGTACCAAAAATTCTCAATGCTGAATAGTCAAACAATTTGGGATTTTAGATTTGTTTCACGCACAAAGGGTAGGGAAGCAAAACATACATAAGTTGTGTTAAACATTTGTTTATATTATTGGCAACTATTAAAATACTTGCTCGTACTGCCCAAGTATGTTATATGTCTAAATCTGTAATCACCGTTACCGTCAAGTTGTTCGCTGCTTATCAAGAAGCCTTTAGGGTTTCGGAACTGGTGCTGGAATTTCCTAATAATATACCAGTCAAAGCAGTATGCGATCGCCTCATAGCTGAACACCCTGAACTCTCACAATGGCGAGATATAACCCGTTTTGGGATTAATTGGATATTTGTTGAACCAGATACCTTACTACAAGATGGAGATGAGGTTGTGTTGATTCCACCAGTCAGCGGCGGCTAGGAAAACAGTTAGGAGTGATCGATTAAAGATTCATTCCAAGAGAATTGGTCTTGGCAGTTAGCTTTATTAAGTTATCTAACTCTTGCTGCATTTGACTAACAACTAATTCATAACATTCATTGACATACTGGCGATCGCTAGCTGCTTGGCGACCGTAGCGTTCAAATACAATTGGTGGACAAACTCGCGTATGTATGGGCACTGGTAATGGAATATTCGGCAATGGCCCAATTCCTAATCCCCAAGGTAGTCCAAGATAGATTGGAAAAACTTCTGGGTCGATATCTAATAGCCAAGGCATTCCCCACTCATGAAGTTTCTGCACAACTTTGTAGCAGTCAGCAATTATAATGAGTGTATCGTGAGCGCCCCAGGATATCACAGGCACAATCGGCGCATTTTCCCGTAACGCTAACTTGATAAATCCTTGTCGTCCTGCTAAGTAAATTTTGTTACGTAAATAATTCGGTCGGAAGAGATCTTCGGCTCCACCAGGATAAACTAGTAGACTCGCTCCAGAGCGTAAGGCAGTGTAAGCCATTTTTGGATGAGCGATGATTGCTCCAGCCTTAGCAACTAATTGGGCTAGTGGCGTGCTAACTTGCCAAACCTTGGGATGCATCAAACCATAAACTGGTTTCTCTACACCAAATCTTCGGAACCAGTCGTACATCATCATTGACATATCAGGCGCTGCGAGTCCACCATTGTGCGAACCAACAAATAGGACTTTTTGTTGGGGTGGAATATTCTCCCAGCCACTAGTTTGAACTTGGAAATAGTACTGATACAAAAAGCCAAACAGCGGCATCAGAGATTCTATGAACTTTGGATCTCGCTCATCCAAAGACCAACCGGGTTTTTTGTTTAAGAAATGTTGCTTTTTTGACATTGATGCATTTTAACAAGATTGACAAAGTTAAAATAATCCCTTGTTTAGATATAACTCAATACAGTTGGTTAAGGCTAAAACTCTGTTATTAAAATCAATGTAGACGCAATAAAAGTTGATTTTCCTTAATTGCGATCGCTTAATCATCAAACATTTTTAGAAATTAATTATGTGTTATCCATAACTTTTGTAGAGACGTCTCTACATTTTTTTTCACTCGTATTTCTTTTACCACACAACGATTAATTTGCTGATGTCTATCGAGTAGTTGTTGGTTTTGAACGCTGCTGCTGGTAAAAACCCACAACTTTTTGAAGATATGTAGCAGTAAATCCGCTGTTGCAGCCTCTATAGCTGCCAGTCATCCACCAACAACCGACGCCACGGACAGCAGCAGTTTCATTATTATTAGTGGCAATAAATTGCTTGTTTAACTCACGGCGCGTGATGCAAGATACAACTTGGCGTGCCGTCGCTGGACTGTTTTCAAACTGCGTTGGTGTTAGTTGTTGTTTGAGACAATATTTCGACCAGCCTTTTAAGGTTTCTGGTTTAACTTGCCATTCACTGTAAAGTCCATCATTGGCAATGCCGGTCTGTGGTGCAGCTAGTCGTAGCGCCTCTACCATTGCTGCAACTTGGGTATCAGAAACCTGTTGTTGTGCTTGAGCTAACAATGATGACAGTCCGAAGCTGACAATCATTCCGCTAAATAGTAATGCTATTGGGTTTCTCCTCATGATTTTGGACTTGTTTTTAGATACCAATATGTAGAATACTACGTTTTTACACTTAGCAATTATTTTTGAATTGTGATGCTGGGTTCCAAGTGCCGTGGAAGCTGTGGGGAATAACGCTAGGTAATCTTAGTTTGCAAACGGGTTCTGCATCCAAGCGATCGCTATCAAATACCCAAACTTCACTACTATGAGAATTAGCATCGTATACAACGGTTAACACCCAACCTTGATCAGGGTTTTGGGCATCTTGAGCGTAGATGGGTTCTGAAGGATAGCGGTTTTCTCCTAAGTCTGCTTCGGTGATGGTTTCGGTTTTGTAGTCAAAGCGGGCGATCGCACCGAACCATTCTTTGTCTATATTGCCTCTTTGGGGCATTAATGATAGATAAGTATAGCGCCAAGGTTGCCCAACTTGCGATTGCTGCACTACGGGAAATTCACACTTGCGGTTGACAACTTCCTGTATTGCTATCACTTTGCCAGTTTGAGGATTGAGGCGCACTTGCCACAATGTTCCTTTAGTAACTGTGTGCGTCTCACCAGTTGCGAATTCTGTGAGATACTCATTAGTCTGATGAAAATCTGCATATCGCACCATGTCCAGAATCACGGAACCGTCTTTATCTTCATAGCCGTTGCCAAAATGCCAATTGAACCAGGCATCGGTTTCACCACGACTCACTAAGGATAAGTTTTCCCGGTCAAAGATTAACATCTGGGTTCCTAACTGAGGTTCCCACAACAAGGATTCACTAAAGGTAGTCACACCTAGCAAAAGTGAGAGCATTTTCATCCGCATCGGTGGCATGAAAAATACCAGATACCTTTGAGTTAAAACAAAATCATGCATTATCGAGTAGCGATCTAGCTTAAAAGCTGTTTTTTGGATAATTTTGCCTGTGCGATCGCTTTTATAGAGATTCAGTTGTACAGAACTTCCGATACTGATTCCAAAGTTAAAAATCTCGCCTGTTTGTGCATCATGCTTGTAATGAGCAGAATAAGGTAATCCGTTATCCAAAGCACCTAAATTATCTAATCCCTTCGTTTCTAGAGTTTGCAAATCAAGGCTATATGGATTGGTTGCTTCCCATAAAGCCAACAATTTATCAGGTAAAGCCAAAACTGAAGTGTTCGCTGCATTCTTGATTTGTTGACTCCAGCGCTTCCAGATGGGGCCTGGCGGATGCATACCATAGACACCATAAAGAAACCTATCCGCTTCAGTTTCAGCTTGATATTCTGCTGTTTGCACATAGCGATAGACTCCGGTAGCACCTGCATCCGTGAAATGAACGCCGAGAATTGCCCCATCTCCATCAAACCAATGTCCCACACGATTGCCACCGCGTTCTAGCCGTGCGGGGCCATTGCGGTAAAGAGTGCCACGCAAGCCATCTGGAATTTTACCAGAAAGAATTGACAGCTGAGTAAGGGGAAATTCTTTTGCTGGTTGCGCGATCGCACCAGCCCAGGATTTTTTTGTTGACTTTTTACTAATAGTCTGCATACTAAAACTTCTAAAAATATTGATAATGTAGACAATTGCATTTTTACATTGTTGCAATTTTTTAAGGATACAAAAAATGGGGTGAACATTGTTGTTTTATCAAGAAAGCCTGTTTTCCCCCTGCCCCCTGCCTCCTGCCTCCTGCCTCCTTCTCTGGTAAAAAATGCTGAAACTATTAAGATTAGAAGCATCTGCCTACTAAATACTTACTAAACTTTCCCACCCATGCCTCTGTCACGCATAGTAACGCTGATTGTCGGTCTGATCGTCATTTTGGGGCTAGTCCTATGGCTAATTGATTCCCTATCACGCCTCTATTGGCAATTGTCCTATTCGCCGTTGCTAGGCAATTTGTTGCTGTTATTGCTGATTCTCCTGATTGGAGGTTTGGTTGCGGCTTTTGTCTATTATGTATTGGTGATTCGGACTGGGGAAAAGCGATCGCGCCGCAACCCAAAGCGAGTGACTGCGGCGCAAGTTCCGGCTGGCAAATCTGACGCTGCTTCTACAACTCTCCAGGCTGTGCGGCAGCAGGTAGCGCAAATTCAAGATGAAGTCACACGCCAAGCTTTATTAAGTCGATCGCGAGAGATTGAAGCTAACCTATCACGGGGCGAAATTCAAGTAGTCGTATTTGGTACGGGGAGTGCTGGCAAAACTTCTTTAGTAAATGCGATTATGGGACGCATGGTTGGTCAAGTGGATGCACCAATGGGTACAACTCAAGTTGGAGAAACCTATTGTTTGCGGTTGAAGGGATTAGAACGCAAAATTTTAATTACAGATACGCCGGGGATTTTAGAAGCAGGGGTAGCGGGAACAGAACGCGAACAGATGGCACGAGAACTGGCAACAGAAGCAGATTTACTGTTGTTTGTGGTAGATAATGATTTACGCCGCTCAGAATATGAGCCGTTGCGGGGGTTGGCAGAAATTGGCAAGCGATCGCTCCTAGTTCTCAACAAAACTGATTTATATACAGATGAAGATAAAGAATCCATCCTTGCGAGATTGCGTCAACGGGTACGGGGATTTATTACTACTAATGATGTGGTAGCGATCGCAGCTAATCCCCAATCTGCACAACTCGAAACTGGTGAAATCTTCCAGCCGGAACCGGATATTGTGCCTTTGCTGCGGCGCACTGCTGCTGTTTTACGCGCTGAAGGTGAAGATTTGGTAGCAGATAATATTCTTTTACAATCTCTGCGATTGGGAGACGAAGCGCGAAAACTCATCGATGGCCAGCGTCGCCGTCAAGCTGACAAAATCGTAGAACGGTTTCAATGGATTGGTGCTGGTGTGGTATCAGTCACGCCGATACCAATGGTAGATTTGCTGGCAACAGCTGCTGTTAATGCTCAAATGGTTGTGGAAATTGGCAGAGTCTACGGCTGTGAATTGAATATGGAACGGGGACGAGAGTTAGCCCTTTCTTTAGCAAAAACGCTCGCTAGTTTGGGCATTGTCAAAGGAGCAATCCAATTATTATCTACAGCGTTGCAACTTAATATTGCCACCTTTATTGTTGGTAGGGCGATTCAAGGCGTGACAGCAGCTTATTTAACACGAATAGCTGGTAAAAGTTTCATTGAATATTTTCGTCATGACCAAGATTGGGGTGATGGTGGAATGACAGAAGTTGTGCAGCGACAATTTCAGATTAATCGCCGAGATGAATTTATTAAAGCTTTTATTCAAGAAGCGATCGCGCGGGTAGTTAAGCCATTAACAGAAAAATCTGAGATGATTGAGGAAGATACGGAAGCTAAGGATTAGAGTATGCGATTGAAGACCGTCCACATTTACCAAAACCCTGCAAACTAGATTGTAATCAACAAGAATCTATCCCACTATTATAAAAAGTGTTAAACCCGGACAAGAACTAATCATTTTTTGGGAATCAAATGTCAGTCAAGTTTTATGAAGCTTTTGGTCGAGAAGATGCGGTGTCTGAAATCATAATGCAATTCAAAGAACAAGCACTTAAGTTTCTTGGGCAAGTCGAAGCAACTCTACCAAGCAACTGATTGTGTAAATAAAATAGCGGTACTGGATAGATAAAGACTATTTCTCAAATGCCGCTACAATTCTGTGTTGATGTCAAGGAAAGTCGCTAAAAACTCATGAATCAAACTATCAGACCAAAGTCGGTGCTTTTTCCATCTCTGCATTGTACTGACCCAGCACCTTTTGACTCAAAGGCATAAATGATTTGAGCAATTCCGGCAAACACAAAAATCCAGCCAAATACTAGCGCTGAAGTAACGAACGCAAAGAAGGGAAATGCGATCCCAATCATGCCTAGTACAATCATAACGATTGCGATGGCGTACCCCAATACTTCTCGGTTAAGGGGAAAAGGGGAAGGGGAAAGGGGAAAGAAAAAACCTTTAACCTTTACCCTTTAACCTTTTCCCCAAACCCAATTCCGATTTAAAAATGCACAAAGCGTGCAGTATTGTGGCGTACCCGCCCTTTCTGGTGGCGATCGCAGTTAACCAAGCAGAATTAATCTGAAGGTTTTCCCTATTTTCAAGATCAGTGACTCTTATAAAAGTTCTCCTAGAGTCGTTTCAAAATTTTGAACTAGGCAATCCCGATGCCGCCTGTTACACCATAAACTTCTCCGGTGATGTAGCTGCCTTCTTGGGAAGCAAGCAACACATACACAGGAGCAATTTCCACAGGCTGACCGGGTCTTCCGAGCGGAACTTCAGAACCAAATTTCTCGATCTTCTCCTGGGTCTGACCACCACTCGGCTGTAGCGGTGTCCAGAATGGACCGGGTGCGACTGCATTAACGCGCACTCCCTTCTCTATCATCTGTTTGGCGAGAGATTTGCTGAAATTCTCAATGCCCGCTTTCGTCAGCGCATAGTCAAGCAGACTCGCTGAAGGTTGATATGCCTGAATCGAAGTGGTGTTAATAATTGATGCTCCGGGCTTGAGATGTGGAACGGCTGCTTTCGTAATCCAAAATAGCGCGTAGAGGTTTGTCTTCATCACTTTATCGAAATGCTCAGTCGTGATATCGCTAATTGATGGGTAAGATGTCTGTGCGCCAGCATTGTTCACGAGAATATCTAAACCGTTCAAAGATTGCACTGCATCTGTTACCAGCTTTTGGCAAAAATGCTCGTCGGTGATGTCACCGGGAAGCGCGACCGCTTTGCGCCCTGATTGTTCAATCAATTGGATCACCTCTTGAGCATCAGCCTCCTCGTTGGGAAGATAGCCGATCGCGACATCAGCACCTTCGCGCGCAAATGCGATCGCAACAGCGCGCCCGATACCAGAATCGGCTCCCGTGACCAATGCCTTCCGACCTGCAAGCTTTCCAGATCCAATGTAGCTCTGCTCACCGTGATCCGGTTGGGGCTGCATCTTTTGAGCAAGTCCTGGTACGGGCTGCGGTTGTTGG
This sequence comes from Nostoc sp., assembly GCF_036917575.1. Taxonomy (GTDB): domain Bacteria; phylum Cyanobacteriota; class Cyanobacteriia; order Cyanobacteriales; family Nostocaceae; genus Nostoc. The sequence goes on along the minus strand of NZ_JBALDC010000031.1, from coordinate 6,733 downwards.
GGAAAGGGCGGAGTGGGATATTGCTGCCGGGGGTCTTGCATCTTTAATCGATCGTCTTTCATCACTTGTTCTTTTGATAGTTTTGCAATTCAAGACTCAAGTATCAAGCATTGAGGAGAACGATTCCTCACCCTTTGAGCAGAATAATGTTCCAGAGTATGTAATACTTAGGCGCGGGCTAATTGATGCGCTTGTAGCTATTGGGTTATAAACTCCCAGTTTACTAAGTAGTTTAAGAAAGGAATCGCACTAAGAAAAGCTGAAATAGTTGCCTGATAAGGGGTTTAGAAAACTAATAGTTTTAAGGTTGGGAATCAGAATAATCTGCAACTCTCAGTTTGCGATCGCTGCTTCATTAAGCTACATTTTTCCAAAGTGATAAAACCCTTGTAAATAATACATTTGCGCTTTTCTTAGTGCCATTTTGCTTTAGCCACCAGCCTCCAACACCAACAACTATTATCCCACCAAGGTCGCTAGGTTCTGGAACATGGGTTGAATCGGTATCGACCACAAGTTTAGCAAACGCTTGACCACCACTCTCAGAAAAAAGATATTCCTCAACAAGATCCCCTTGAAGCGCACCTCCAATTGAGAAAAAATTTCCGTTTCTGGCGTTAATATCTGCAATGGCGTTGGAGTTGAGAGCAAAATTCAAGATTTCGTTTGGATTGCCAGAAGTAGTGACGTTAAAACTTCCATAGTTTTTACCACTTCCCAAATCATTATAAATAGTATTATTAGGACTATTATTTTTCTGACTCAACACATTAGTAGGTGTTGAGACATCAAAAAAACCTAAAGTCTCTGTTGGATTTCCTGAACCCTCAAATCGTTGAATTTGCAAGGTTGCTGAAGTAACTCCTACTAGATTACCAAGATCGAATGTAAAATAGTTACGTAAATCTGCTCCGCGTATATTTCCAGTTACGTAGTTGAGATTATCGTTAGAATTAGAGCCGTAAAGTCCATCTTCAGCAGCCCACCAACCTCGGTCTGATGCAGTCTGAGTAAAAGTTGCTGCTTGGGCTGTATTCAGCGTTCCTAATCCGAACCCAACAATAGCAGACGTAATTGCTAATTGATAAAACCTTTTCATTGGATATCTCTTGAAATTAGAACCTGTTTAGTTGAAACTTACAAAGCTATTCTTTATCGAACAGAATTCAGGAGTCAGGAGTCAGAATTTAGAATTAATTCTCTCTGAATTGGCTGATAAATAATCGGCGTTTTTACACCCCCACTAAATTGAAATGTTGTAGTCCAAAAGTGCAAACTAGGAACAACCCATACTCTTCAATTTTTCATCTATAGACTAGTAATGAAAAATTATTTATTGGGTTAGCATTCTATTCAATATTGTTAGCTTTGTATCAGATTTTCAAAGTATTTACGCACATATAGTATACGTAATATTTAAAAAAGTTGTGAGTTAGCAAGGATGAATACATAAAATTAATATAAACTTTATATAATCTTTATAAATTATAACCAGATGAAAATAGTGGTTTCGGCTCTTTTTTATGTCAATTTTATTCTTAAAATGTTAGGAATCTTGTAATTCACTCTTTCTAATACTTAGGTAAAAATACTTAAATAAATCAATTTTGGATTTTAGTAACAAAAGTTCAAGATATATATTTTTCAAGCATTCCGGAAATAGAAGGAAATGTCAGAAAAACTAAATAAAAGGACTTACTGAGTAACCAGGTCATGACCTACCACATAATCGGTAAATTACTACAAGGGCGTTACCAAATTATCCAAAGCCTCGGTGCAGGGGTGTTTGGACAAACATACATTGCTGTAGACGTAGATTATCCAGAAAATCCCAAATGCGTTATTAAGCAGATTAAAGTTAACAGTTCAGAATCCGGCTACTTGGAGATGCTGAGGTTACTGTTTCTGACTGAAACCCAAACCCTCAAGCTTCTGGGAAGTCATGACCAAATTCCTGAATTTATCGCTTGTTTTGAAGAAAACCAGCAATTTTATTTAGTGCAAGAGTGTATTGAAGGACATGCGCTGACTGCGGAATTGCCTATCAATCAACAATGGGGGTGTTTATGGAGTGAAAGCGAAGTTGTAAAATTCCTGATCGATGTCTTAGGTATTTTGGAATTTGTTCACTCTCAAGGCGTGATCCATTGCGATATCAAACCAGAAAACTTGATTAGACGTACTGTTGATAACAAGTTAGTTATGATTGACTTTGGTTCAATCCAGTCGATCGATTTTGGCATAGGTGCAGAATTGCCCATTTATAGAATTCCCGTCACTTCATTGGGATACATACCGCCAGAACAATTTATTGGTCAAACACAGCCCAACAGTGATATTTATGCTTTGGGTATGATTGCCATTCAGGCTTTAACAGGGCTAGAACCATTACAATTAAAAACCGATCCTTCTAGTAATGAAATTTTTTGGCGTTCTCAAAACACGCCAGTCAACGATTATCTAGCTGCTGTTCTCAGCCAAATGATCCGCTACAATTACCAAGAACGCTTTCAGTCTGCGGGTGAAGTGCTGCGGGTACTCAAACAAATAATCTGGGAACCTCAGCCATCAGAAACATTAGAGGAAAATTCTCAATTTTCCCTAGAAGTAGCGAAAAATCCTGCATCTGGAAAATCATCCCCATTATTAACGGGAATGAAAGTCGGACTGGCAGCTAATTCTTTAGTGATGGGATTTGGTGTATATTCTTTAGTTAATACTGCACCTGCATATTCAGAAACAGATACTTTATATAAAGCTACAAAAGAATATCAAGCAGGGGATTTAGAAGAAGCGATCGCACTCGCTAAATCAATTCCCTCCCACAGCAATGTTTATCCAGAAGCGCAGGCTACAATTGAAGAATGGCAAGAGCAATGGCAAGTAGCTGCACAACAATACGAAACAGCACAAATAGCTTTTAATGAGAGCAGATGGTCAGATGTTCTTCATGCTGCTACTAAAGTCCCAAAAATTTATTATTGGCAATCTAAAATAGACAAAATAGTTCAGCAAGCTTCTCTAAACATTGAAATCCAGACGCAAGATTTATTAGCAAAAGCTTATAAAAAAGCTGCTGAAAAAGATTTTTCTGCCGCCTTACAATATCTGCGTGAAATTCCTCAAGAAAGTCATGCAGGTGCTTTAGTTCAAGACAAGTTAGCTGAATACAATCGAAAGCGGCAGATCAGAGCAGCCTACTTTTTACAGAAAGCCAATAAACAAGCATCTATTGGTGATTTCGATCGAGCTGTAAAATTTCTGAAAAATATTCCCCAAGATACCCTAGTTTATACCCAAGCTCAAGTCAAATTGAATGAGTATACTCAAAAACAACGCTTATTGACTAATAATCAAAACATAGCTTCCGGGAAAAAAACAAATTTCTTCCTCCCGAAAAACTTAATTACTAAGGTTAAATATTTTCCAGAAGTAAATTATCTTCAAGAAGTTAATATTCGGTAAATTTAGTAATTTGTAATGACCAAATAAAAAAGATATAAGCCCCTGAATTTATTTATGGAAAAGAAAAAATGCAAAGCAACATTAATTCAAGCTACAGATTTATCCGTGGGGTCTTGAATTTTGAATTTTGAATTTGCCGCAGGGGTTGACGCTCTTACTAGCTTGTTTCCCATAGAGGTACGATGGGGGACAAGGGGAATAACTCATGCCCAATGCCCTCTAATTTTTACCAAGGAACCACACCATTTTCATCAAAAAAACCTCCACTAGAACCATCATCAGGTAGAGTAGCTAGTCTTACTGCTGCGATCGCACCTTGCTCAACAGTGCGATATCCTTGGTATTGATTAATGTCAGTTGCGGTAAAACCTGGATCGGCAGCATTGACTTTAATAGGGGTATCTTTAAGTTCGGTAGCCAACAAAACTGTGATTGCATTCACTGCTGTTTTTGATGAGTTATAAGCAAGAAGCTTAAAGTCAGCAAATTCATAATTTGGATCGGAGTTTTGAGTCAGAGAACCTAAACCACTTGATAAATTCACTATTCGCCCTGCTTTTGACTTCTTTAAAAGTGGTAACAGCACTTTTATAACTGCAAACACTCCAAATACATTCGTTTCATAAGTATGTCGCAGTGTTTCAACATTAACTTGACTAGGTGGAAGGCGATCGCCATCACTTAGTATTCCAGCATTGTTCACAAGGATATCAAGTTTTCCGAATTCGCTTTCGATTTGTTTAGCCGCAGAGTCGATTGTTTTTTGATCGCTGACATCAAGTTGAATTGTTCGAGCATCGATCTGGCTGAGACGAAGTTTATTCGCCGCTTCTTCACCACGTCCTATATCTCTTGAACCAACAAGAATATTAGCACCTCTAGAACCTAGTTGGCGGGCAATCTCATACCCAATACCTTTGTTTGCACCTGTAATCAGGGCAACTTTACCTTTTAAATCTTCTGACATATTACTTCTCTATTTTGATTGACACTGACAACTGTTACTATCTTGGAGTAAGTTTAATGTAGTGTATAAGTAGTATATATAACAATGGGGAGGAATATACTTCATTTACTTGCAAAGTGCTGTATCAACACATTTAAGATTTAGTAATCCTACACAAGTAGTGATTGATTGTGATGTTTGCACTAGTAGTAAGTCATACTTAAGATAGCTGTTGAGAGAATATTTGCAGCTTAAAGTAGCAATTGACTCAAAAATTCTTGCAAAAGGTAGATATGCAAACCAAACAGCTTGGTAATTCAGAGCTTAACATTACCCCAATCGGCTTTGGAGCTTGGGCGATTGGTGGAGGTGGATGGGCTTTTGGCTGGGGAGAGCAAAATGACCAAGAATCGATCGCAGCAATAAATCGTGCTCTTGACCTCGGCGTTAATTGGATTGACACCGCAGCTGTCTATGGTTTAGGGCATTCTGAAGAGGTTGTTGCTAAGGCACTCAAAGGTCGATCTAGTCGCCCTTACATTTTTACCAAATGCTCAATGACTTGGGATGAAAAGGGCGAAATTGGTCACAGTCTGAAGGCGGATTCTGTGCGAGGGGAGGTTGAAGCCAGTTTGCGCCGACTCAACATAGAAACTATTGATCTCTATCAGATTCACTGGCCCAACCCTGACTCAGAAGTTGAAGAAGGCTGGACGACTCTGGCTAAACTCAAGGATGAGGGTAAGGTTCGCTATATCGGGGTTTCAAATTTCAATGTAGAACAGTTGAAACGTATCCAGGAAATTGTACCAGTCACTTCATTGCAACCGCCTTATTCGCTGGTTAAGCACGATGTCGAAAAGGAGATTCTACCTTTTTGTAAGGAAAACAACATAGGTGTAATTGTTTATTCACCTATGCAATCTGGTTTGCTTACAGGAAAGATAACACCTGAGCGAGTTGCCAATTTTCCAGATAATGATTGGCGCAAAAACAATAGTGAATTTCAGGAGCCACGTTTATCTCGTAACCTGAAGTTAGTTGAGGTGTTGCAACACATTGGTGAGCAACATGATCGCTCATCAGGTGAAGTGGCGATCGCTTGGACTTTAAATAATCCGGCGGTGACTGCGGCGATCGTTGGCGGACGCAATCCCAAGCAGGTGGAAGGAATTATTGGTGCTGGAGACTTTCGCCTTAATCAGCAGGAACTAAATGATATTGACACTTTCCTGCGCGAAAATCCATAAAATCTCGACTGGAAAACCTTATAAACCCCACGGCTTTTGCTAGGGGTTTATTTAATATTTTTATTCAGCAACCGCTAAAAGTTATTTTACTTTGTCGCTACACCGATAATATAAGGACTAACAATTGGCAATTGTGCATCAAATCGCTCATAATGGATGTTACTAAAACCAGCATTTCCTAATGCTATCCAAGTTTCTCTATCTGGATGACAACCATTACCTATTGCTTTCCCTATCGGACTAATTGTGTTTTGTCGTTGTCGTAATAAACTTTTTTGAGGTGAGGCGACATGTTCAATAAATAAGAAGCGTCCACCTGGCTTAAGTACTCTTAAAATTGCCTGCAATGTATAATCTATATTCGGCACTGAGCATAAAACTAATGTACTAATAACAGTATCAATACTGTTATCTTTGGCATCTAACCATTCAGCATTACCAATGCGGAGGTCAATATTTAAACTTAGTTTTTCTGCTTGTTTTTGGAGAGAGGAATGCGTATCTAAATTTGACTCGATTCCTATCCAGTGGATATTTTTAGGATAGTAGGATAAGTTAGCGCCTATTCCAGGGCCAATTTCTAGCACTTCACCTTGAAGATTAGCAAAAAGAGAACGTTTGCGATCGCTGACAATCTTATCATATTTTCTAGTATTTGCATCCATCATCCAGGCAAAAAAACTTTTGCCAAGGTTTGCAAAAATCTGATTTTTTGAATCTCCAATAATTTGGTTTACAGTCATTATCTACTTCCTAATTTTTGGGCCGAGAAATCGGGGTGCTAAACAACCATTTATAGCCTCAAGGTACAATACTTCATGTTTGTTGTACCTCACCCATTAGACTCACCTCATAGGATGAATTTAATTAACGTATTACGCCTAGCAATAGACTGCAAGATATCACAGAAGGCAGGAGGCAGGAGGCAGAAGGCAGGAGGTAAAACTATTACTATTCCTAGCTTTCACTCTTTTAAAATGTCCTAACCTATGTGACTACGGCTATATCCCTCTTCTGTCACTTTCCGGAATAAGCAAGTAGTTTAGGAGCTAAATCATCCAGAAGCATAAGA
>NZ_JBALDC010000030.1:0-62685 GCF_036917575.1 Nostoc sp. | reverse complement strand
GTAATTCTACATCCATTGCCCTACCTCCCTTGCAGAGTTTTTTCTTCTAATCCTTTTATTTAGAATAACCGGAAAGTGACAGAAGAGGGATATCACAGAAAGACCAAAAGGATTGAAGCATTTATATATAGGGTGACGAGCGATCGCTATGATTGTACGATTTTGGGTAATCATAGCCAAAGATTTTTGAATAGCCGCTTTGGTTTCATTATCTACCGCAGAAATATCCTCATCCCAAATCAGAATTGGCGGATCTTTGACAATAGTATAGGCGATGCCTGCGGTAAATGCTCGCCTACGCAATTTCCTCTGGCTGACCTCCAGAAAGTTTCTGACCCTGTTAGCCAACAAGTCAAATAGATTGCTGTTTACGATTTTAAGTATCCGTGAGAAAAGCTGGATAACTACGGATGTTATAATCCAAAGTGGGTTTTGGAAGACAGCGTTTATTGGACTACAATCGCTGTAATGAAGTACGAGATACCAAATTTGGCAGCGACCATAACTGAAATTGTACGACGAATAGTGACATAAAAACTAACTGAAAACAATTATTTCACTCAATAAAAACTATGAGCTTTCAACTTCAAGCTTTGCAACTTCCTACTCTCCAGAAAAAATCCGAAGGGCCGATTGTAATTGCTTGGCAAAAATTTCTTTTATATTATGATTTCTCCATTGCTGCCGTTGATGGAGATTTTGGAAATATTACAGATCAAGCAACTCGTGATTATCAGACTAGTAATGCTTTAACAGTAACGGGTATTGTTGATACTGCTACTTATCAAAAAGCTCTAGAGCAAGGTTTTGCAATTTATTTTGCTGTCTATGCTGATGGTGGAAAAAAATTATTAACCTCTCTTAACTTTGGAGAAAATGAGGTTAAGGACTTACAAAAAAGTTTAACAGTAATTGGTCGTTTGAATCCGCCGTTAGTAGCTGATGGGGACTTTGGTCCCAACAGTACAAAAGGACTAGCTGAAACTTATAAAATAAGAGACATTAATTTTCGAGCGGAATTAGATCAACAGCTTTCTAATACAACAAAAACCAAGCTTGGCATTGATTTTGAGTTGGCTTTAAATAACATAACTGAATACGCCAAAAGATTAAGACAACGACTGAGTGGAAAAGCCTGGGTTAATTTTTTTCCAGACAGCGACTCAATTGATGATTTAGCTTCTCCCTTTCGTCAAAAAGTACAAGCTTTTGAGCAAGCCTTAAAAAATGCCGGAGCTAATATCAGTATTGCTTCAGTATTCCGCCCCTCAGAACGAGCTTATTTAATGCACTATGCTTTCCGTATCAGCAATAATGAAATTGCTGCCAAAGATGTTCCACCTATGCCTAATGTAGATATTAATTGGCTACATTACACCAATGCTGGTTCTGTCCAAGCTGCTAAAGAAATGGTGTCTGCTTATAATATTGCTTTTCGACCTGTTCTTAGCTCTCGTCATACTCAAAGATTAGCAATTGATTGGGAAATTACTTGGCCAGGAATCTTAAATATTAAAAACGCTAGTGGAACTACAGTTAGTATTAATCAGCCACGAACGAGTTATGAAAATTCTACTTTATGGCAAGTTGGGCGTTCTTACGGTGTGATTAAATTATCTAGCGATCGCCCCCACTGGTCTAATGATGGACATTAATGGATAGAGGAACCGCATATATGGAAAATGCAGTTCCAAAATTCAAAGTGAAATTATTGAAGAATAATTCAGGAGTGAGCAAGGAAAGCTCTACCAAGGCTTCAGAATAACTCTTCGTAAAGGATTTCTATTTGCATCTTTCAATCTCTGCATATTCTTTGAGTACGGTAAACCGTATTTGCTCTTAGTTCCCAAAGATTAATTAAATTGTTAAGTTTAGTTACATAAATAAACAAATGCTGTAAACATTGCTAGATAGGAGAAATTATGAAAAGTGCTAATATGCTTGAGGATCAAGACAAGCTGAACAACTTTGTTTCACCGTTAACAAGTCTTCTGCCTTGGGTTTAGCGCCAAGGGCGATAGTGAGTCCGGGAGCGTCACGAGCATCATAAGCGTCACAGCCCATCGTTAACATTGCTTAAATTGGGCAAATATACCAGCATTTTGATCGGTCTTTAATCAAGTTTCTCAAAGTGTTAAGGAAAATGAGAAACAGGGGAGGCTGGGTAAAACCAATGCCCAATGCCCAATGCCCCATACACAATTTTCAAGTTAGCTTTCATTATTAAGGATTGGTAACATCTATGGCAATTAAAGAACAGCCTAAGTCACCTCGGTTTCGGATCGTTGCTAATATATTACTGGCAGTATCAGGACTATTCCTGCTCTTAAATTTATTTTTGCCTGGTTTATTTGCTTCTGGTCCTGCTGGTGTTCCCTATAGCCTATTTATTCATCAAGTACAGGAAGGGGAAGTCAGCCGCGTTTCCGTTGGTCAAAACCAGATTATCTACCAACTAAAAACAGAAAATTCCGAACCGGGACAGGTGTTTGCAACTACACCAATCTTTGATTTAGAGTTACCCAAACTGCTAGAAGAAAAGGGAGTTGAGTTTGCTGCGACACCGCCACCCAAAAATACTTGGTTTACAACCCTCTTAAGTTGGGTGATTCCACCACTAATTTTTATTGGTATTTGGCAGTTCTTTCTCGCCCGTGGCGGTGGTGGCCCTCAAGGTGCGCTTTCCATTGGTAAGAGCAAAGCTAAGGTTTACGTTGAAGGCGAATCGGCTAAAATCACTTTTGCAGATGTAGCTGGGGTAGAAGAAGCGAAAACTGAGTTAGTGGAAATTGTAGATTTCCTCAAGACTCCGGCACGGTTTACGCAAATAGGCGCTAGGATTCCCAAAGGTGTGTTGTTGGTTGGCCCTCCAGGTACTGGTAAGACACTTTTAGCGAAAGCCGTAGCAGGAGAAGCAGGAGTTCCATTTTTCAGTATCTCTGGTTCCGAGTTTGTAGAATTGTTTGTTGGTGTGGGTTCTTCTAGAGTCCGAGATTTATTTGAACAGGCCAAAAAACAAGCTCCTTGTATTATATTCATTGATGAATTGGATGCGATCGGTAAGTCTCGTAGTAGTAACGGCTTCTACGGTGGTAACGATGAGCGAGAACAGACTCTCAATCAATTACTAACTGAAATGGATGGGTTTGCAGCCGGGGATACAACGGTAATTGTGCTAGCTGCTACCAACCGCCCGGAAGTACTAGATCCTGCATTGCTGCGTCCAGGCCGCTTTGACCGCCAAGTGTTAGTAGACCGTCCCGATTTATCCGATCGTGAAGCAATTCTCAAGATTCACGCTCAAAAGGTAAAATTAGGAGATGATGTAGATTTAAAAGCGATCGCTACTCGTACCCCCGGTTTTGCTGGTGCAGATTTGGCAAACTTGGTGAACGAAGCAGCATTATTGGCAGCGCGCAATCTGCGTGAAAGAGTTGCTCAAGAAGACTTTGCCGAAGCAATTGAGCGGGTAGTTGCCGGTCTAGAGAAGAAGAGTCGCGTGATGAACGAGACTGAGAAAAAGATTGTTGCCTACCATGAAGTTGGTCACGCAATGGTGGGGGCGCTGACAACAGGAAACGGTCGCGTAGAAAAGATTTCGATTATTCCTCGTGGGATGGCTGCTTTGGGCTACACTCTGCAATTACCAACTGAAGACCGCTTTTTGATGAATGAAGATGAACTGCGGGGTCAGATTGCCACTCTGTTGGGTGGACGTTCTGCCGAAGAGGTTGTATTTAATAGTATTACCACAGGTGCTTCCAACGATTTGCAACGAGCAACTGACTTGGCAGAACGGATGGTAACAGCTTATGGTATGAGTAAAGTCTTAGGGCCATTGGCTTATCAACAAGGACAACAAGCAGCATTTTTGGGCAATGGTACTACTAATCCTCGGCGGGCGGTAAGTGAAGATACATCCAAAGCCATTGATAACGAAGTCAAGGAAATTGTGGAAACAGCCCACGAACAAGCCGTAGAGATTCTCAGACAGAATCGAGACTTGCTAGAAGCGATCGCTACTCAACTGTTAGAAACAGAGGTTATTGAAGGCGAGAAACTGCACAATTTGTTAAGTCAGGTGAAACCTGTAACTAATTCGTAATTCGTAATTAAGAAAATCAGATTTCATCTACAGAGGTACGCAGAGAATAACTTTGCGTACCTTTCCTGCAAGAATGTGAAGCGCCTATGTGTTAAATCTCTGCTTTACTCTGCATTTCAGAAATGCCACTTACCGCAATGCAAACACCAGCCAGGAAAAATGCTAATCCACCCCCAACCGCACCAACAAAAGGTGTTATCTGTTGCAGTTGAGGAAATATAACACCAAACAAACTCATAGCTAAAGCAAACCCACCAAAATACATTCCAACTCCTAATCCTGCCCACTGCTGGGGTACTAACCCTAAAGCAAAAGGAATTGCCCCGTTGACAATTAAACTAAAGCTTGCAACGATTAACACAATTATCGGAATTTGTGCGCCCACAGATATCATTATCAATAACGAAGGAATGATTGCACAGATCCCACAAAGCATTGCTTGACGATTACCAATTTTGACGGCGAAAATTCCTGCTGGGATGCTGGCAATTGCGATCGCTATTCCAATCCACACCATCAGCACATCAATATTATCAGTATTTAGTTGGGTCTTGAGTACTTTACCCAAGACATCCATGAGAAATCGGATACCCCACGCCACACCAAAACCAGTTCCTAAAATCAACGCCAATTTCTGTAAGGGCAATTTTACTGTCTGTGCTTGGTGTCTATTCACTGGTACTTCTGGGGGATTTACTAATCGCAACACAGCCGCCGCCCCCAGGATCACAAAAGAACCGATTGCAAAGGTATAAACTGGGCCTAAGCTTAGAATAAACTTGTTGCTTATCGGTCTAAAAGCCCCAATCACACCGCCTGTTAAAGTGACAAAACTTACTGCTAAAGGTAACTGGGCTGGTGTCGAATACATCCCCAATAGGCACATAACTGGAGAACGAAATATTGTCATTGCCAATGCCCAGGCTACCAATACTATAGGTAAAAGCGATTGCATCATGGTAGCAGGCGGGATTAAACTTACAACGCATGGTATGGCAATAAACAAAGCCGATGCAAGAATCATACCTACTGAGATAAAAGGAAACCGAGTTCCTACCCAGCGTCTAGCTTGGTCTGAAAGTCCGCCCATCACCGGTTCCAGCACCGCACCCAAAGCATTTTCGACTAGCACCAAACCAACTGCCAATGAGGGCAGAAAACCAAACTGAGTCAGAAGTTGCGGCAAATAGATATTATAAATTAACCACGAGAGGGTAATTGCTCCCTGCACCCCTGCCAACACCCAAACTTGCACCCATAAAATATTGAAATGAGATTTCGAGGTAGTCATAAGGAGATGGGAATTGGGGAATAGGGAATGGGAGATAAGGGAGAAAGAGAGAGAATTTTACCTTGTCCCCCTTATCCCCCTTGTCTTCCTCATTCCCTCATCTACTCTTTAGAGAAAGCGGTGCGTTTTTAATACTCTGGAACTGAAGGATCAATTTCTTTACTCCAAGCGGTAATTCCGCCTTTGACATTTGTCCCGACAATTCCAGCTTCCTTGAGAATGGCGAGGGCTTTTGCCGATCGTCCACCCATTTTACAATGAGCAATTAAACGATGACCGTTTAATATTTCCTTCACTTTAGCAACGCCATTGCCATTTTCAATGTCTGGTAAGGGCACCAACACTGAACCCGGAATCTTGGCAATGTCGTACTCATGGGGGTTGCGGACATCCAGCAGTACAAAATCCTTCGCACCGCTATCCAACAACTCTTTCAAATCCTTAACGGTCATTTCTTGACTTTCCATCTGCTGTTTTGCCTCCTCTGCCTTAGCTTGTGGAATCCCGCAGAATTCTTCGTAGTCTATCAGCTTTTCAATCACTGGGCGAATCGGGTTCGGACGCAGTTTTAATTCCCGAAATTTCATATCCAAGGCGTTGTATAGCAGCAATCGCCCGCTAAGAGTGTTGCCTTGCCCCAAAATAATTTTAACAGTTTCGGTTGCCTGGATTAAACCAATAATTCCTGGTAAAATTCCCAAAACGCCACCTTCTGCACAAGAAGGAACCATTCCTGGTGGTGGTGGTTCTGGGAAAAGGTCACGATAATTCGGGCCACCTGCGTAATTAAATACAGTCGCTTGCCCTTCAAAGCGTAAAATTGAACCGTAGACGTTGGGCTTGTTCGACAATACACAGGCGTCGTTAACTAGATATCTGGTGGGGAAGTTATCAGTACCATCCACTACAATATCGTAAGGTTGAATCAGCTCCAAGGCGTTTTCGGAACTTAGACGAGTTTCGTATAAATCAACCTGACAATAGGGGTTAATTTCGTGAATGCGGTTTTTTGCCGATTCAATTTTGGGTTTACCCACCCAGGATGTTCCGTGAATTACTTGGCGTTGCAGATTGGAAGTATCGACAATATCAAAATCGACAATCCCGATGCGTCCAATACCCGCCGCCGCCAAATATAAAAGTAGTGGTGAACCTAATCCACCTGTACCGATACACATTACACTAGCGGCTTTCAGGCGCTTCTGTCCTTCTAGTCCCACTTCCGGCAAAATCAAGTGTCGGGAGTAGCGTTCGTAATCGTCTTTGGTCAACTGGATTTCGTCCAGATTAGGATTGAGCATAGCAGTTATGATGTGGGAAAGCGGAATATTAATCCTATCGAAAAACTGGATCTTATTAAGAGTGGGAAAGACGAATTTTAATCTGCGATCGCGGCGAAAACCGCTATGAGTGACTATCTTTAAACTAAGCCAGTTATTTTATATTTTCAATTTCCTCTACTTGAAACTGATGAGTATCATCAAGGCTCCAACTTTGAAGTTCTCCAGCTTTGCCGTTTTGGACGCAAACTATTATATACGAGTATCCCTGCCAAGCGTATAGGCGATCGCATTCTGAGGGTATAGCAGGATGATCTGGGTGGGAGTGAAAAATGCCAATAATGTTGAGTGAGCGATCGCGTGCTTCCCTTTGTGTTTTTAACATAACTTCGGGTGCGATCGTATATTGCCGTCTTTTACTTTCTGTTGTGCGTTCTCCTGGAAACTCAGCAGCCGTTTGTGTATTCCAAGCATTTTCTGATGGCATGATTTCTACCACAGTTTTGCCCTCATTAGCCAGATAGCCCAAAATTATACCACAGCACTCATCTGGGTAGGTGCTTTCGGCATGGGTGCGGATGGTTTGCAAATGTTCTTGGCTAAGTTGGATCATGTCTGCGTTTGTAATTCTAGCAACTTCTAACAATTCTTGTTTAAATACAATACATTGACACGCGCAGCCTAGTAAAAACCACACAGGCGATCGCTCAAAAGGTAAATGGATAAAGTCGAGCAAAACGATCGCTATACTCATACTTGGTTTTACCAGAAACTATGATTAACTTTTAACTGCTGGCAGATGCTTTTTTTTAGGTTTCTGATTTCGCATACTCAGCTTTTTCCGCAATGTCTCCATGTAAATGTAAAACACTGGAGTCAAATAGAGAGTTAATATCTGAGAGAACACCAATCCCCCAACGATCGCAATCCCTAAAGGACGACGCGCTTCTGAACCTACTCCTGTTCCCAAAGCAATAGGTAACGTCCCAATTAAAGCTGCCATCGTCGTCATCATAATCGGACGGAAGCGAATCAAGCAAGCGGCATAGATGGCATCAAAAGAATTTTTCCCTTCCTTTCGCTGCGCTTCAATGGCGAAATCCACCAGCATAATCCCGTTTTTCTTGACGATGCCCACTAGCAGGATAATGCCAATGAAAGAGTAAAGATTTAAATCAACCTGAAAAATCAGCAGCGTCAATAATGCGCCAAAACCTGCCGAAGGCAGACCAGAAAGAATGGTGATTGGGTGAATGAAATCCTCATAGAGGATACCGAGAATCAGATAGATGACTACAATAGACACCAACAACAGCACGCCTAAATCGTTGAAGGACTGTTGAAAAGTCTGGGCTGAACCCTGAAAGCTGGGGGTAATTGTTGAGGGTAACACTTGACTGGCTGCTTGTTTGATAGCATCTGTAGCTTGACTTAGAGACGTTCCTGGGAGCGTATCAAAAGAGATAGTTGCAGAGGGGAGTTGAGCAACGTGAGTAACAGTGAGAGGGCCGACATTTTGAGTTATATTAGCGATCGCATTCAAAGGAACCAGTTTCCCAGTACTCGATTGCACATATAGTAGCGATAAGGCGCTGGGATCTCGTTGAAATTCCGGTTTTACTTCTAAGATTACATAGAATTGGTCATTTGGAGTATAAATAGTGGAAACCTGGCTAGAACCATAGGCAGCGCTGAGGGTTTGTTCAACTTGTTGGGCGCTAATGCCAAGGGTTGCGGCTTTGTTGTGGTCAACTTGGACTTGGATTTGAGGAGTGCTAAGTTGTAAATCGCTGTCAACGTCCCGGAGTCCTGGTAGAGTTTTGACTTTATCTACAAGTTTCGGAACGTATTGGCGCAGGTCTTGTAAATTCAAGCTCTGCAACGTGAACTGATAAGTAGAATTGGTTTGTTGACCACCAATGGGAATGGCTGACGGAGAGCGGATAAATGTCTTAATCCCAGTTGTACGTCTCAACTTGGGGGTTAGTTCTTGAATGATTTGGTCAGCACTGAGTTTACGTTGAGAACGTGGTTTGAGCCGAATCGTAATTCGCCCACCGTTGACTGAACCGTTGGGGCCACTTGCACCCACAATTGAATCAACTGCTTCAATGTTGGGATCTTTACGAATAATGTCAACAACCGTTTGCTGGTGACGCAGCATATCATCAAAAGAAATATCTTGCGCGGCTTTCGTGTTTCCCATTAGTTGTCCGGTGTCTTCGGTTGGAATAAATCCTTTGGGAACGATGACAAACAAATAAACGGTCATTACCAACAAAATGCCAGAACCAATAAGTGTCATCAAGCGGTATTTTAAAATGGGCTTGAGCGTCCAATCATATCCCCGCAGTAGTAAATCAAATGCCCCTTCTGAGACTCGATACAGCAGATTTGGTGTTTGCTGATGTGAACTTAGAAAGCGACTGCACAACATGGGAGTGAGACTGAGGGAGACAAAACCCGAAACCAAAATTGCCACAGCGATCGTCACAGCAAATTCATGAAATAATTTACCGATTATTCCACTCATAAACATGATCGGGATGAACACCGCCACTAAGGAGAGGGTCATTGACAAAATTGTGAAGCTGATTTCCCTCGATCCTTTCAATGCCGCGTTTAGGGGAGATTCGCCCATTTCTCGATAACGGACGATATTTTCTAATACAACGATCGCATCATCCACGACAAAACCCACGGAGAGGGTCAACGCCATGAGTGAAAGGTTGTCTAGGGAAAAACCTGATAGATACATGACAGCAAAAGTGCCAATAATCGCTATAGGTAGCGCCAAACTGGGAATTAGGGTAGCAGTGATGTCACGCAAGAAGAAGAAAATCACCAAGACAACTAAACAAACCGAGAGAACTAAGGTAAATTTCACATCATTCACAGAAGCTCGGATTGTTTGGGAGCGATCGTACATAATCCCCATCTCAATGGATTTGGGAACTTGTTCGCGGAGTGTCGGTAAAAGTTTCTGAATGCCATCAACAATATTTACAGTATTAGCTCCCGGCTGCGGCTGTACAGCCAGAACAATGGAATGGCGGTTTGTCACTTTCTGATCGCTATACAAATTGGAGACTTTGACGTTTTGTTCGCTGTCAATCACCTGCCCCAAATCCTGGAGGCGCACAGGCGCACCATTTTTGTAAGTTACAATCAACTGGCGATAGCTGGCGGCATCCGTGAGTTGACCGTTCGCTTGAAGCGTATAACTTTTGTAAGTGTTAGAGAGACTGCCGATTGGCAAGTTGACATTTCCCTGTTGAATTGCAGTTTTTACTTGATTTAGACCAATTCCCCGCGATGCCAACTCTCGCGGATCGAGCTGAACGCGGACTGCATATTGCTGTTGACCATAGACCTGTACTTGAGCAACACCATCAATCATCGAAATTGGCTGACCAACTGTTACCTCTGCGTACTCATCTACTGTCGAGATTGGCTGTGTCTCAGAATACATATAGAGGTAAATAACTGGTGAAACAGACGGGTTGACTTTGCGGTATGTTGGTGGGTGAGGCATTCCGGCTGGCAGTTGTCCGGCTGCGGCTGAGATGGCGGCCTGTACATCTTTGGCGGCATCTTCCACTCTGCGGCTAAAGTCAAATTGTAGGGAGATGTTGGTGCTACCTGTGGAACTGCTGGAATTGAATGAATTGAGTCCGGCAATTTCGGTAAACTGTCTTTCTAGCGGTGCGGCGACTGAAGATGCCATTGTTTCTGGGGTAGCACCAGGGAGACTAGCAGAGACAGATATAAAAGGATATTCAACGTTGGGTAGCGCACTAATGGGTAACAGTAGATAACTCATGAGACCGAAAATGAGGATACCCATCATTACCAAGGTGGTCATGACTGGACGACGGATGAAAAGTTCTGAAAGGTTCATGAGTTTTGTTCTCCCAGAAATATTATTGGTATGTGCAATGAAATCGCTCAGTCTGTATTGTTTTAGCTTTATATTTCATAAGGGTAAATATAAAACAATCCCATTCCACTCCGACTGATCGCTGTAATTAACCAGCAGCACTAATTCGTCAATTGCCTGTCTAATTGGCATCCGATCATTGACTACGAACAAACCCAACATTTGCTCTCCCTTTAACAATCGTTCGTAAGCGAAATCTGGCATCGTTGCCCGATCGTGAGTGAGGATTATGCGATCGCTTTCTGCTGCCCAATTTAAGATTGCTGGGTCATCGACTTTCTGCAAACCAACATCCTGAACGCGAAGTAAGTCAAGATTCGGTTGACGCAGAAATAGTCCTCGCACGATATCGCCATTGAAATTCTCATCGCTCAATAACTTCAGCATTGACATTTTTTAAAATTATTGCTGGGCTAATAAGCGAGAGCGAATTAGGCTCAAATCAGGTTGAACATTTGATAGACGTTGATGAACAGATTCAGCTAATTGTTCGCGTTGTTCGAGGTATAATTCGACAGCATCTCGATGTCGAAGATAGTAGCCAATTGTCAGGTATACATCAGATAATGATAAGGATGAGTATCGTCCAATAATAGATTCAGGGGACGCACCATCTTGAAAGTTACGAATCACTAGTTCTAGCAAAACCCTTGTATTACCTACCCGAATTGCACCTGTTGCATCTTCACTTAAGGGAGGATTTTCTTGTTCTATTGCTAAAGTCATAGTCTAATTATTTCCAAAATGCTAGTATCTAAATTTTAGTGTGGTGCTATTTCGTAATTACGAATTATTTGAAGCTGTAGACTTCTTTTTGATAATTAATGTTAAATCGAGTATATGTGAAAGATTGGTGTTACTTGTTAAACATCACGATCGCTCATCTGAAAATGAAAATACCCGCCGGAATTTAACTTGACTGAGCTTTTTCCGCCATGATTCCATGTAGATATAGAACACGGGTGTTAAATATAAAGTCAATATTTGAGAAAACACCAGTCCGCCGACAACTGCAATACCTAGAGGACGGCGGGATTCCGAACCAGCGCCAAATCCGATCGCTATCGGTAAGGTTCCCATTAATGCTGCCATCGTCGTCATCATAATTGGGCGGAAGCGCACCAAGCAGGCTTGATAAATTGCTTCAGAAGGTTTTTTCAATTCTTCTCGCTGGGCAATGATTGCAAAGTCCACCATCATGATCCCGTTTTTCTTGACAATGCCCACTAAAAGAATTATGCCGATGAAGGAATAAACATTCAGTTCGACATGGAATAATATCAGGGTTAACAATGCCCCAAAACCTGCTGAAGGCAAACCGGAAAGAATCGTAATTGGGTGAATGAAATCCTCATAGAGAACGCCCAAAATCAGATAAATTACTAAGATGGCGATCGCTAATAATAAACCCAAACTCGGCAGTGAACTTTGAAATACCTGGCTTGCGCCCTGAAAGCTGGTACTAATGCTGGCAGGAATTACCTGCTCGATCAGTTTTTCAATCTCTTGGTTGGCATTTCCCAAGGAAACACCGGGAGCGAGGTTAAAGGAAATAGTAGCGGCGTTCATCCGACCGTTATGATTGACCATTAACGGACTGACTCCCTGAGATAGTTTGGCGAATGTATTCAGAGGAACTGCTACTCCGGTGCTGGAGTTAATGTATAAAGTCAACAGAGCGTTGATATCTTGCTGAAACTGGGGTGCTAATTCCAAAATCACCTGATACTCATTGGTCGCTGCATAGATGGTTGACACTTGGTAGGAACCGTAGGCATTTCTCAGGGTATTTTCGATCTGCTCGGCGGTAATCCCATAAGTTGAGGCTTTATCGCGGTCAATGTCAATTTGAATCTGGGAAGCAAATTGTAAATCGCTGTTGACATCCTGGAGTTCTGTCATTTCCTTCATCTTAAGAACAAGTTGGGGAACATATTCTTGTAAGGGTTTGACATCAGAACTCTGAAGTGCAACTTGATAAAGTCCTGTGCTTTGTTGAGCGCCAATGGGAATCGCTGGGGGATTTTGTAAGAATACTTGGATGCCTGGAACAGTGGCGAGTTTGGTTCGCAAATTTTGCACGATTTCGTCAGCACCAAGCTGGCGCTGCGATCGCGGTTTTAACCGAATAAATAAACTCCCGGAATTGGCTGCAACTGCTGCCCCACTGCCACTAGCACTCGCTCCCGCCCCAATATTGGAGTTGACTGCATCTACGTTCGGGTCTTGGCGGATTAGGTTAGCAACTGTCTGCTGATGCTGGACAAGATTATCAAAGGATGCATCCTGGGCTGCTTGGGTAATGCCTGTAATTTGTCCGGTATCTTCGCTAGGAATAAAGCCTTTGGGAACCACCACCAACAACCCAACTGTCACCGCCAATAAAACGACAGATAAAATCATCGTCGTAAAGTGATATTTTAAGACTTTTTTCAAACTCCAATCGTACAGACCCAGCAAGCGATCGAATACATATTCGGAAGCTTGATATAACCGACTTTGATTAGCGTGATCTACAGGACGCAGAAAACGACTGCACAACATCGGAGTCAAAGTCAAAGACACAAAACCAGATACGAGAATTGCAACTGCGATCGTTACAGCAAATTCATGAAATAATCGTCCCAGCACTTCACTCATGAACAACATGGGGATGAAGACTGCAACCAAAGAAAGGGTCATCGATAAAATTGTGAAACCAATTTCTCTCGACCCATTTAACGCCGCTTCTAAGGGACGTTCCCCCATTTCGATATGACGGACGATATTCTCTAGCATGACGATCGCATCATCCACGACGAAGCCCACGGAAAGGGTTAACGCCATCAGTGACAGATTATCTAGTGAGTAGTGCAGCAAATACATCACGGCAAACGTTCCAATCAGCGAAACGGGTAACGCCAAACTAGGAATCACCGTCGCTGAGAGGTTCCGCAAAAACAGGAAAATTACTAAGATAACTAGAGCGATCGTCAGAATCAACGTAAATCTGACATCATCCACTGAATCCCGAATTGACTGAGACGCATCATAGAGAATCCCAATTTCCACGGATTTTGGAATCTGGTCGCTCAAATTCGGAAGTAATTTCTTGATCGTGTCTACGACTTGTACCGTATTGGTTCCGGGCTGTCTTTGAATGGTGAGAATAATCGCACGGGTATTGTTATACCAGCTTGCTATCTTGTCATTTTCTACACTGTCAATAATCCGACCCAGTTGATTGAGATAGATGGGCATTCCATCTTTATAAGACACAATCAACTGGCGATAAGCAGCCGCATCTTCAAGTTGCCCGTTAGTTTGGACTGTAAAATTCTTATGATTTCCCGAAAGACTGCCGGTGGGTAAATTGACGTTACCCTCTTGAATCGCCGTCGCTACCTGATCTAGCCCAATTTGCCGCGTTGCCAATTGCTGCGGATCGAGTTGAATTCTAGCCGCATACTTTTGGGAACCATAGACGGCTACCTGTGCCACCCCATTGATTGTAGATAGCTTTTGCGCCAGATAAGTCTCAGCATAATTATCTACCTGGGAAAGGGGCAGTGTAGGAGAGTCTAGGTAAAGGTAGAGAATCGGTTGATCTGCGGGGTTAACCTTACTGTAAGTCGGAGGATTGGGTAAATCGTCAGCAATTTGCCCCGATGCTCCCGATATTGCGGCTTGCACATCCTGCGCTGCGTCATCAATATTCCGACTCAGGTTAAATTGCAGGGTAATTTGAGTCTGTCCCAGAGTGCTAGTTGAGTTAAGCGAATCGAGTCCAGCAATACTGGAAAATTGCTTTTCTAAAGGACGGGCAACCGATGCTGCCATCGTTTCGGGGCTGGCTCCCGGTCGGGCGGCACTTACCTGAATTGTGGGATAATCCACACTTGGTAAATCGCTAATTGGCAGCAAGCGATAACTCATGAAACCGAAGATTAAAATCGCCGCCATCACCAAAGTTGTCATGATTGGGCGGCGGATAAATGGTTCTGAAAGGTTCATGATTCACCTCCCCCCTGCTCTCTACCTCTTACCCCCCTGCCTCTTCTTGATTTCGAGGAATTTTCACCTGCATTTGAATCATTGCCAGCCGTTTTGATGCGGATTTTGCTACCCGAAACGAGATTCGCTTGACCGTCGGTAACAATTTTATCGCCTGGTTGCGGCCCTTTCTGAATTACATCTAGTCCATCAATGGTGCTGCTAACTGTAACTGGGACGTTTTGTACTGTCATGTCTGGCTTAACTACAAAGACAAACTGTCCATCGGGGCCATTCTGCACGGCTTGGGAGGGAACAACTGTTGCATTCGGTTCTTCGGTCAGCGTTAGCGTTGCGTTCACAAATTGACCGGGAAACAAATCTCCCTGAACGTTGTCAAATTGGCCAATCAGTTGAATTGTTCCCGTAGTGTTATCAACCGTATTATTGACAGATGTCAAAACACCTGGTGTCGGATGACCTTGACTATTGGGGAATGTGACATCTACCTTCAGCTTGCCATCGTGCATATACTTTTGCACCTGGGCTAGATTTGTTTCGGGAATGGAAAAAGCAACTTCAATCGGGCGAATTTGGGTGATAGTAACAAGTGAAGTTGTGCTGCTAGTCGTACCAGACGTACTGTTGCTTTCTAAGGCGTTCCCCTGAGTCAGCGAAGCACTGCTGTTGGCTTGCACCACATTCCCCTGAGTCACCGAAACATTCCCCGCGCGACCATCAATTGGGGCATAAATTTTGGCGTAAGACAATTGCACTTTGGCATTGTCTAATGCTCCCTGGTCTGAAACGACAACAGCCTGAGCATTTGCGATCGCAGCTTGATCGCCCTTGACAACTGCTCCGGCATTAGTCAGCGCCACTCGATCGCTTTTCAAAACAGCCTGAGCATTTGCGATCGCTTCTCGATCTGCTTGTAGTGTCGCTGTTGCCGATTTGCTGTTAGAAACGTATTGCTGTGCTTGATCTAAACTAATTGCGCCTTTCTTATACAATGCACTATAGCGATCGCTCTGTCCTTGAGCAAATTGTGCTTGCGCTTGATCCTTAGCCAAATTCGCTTGGGCTTGTCGTACCAAGGCTTGGTCTTTGATTAAAGTCGCTCTGGCTTGGTCTACCTGACCCAAGTCTCTAGCTAATGTAGCTCTAGCTTGTTGTACAGAGGCTTGGTCTTTTGCTACAGTTCCTTGAGCTTGCTGGATCGCAGCAGTTTGCGATCGGTCATCCAAGGTAAATAAAAGTTGCCCCTTTTTCACATCTTGACCTTTCTTAAAATAAACTCCAATGATCCGTCCGCTAGCTTGAGGCGTAATCGATACTGTAGACCCCGATTGCACATTACCGATCGCCTGCAATTGTATCGGAACCGTTTTTTGTGTCACCATTGCCACAGTTACAGGTGTCACTTGCTGTTTATTACGCCCAGATTTTTCAGCTTTGTCTGATTTAGCTGCACCTGTATAAATACCCAAAAAACCCAACCCAGCCAGCAATATCATTCCCAAAAATATCAAACGAATCTTTTTCTTTTTTGGCGATCGCTGTAGCTCTGGTTTTATACTATTCTCGGTCAAATCGTTAGAAATATCATGGTTCATCAGAACCCCCAATGCATTTTAGTTAATTAAAAACCGTAAAATCTTTTATACTTCAACTCTAACTGATACTAATTTCATTTGAAAAGGCATATTTGAATAATTAATTTTTTCCGGTTTGCTCGACATACCTTGTTAAATAATGATAATTTTGTCAATTCCAAATGAAATAAATAATTTTTTTAAATACTTTGTTTTTTACTAGTATTGATGATTTTTTAGCTAGCTGTCCATATAAAAGTTGGAGAGCTTGTTTTTCTATCTGTCTAACTCGTTTACGACTAATACCCATGCGCTGATAAATTTGTTCTAAAGAAAGTTCATTTCCATCTATCAAACCAAAGTGTAATTTTAATATTTATTGTTGTCTAGACAAGCTTGACAACAAGCTTTCAACGTACTGATTAAGAGATTGTTCAGCTTTATAACTATTTTTAAAATATTTATAATCTTCGATTATATCTTCTAAATTTACATCTTTTTCTGAGCCGAATCGAATATCTAAAGAGATAGGTTGACGAGCCAAAAGTATAAATTCTCGAATTTGGCTAGGCTCTAAAGAAAGTGCATGAGCAATTTCCGTAGTGGTAGGAATGCGACCCATCTGTTGGGATAACTCTCGCTAAACGCGCTTAATTTTGTTTAATTTTTCATTGATATGAATGGGTAATGTAATTGCTCGTCCTTGTTAGGCAAAAAAACTTCTTGCTCCTGGGTTAATAGAGGTATTCGCCCGATTTCTTGAAGATAAGCACGTACTGTATCAGTTGTAAATTGAGATGCTTTGCTTGTATTACTAGATTTGGTGTCTAAGAATGTTAAGTTACTCATGGTGAATTAGCTACCTATTAATTAGGATATTTTTTATTTGGGAAGAAATGCAGATAGTGACTCGACGAGCCATAGATATTTTTATATAAAAACCAGGTATCAAGTACTAACTCCAAAAGAGCAATCAATACCCAAACTGCTAGAGAAACAATTACAGGTAGGCTGAGATCGGGAAGCTTCCTTTGCAAATCGATAATGCCAAATAACAGCAAAAAGACAAGAGAAACTCCCAGGAGAAAGGACAACTTGACAATTGCGAGAATGAAACGGCTCATCTCTAGGATGCGATTGTAAAGCCTGGAAAATCTTTCCAGAATTTCCTCCATGTTATTGATGACCAATAAAATTTGTTGTTGGTGCAGATGGGTAGCTAAAGAGTATTGTTGCTGCACTTGCGTCAATTCATATTCATTCTTGAAATTATCTAAAAGTTCGTCCCAAGGTAGCACCTGAGAGCCAGTTGACCAGACTGGTAAATCCTTTAAATGCAAAGGAACTAAATAGTTAATCAGTGCGATCAGAGTTTTATCAAAATTACTGAGTTCCGGGGGAAGAGACTGAGTTAGACGAATAAGTTGGTCAATCTGAATCTGAAGTGTATAGTAGTCCTCATACCTCCTTTGAGCGATCAACTGACTAGTAAAGGTAAGGAAAACAATTAATACCCCTAATAAAGCAGCTAGAGACTGGGATACAGCAGAAAAGAATTCAATCGCTACCTGTTTAGGTACTGTCAGCCAAGGGGCGTTTTCGCGGATCGAAAAAACCAAGGTGGTAACAAATACAAACCCAACGATCGCTAGCTGATGGTGCGTAACAATAGCTATGACTGTCCGTACTAAAGGAGTGTTACTAAGTTGCACCAGGATTTGCAGACCTGGAACTGGTTCACAAATTTCAAGTCGTTGGGCTTTGCGGGTTGGCATGATAGAAAACTACAGTTCCTAACAGAATAATTCGTGATTCAATTAATTCAAAGTTGTAATTATAATTCAATTACGAATTACGATAACTGTTTGACCATAGTACTTATTTCCCACCTTGCAAACTCAGATGATTGGCCCCAGACTGAATCAATTTACTCAGGTCAGCAACAGCGCTAGCATACTGAGGATCGGCTAATGTTCCTACGGTTTGGTTTTGCACTAAAGCTTTTTGTTGTGCTTCGGTTAATGCCACGTTAATATCTGGGGCAATGCCAACATGATTGATATCTCGACCTTTCGGTGTGTAGTATTTGGCGATCGTTAATTTCAGCCCGGAACCATCTTCTAATGGCTCTACGGCTTGAACTAAACCTTTACCAAAAGTGCGAGTCCCTACTAAGGTGGCGCGATTATCATCTTGCAGCGCTCCCGAAAGAATTTCGCTGGCGCTAGCAGATCCCTTATCAACCAGTATCACTAAAGGTTTGTCGGTAAGAGGATGTCCCGACGCATTGTAACTTTCTTTAACTTGGTCTCGATTTACCAAAGACACGATCGCCCCTTGCTTCAACCACATACTGGCAATTTGCAAACTTGCATCCAGCAGTCCACCTGGATCGGAACGCAAATCTAAAACGTAACCCTGCACCTGTTGTTTTTCTAATGCTTGAATTGCCTGATGCATCTCGGCGGGGGCACTTTGCGTAAACTCTGGCAAACGAATATAACCAATCTTACCGGCTGCTGTTGTTTGCGTGTTGTAAGTTACAGGATGGATAGCAATATTGGCGCGAGTAAGCTTGAAAGTTTGCAATTGGCTACCGCGTTGAATTGTGAGTACTACCTTGGTTCCCACCGGGCCGAGAATCCGCTTCACCGCATCCTCAATTTTCATCCCCTGAGTTTTTTGACCGTCAATTTGGACAATTACATCGTCCGGCAAAATACCCGCTTTAAAAGCAGGAGTTCCTTGAATTGGGGCGACAACGGTTAAGGCTTTAGTTTTTTGATTCTCTGCCAGTTCCAGCCCTACACCACTGAGATTGCCAGAAATATCGTTATTTAGGGCTTTAAATTCTTGGGGGTCAAAAAACTCGGTATAGCGATCGCCTAATTTTGCCACCATTTCTTGAATCGCTCCATAAGCCTGTTTTTTGGAACTATAGGAACGGCTAATATATTGCTGGCGAACTGCTTGCCAGTCTTGATGGTTAAAGCTGACATCAACATAATTTTTATTTAGGATTTGCCATACCTCATCCACCAGTTTTTGAGAGCTAGGTTGTGGTTTACCTATAGCTTTGGAAGTGTATAAACTAGTTCCTACAAGGATTGCTGTTATAACAGCCAATTCTATCTTGACGAGCAATTTTTGTTTAAACATACTTTAATTATTGAAGAATAATCCAGAATTCAGAATCCCATCAATGAAAGGTTGAATACCTCAGTAACAGATAATTACTTCTGAATTCTATTTCGATAAAACTGCTAAGAATTATCTTGAGATTTTCCTTTGCGATGGGGATAAGCAGTCTTAAATATATCCTGAATTTTAGTCTTTTGTTCAGCAGTAAGATTTAGACTGAACACTGCTTTACGCATTTTCTCGCCTTGTTGTAATTTTGTTGACAATTCCTTTACCTGATCGGGGGTGAGAACTGCCTCAACTTGCTTGCGAATTTCTTCGCGTTTGTGAGCGCGTTCTGGCGTATTTGCTGCTGGAGAGTTCGTCGTAGAAGTATCAGATACCTTTGTGCCAGAATCATTCCCTTGAGAGACATCTGGAGATTTAGAACTGCTGCAACCTGTAATTCCTGCAATTAAGATAGTTGCAAAGAGTAGGGTTGGTAAAATTATCTGTTTTCTAATCATTTACTTCTCTGGTTTTTGCTGTGTGTAATCGGACTGTTTTAACTCAATTTCGGTGAGAAGATGTTTAAAAAGTTGCTGCTTTACTCACACCAGCTAATCTTAAAAGTTCAAATGAAGTTTGCACATGAGCTAGAATTCCTAACCTGACCAGTAAAAAAGTACTCAATTTATTGTGACTTTTTTCCTAATCTAGAAATAATTAATTAGTCGGAACGGCTCTACCAATACTAGAGACAGATTCGTTATATAGAGGAATGGGTACTAGGTACTAGGGACTGGGTACTGGGTACTGGGGAAGAAATTATGAGTAAGATTTGGTTGGGGTCTGAATTCCGATTCAAATCTTCCCAATCCCCAGTCCCTAGTCCCTAATCCCCAGTCCCCAGTCCAATATTCCCATCTAAAATAGTGAAAATACCTATGGTTTTGTTACAAAGACCATTGAGTTGGAACAGTTCTATGGTTAGCTTGACCTACCCATCTTTCCGTCTGTTGCTTTACCTAGAGTGGCTGTTATTAGCCACGGCAGTGTTTATGGAAGTTCTGCTGCCGTTTCAGTTGTCCTGGTCTTTGCCGCTAGGAGTTCTGGCGATCGCCACTTTCAGCTTGATGGGTTTGAGGCTACCAATGGTGAAGTTGGAAAGCAAATTAATTTATACAGCCCTGGAATTCGGTTTAATTTTGCTACCAGCAACTCAACATACTTTATCGACTCGCTCGGTTTTCCTGCTATGTCTGGTACTGGTGATGCGGAGTTGTCTCATATTTAAGCGATCGGGACAGTTAGCTGTCTTGATTTTATCTTTGCTTGTTTATGGAACACTGCTTTTATCAAGACCGATTGTACCTGAGAATTTTATGCCAGATAAGCTGATTGCCATGTCCTGGGATTGGCGATTAAGTAATATATTATTGTTTAGCTTAACGTTAATATTCGCTTTATTGTTAATTAATGCCCTGCTTGCAGAACGCCAAAGTCGAGAGCAGTTAGAAATTGCTCATCAGCAATTAGAGATTACCAATCAACAACTGTGTCAGTATGCGCTACGGATTGAAGATCAGGCAACCTTGCAGGAACGCAACCGAATTGCCCGCGAAATTCATGATGGGTTAGGACACACTCTCGCCGCCCAAACCATTCAGATTAATAATACTCTCTTGTTTTGGCAATCAAATAATGACAAAGCATTGACATTTATCAAACAGGCAAAAGAACTGGGGGCTGAGGCGCTGTTAGAAATTCGGCGATCGCTTTCGGTTTTGCGTTCAAATCCTTTGCAAGGGCAATCTCTCAAATCAGCTATTGAAAAGCTGTTGATAGATTTTCAACAAACCACTGGTATTGAACCTTCCTGTCAAATTAATGTACTCGACACTTTACCAACAGAAGTAAACACAGCCCTTTACCGGATTGTGCAAGAATCGCTGACAAATATTTGTAAACACGCCGAGGCTACGAGTGTCACTGTTAAACTTCTGGCTCACGCTGGGATGATTCATCTGTCAATCGAAGACAATGGAAAAGGGTTTAACCCTACTCAAAATACAACCGGCTTTGGACTACAAGGGATGCGAGAACGGTCGGTTGCACTAGGCGGTCAATTAAATCTCCACAGTCAACTAGGAACAGGTTGTTGTATTTCTGTTTCTTTGCCACTCTCAAAGCTTTTGTTAAGTAGGTCGGCAGAATAAAGCCAAACTATCTTAGCAAAAATGAATCAGGCTAAAACCTTCTGCCTTCTGCCTTATCCCAATGTCGTTTAAATACCTAAAAATTGCTGTAAACCAATATTTATGATTCGGATTTTATTAGTTGACGATCAGCATCTTATTCGCCAGGGACTTAAGAGTATGCTTGAGTCGAATGCAGAGATGCAGGTAATCGGTGAGGCGGAGAATGGGCAACGGGCACTTGAACAGATTGCCGCACTAAAACCCGATATTGTGCTAATGGATATTCGGATGCCTGTGATGGATGGAGTTGCCACTACAAAAGCGATCGCTCAACAATATCCTGACATTAAGGTTCTTGTCCTCACCACCTTCGATGATGATGAGTATGTTTTCCAGGCGATGCGGCTGGGTGCTAAGGGCTATTTGCTCAAGGACACCGAACCAGATGAATTAATGTTGGCAATTCTATCCGTCTACAAGGGACAAACCCTACTCGGCCCGGGATTGTTTGAGAAAGCACTCACGCCGATTGCTGCACCTGTACCGTCTGTG
The DNA here is from genome assembly GCF_036917575.1 of Nostoc sp. Classification (GTDB taxonomy): domain Bacteria; phylum Cyanobacteriota; class Cyanobacteriia; order Cyanobacteriales; family Nostocaceae; genus Nostoc. The sequence goes on along the minus strand of NZ_JBALDC010000030.1, from coordinate 40,629 downwards.
CAACCCCCTCCAGAATTGGCCCAACTCACACCTAGAGAATTAGATGTATTGCGGTTGATTGCTTGTGGAGCCAATAACCGGGAAATTGCTGAATCGCTGTTTCTTTCAGAAAACACTGTTAAGAATTATGTTACCAATATTCTCAGTCGGTTGAGTTTGCGCGATCGCACTCAAGCCGCGTTGTTTGCCCATTCACTTTTTGGTGGACTTAAATAAAGTCTGCTTGGGCAAGGAATATTATTGTTCACTAAAAAGACAAATATAGCAATCTTATTTGAGTCGCAAACACCAAGAGGCTCAGATCCCCGACTTATTCAATAAGTCGGGGATCTTTTTGTTCATAACTCATTCGGATTGCTATAGATATTTTGATACCAATTTGAAAAAAGAATGTGAGAGATACACATCTCCAAAACCTTGTCCTGTCTAGATTCTTAATGTGTGAATTTTGAATGCGTGAATTTTGAATTGGTATAACATACCCTTTCAGCGATAATTCTTGTTATACAGCAGCCTACAGGGAGAACTAAATATGACATCTCCAGAAACGGTTATATGGCTACAAGAACGGACGAGTTTAGGAATACTCTCACCTGAAGTGTTAAATGCGATCGCTCAAGTAATTGAAGAACAAGTAGTGAGTGCCGAAACTGACTTAGTTAGCGAAGGCAATTCTCCAGAAGCCCTTTATATTCTTGTAGAAGGTCAACTAGAAAGCAATACTACCGAGCAAAGCAACCCAGCTTTAGCTTGTGGCTTTCTCCCTGGTGCAGTGATTGAACTCAAAGAATTACTGTTGGAAGAATTAACTGCATTCACAATTACTACAGTAACCGAATGTCGCTTATGGGTTATACCTGCTGCTAAATTTCGGGAATTAGTCAACCAATACCCCGAAATTGCTCAGGCTTTTTCGCGTCAATTGGCTCAAGAATTAGCTCAGGTAACATCTGCACTTGGCTATGAACAAGAACGTTCTATTGCCTTGCGGCCATATTTAGTCACCAAGGCGCAACGGGGAATTGTCGGTACAAGTCGCTATGCTGTGCGGCTGCGGGAGCAAATTCGAGGAGCGACTGCTGACCGTAAATCAGTGGATATTTTTGGAGAACCAGGGTTAGAAAAAGACAATATAGCAGCCCTAATCCACTTTGGTTCTCCCAAACGGCGAGAACCAATTATTAAAGTAAATTGTGGTATTCTCCAAACTAGCGGTGCAGATTTATTTGGTCGTGCTGGCGGCAAACCAGGACTGTTGGAATGGTTAGGGGAAGGCACTTTAGTTCTTAACAACATCCAAGAATTGCCCGAAGAATTATTACCTGCTGTGACGGAATTGCTCAAAACTGGTAAATATACCCCCATTAATCGTTCTGAAGATTCAGCCGCCCAACCTCGTCCCAGTCAAGCCAGAATTCTGATTGTTTCAGAAAAGACTCAGCCAACAGTTGAACGTTCTGTTGGTCACGTTATTAAAGTACCACCGCTACGGGTGCGGAAAACTGATATTCAGACACAAGTTGAATATTATACCAATCTTTACACTCGCTCTAGAGGTATTTCTAAACCGCACATTACCCCAGAAGCTTTGCGTCGCCTCCAATCTTATGATTTTCCTGGCAATCTCAGGGAATTGAAAAATTTGGTAGAAAGAGCGATCGTGCAAGCTGAGGATGCGAATGAATTAACAGAAGAAATTTTCTGGCCAGCCGAAACTAAGAAAAAACGATTTCGGGTGAATTTGTTAAATGCCTCTCCTCGTTTACGGCGGTTTTTACGTAGTGACTGGTGGCCCGATCGCATTAATTATGGTTTGACTGCAACGGCTTTTGCGATTACTGTTGCAGTCTTATTTATCGGGCCGCAAACCCGCGATCGCAATTTCGTCTTAAATCTATTTTGGGCTTGGTGGTGGCCTTTCTTCTTATTTCTCTTTCCCTTTTTGGGTCGTATCTGGTGTTCTGTTTGTCCCTTCATGATTTATGGAGAAATCACCCAAAAGCTCTCTTTATGGCTGTGGCCTCGAAAACTCAAGCGCTGGCCGAGAGAACAAGCTGAAAAATGGGGCGGATGGTTCATGTTTGGGTTATTTACCCTAATTTTTTTATGGGAAGAACTCTGGCATTTAGAAAATACAGCTTACCTCAGCGCTTGTTTACTGCTGTTAATTACTGCTGGGGCGATGATTTTCTCGGCTATTTTTGAACGACGGTTTTGGTGTCGTTATCTCTGCCCCATTGGCGGGATGAATGGTTTATTCGCCAAACTCTCAATGACGGAACTCCGGGCACAGCAAGGGATATGTTCTGCCAGCTGCACCACTTATCAGTGTTATAAAGGTGGGCCGCAAAAAGGCGAAGGGCTAGAAACCAATGGATGTCCTTTATACTCACACCCAGCCCAGTTAGAAGATAACCGAGATTGCGTACTGTGCATGACTTGCCTCAAAGCCTGTCCCCATCGCTCCGTTGAGTTCAACTTGCGTCCCCCCGGTATTGAACTGTGGACAACTCATGTACCCCGCAGCTATGAAGTAGCATTATTGTTTTTGCTGTTGGGTGGCATATATCTGCATCGCTTGCCAGAATTGCAATCTTGGTTGGGCTTACAACTGGATTTAACTGATTTTTGGCAGCACTTGGGATTATCGCTGCTAGTGTTAATTATCCCAGCGATTTTTACCTTTGCAGCTTATGGCTTGCTGCAAGTGTTCAACTTTAACCGTAAGCTACGATCGTTTATAGAACTTGCCTATGGCTACCTACCATTGGTGTTGGGGGGAAATTTGGCTCACTATCTACGTTTGGGCTTAGGCGAAGGTGGGCAGATTTTACCAGTGACTTTTGCTACTCTTGGTTTGAGTGGCGAACAATTACCAATATTGGTTGCTCACCCTGCTGTGATTGCTTTTTTACAAGGTACAACCATAATTTTTTCAGTGTTGATAACTATGTTCTTAACACAAAAAATTGCCAAGCAACCAGTGCGATCGCTTTTTTGGCAACACCTAGCAGCGATCGCTTTGGGAGTTAGTATGTGGGCAATTATCGTCTTTTGAGCTTCACATCTTCCACCAGGCGGTTTATAATCGCCTGGGCTAGATACAAAATGTGAGTTAAGAACATTCTTCCCTACGAACGTGATAGAAAATACTTGTATGATTTATGATTTTTGACTCATAGTATAAGGATTACAGATAATGCACGTTCTAAAAAAATCCATCAAACCAGCAACTTATATATCGTTCCTCCATATCTACCAAACGACTTGGGGCACTGCTGGTAATATTTGTTTAATCCGTGAATCTGTAGCTAATGATAGTACAGCAAAGTTTATCGGGCACAAAATCCAACTAGCAATTCCAAAAGGGCTGGAGCGCGATCGCATCGCCAACTGTCCGATCATCAAAGTTGCAGGTAATGTTGGCGACGGACATCCTAAAGAGCATCCCTTGGAATGGGAGGCTTACGAGGGTGTAAATGAAGAAATAGCTTTAGCAGCTCTCAAACCTTGGGGCTTCAAGTTAATTGAGCTTTAATGTGACAATCTGACAAGCTCAACTCGCTTTCGTTCTTCTGAAACTATTTTTTCCCTTAGCGCCATCACACATTGGCTCAAATGGAAAAATTCATCTAATAGACATAGGAGTGAAATTAATTATGCGTTGCCCGAAATCCTTGGTAAGTATAATTCATAAATTGTATCTACGTCATTTTCACTCTTATGTCTAATGTACTAAACCAGGTTTCTAAATCCGCGATTGTCTGAAAATCTAACAATGCTTCACTGAGATTTTCTAATTGTGCTAAAGAGAGAGTTTTAATACGGTCTAGCACTTCTTGAGGTAATTCTCCTACCCGTCGAGTAAGCAGACGGAGAATCAGCGCTTAGTCTTAGGGGAAATTCTTGATTTAATTAAAATGAGTATTTTAGCTCCATTAATGAGCCTTTGAACTCCGTTAATGAGCCTTTGAACTCCATTAATGAGTCTTTGATATTACAGCTATTTACATGAAAACTGAAATACATTGCGATCGCACCATCAGAAATTACATTTACAATTTTGGAAAGAAGAGCCATGCGATCGCACTAGTTGCAAAATCAGCAAACATGAATAACAAAATTCCCAGCTTCTTAGAGAAGTTGGGAAGCTGAACATATAGATGTGCTAGATAGCCAAATGCTTACAGCTAATGCTAAAAAAGTCCATGCTGGAGAATATATAGCCGTAAGCTTAATAAATAGGCAAAAGGATTAACCACGACCCCAGCTGCGATCTCGCTCATAGCGATGGTTATTGTCACGAATGTTGGGAAGGTTATTATCGCGCTCATGGCGGCGATTATTTTCACGCTCATAACGGCGATTATTGTCAAGAATGTAGCGAAGGTTATTTCCGCGCTCATAGCGGCGGTTATTTTCGCGTTCATAGCGGCGGTTATTGTCACGCTCATAGCGACGGTTATGATCGCGCTCATAGCGACGATTATGATCGCGTTCATACCGACGGTTATGATCGCGCTCATAGCGATCGTTATTGTCACGAATGTTGCGAAGGTCGTTCTGGCGGTCATAATCATCATTTCTGTGGTGACGACTCTGACGTTCGTAGTTACTATTATCGTTGTGTTGATAGCCGTAGTTATCTAACCCAGCAAGATAATTCACTGGTGTATTAGCATCAGCTTTTGGAGAAATAGCCAAAGCTGAAGCAGATGCTATTAAGCCAGCGAGCAAAATAGAGGTAAAGCGGTTCATGATGTGAGTCAAAAATTGTTGATAGTAATTTATGCAAGTCCAGTCTGTTTAGGAAAAGCAGATTCCACAAGTCTTTAAATTAATCCTAACAGTATTGAATAACTCGAAAAGTTTTCTTAAATGCGGCGATCGAGAAATGTTTTGTTGTCTGTGATACTTTCTAACCTTCCAAATCCTATAAAAAGTTAAAATCAAAATGAGTATTTGAACTGGATGAATCTACCTCTGAACTCCATTAATAAGTCTTTGATATTAAATACGCTGCGTAAGTGTACCCTTCGAGAAGCAAGCTATACGTAGCGTCTTCTAGAGAAGCTCGTTGTAGACATCGCACCTTTGCCAAAACCTACCACCAAGGCGACGATCGGATCATAATTAGGCTCAGTGCCCCACTAACCGCAGACGCACACCAATTATAATTAGTGTGCGTCTGCGGTTAGATTTTAGAAATTCTCGAACTTAGCGATCGCATCCTTCATTTTATCCATCACCTCATCGACAAGGATAACTCCCAATTCCCCAGAGGCGCGGGTACGGATACTCAAGGTATTGGTTTCCACTTCCTTAGCTCCCACCACCGCCATCACGGGTATTTTTTCTTTCTCTGCATTGCGAATCTGTTTACCCAAGCGATCGCCACTGGTATCAACTTCTGCACGGATGCCCAACGCTCTCATTTTCGCAACTACATCTTTAGCAAAGTCTAGCTGTGTATCACCCACCGGCAGTAATCTAGCTTGCACTGGTGCTAACCACAAAGGAAAATCACCCGCATATTCTTCAATTAATATTCCAATTAGCCGTTCCAGTGAACCAAAAGGCGCACGGTGAATCATCACTGGACGTTTGCGAACACCATCTTCGGCGACGTATTCCAACTCAAAGCGTTCTGGCAAATTGTAATCAACCTGCACAGTTCCTAATTGCCATTCTCGATCTAGGGCATCACTAAAAATAAAGTCAAGTTTTGGCCCATAAAAAGCCGCTTCTCCAATCCCTTCAAAGTGTTCCATCCCCAAAGTTTCAACTGCACGGCGAATTGCACCTTCAGCTTTGTCCCAAACTTCATCAGAACCGATGTACTTATCACTAGCAGGATCGCGGAAACTCAGTCTAGCTTTAAAGTTCTTCAGTTGCAGCTTATTGAACACCGACAAAATCAAATCCACCACACTGAGGAATTCACTATCTAGCTGTTCTGGAGTGACAAACAGGTGAGAATCATCCACAGTAAAACCGCGCACCCGCGTTAAACCGCCCAATTCCCCTGATTGTTCGTAGCGGTAAACAGTACCAAATTCCGCCAGTCGCATCGGTAGTTCCCGATAAGAGCGTAACTCACTCTTATATATTTGGATATGGAAAGGGCAGTTCATCGGCTTCATAACGAAGCCCTGTTCCTGTGCAGCTGATTCCTGATCATCTGCCATTAAGGGGAACATATCTTCTTTATATTTCTGCCAATGTCCAGAGGTTTTAAATAAATCTACTCTGGCAATGTGAGGTGTTACTACAGATAAATAACCCCGTTTTACCTGTTCTTGCTTGAGGAAGTCTTCTAAAGTACTCCGTAACAGAGTGCCTTTGGGTGTCCACAAAGGTAAACCCGGCCCCACTAGATCAGAAAATATAAATAATCCCAGTTCCTTACCCAGTTTCCGGTGATCTCGCCGCAGCGCTTCTTCTTTACGTCGCTTATATTCAGCGAGTTGTTCTGGGCTTTCCCAAGCGGTGGCATAGATGCGTTGTAATTGGGCTTTGGTTTCATCCCCACGCCAATAAGCGCCAGCAACGCTTTCTAGTTCAACTGCTTTCGGGTTTAATTCACTGGTATTTTCCAGATGAGGCCCCGCACACAAATCCCACCATTCATTCCCCAGGTGGTAAATCGTAATTGGTTCGTTTTTGATATCTGCCAGAATTTCTAGCTTGTAAGGTTCATTAATTCCTTGAATCCGGCGTTCGGCTTCTTCGCGGCTGACTTCTTCTTGAATTACTGGCAACTTGCGATTGATAATCTTCGCCATCTCTTTCTTGATGGCTTTGAGATCATTTTCGCTAAATGGTTCTGGATTATCGAAGTCATAGTAAAAACCGTTTTCAATCCAAGGGCCGATTGTAACTTGTGCCTTGGGAAACAGCTTTTGTACTGCCATTGCCATAACATGGGAAGCAGTGTGGCGAATCTTTTTTAAGTTCTCCGATTCGCTGGTACGGGGTAAATAAATTTTTTCAACTTGTTCTGAGTGTTCGGACTGATTCGATGATTTTAGCGACATTGGCTGCTGAACCGTTGGCGAAGTGATTACAAAAGGTGATGTATCTAAATCTGTAGGCTTATTCAACTATAACGACTTTGGTTTTTGCCAGTTAAGCTTTATCAAGAAAGAATTCAGAAGTCAGAATTCAGAAGTCAGAATGAATTGGAATTTGACTGGTGTAATAAATAAAGGGGTTTAAGACTCCGCTAAATAGATTTTCTTTAATAATGTTTCTAGATGGCGGGTTTGAATTCCCCACTATTTTGATTCTGAGTGCTGAATTCTTCTTCAATTCAAAGATAAAGATAAATTTTTGCTTTTTTACTTAAGTGTGAAATTCAGGATTGCCTGCGATGGCGTAACCGCCCACCGTAAGTGATCGCTAAATTATCTAATGAATTGCAACTCGGTGTTATGTATACCTATAGTCGTCTCTCCAAAGGCAGTGTACAAACCGGATATCGAGACTATATAATTAATTTTGTAATCTTTGTTACAAATTTTACAACAGAAATTTCTGAGAGAAATAAAAAAAGTGTTAAGAAACGTAAATAACGTTAATATTAGTAAGCAAGTTTGAAATATTCCTCTTATTTATGCCAGACTCAAATTTACCAGGGACAGAGTTGCTGAAAACGCTCTTAGATCCGCTGCTAGAAGATTTTCAGCATTGGTTTATGCGATCGCGCCATTTACTCGAAACTGAGGAACTATCATTTATGAGTCACCAAGAGCAATCTGACTTGCTCTCACGAGTTAAGCAAGCACAGGATGAACTAAATACGGCGAAGATGTTATTTAATGCAACTGATAAACAAGTCGGCGTTGATATGGCAACGTTAATGCCTTGGCATGAATTAGTAACAGAATGCTGGAATGTTGCAATGCGCTTTCGTCGTCAAGAACGCGAAGCGTAAGCACTCAATTTCGATAGACTAGTTAGCGATATCTTTTGACTAGCCAAAGAAGCGTCTACACAAGATGGTAAATTAGTCGTTAAAAAGATAGTAGAAAATTCTTAACAATTTCTTAACATTATCTAGATTAACAAAAGAATGTATCCTATGCTACCGTTAAGTGGGATAACGGTTGACAAATAGCTCCATATAAATGTAAGCGCGTGAAAAGTGCACAGAATGCTCGTCTTAACTGTAAGTCACAGTATCGGCGAAACAAAGCGTTACAAAATAAAGTTTTAAAATTACTGTTCTGGAGGAAAATACAATGTTACATCTGCTTTACATTCTTGCTTTTACAATCCTTGCATTTATAGCTGTTGGCAACTTAATTCGTAACCTGATTATGTTCAGTTTTGATCGGGAGCGAACTTACCCGACAAATTCCTCGCCAATAAATAATCAAGGCAACTATGGTTATTATTCATCAAAGAAACAGTTCGCACCCCATCCTGAGTTATTAGATAATGCAGGCAACTTAATTAAAGAGCCACTTTTGGTAATGCGTTCAATTAACGTTGAAGATGCACGTCAACATCTTGATGCACTTTACGAAGCATCCCCAGGACAAAAAAGAGAGAATTCTGAAGAAGCATAACAAATTAGGAGTAGAGACGCGATTAATCGCATCTGTCAGTAGTTTGGGTGTAAATTATTGTTGTTTTTACATCCTAAACCCTTTTATCAGCAGAAATTTATTTCCATATCAATCAACCTAGTAAATATAGATTTTTTACATCATTTTATTAAAAATACTCAATTGGTAGACGATTTAACTCATCGTTGCAAGGACTGCGATCGCAAGCGGATACAATTTTCATTCTTGAAAATATGATTGAGGATTTAAAACGAGTAGCATTTTTGTTATGATTTTCTGGTTATCAGCCATTAGTCAGTGCTTAGATCGAAATCAAAGACTCATAGATAATACTGAGCGACTTAAGGGTAATACTGTTTTTATTTAACGAATTTTCAATTCTTTTTTGGCATTTTTCAACTGTCTCCAGAGAATGTGAATTTGTTTGTAAGTCTCTTCAGGGGAAAGTTTACCACTAGTTTGAAGACTGCAAATGTAATTTACTCGTTGAGCAAAATCTTGAAGATTAGCATTAAATACTAGATACTCTGGTTCAAATTGCCTATAATATAGACTACGAGGATATAGAAAATTACATAGTTCAGATAGCAATCAGATTGTCTGTTCATAAGTATTTAGAGTATTGCAGATTAGAAATTATCTAATTGAAAAATTTTAACAAAGCTTTCGCCGACCCTTTTGACAAGCATTACAGAAAGACGTTTGAGGTTCAAAGTCAAGACAGCCAAACGCTTCCTCAGAACAAGCTTTCATTGGATGTACAGTACACTTAAGGCGATGGTCGTTAGTGAAATATGCACAAGCATGACAAGGAATTTGATGTAGCTTTTTTAAATGATTTATTCCTTGTTTTAAGGTAAACGAGATACTCAAAATAAAGAAAATCAAAGTGGCCCAAGCAAATGAAGCACAAAAAATTGTAGCCAGCATAAGTCATCCTCCTAAAGATTAGAAAAAAGTGCCCACAGTCAACTGCTTTTAACCGCAGGCATGAAACATTATTTAGCTTGTGTTGAGTGAAACTAAATTAATTGAGTCAGTAGGTAGACATAAATCAATATGTCATTGCCTAAATAATCTAATTATTAACTTGAGGCAATGAGCGTTAAGAATGCGTGGAGATAGATTAAACTTTTTGACTTGAATAAACTGAATCTAAGTGATGTGGAGATTGCCAGAAATCAAAAAAAATCTATTTTGCTACAAGAGTCGGTTGAAAAAAGCAAAAAAAATGCTATTTTTGTTGACATTCCTAATAGCGATCAATCGCCTTCCATTAAATAAGGTTGCCATCCTTGCAGAACCTTGCGTTCTACGATGATATCCTCAGTGCTACCACAAACCATTAAAGGTACAGGATAGCTCGGCAGGTATAGCCGTTTAAACAAAGAGTGAGACGAGAGCGAGCAATCTAAGTCTGGCTCTAATTTCTTGTAAAGACGTAGCATTCTACGTCTTTACATCATGGGTACTAAATCACTAGATAATTAAATCGAGTTGATTGCGATCGCACCGAATAAAGCAATACTAGTCAATAGCAGATAAGCGAAGATTGCTCCACCAATGCCACCAATCAAAAAGCCTTCAGTAAATTGACTCCATTCAGCGACAGTATTAATGCTCTGTGGCACTTTGGCAACTGTTGCAACCGAAACCGATCGTGAATAGACTTCTTGTTGTCTTTCGTAGCTAGTAGTGCCATAAAGCGAAAAACCAATTGTCAAGATAATAATGAAACTGCCTGTGGCTAATAAACCAACCAAGCTGCCCACATTAGAATTGCGTAATAAACCTAATGAACCTAATGTCGCAAAGGGGCCAACTAGCCAGTAACCATGAGCCATGCCAATTTCTAATCCTCGCCACAAAGCAGATATACCAGGGCGATAAATTGGCAAGTATTTGAGAAACTTCAGCGTCAGATCAGAAGAATTGACTGCGGTTACTTGATTACTCCTTTGGCGCTCCACACGTGGAGGCTGAACCATATCACCATTTTTGAAATCAAATCCGCCTGCGATCGCCCGAGCGCGGAGAGCGTGCCAAATGTGACCTAACAGAAACATCAGCGCTAGGACAAAATGGAAAGTTACCAACCAACCACGAGCAGAAACTATACCAGCAGAAGTTTCTATAGTTTTAACTGGACCATAAAAAACTTCGGGATAGACGGTGTTATTGACTGAGGCAAAATATGCCGCTAAAAAGCCCATGTATGCTACAGCACCAATGCTGTAAGATAAATACGCTTCCCCTGAGTAAATCAAAATTCGGCGTGCCCAAGCAAATGGCTTAGTCAAGATGTGGAAAAGACCACCGCCAATTAAGATCAAACCAATCCAGATGTGACCGCCAACAACATCTTCCAAATTATCAACAGCAGCTAATCCCTCTGGTCCCCAAGCCCCAAATAGGTAGCCAAAGATGCGGAATGGGTTAAGTGTCGGGTGATTGATTATCCTAACATCTCCACCGCCAGCAGCCCAAGGATCAAACAGTCCACCCCAAAACACCGCCTTAGCAACTAAAGTCAAAGCACCCAAACCTAAAAGCGTTAGGTGAATGCCCAAGATGGTTGTCATCTTGTCCTTATCTTCCCAGTCATAGCCAAAAAATCCAGCCCAAGTGGGATTATCTTGTAACACCTCTGGTCCCAGCAGAGAGTGATAAAGACCACCAGCAGCCAGAATTACTGAAGGTATCAGATGCAAGACACTGATTACAAAGTAGGGATATGTGCTAATAACTTGCCCACCAGCACCGACACCCAAACCTAAAGTTGCTAGATGAGGCAGTATGATTAACCCTTGCTCATACATTGGCTCATTCGGATTGAAACGCGATAATTCAAACAGCGTCATCCCTCCAGCCCATAACAAAATCAATGCAGAATGGGCAATATGAGCGCCTAGTAATTTTCCCGATAAATTAGTGAGACGAAAGTTGCCAGCCCACCAACCAACATCAGGTATCTGTTGCTTATATGGACTATCTTCTATTACTGCTGTCATTTCTAGTAATCCTTGAGAATTTTTAGCAATTTTGTTGAGCTTCTACTTCAAGATAATTGCAAATACATTGCATTAAATTGAATTTAGCTGATTGGTTGCGGAATTACCGCCTCCTGACTCACCCTACCTTTACGAAAATCGAAACCACGTGCCCGCAAGGCGTGCCAGATATGACCTTGGAGAAAGAAGAAAGCTAACCAAAAATGGGCATTAGCTAACCAAGTCCGAGCAGTTACAAGATCAGGGTCAGGCGATGAAAAGTACGGCACAATATTCTGTCTAACTACTAGCGCCGGTCCATAAAAAACTTCAGGATAAACAGTCGTGTTTACCGATACAAAGAGAGTTGCAATAAAACCCATCAGTGCCAAAGCACCCAGACTGTAAGAGAGGTAAGCTTCTCCAGACCAAACAAATATTGGATGCGTCCAGGTAAAGGGCTTTGTCGCAATGTGGAAAAGTCCACCAATAATCAATATTGCACCAACCCAAATGTGTCCGCCAACCACGTCTTCTAGGTTGTCAACCCCAGCAATCCAGAACTTCCTAATTGCGCCAAATAGATAACCAAAAATGACAGCTGGGTTTAATGTTGGATTTGTAATTACCCGCACATTTTCAACATTTGGGTCGTACAAACCCCCAAAGTACATTGCTTTGGCGACTAACAAGAATGCACCACAACCCAGTAAAACCAGATGTATACCAAGGATTGTGGTCATTTTACCCGTGTCTGACCAGTCGTAGCCAAAGAAAGGAACTTTACCTTCCAATTTTTCTGGGCCACGCAGGGAATGAAAGATTCCTCCAAAACCCAAAAAGGCTGAGGAAATTAGATGCAAAGCTCCAATTACAAAGTAGGGATAAGTATCCACGACTGCACCATTTGCACCTACACCCCAACCTTGAGTAGCTAGATGAGGTAGCAAAATTAAGCCTTGCAAGTACATCGGTTCTGCTGGATTAAAATGGCCTAGCTCAAATAAAGTCATAGCTCCGGCCCAGAAAACGATCAGACCAGAATGAGCGACGTGAGCGCCTAGTAATTTCCCTGATAAGCTGGTGAGTCTGGCGTTACCTGCCCACCAAGGCGAGTCAGTAAGGTCTTGCTCCACCGACAGCGGACTTGTGGAAATTGTCATTTTACATTTATCCCCTATTGAGAATATTATTCAATAGCTTTAGAAATGAGTCTACACCAAAATTTGAATTAATGAAAGAAAGTCTCATTAAAAATTTTGAATCTAAATGAAAAATTAATTACATTTCAATAAGTTTGGTGTTGATAATATCTGACTCTGGAAGATTCTCCCAAACCCTATGAGTGACATTTAATATCATGGATAATTTGTCAATAAGTAATAGTGCTTAAACTACCTATCGTATTATTTATTGGGTTGAGGAAGACAACAAACAGGTAAGCATTGCAAAGTTCTGCCACACATCAAGATTCAGTCTTGAATTGTAATTGTAAACTTTTACAAAAAAACGTATTGACAACGTAAATACATCTTGTTTAGACTATGAGGTATGGATGTATTTTTCATGCTTAATGGTGTCACCTTCCTTTGGAACGAGGAGAAAGCTTGGATTAATCTCAGTAATCATGACGGCATTACATTTCAGCAAGCCGTAGAAGCTTTCTTCGCTTCGATCAGTTTCTAGTGGTGGTTGATGCAAACCGCAATGATGAGGAGCGGGATGCTGTGATTGGCTTGGATAAACGATGGAATCTTCTGTACGTTGTCTACATTGAGCATGAAAACGACATGATTCGGATCATCTCGGCTTGGAAAGCAACGCGTAAGGAACGTGAATACTATGAAAGCTGAATTCTTGAAAAAGCGACTTGATAAAAGTCGTCCAATGACGACAATCACAATTCGCATTCCCGAAGATGTGATTGAGGATTTGAAGCGAGTAGCACCATTATTAGGGTTTTCTGGTTATCAGCCATTAGTTCGCGCTTACATCGGACAAGGACTCCGATCTGATCTTGAGCGACTTGAGGGTGATACTGTTTCTACATTGATTGCCAGTCTGAAACGGCATGGAGTGAGTGATGAGATAATTCGTGAAGCACTCAGCGAAGCGACTGGGCGGTAGTTTTAAATTCTCTGTTCGCAGTCAGTAGTTAAGAAGGCAATATTATAGCACATATCAAGATGTAGGTCTGAATTATAACTGTATAACATCTCATTTGAGCAGACATACGAAATACACTGTTACAGATAAGGTATGGGAATAGAGGGAAACTTCAAACAAATATCCGCACCTCTTTTAGAGATAGCGAAACAAGATTTGTATGTGTTGGACTTGTATCTTCATGCAAAAGAAGCTTTAAAAACCGAAGCAGTTCAACATCTGCTTACCTACTTAAAAAAACTACTTAAAAAAAAGGAATTAATTATAACCTGGACGCTCTTATGGCTGAGGAGCAATGGAGAATTGGAAGACTAGAGATTGATTCTTGGCAGGCGATTCACTACTTGCTAACTGAGGATATATCTTCGTGGGAAGAATGTCAGATCCCTTTTATTGTTGCCCGAAAAAAGGAAAACAACCGATTGCTAATCAATGCGGTGATGGGCAGAACCTCAATTGAAGGAACAAAAGGTAGTTTCAAAGATTTCGGTCCTGTAAAATATCTTGTTCCCTCAGAAACTCAGCAAATCTCCGAAGCGCTGCTTCAAATTTCAGAAAAAGAGTTTGCTAAGAGATATGAAGAAGCTTGTGTGCTGAATCCAGATGCTTACAGAACATTATGGGATGAGGAAGTAGATGAATATTTGTATATGTTTCAGTGTATCTCAGAGTACTATAGAATAGCTGCCGAAGAAACCAGGGGTATGCTGCTCGATCTCGGTTGTTTTTACGGGGTTGATTTCATGTGGGAAATGCAAGAGTAATGCCGCAGGCTAGCAATTCGGTTGAAACGGACTGAAGGAAACCCCTGGAGTTGATGCAAAAGTTATCTGTGGCGGCTCAATTTTGACATTATGCCACCGAGGGATGTCTACGACGGGCTATGCCTACGCACCAATCATAAAATAGGGAGTGGTGAATTTCCTACTCCCTACTCTCTTCCTAAGCTTCAATAACTACACGGAGATTGCCGCGTTTTTTCGCAACGCGACAAGCAGTCGTAGTTCCAGAACGCTCGAATTCCAAATCGAGGATGGTGGGGCCGACTCGTAAATTATAAAATGACAAGCGATTAATCGATTCTGGCAAAGCAGGGTCGATTATTCGCAAGCAGTTATTTTGAGCGTCAGGCACTAAGTTGACCATCATTTGCAGTAGTTGAAAAATACTACCTGTAGCCCAAGCTTGGGGAGTACAGGCAACTGGATACTGTACAGGGGCATTATCACCGTTCCGTTCGTAGCCGCAGAAAAGTTCTGGAGGACGTTGATAGGGTTGCTGCTGAGTCATATCGAATAAACCTTGAAATATTTCTAGGGCTTGATCGATAAGACCGAGCGATCGCAATCCCATTGCAATCAGAGCGTTATCATGGGGCCAAACTGAACCAATGTGATAACCCATCGGATTATAAGCGGGTGACAAACTACTTAGAGTCCGAATACCCCAACCATTAAACATATCTGGTGCCCGCAATCGTTCTGCTACACTATGAGCTTTTTCGTCTGTGAAGAG
Organism: Nostoc sp.; assembly: GCF_036917575.1. GTDB lineage: Bacteria > Cyanobacteriota > Cyanobacteriia > Cyanobacteriales > Nostocaceae > Nostoc. Next base: position 25,385 of record NZ_JBALDC010000030.1, on the reverse strand, counting down.
TCCCAAATGCAGGCAATGACCAGGATTTGAGGTAATACTATCTACTGGCTTGCCATCTCCATCCAAAGCCAGGGCGCAGAAATCTTGATCTTCTACCCAAAAATCTCGATTAAAACGAACCTTAAGATTTCTGGCCTCTTCTTGCCAACGATCTGCCAAATCAAGCCGCTTCTTCATCCTAGCTATTTCTGCTAAACGTATTTTTGCAGCATAGACGTAAGCTTGTACCTCACAAAGGGCAATTGGACCGTTGGCTAATTCTCCCTTGCGGTCTACAATACAGTCGCCGGAATCTTTCCAACCTTGGTTAACAAGACCGCGTTTGGATCTACGGAAGTAGCTAAGGTAGCTGGTTTCTTTGGTATTGCGATCAATCCACTCCATTGCAGCTAGAGCATTGGGCCAAAGTTGCTCTAGGAGTTCTCTATCGTAAGTCCAAGCATAGTGTTCGGCATAGAGCATCAGCCACAAGGGAGTAGCATCAACTGTACCGTAGTAAGGTGTATGGGGAATTTCTTCACAACGAGCCATTTCTCCCAAACGTAACTCGTGCAAAATCTTACCTGGTTCTTCTTCGCGCCATTCGTCGTCAATTTTACCTTGGTATGTCGCCAGTAATATCAGAGTTTCCTTAGCGATTTGCGAGTTTAACATCAGGCTTTGGGAAGCTGTAATCAGCGAATCTCGCCCAAATAATGTTGAAAACCAAGGTACTCCGGCAGAAACAGTCTTATGCTTCCCAAAAGACTGGCGCAACAAATACATATCTTGTTCAGCCCGCTCAATCACTCGATTGAAAGTACTTTTATCTGAGCTAATGCGGGTAATTTGTTGTACCCAGTGTTGCTCCTCCATCCACTCAGCAGCTTTTGCCTGTCCTAATGTGGTGGCGGCGCTCACAGTTGAACTGGACTGGTTGTTTCTCAACATATTCACTCGGTAGCCCAGCTTTCGAGTTTCATGAGAAGCCAACTCAAGCTGCCAAACCGCAGTGTAACCCTTAAAATAATCTGGTTGCCGATGCTGGAATAGAATCCGGGATTCCATCACTGAGCCATCCAAACCTTGATAGGCGAGTGTTAAGGATTCTTCTTTATAGGGAGATGGCTCTTTAAGTACTGGTGCAACACCATCGATGTGAGAAGATGTTCCTTCCTCAGTCGTCGGTTCTACTAGGCGTAAAAGCCGACCTCGTTTTTCTCTGTCATAGCCCCGGACTTCAAATAAATCAAGAAAATCCGCATCAAAGCTGATGGTTAGTTCAAAATTGACAGTAGTTGTGCTGTAGTTAGATACTTCTATTTCTTCAAATAATGCTCCATTCAGCACGATTTCTCGACGAATTCCTACGGTTTCGGCTTTTAGGCGTTCGTCAATTCTGGGGTTGGTACACAAAACGGAGAGTGAAAACCCTTTTTCAGCAGTACTACTGAGGAGTACAGGCGATCGCCCTTCAATTTGCAACTCTAAACGATTCAGAAATCTCGTATCACAACAAAACAGTCCCATACTGGGATTGCCATCATTGAGGGAACAGCCAGAAATATTCCCGATAGTATCTGTCACAAAAAATAAATCATCATCTTTAACCGTTAGTGTCGGTTGCGATCTTTCAACCACAACACAAGGCCACTCCGGGATCGGTAATTGTTCGGCAGGAATAAAAGTTTTTCCATCCAGAAAAATTTTTTCTGGGGTGATTAGCGTATCCGGTGTCATTAGACAAAGTTCCGTGTACAGGTCTATATTTTTGTGGTCTTTTGAGTAGAAGTCTCTTACCCAAGAGGCAGAGGGAAAAATAAATACCCTTTTGCTTTGAGACAGAGCAATTAAATTTATTTAGTCGAGACACGTAGTTTAAACAAAGGACAGCCTATCGTAGAAAGATAGAAAGTGCAGAGTCAGATCAGCAATCTTGCCCTGCTTTTACAGCGCTTTTCAAGTAATTGAACTACACTACTCCCTACTCCTTGTCTTAGTCTTGGTCTAAATACCTGAAAACCTCCGTAAATATACGGTTTTCTCATTGCCCCATTCTCTCTGCTTTTTGTTCATCCTCACAACTTCCGAAAAAAGACGCTCTTAAAAACTCCTTTGAGCTATTTGAGCCAAAATAATCCTGACATATTGCTGACAAAATAGCAGCGCTCATATCCATATAAACATAAGCAAATCTTATTGATAGAGGCAGGAGATAGACATGCTTTTAGCAAGAACTGCCTTTGTCGATAAAATTTATATTTTATGAGTGTGAGGTCAAGACTGAAAACTGAGGGTTTTGAGGCAATTTCTTAGCCGTTGAACTTTCAAAGACACAAGGTATATAGTATACTCAGTAAAAATGTGAAGCTTACAGTTTTTGCTTCTTTATTAGAATACGATTTTGTCTTAAATATCTTTAGTATTTGATTAGACTAATTTATGATAATTAAATGATTAAGTTTAATTACTAATCATTGATTAAGTTATGTGAATGTCACAATCATGATTTTTGGGTAAGAAAATTTCTTTAGTTAGTATAAATCAACGTCGGCAAAGTAGGTGATGTCTACGACAGGCTATTTGGCCGACGCATCGACTGTAAATCGATCGTCTGTGGTTATTATCGAACATAGTAGTTAAAACCATACAATAATTAATGTTTTAATACTTATTTTTGAAAGATTTTACCTGTGCAAGCAAAAGCATCAAGTGTCGAGAATGTATATTGGGCGTAATAGGTTATCAACAAGAAGGGTATGAGGTATGGGGTGTAGGATTGCAGGTTCGGGTGATTGGTGGAGGCTTGAACCCACTACAAGATTTATGACCACTAAATCGGAGATTTTGTTGGGGGCTTTTATTCCAAGGTGGCTCCAAGAGCAACATGCACAAAAATACAATTTTCTCTTTCTCCCCCACACCCTGCACCCTACACCCTAATTTTGGTTAATTAACAAATCAAATTGTACCCACGCCCCTTAGTTGGTAACAAAGTGTTACGACTGCTTTGGCGAAAAGCGCTTTTTAGCGTTCTTTACATATTGCAACTGTCTATTTAACTTGAGAGTCCCTTGGAATTTGTACAATGCAGCTGTGACGTGGATCTGATCGAGGTTGAGCGTTTAACAATAATTCATGAGCATTTCGACTTTTGTGCTGAGTGATCTGCTAAAGTCCCTACCCTACTTGCGGCCCCAGCTATATTTTAAGGCTTCACTAACGGCGCTCTCCCACGCGATGGAAGATCAAATTTTGGCTGCGACTTTAGCTCAACCCCTAGTAATTGCTAGTTTCCAACGAGAGCGATTCTACCGCCAAGAAGCTCATCGCTACCAGCGACTTGCTTTACGAAGCAATCAAATATACGTATTATCTGCTCCAGAAACGGATTTCACCAACAGTTCGGAACATTACGAAAAAGTGGCTTTTGAGCCAACGGATGGTTTAAGTCAGGAATGGCATTTGGTAGTGATTGCTGATAATTATGCCACTTGTCTGGTTTGCCGAGAAAATCTTGGTTCTATTGCTAAAAACAAGCAACTACCGGAACTAAGCCCTAATCTGGATATAGACACCGCCCGAAGATTTGAGGGAATTTGGACATCGGAAAGGGGAGTTAGCCTCAAAGCAGCCGAATTGCTGTTAGATAGAATTTTAGTTTACAGACCAGAACTAATAAGTAAAATTCAACAGGCACGTCAGAGGTTTGGCATCGGGGAGCCGCGAAACCAGTCTGGAGGAGAACAGTACAATGAATATGCCTGTGACATTGATACAGATCCCTTTGTGCAGCGCTTAGTAACTTATTTGCAAGCTAGTCAATACAAATTACACAAAGCTTACCGTTCTATTGCTGCCCAAGCACGAAAAGAACGATTAGTCAACTCAATTAGTACTGCGATTCGGCGATCGCTCGATCCTCACGAAGTTCTCCAGGTGGCGGCACAAGAATTAGGGCAACACCTAAAAGCTTGTCGGTGTTTAATTTACCGCGCTCAAGCTACAGATAAACAAGCGATAATTGAACACGAGTTTTTGAATCCTGGTGTTTTATCTGTTTGTGGACAAACCTGGGAGTTAGAGAAAAATTCTCTATTTCGGGACATTGTGGAACAAGGCGAAGGTGTTTGTGTCAGCGATACGCTCAGTGACCCTCGCGTTACTAAATCGCCAGGACTTTCTACGATCGCCAAAAAGTTTGCCATTCGTTCTTGGTTGATGGAACCAGTATTTTATCAAGGGCGATTATTGGGGATTGTGGAGTTACATTACTGCCGGATGCCACCGCACGAGTGCCAACCTGGGGAATTGGATTTGATAGAAGCGATCGCTACCCAAGTCGGAGCAGCTCTTATCCAAGCGGAAGCTTACGCTAATCTAGAAGAACTTAACCAGCAACTAGAAGCCCTAGACCGCACCCGCAGCAACCTCATAGCTATCACCGGACACGAACTGCGTACCCCCCTATCCACAATTCAAGTGTGCCTGGAAAGTCTCGCTAGCGAACCGGATATGCCCTTGGAGTTGCAGCAGGTGATGCTCAACACCGCTCTTTCCGACTCGGAACGGATGCGAAAACTGGTACAAGATTTCCTTACACTTTCCAATTTGGAAAGCGGCCGGGTGGAATGGCATCCAGAATCTCTTACCTTACAAGAATGTGTGGATTTAGCCCTCAGCCGAAATCGCACGCGTTCCTCAACAGAAAAGCCGCCCCAAATCAAGAATCAAATTGCCGAAAACCTACCTCTGGTCAGAGCTGACGGTGATTGGCTAGTTGAGGTACTGGCAAAACTCATAGACAATGCTTTGAAATTTACGCCACCTCAAGGAGAAATCACGATTAAAGCGATTGACAACAGCCGTCAAATGGTCGAAGTGACTGTCGCTGATACTGGACGCGGCATTGAACCAAATCGTTTAGAAGTAGTTTTTGACCGCTTCTATCAAGAAGAGGCATCACTGCGCCGCACTGCTGGCGGAACTGGACTTGGTTTAGCAATTTGCCGTCAAATTGTTAATGCCTGGGGTGGAGAAATTTGGGCACAGTCAACTGGCAAAGATCAGGGTAGTCAGTTTCACTTCACTATCCCGATAGTTCAGAGTAGCCAAGAGGAAAAGCGGACAAAAGTCAAGAGTAAATAGGTATTAGTCCTTTGTCATTGGACATTGAGCATGGGGAAGGCAGTGGGGTCTTCTCCCAAAGGGAGAGGCTAGCGCCAAGGGGTTTCACGCCACTCCCCTCAAGTTGGGAAACCCGCCCACGTCGGTGGCTCCCCAAGTGGAGCAACTGCCGTCATGGAGCATTAAATTTTAAGAATTAGACTTTGGACAAATGACAAAGTCCAAATGACTAAAAACTGTTACAGTCTATGACGCGATCGCAATATGATCCTGGTTGCGGTGTTAGGATTCCCTAAAAACGTTGAGAGAATCATCTTTATGGCAGAAACACTCTCTGGACAAACCCCGCTATTTGCTGGCAGCACTGGTGGTTTGTTAAACAAAGCAGTAGTTGAAGAAAAGTACGCTATCACTTGGACTAGCCCAAAAGAGCAAGTATTTGAATTGCCTACAGGTGGTGCTGCTATTATGCGGAAAGGTGAAAACCTCTTGCATATAGCTCGTAAAGAATATGGCATCTTTTTGGGCGGTCAGCAACTCCGTAAACTCAAAATCACAGATTACAAAATTTACCGGATTTTACCCAACGGAGAAACTACCTTGCTTCACCCAGCTGATGGCGTCTTCCCTGAAAAGGTGAATGAAGGTCGTGAAAAAGTGCGTTATGTCCCACGCAGCATCGGGGAAAACCCCAGTCAAGCACAAATCAAGTTTAGTGGTAAAGCTACCCACGACGTATAGAGACTAGGGATTGGGGACTGGGAACTGGGGACTGGGAACTAAAAACTGGGTATTAGGAAATCCTTCTGATACCCAATCCTAATCCCCATGCCCCAATCCCCAATGCCCAATGCCCCATCCCTAAGCAATTTATGGTATTCCCCGATTTCTCCGAATTTTCTCAGCTAGCTCTACAAGGCAACTTCATTCCGGTATATCAAGAATGGGTAGCGGATTTAGATACGCCCGTATCTGCTTGGTATAAAGTCTGTGCAGGTCAGCCCTATAGCTTTTTGTTGGAATCGATAGAAGGTGGTGAAAAGCTGGGACGCTATAGTTTAGTGGGCTGCGATCCGGTGTGGGTTTTGGAAGCAAGGGGCGATCGCACGACTCAAAAAAACCGCGATGGTTCGCAGGTGGTTTTTGCAGGCGACCCTTTTACAGCTTTAGCCGAGTGTTTAGCACCTTATCACCCAGTGAAATTACCACAGCTACCGCCAGGGATTGGCGGTTTATTTGGGTTTTGGGGCTATGAATTGATTCAGTGGATTGAGCCGCGTGTGCCAATTTATCCACCAGATGAGCGAAATATCCCTGATGGGTTGTGGATGCAGGTAGACCACTTGTTGATTTTTGACCAGGTGAAGCGGAAAATTTGGGCGGTCGCTTATGCTGATTTACGCGACCCGAATGTAGATTTAAAAGCAGCATATCAACAAGCTAGCGATCGCGTCACCCAAATGCTGGAAAAGCTATCTCTACCTCTATCGCCACAAAAAACTCGATTGGAATGGAAACCGCCAGGGAGCAGAGGAGCAGAGGAGCAGGGGAGCGAGCGCCGTGCGGGGGTTCTCCCCGTTGAGGTGACTGGCGTGAGTAGAGGCGCAGAGGAGTATCAGGAGTATCAGAGTAATTTTACCCGCCCTGATTTTTGTGCCAGCGTTGAGAAGGCGAAAGATTACATTAAAGCAGGTGATATTTTTCAAGTAGTAATTTCCCAGCGACTATCAACAGGATACACAGGCGACCCTTTTGCCCTTTATCGGTCGCTACGTCAGATAAATCCTTCACCTTACATGGCTTACTTTAACTTCCAAGATTGGCAAATCATCGGTTCTAGTCCGGAAGTGATGGTCAAAGCCGAAACTGATGCAGATGGTGGAGTAATAGCAACGGTACGCCCAATTGCTGGGACGCGTCCACGGGGTAAAACCACTAAAGAAGATGCGGACTTTGCTGAGGATTTACTCCAAGACCCCAAAGAAATTGCCGAACACGTGATGCTTGTAGATTTAGGGCGGAATGATTTGGGGCGTGTTTGTCAAAGTGGTAGCGTCAAAGTCGATGAATTAATGGTGGTTGAACGCTACTCCCATGTGATGCACATTGTTAGCAATGTTGTGGGTAAATTAGCACTTGGTAAAACAGCATGGGATTTACTGAAAGCTTCCTTCCCAGCAGGTACGGTAAGCGGCGCACCCAAGATTAGGGCGATGGAAATTATCCACGAGTTAGAGTCTAGTCGTCGGGGTGTTTATTCAGGTGTGTATGGATATTACGATTTTGAAGGACAATTAAATACTGCGATCGCAATTCGCACAATGGTAGTACATGATAATACGGTTAGCGTACAAGCTGGTGCAGGTTTGGTAGCTGATTCTGAGCCAGAGAAAGAATACGAAGAGACGCTGAATAAAGCTAGAGGTTTATTAGAAGCTATTCGTTGTTTGCGTTAAAGTCGGGACTGAACAAGGGAATAGGGTATAGCTTAGAGGGTAAAGATTATTCTCTGTAACCTTTCCCCTAGCCCTCAATCACCAATATTAAATAGTATTGATTCCTAGAATCTTTTTCGCTCAAGAATATTTCAACTATTGTTTACTTGTTTATATTTCAATAATAATCTATCTTTAGATAGAGTAATAATTTCTTCATCTACTAAGAGTAATAGATTTTCGATGACTTTTCTCAATTCCTCTGAGCCGTTCGTGCGTGAAAAACAGCAAGAGCTAGATTTTCAAGATATTCAAGGTCTAGTCTGTCTAAACTACGAAATTGGAAATTTCATCCTCTTTTCAAAGTTTTATACTCGTGTCGATCAAGCATTTATTCTCTGGGGACTAATTTCATCTGGAATTTTTATAACCGCCCAGTTTCTACCCATTAGCTGGAGTAGCCAAGCAATTTTGTGGTCAGTGCTTACCTTATTCGGTACAGTTGGTATGGTAAGTTTAACTTGGTTTTGGGCAACTGTAGAGCAGCTACGCTGGGTTATTTATAGCTGGGCGATTTTAATGATAATAGGTTTAATCTTGACCGATCTGAGCATTTTTTTGGGATGGGGAGAGGTATTGAGCCGTTTATGTCCACTGTGGTTAGGATTGAGTGCCATTGGCTACCTTTGCACCGGGGTAGGAATGCGTTCACGCACATTTATTCTGATGGGGTGTATTCATTTTCTGGGAATTTTAGTTTTGCCGTACTGCGGTGTGATGCAGTTTCTCTCAACGGGTCTAATTATGACCGTTAATTTACTATTACTAGCAGAATTACAATGGGATATGCAATCTTCAAGTGATTACAACCAATTAACACCACAACAAAAGCAGTTTAACCAAACACAGTCCCAACGACGTAAAATGAGTAGCTAAAGTTAAAAAGAATTAAAATCTTACTTTAGACTAACTTGTATAAATAATATAGCTCTTTCTCTTGGCTAGCTATTGTTTATACTTGGGAGAGAGAGTTTTTCATCCAACTGTTAGCTATTCTAGTTTATGTAAACAAACAACATTGTATGGGTGTTATGCCGCAGTGGCCCTTTATCAGACATCGAAGGAGAGCGACCGCAGATGTTTGAACAATGTAAATAAATCTAAACCTTTGACGGTGTGGAGTTTTTGTCGCTTCCTCCACTTCATTATCACCAAGGTGAGGTTAAATTCTTTATCAGAGCGGTCTGAGGTGGTAAACGTCCTAATGTTTTTTTACATTACAAGTTAATTTTGCAATTTTGCCATGCCAATATCCTTAATTTATTTTGAATTAAGAATATTGGTGTGTCATGCATAATGCAACTATCTGTTAATTGGCGTTTGTGTGTCAAAATATTCACGCCAACGACTAATTTGACTATCTTTGAAATCTACAACAATTACATCATCTGCTTTATTACAAAGACCTGTTGCCTTTTCTGTATCTTCATAGTACCATTCTACTGCTGCCTGATTTTCTCCAATGATTATTCGGTGGATTTGTATTTTAATATCTGAATACTGTTGTTTAAAATGGGTAAGTTCTTCTCGAATTCTTTCTTGCCCACGCCAGTATTGACCAGGCACAATTAGTTCTCCATCAACCGTAAACATTTGTGCAAGAGCATCGATATCTTGAGCAATCCATGCATCTTTAGCTTTTTCTATTAATATCTGGATATCTTGTTGATTCATAGACTGACTGGCAAATAAAGGTGTGCTAAAAGTTAAGATAACAAATATAGTTCCTAACACTAGCCATTGAGAGAACCAAAGCATCTAGATTTTTCTACCCTTTAAAGTATCAAGCTATAGAGCATTAGTAACATTTAACCAGAAGTTACTTTGATTGCGATCGCTCTTGCAAAAAGTCAGGTTTTGATTGGATGCAGAATGTCTGTAACATTGATGTTAATTCTACAGCCAAAACTGGTGATCGCCCTCTCACTATCTTATGGTTAGCGATCAAAGTTTTTAAGAAGATAAAACTATATGTATGCTATGTCTGAAAATTGACTTTTTGCCAATAATTATTTCTATAATTCCATTATTCATACTACGCCTGTATACGTTCGTACCTTACGTTTTGTTGCAAGTTGTATAAAGTGCGATCGCACCCCACACAGCACTACACTAAAAAGTAAGATGCTTAAAATAGCCTATGAACGCTACGACAACCACTTTCCCTTCTACAGTCAAATTGAAAATTGACTTGACTGATGAGCAATTTTTCCAGATGTGTCAGAAAAATAATAATTATAGATTTGAGCGCACAGCATCAGGGGAAATATTAATTATGCCACCTACAGGTAGTGACACTGGCAGACGTAATGTTAAAATTACCACTCAATTAGACATTTGGAACTCTCAGAGTAGTTTAGGCGAAGTTTTTGACTCTTCAACTGGCTTCACCCTACCCAATGGTGCAGAACGTTCTCCTGATGCTTCTTGGGTGAAAATTGAGCGCTGGAATGCTTTAACCCCAGAACAACAAGAAAAATTTGCCCCGATTTGTCCTGATTTTGCAGTAGAGTTGCGTTCTCATACTGATTCCTTGAAAGAATTGCAAGAGAAAATGCAGGAGTATATCGAAAATGGCACTCAATTAGGCTGGTTAATCGATCGGAAAAATAAGCAAGTCGAAATTTATCGTCCAGGTAAAGATGTAGAGGTATTAGACAATCCTGCTAGTTTATCAGGAGAAAATGTATTACCTGGATTTGTATTGGATTTACAGCAGATTATGTAGCTTTATCGATTTGGATAAATATAGCGCATTTCAAAGCGACTTTGTTCACAAAGTAGTCTTAAAGCCTGTTTAACAGCATTTAACTGAGCTTGTGAAAAAGATATTTTCCCATTTTCTATAATCCAAATAAATATCCGATAGTGACAATAAAAAATAGTGTTTTAGAATGATTACTATAAAATTTAGCTTGCTCAATCGCCTCATTTCTCACGCATTTAGGACTTTTGCAAGAGGTCTCTTGTATCCATGTAATGAAATTTTTTAATAGACTCTGGAATAGTCATCAGATAATCTACTTACTTGTATAAATTTGCTGTGCCTTATTTTGTTCGTGTAATTAGCAATTTATCAAGTCAGTTTGGATTATGTCGTGATTGTAGACACTAAAATGGAAACATTCGGCTTAAACTTGACGTTGCCAAAACCTACACTAATAAAAGTTACTGCCGTTAAAATTAAACATCTAGTGAAAATCAGATAGGCAAAATTTATGAATTGTGTATAACAAAGATTCTGGGCAACATATAATAGATTGCTGGAAATGTGTATTAGAAAAGAAGGAGTTTGCAGTTAAGAGCCAGAATAAAGAGTTACGTTAATTCTGGCTGCTAGTGTTATTGAAATGGTTGGTGAATTTGAAGCAAGCGATTTTAATGGATGGAAAGATGTTAGCCTAGGTCTAAACATCTTAAAATATTGAGATAAATAGTATTTATACTTGTTATCTTTGAGTAGCGATCGCTAGCCTTGCACCCTTCACCTGACGTACTTGATCCATTATCCCCACTATTTCACCGTGCAAGACTTTTTGATCGGCATTAATAACCACTAATGTCTCTTGGTTGGAACCAACTAAAGTCCGCACTCGCGCTGCTAAATCATTAACTGCTATTGGATCGCGATTTAAGCTTACCTGACCTTTTTCATCTACAGTGATGGTAACTTTAGTGGGAATTTGCTGTTCCTTCGCCGTCGCTGCCTTCGGTAGATTTACTGGCAACCCTTCTGAGCGTGTTAAAAACAGCGTTGACATGATAAAAAATGTCAAAAGGGCAAACATTACATCTATCAGAGGTACTACATTTATAAATGGTGGTAAATCTGGTTCATTATCATCTAGATCCATAGGACTTCTCCTGTTGTTCGTAGCGATTATGTTGTTCGTAGCGATCAAGGAACAGTATTTCCATCTGTCCACCGTACTCTTGAATCATTGTTATCTGTCGCTGGTATAATCCCCGGAAGATGCTAGCTCCTATAAGCACGAAGATAGCTACAATCAATCCTGTGGCGGTAGCAACTAAAGCTTCACTAATACCAGCAGTAACTGCACCAGTTTTAGTAGCTCCGACATCACCAACATTTAATCCAGCAAATGAGCGAATTAATCCTAAAATTGTGCCGAGAAGTCCTAACAGAGGCGCTAAACCAATAATGGTGTCAAATACAGCTTGAAACCGCTTGAGCGTAGGGATTTCGGCTTGTGCCTCGCTTTTCAAAGCCAAACGAAATTTTTCTGGAGTCGGTCTTTCTAGCTGTAGTCCAGCCAGAAAAATGCGTGCTATGGGTAAATCTACATTTTTTTGCAGCTTATCCACAGCACTAACGAGATTATCAAGTCGATAAAGATTAAAAACCTCTCGCACCACCCGGTTTTGACGCTTACCAATCTGTATCCAAAACTTCGCCCGCTCAATCATTAATGCCCCTGCAAACACCGAAAACGCCAGCAGGGGGAACATGACCAGACCGCCTGCTTCAAATAAATGCTGAATTCCCATGTAGTGCCTCTAAACGTCATCAACAATACAAAATCAGACTACCAGAATCAAGGGCAAAATGAAACTTTTTCTCAAGAAAGTTTAAAATATAATGGTAATTTTTTCAAACCTAATTCTCATTATTTTTATTTAATCTTTTTTTGTTTTACATAAATTAATTTAATTAAGGCAAAACATAATTAATTTTATCTAGAAATCATCATAATCAACATTTCTGGTTTCAAAGATATTTTTCTTGTTAAGTATGCTGTTTATAACACTGCCCAAAATAATTTTAAATTTTACTTGATATTTGCAACCATGCATTCTAAGATGACTAAACTAGTGAGAATAGGTAGCAATAGCTATGAGCTTTTCCGGCACTACTGTCGATCAACGTTCCAAAGAAGTTGAGGCTCTCAAGTCTTTTCTGACTTACAGTCTGATAGGTTCACTGGCGCTGCATATCGGCGTACTATCCTCAGGCATAGGTAATTATTTGATAAGAGTGCCCACAGGAGAAGAAGAACCAATAGAGGTGGCAATCATTGATGCTCCGACTCCAGAACCAGAAAAACCAATTGAAAAAATTCCAGAAGAACCCAAAATTGTTGAAAAACAGTCTATAGAAACTCCAATAGTACAAAAACCAGTACAAGAATTGCTTGAAAGACCAAAAATTCAGCCAGTTCAAGAACCAAAACAAACTACTCCAATTCAGCCAGTTCAAGAACCAAAACAAACTACTCAAAACCCACAACCAACAAATAGGGAAATTGCTCCTAAGCCGGAAGTTCCTGTGAAAACTGTTGCTCCTCAAAGCGGCGGTGGTGGTGGCGGCGGCGGTGGAAGTTCAGTCCTGACAGATAACTCTGGTAGTTCTGGCTCTGGCGTTGCTTTAAGTACAGGTTCAGGTACAGGTACAGGTACAGGTACAGGTACTGGCTCAGGGATAGGCAGTGGTAGAGGTTCAGGAATTGGTTCTGGCTCCGGCAGTGGTATAGGCTCAGGGATAGGCAGTGGTAGAGGTTCAGGAATTGGTTCTGGCTCTGGCAGTGGTATAGGTAATGGAGTAGGAAACCGTCCAACAGTAGCAACAGCGCCAATACCTCCAACACCTCCAAAAGTTAACAGTTCAGATAATGGTAATGGTAGTCCAGCCTGCCGCAAATGTGGTTTCAAGTATCCAGAGTCATTTAAACGGCGAGGAATCGAAGGCCGTACAGGTTTGGCTTTCGATACTGATAATCAAGGTAATGTCACTAATGTGCGGGTAACCAGCTCCAGTGGAAACCGTGAATTGGATGAAGAACAGGTGAGACAAGCGCGTGAATGGAAGTTTAACTCAGCACAAGGTGGCAGACAAGGGGTGCGAGTAAACTCTTCGGCTTATAAAGAAGGTTCCCAGCAATACCGCCAATACCAACAACAAAGAAAAAGAGAAGTAGAAGAAAGAACCCAGCAGGTAGCAGCTGCTGCCAACTCCGTACAAGAAAATCCCAGACGTAGGCGCAGAGAGTTGACACCCCCATCTAATCAAGCTACAGCCACAAGACCAGCAATATCTGGATTGAGTAGACGGTTAGAACCTCAAAGGCGAGAAATTATTACTTCCGGTTCATCATCTGAAGCGAGGATAAATCGCACTCAAGGAAGTGCCAGAGAGTCCCTACGCCGTATCCGGCGTGAACGAGCCGATACCAATTCTTCACAACAACCACAAGCAACCACAAATCGGCGGCCAAGAGAAAACACTAGTCAGAGCAAGTTGCGGGACTCTTTGCGCGGTTTACGCCAACAACGTCAATCGCAACCTGCTGCACCGCCTGCTGCTCCTAGTCAGCAGTAGTCTATTACAAGAATCATATATAGGAGTCCTATTTGATTTTTGAACTTATTTGCTCCCGTCAGGGAGTAGAGAATCAGTCTTTTCAAGTTGAGGGCAAGTTTTTTTACACAATCAAATAGAGTCCTATATTTTGATTAGCGACGAGCGCCGCCTCCTGTTTTTAGGAGGCGGTTGTTTTTTAGATGGAAATAGCCACGTTAAGCACCACCCCTCTACTATGAGGAAGAAGAGTTAGGAGTGCGGTAATTTTATGATGAGAAATTAAACGCACTGGCGATAACGTGAATAATTTTACACTTTATTATATCCCCAATTTCTCTAATGAGGGCAATGTAAATCGCTGCGCCTAAAGAATAATAGTAGTGTTTGCTCATCTCCAATTATATGCTGAGAGATATAGTCAATAGCTAACTTTCAAGTTGCTCATCTGCACTTTACGCTAGGCGTCAGATTCACTGATTTCAATAAAACTTCTACATAAACACACACTGATGCGGTTTGATTTGCTTGAATAGCTATATTGATATGACATTGATCCGACGGCAATTCACAATTCCTGATTATGGCAAGTAAATTCATTGATGTTAGAGAATATACTGTCAGGGCCCATCAAAGACAGATTCATACTCGTGTTTTCCAGTTTGTCTGTAAAGAGTGTAACGATCTGACAAAACGTGAGACTTTCGGCCCTCGACCTTTATATTGTGAGAGATGTCGCCCTCCCCAACCGCCTAAGAAATCCCAGCCAGCATCTCACAAAGCAAAACCCAGAGCAATGTCTTATAAAAGTGACATGGATTTAAATTGATTAAAGCCCTATGATTCAAAATGGACAATTAGAACCGCCTCCAGGCAACTTTCTCTCACCACTGTTGGAATTACGAGACTATTATGCTCGCCAGACAGAAGAGTATGAACGCCTCTTTGTGCAGGCACGATCGCAGCTCGATCATGTAGAAGCGTTGTTGTCTAACTGGTCTTTTTCTGATGACAGTAAGCAGATATCAAGTCTGACGGCGGCTGATGAAACCTCAAATCTTTCCCCAGAAGGTTCTCTGCGGCTTTTATCACCTCTTAATAACATCGACGAAATCAACTTAGTGGAGTCTTTAGAGTCAGTAGAAAAAGACTCAGACCGAGTTGAGATAAATAATTCCTTTTCTGCTGCTGTTGATACAGAAGAGAATCAATCTCTAACGACATCAACAGATCCAAACATTGCTCCAGAGAACAACGATAGTTCAATGAAGGTAGGGGAAATCCCGATGCTACCTCAGTATCAGCACGCTATCTCGCGAATGGAAGCCATAAAACAGCTGTTGCAAGAGCACATAGGCATTGTTTGTCATATTGATTTTATCGTGCGATCGCTTTATGGAGAGTTAGATTACCATCTATTCAAAGTAGTTAAAGGTAGGGTGCAATCTTCTCTCACTCAAGGTAGAGAAAGGAATTACTGGGTAACTATTCCCGATGAGCCAGGTTGTTATACTCTGGATTTAAGTTTGGTAGCCCCAAGTAATCGCAATGGTGCTTCTAGGAGTACCAAGAACAAAAATAAGAAGCCTTTCGTCCCCCCGACAAAAACAGTACCGATGCTCAAAGCCTTTGAGGGTCAATTCTTAATTGATGCCCTTACCTCTCTGTTAAAACAAAATCCAGGTAAAGTTTTCAGCGTTGCTGAAGTCATCACCGGAATTTATGGAGAACTAGATTCTGAGCAAATTAGAGAGATCAAAAATAAGGTACTGAATGAACTATCTAGAGGTTATCGGATAGGTAGATTCGCTAGGGTTCCTAATCAAATCGGCTTCTATACTTGGGATTCAAATCTGATATCTAAGGGGAATTCTCGTTAAATTGGGGATTGGGGTATTGCGTACTGGGGATTGGGGATTAGGGATTGGGGATTGGAGTATTAGGGATTGGGGATTAGGGATTGGGGATTAGGGATTGTTTTTCTACTCCTTTGCCTCTCTCTGCACCTTTATTGTTTGCTCCCTATTACCTGCTCCCACACTCTCCCCCATCTCCTCCAGTCCCCAGTCCCCAGTCCCACCTATCCCAAAAACAGCTTGTATGCTGGATTCTTATTCTCATCCCAATAGCGATAGCCCAGGCGGTCGAGAAAAGCTTGCCAATCTTTCATCTCATGGGGGGGAACCTGGATACCAACAACTATTCGTCCGTAGTCTGCCCCGTTGTTGCGGTAGTGAAAAAGACTAATATTCCAGTCGGGACTCATGGAAGTAACAAACTTCATCAATGCGCCGGGACGTTCGGGAAACTCAAAACGGTAGAGTAATTCATTGTTAGCTAGGGGAGAGTGTCCACCTACCATGTGCCGCAGATGTAGTTTAGTTAGCTCATCGTCCGTTAAATCAAGGGTTTCAAATCCATGAGCTTCAAAGGTTTCTACCATCTTGACAGCATCAGCACGGTTTTGAATTTGCACGCCGACAAAAATATGGGCTGTTTTTTCGTCGGCAATGCGATAATTAAACTCTGTAAGATTACGGTTGCCGATACATTCACAAAACTGGCGAATACTTCCCCTTTGCTCTGGAATTGTGACTGCAAAGATTGCTTCGCGACGTTCGCCCAACTCTGCGCGTTCTGCAACAAAGCGGAGGCGATCAAAATTCATGTTTGCACCACAGGCGACAGCAATTAAAGTTTGTCCTTCGATTTGTTCTCGTTCGGCATAGACTTTGGCAGCTGCGATCGCTAATGCACCAGCCGGTTCTAAAATCGATCGCGTATCCTCAAATACGTCTTTAATCGCAGCACAAGTATCGTCTGTACCCACCAAAATAATTTCATCTACATACTGCTGACATAAACGGAAGGTTTCTTCACCTACTTCCCGCACCGCCACGCCATCAGCAAATAACCCTACTTGGGACAAGCGTACTCGATGTCCGGCTTTGAGTGATTGAGACATGGCATCAGCATCAATCGGTTCAACACCAATAATCTTGATTTCGGGACGCAACCGTTTTACATAAGCCCCAATCCCAGAAATTAATCCGCCGCCGCCAATTGCCACAAAAATTGCATGGATGGGTTGTTGATATTGCCGTAAAATTTCCATCCCGATTGTTCCCTGTCCAGCAATCACATGGGGATCGTCAAAGGGATGAATAAAAGTCAATCCTTTTTCTACTTCCAATTCACGCGCATAGCTATAAGCATCGTCATAAGTGTTTCCATATAACACCACAGCTCCGCCCCTCATTCTCACTGCATCTACCTTTACTTGAGGTGTGGTTACTGGCATAACAATAATCGCTCTGGTTCCCAAGCGTTGGGCTGCAAGAGCGACTCCTTGAGCATGGTTTCCCGCAGATGCAGCAATTACACCCTGTGCCAATATATCTGCTGGTAGTTGCACCATCTTGTTATAAGCACCCCGCAGTTTAAAAGAAAACACTGACTGCATATCCTCACGTTTCAACAAAAGTTGATTATTCAGCCGCGCAGATAAATTTGGAGCAGACTCCAGTGGTGTTTCCTGGGCAACATCATACACACGGGCAGTCAGGATTTGGATGAGGTAGTCGCAAAACATGGGTGTCAAGCTGTTAGCAAATGCTGGATGGAATATTAATTTTACGTTACAAGCGATCGCACTGCTTTTATGAAATTGCTCTCTCTATAAATTTTGATTGAACGGAATTTAAAAATTACTAATTAATCTTCTTTGAAGAAAAATAAGTTCAGTTATGGAAACTTTTTGATTGCTGCGAATTTCATGCGATCGCTGGTAAGTTAATTTTAAACAAGTGTTGCCAACTATTCGAGTATTTAGATTGACAGATTAAGTATACTCTTGCTTAATAACATAACTTCTCAATTTATGTTAAAGTATGCGTGGAAGATGAAATTCGGCTGTACAGTTTGTTTTTATATATACTTGTATTACAGACCTCTCCCGATCTAAATCTCTACATCCTTTGATTCTGGAGACATTCTATGTCAATTTACGTCGGTAATCTATCTTATGAGGTTAAAGAAGATGACCTCCGGCAAGTCTTTGCAGAATACGGAACTGTAAAAAATGTTCAATTGCCTATCGACCGAGAAACAGGTCGGATGAGAGGTTTCGGCTTTGTGGAATTGGAATCAGATGCGCAAGAACAAGCGGCAATTGATGCCCTTGATAATGCTGAATGGATGGGTAGAAGCTTAAAAGTTAATAAAGCCAAACCCAAGACAGACGGCGGTTCCTCTGGTGGTAGACGAGGAAACTATGGTGGCGGTGGTGGTGGTGGCCGTTATTAAAGACTAAAACCAAAAATTTAACTCTAAGGTCTTAAGGGCAGACAAAGTGTCTGCCTTTTTTGTGCTTCGGTTAAACCTGCCCCTGCCCCCTGCCTTTCTTTAATGAATAATTTCGGACTGCTATATATGCCTGATAATTAATAAGGCAATCTACAAACAGCAAAGATGCAGACTCTCCAAAAACTATCCCTCCCAAGCATGGGCTGCGGCACTTGGGCCTGGGGAAACCAACTGCTTTGGGGATATGACGAAAGTATGGATGAGCAGTTGCAAGCCGTCTTTAACCTTTGTGTAAGCAACGGTGTAACTTTATTTGATACAGGTGATTCTTACGGTACTGGGAGATTGAATGGTCGTAGTGAGTTACTACTAGGACGATTCAACCAAGAATATGTAGGTTTAGGCAAAGAAAATATTTGTATTGCAACTAAGCTTGCTGCTTACCCGTGGAGATGGACGCGTGAATCAATGATAAAGGCTTGTCAGTCATCTGCCCAACGCTTGGGAAGAAATGTCGATTTGGTACAGATGCACTGGTCAACAGCAAACTATGCTCCTTGGCAAGAAGAAGGACTTTTAGATGGTCTTGCCGATTTGTATGAGCAAGGACTGGTTAAGGGCGTGGGATTATCCAATTATGGGCCGAAACGGCTTCAGCGAGTGCATAAAAAATTTGCCCAACGAGGTGTTACGATTACAACTCTGCAAGTTCAATACTCTCTGTTGTCTACATATTCTGTTACTCAACTCCATCTCAAAGACGTTTGTGATGAGTTAGACATCAAATTGATTGCTTACAGTCCTCTAGCTTTGGGACTATTGACAGGGAAATACTCTGAGCAAGGCCCTTTGCCTAAAGGTATTCGAGGTCTGTTATTTAAGCAAATGTTATCAGGAATGCGTAGAGGCAAAGCGGCTTCTGCTAGCAAATCGCTTTTGGAATGTTTGCGAGAGGTGGCACAGTTCAGAAACAAAACTATGTCACAGGTAGCAATTAATTGGTGCATCTGTAAAGGAACTATTCCCATCCCTGGAGCAAAGAGCGTGGAACAAGCAAAGGAGAATCTTGGTGCATTAGGTTGGCAATTAGACGCTGGTGAGATTGCAGAGTTAGATAAAGCGTCGGCGAATACAGACAAAAAAATGGTACAAAATATCTTTCAAACTAAGTGATTCAAGGTCGCTGAATTAGAATATGAATCATTGCAAACACGTATTTTAACCACGACTGATACCATTTCCTAAAAATAATGATACAGATCCAAACCCACGGAGCCAGATTAAATTAGACTTTCTTAATTACGAATTAGTAATTATTTGGTCAAATTAAGACTTTTGTTAAGAGTCTATTGATGATATCATACAGTTTGGGTATTATTAGAGACTTCATCTGTACTAGCTTTTAAGCGATTGACTAAGCTTCTGTGGACGCGATCGCTTTTGCGAACACCACCCGCCATTTCATATTCATGGCTGTCCTTGCCGTACTTAAAGGCAACTCCCAGGAGCATTTTTTCACTTAACTCACTCAAATTTTTTTCTAACTCTTTCATCTCATTTGTGTAAGAGTCAATCATAGCTAGAGTGGTATTATAAGTATCTATTTTGCTACGGTACTGCTGAATTATTTGTGTAAGATTTTGCAAGTTCCGAGCATCCCCAAAATCCATGCGAGGATCGATTGCTTTGAGTCCGGCGATTCTCAATTCAGCTTTTTCTAGAACGCGATATGTACGCTTTTGCCGAGGCATAATTATCTTCTTTTTATGTGTTCTAAAGCTAGCTTGCCCTACTAAAGCCTAATTTTGGTTGGGTAAAATCCACAGATATTGGTATCGAGTGTAACCACTGATTCAGCAATATCAACGAGAACTATGATATTTGTAACGAAAATCGCCGTCGTGGTAACTAAACTCGTAACATTGTAACGAAAAGAATCATGTTTATAACAAAAATCGTCGTCGTGGTAACTAAACTGGTTATTTTAGTAACAAACTCGCAATATTGTAACGAAAAGAATCATGTTTGTAACAAAAATCGTCGTCGTGGTAACTAAACTGGTTATTTTAGTAACTTAAAGCGCGATGTTAGTAGCAATGTTAGTAACCGCAACTGGTTTCAACTCCAAAAACCTAGATATCACAGGCAATGAATTGAGCAAATAATGCGGAACTCTGCAAAATCTGTAACACTGGGTTAAATCTAAGTTTTTTTAACTTAGCTGCGGAATTTATCACAAAAGCGGTGTGTTAATAAGTAAATAAGATACACATAGTTAAGGCAGGATTATGATACTTGAAACTGCGGCGATCGCTGTTGGCACTATAATAGCCACCAAAGCCTTAGAAAAAACAACCGAAAAGCTAACAGAAACTTTATTGGATAAGACTGGTAAGTTTCTCGTCACCCTCAAAAAACAGTCTCCCCATACTGTAGTTGCTATAGAGAAAGCACCAGAGCAACCACTTGATTATGGCAAAGCTATACTGGAAGTGGAATCAGCAGCTAAAGCTAACCCGGAAGTGGCTCAAGCTGCACAAGAATTGGTACAAGCAGCCAAAGCTGAAAAAAATACCAATTTTATTCAATCTTTACAACAACAAGCTGACTCTCTAAAATTGCAACAGTCCTTAAGTGTCATCAACTATCAGAAGTTAGCAGATGAAATCAAAAATGTCTTTCAGGGCAACACATTTAACGCCCCAGTCACCTTTAACTGACTAAAGTCGTCTGACGGGGAACGGACAAAGTTAACTCCCACAAAATCTATCCCTCACGGTTCTGTTCATTTTGTCGGGCGAGAAACGGAACTGACAATACTGCGTGAAGACTTGCAGCGCAAAGACTATGTAGCAATAGCCAGAATGGGTGGTGTGGGCAAAACTGAATTAGCCACCCAATACGCCAGACGATATCAACAAGATTATGGGGGAATTGCCTGGTTTAACGACAGAGAAACCAATCTCGCCGCCGAAGTTTTAGAGTTTTTCCGGTTGCAGTTTGGTTTGGAGATTCCCCAAGAATTAGGAGGAAGACTTTTAAGCCTTCAAGAACAAGTCGCCTGGTATTGATCTAGATATCCTACGCGTATTAGTCCCCAACAAGCCTAGATGATTATTGTAGATATGTCACAGTATTTAGAGGGAGTTCCACTGCTTTTCAATGACTATCAGGCTGCGATATCTTCGATGGGCTACGCCTACGCTCAGATGGCAACCTTAAATCTTCCAGGTGGCGGTATTTTTGATGCTTTAATTGCTCAAGCTGCTTTAAAAGCACAGGTAGACACTTTGTTTACTTTGAATCCAAATCACTTTACTCGTTTGGGAAATGCAATTGCTGACATTGTGCAAGTCCCCGATTAGATGCGTAGACGCTTCCTTAACTTGTTGTTAAACATCCCTATTCTTTCATCAACAAAAATGCGACACCGATAGCATTCGCGCAGCGTCATAGCTCGTCGTAGATATCGCTGTTCAATTGATACTCTGCTACTTTCAGAAAAATACTGCAAGTATGACCAGTGCGCTCGCTTGTATGATTGCGTTGGTGGAGCGATCGCTTAAACAAATTTCACAAATCATCCATCCTTTTGAGTATTTATCTCAGATACATTCAAACCTGTTAACCTCGCTACTTGTTCCACTGTCATCCCAGACTCAAGTAAGTTGCGTGCAGTTTGTAATAACTGTGATTCTGCCTTATCTGCCCTTTGGCGTTGCTTTTCTTCAGGAGTTGGCAGCAATTCCCCTGCCAAATTTGCCCAGCGTAACCAAGTAGCATCAATACCTTTATAACTTCCCTGCCACAACTGCAATGCTAACCCTAAAGATTGACTCACCAACTGATTTTGAGCATTGATTGCAATCGGTTGATAAGCTCCTTTTTCAATAGAGAAACCAGCCAAATCATTAGCGTTAAAAGGGTCATACCAGAAATATTCTGGAACCCGCATTTGATTTTGATAAATTAGCTTTTTTAAGTTTTTGTCTGCTTGGGCTGTGCTGTCAGAAAGCAACTCAATAACTACATCTGGTGCTTTCTCCTCTTCCCAAACCACCCAACTGCGACGTTCTCCTTTCGGGACTCCCAACACAGCAAAAAAGTCTGGCCCTTTAAAGTCTTTGTTTCGCACCTGGGCCAGACTGTAGTAAACAAACATATTACCGCCGATAAACCCATCCTCTCGTTCTTCCAACCAAGGTATCAGAGCATCTATCAGCAAATCCATCTGGGCTTTGTGTCGTGCGCTTTCCATCGGGATACCGTCATCATCGGGTAATTCTGCTTGGGTGGGTGGGAGTTGAATATCTGGTGCAGCTAGGGTAGTTTCTGACATAGCTTTTCACCTTGTGGGTAAGCGTGGCGGGTATTTTTATGTTAAGCGATCGCAGAAATTTCAGTTAATTTGCTTTCGACAGTTTTGCAATTTGTCCAGTAAAGTATGCTTCTTGATGTTTGAGTTGTTGCGCCAGTTTTAACCCTTGTTGAAAAGCTGTTAGTGCTTGAGGAAATTCTTTGCGTTCTACATATAATTGCCCAATTTGGTCATAAGCTTGCATCATTCCGTAAAAGTTGGCGGCTTGCGCCTGTATCTGCACCAAAATTTCGCTAGCCTGCAAAGCCTCCTGTGTTTGTCCTTGGGAACGATATAGCGCAATTAACTTCTGCAAAGCATCACCAGCACGAACGTATTCCTTTAATTGCCAAGCAGTGGTATAAGCCTCTTGATAATTTTTAAAAGCTTCTAGCAGTAAGTTAGGATCTTTCTTGGCTAGAGATTCGTAATCTGAAGCGATCGCTAGCTTTAATTCTAATATTTTCGTAAGATTATTTTCATTGGCATAAATTTCTGTTAGTTTGTTAAGTACATTCAAAGACTGCTGCGGTTGGTCTGTCTGCTCGTAAATATAAGCCAGCTGTTGCAGATATCTTACCTCGTTGACGCGATCGCCTTGGGATGTAGCGAAACTCAACAATTCCTCATAAATTGGCGCAGCTTTGCGATAATCAAACCAACTCAAATGCAGTTCTCCAATTGTTTTGAGGGTTTCTAATACCGCTATTTGATCTTGTTGTTGTCGCACCACTAGCAAAACTTGGTCGTAAGCTTCTATGGCCAGTTTAGACGAGCGCACATTTTTGTAAGCTTCACCTAGCGATCGCCACAATTCTAAATCGATTGGGGTAGTTTTTTTGTGAGATTGGGCTTGCTTTTGAATTGCTTGCAATCGTTGCGTAATATATTGTACTTCTTGGCTGTTGTTTTGCTTCCAAGCGATCGCCCCAACTCGTGATAATGCTTGCACCTCTGCTAATGAACCTAAAAAGCGCCGCAAACGTAATTCTCGGTTCCAAATTTCAAACGCCGCAATCGGTTCACCTGCTTGCAGTTTCGCTGCCGCATCTTGATTTAATGCATCTAACGCTGGTTCTAACTTTTGCCGTTCTTGGGGAGTTAACGGTTGTTTATCCTTGGGCGATCGTGGTGACAGCGGATCGGGTGTGGTAATCTCTAAAGGACTGGGAGGAAATTGATCGGGTGGTTTCGGCGGTTTACTCTCTGCCAGTGCAAAGGAATTGTTAAAGAGTATAGTGGCAGTAGCGATCGCAATTAAGTGCCTGAGCATGGGTACTTTACTTTACCTTGAGTGAATTGCATGAGATAATTAGCGATTATCCCCATGCCCTATTATTGACTAACTATTCTCCAGCTTTACAAGAAAAGCCTACATGAGAGCTATGTGGCTTCAGCACACAGGTAATAAGCACTGTACAAATTTTGCAAAAATAAATGCCTAACAAGTTTTAGTTATTAAGTACAAAATGTCAGCAGTTTAACTTGTACTGAAGCAGCCAAATTTTCTTTAGTTAGAGCATCTATCGTAGATATAATTTCAAAATTGCGATCGCAGCCAGGATTTTTGAGTCAGGGGAGTGTCAAAATAATCCTAGATAATATTTAAGTAACTAGTCAATCGTTTTGTAATGACTCATTCTACTGATATCGCCACTTTAGCCCGTTGGATGGCAGCTGACTTTAGCAATCAAGAACAAGCTTTTGAAAATCCGCCTTTTTATGCTCATATCCGCGTCTGTATCCGTCCCCTTCCCTTAGAGTTGTTCTCAGGAGTAAGTTTATTTCTCGAACAAGCTTATGATTTTGCACTCAATCAACCCTACCGGATGCGGGTAATGAAGTTGATTCCGGCAGAAAACCACATTGCGATTGAACACTATACCGTTAAACAAGAAGAGAAATTTTACGGTGCATCTCGCGAACCCGAACGCCTTAAAGAATTGTCTGTTGACCAATTAGAAAAAATGTCAGGCTGCAACATGGTTGTAGAGTGGACAGGTAAAAGCTTCAAAGGCAGAGTTGAACCTGGCAAAGGCTGCATAGTGTTTCGCGACGGCAAAAATACTTATCTAGATAACGAATTTGAGATTGACGCTAAAGAATTTTTCAGCCTCGACCGGGGAAGGGATTTAGACACCAATGAACGTCTCTGGGGTTCTATCGCCGGCCCATTTCACTTTCTGCGTTGGGGTAGTTTTGCCGATGAAGTAAAGGTGTAACAAGTGAGGAGTGAGGAGTTACAACCCAAAATTTTTTTAATCTGCCAAGAGTAGTTTGTGGTTTGGTCAACTTGTAATCGCTACCTTTTAGCGATCGCCTAAAGACTACCAGAAACATCCAGTTAACCCACTATCTCTACCTCAGAATCCTATGCTATCATGGTTTAACTAGCGTCCTATGGCTACTAAATGCCTACTAAAATATCTGTTTAGAAACATTAAAGTAGTTCAGGGTTTCTTGCTGTGGCGGCATAGCCAAGTGGTAAGGCAGAGGTCTGCAAAACCTCCACCCCCGGTTCAAATCCGGGTGCCGCCTTTTAACTAATTATTTCTCAATAACCCTTATTTTATAAGGGTTATGCTGTTTACTATAGTAAATTAAAAGCAGCCTAAACTATCAACCGGGATAATTTACAAGTTTATAAGATGCGATCGCTAATCTCCTGAGAGCTGATTCGTAAAGAAAATCTTAAGGGTACTCAACTCATTACTAAGCTGCTACGCAGCTAAATTTAATAAACAGCATTACCTTTGTTTTTAATCTTACGCTCCCATTTAATAACAAGACCTCCTTCATTTAGCAA
>NZ_JBALDC010000029.1:0-22745 GCF_036917575.1 Nostoc sp. | reverse complement strand
ATTGCTGCAATGAATCAATTTAAACCCTCTTATGCTTCTGGATGATTTAGCTCCTAAACTACTTGCTTATTCCGGAAAGTGACAGAAGAGGGCTAGAGTGGATATTGAATTAATTTTGTCTAGATTACACGATGTGCGACTTTTTTTATTCTTGTGGGATGGACATATTGTCCGTCCATTGTGGTATTGCAAGATGCCTACCCCACAATGGAATCAAGGTTTAACAAAATTAAGTTGTACACGGCGTTGGATTAGCTATTTTTAACTATTAGCGCTACCACCTAGAGTTGTGAGTTAATTTCATACTTAAGAGGGATGTTGCTCACCTTAAAAATTTAAGTATTAACGTAAGCCTCTGTTGGAAACTCACGTTAAGTATTAATGCAAAGCGATCGCTATACTTACAGCAATTTTCATGTATAGCCGTAGTCACACAGGTTAGGACATTTAGAAACAGTGAAAGAAGAGAGTTAGCAATAGTTTGACCTCCAGCAAGAACTGCCCTCTGCCTCCTGCTATATTTGAACCACACCTATTGTAGGGGCACAAAGACTTGCGTCCCTACCGCGTGGTCTAACCTGAAAATAGCTGTAATTATGGTGTTCGTCTAGCAGAGGTTATGGCAAAACCAATTCCGATTCTTTTGCAGATTATGATTCTTACGACTCAAGCAGATGATTCATGTTTCCCCACCAATTACTACATCTCGAATACGGAGGCTAGGGCCACCACAACCCACTGATAAGCCATTTTGCCCTCCTTTACCACAACCGCCCGATTCATCCCAGTAAAAATCATCGCCAAGTGCCTCAATATCGGCTAAAGTTTGGAATACATTTCCTGAAAGCGTCACATCCCGTACAGGTTCAGCAATTTTGCCGTTCCTAATCATCCACGCTTCCCCAGCACTAAAGGTGAACATTTCTCCATTCGTCATCCCACCCAACCAATTACGAGCATAAACTCCTTCTTTGATATCGGTGAATAAGTCTGCAACTGGTGTTTTACCCCGTTCAATCCAGGTATTTGTCATCCGCACAATGGGAGTAAAGTGATAGTTGAGACAGCGGGCGTTACCCGTAGGCGCTTCCTCCAATTTGCCAGCAGTTTCACGAGAATGTAAACGTCCCACTAAAACTCCATCTTTAATTAGTTGAGTAGTAGTGGCGGGTGTGCCTTCATCGTCATAAAAATAGCTACCGCGATGTCCCTCTGGAGCCGCACCATCAAAAATTTGCAGTTCTTCTGGGCCAAACCGCCGTCCGATAGTCATAACTTCCAGCAAATCAGGGTTTTCGTAAGCCATATCAGCTTCAGAAAGATGTCCGAAGGCTTCATGGACGAATAAACCCGTGAGAATTGGGTCCATGACTACAGTGTAAGTATTGCCTTTGACCGGTGGTAGAGATAAAGCGGCGATCGCTCTTTGAGCAGAACCTTTTACCTGTTCATCCAAACTAGTTAAATCTTCGTAAGCTTTGCGAGAGCCAGTAGTTTCCCGTCCAGTTTGTACAGTTTCGCCATTTCTGGCGGTGGCGGCAAAGCGCATTTCCATATCCACCCAAGATTGCTCGATCAAAGTTCCTTCGGAAGTTGCAATGATTACTTTTTGGGCGCTGTCACCGTAACGCACCGAGGTAGTGGTAATTCGGCGATCGACGCTTTTAAGCAATTGGGCATAGCGATCGCACAATTGTTTTTTCTGCGAGAGTGGAATGTTTCGGGGGTCAGTACCTTTTAGGGGTAGAGTGCATACTGCTTGCACCGGGTCAATAGGTGCAAGTAAAGTTTCTTCATCACCAACCATCCGCGCAGCAGCGATCGCTTCTTCTATGCGATCTTTGATTGTTGCCAGTTGGTTAAAGCAGCTCAACCCCCATCCGCCTTTATAACAAGCGCGTATATGTCCACCAATGGAGAGACCTTCACTAAGGGTTTCTACCTTATCGCCACGCAACAAGATATCAGTCCCTTCTGCTTCTTCAAGACGAATCATTAAATAATCTACACGCCCGCAGTAGCGAGCGATCAGGTCAGAAAGTAAATTTTGTGTGTCAGCAAGTGTAGTCGGCATTTCCAATTAGTAACAATGACTAACTGCATTTATTTTGCAATTATTTAAGGAATTTCTGCTAATCAATATTATGAGGGAACTGAAAACTGAAACTGAGACTAGGGATTATAATTCTTCCTAATACCTAATCCGCAATCTTGCGTGTGGCGTTCTGAATCTTAGTATTTGCTTTTTCACGGCGGGTAAGAACTGAATTATGTGCTAAGGTAGTCAAGTGAGAATAAAATTCGGTTACATTGTTTGTTTTTAGTATTGACAGGCTTTTCCCTTTTGGTCTTAACAAGCTTGCCTCCGAAATCTAAATCTCTACACACCTATGATTTTGGAGATAATGCATGTCAATTTATGTAGGTAATCTATCCTACGAGGTAACACAAGAAGACCTTAACTCTGTGTTTGCCGAACACGGTACTGTAAAGCGGGTTCAGTTACCTACTGACCGTGAAACAGGTCGTCCACGCGGCTTTGCTTTTGTAGAGATGGGCACAGAAGCTGAAGAAACAGCTGCCATTGATGCTCTTGATGGAGCTGAATGGATGGGACGCGACCTCAAAGTAAATAAGGCTAAACCAAAGGAAGATAGAGGCGGTTCTTTTGGTGGTGGCGATCGTCGTGGTGGTGGTGGCGGTGGCTACAATAGATCGCGCTACTAAGCTTTAAGATCAAAAATTAAGTTTTAACGTATAAAGGGCAGAATCATTATCTGCCCTTTATGCACTCCGGTCTACTGAATGGCTAAAACTGCCCAGTAGCAATTAAGTAAGATATGATACAATACGCTTGGTTTAGGGAGAATCCTAGAATCATAGGTTGGGTTTCGTTCCTCAACCCAACCTACACAGTTTATCGTTATTGACGCTAACCCAAGCGTATTGGGAGATAATAAAGATTCTTAGCTGTCGAAAAGGCGATCGCTGTACTCCAAAGGAGAATCTAATAAATAAGCTTTGAACTTCAAAAACCTTTTCTAATATAGCCGTAGTCACACAGGTTAGGACATTTTGAAAGGGTGAAAGCTAGGAATAGTAATAGTTTTACCTCCTACCTCCTACCTCCTACCTCCTGCCTCCTGCCTCCTGCCTCCTGCCTCCTGCTATATAAGCTATTTGTCAAAATCATCCTAAATTTGTTTAAGTTACTGTTGTTCTGTATCAATCAGAATTTCCAGGGGTAATAATATTGTGTCCGGTTAAAGACTTATCATTAAGACCTAAATCAAAAATATTCATAATAATAAGCTGTACTAATAAATTTTAATAAAAAGCCCTCAAGCAAAGATGAGGGCTAGGCAGTTTTTTTTGCTAGAGATATCAATTCAATTCCTTCAAGCACGAGCACGCGTAATCTGAGTAGTATCAAAATCTTGTAGGCGAGTCATATTTCCACTGTTTTTATCAACAATATACACAGCATTAGGTGTCTCATATCTCATAGCTCCAAAGGCGAGGAGTTGACCTGTTGCAGAGCAAACTAAGCTTTGTAAGCCATTATTCCATGCTTGACCATTAACTTTCAATTGTCCTAGTCTGATGGGCTTTTTTTGATTTGAATCTAGCTGCACCAGAGTTGTATCACCATACGCACCAACTATAGTGGTATAAAGTATTCCATTTTGGCACTCGGCTAAATTGTCCACCCGCTCATCCTCCAGGAATTTAATCTTACTAATATAATTTATCTCTCCTGTTTGAAGGTTAATATCCACCAATTTGATCGGTGGTGTACCGTTCTTCTTACCTACTAAACCAATGAGTCGCCCATCGTTAGTACCTAGCAAGCTCCCAAGCTGTTGATTTTGTCTAAGTCCTGAGACTATCAAAGTTTTTACAGGCGTACCCAAAAATGTAATGCGAGTAGGTGTCGCCTGTCTTTGACTAATCGCAACTGGAGTAATGGCTACAACAAGTGTGCCATCGCTTAAAGAGGTAAAACCACTCAATATCTCATTAGGCTCTAATAGAGGTGTACTTTTATCTGTAAGTACCTGAGCCTTTCCTGTAATTAAGGATTGCAAAACTAGTCCTATAGGCTTAATATCTGTGCGAATATCTGTACTTGCACTGTTTAGGGCAGTGTTCTCTACTAATTCAGTTGTGTTTACCTCTGTAATGGCCGTTTGGTCAGTAGTAACCATCGGGCTGGAACCTATACCTACAATATTTAAACTTGGTGTTTCTGCCAAGGCTTTCTTGGTGAGATAACTAAGTCCAGATAATACAGTTCCAGCAAGTGCCAACTGTCCAAATTGGCGACGTGATAGCTTGTAATTCATATTTTCCTT
The DNA here is from genome assembly GCF_036917575.1 of Nostoc sp. GTDB lineage: Bacteria > Cyanobacteriota > Cyanobacteriia > Cyanobacteriales > Nostocaceae > Nostoc. The sequence goes on along the minus strand of NZ_JBALDC010000029.1, from coordinate 18,390 downwards.
CCTAAAATTAATGACTTTTATTAAGTAGCAGTGCGAATATAAACAGATAAGGCTAATATATTTGCGTCCAGGTTGCTACTGAGGGTGTTCCATTTTTGTCACTAATAAAAAGCATGTACCAGCCTGGAGGTGCGATGTTTCGATTGTTTATTACCGTGACCTTAACAGAAGTAGCGTTTCTAGAAGTAATGGGTGCATCCACTAACCTTTGTTCTGTATCACAAGAATGGGTGGTTGCCATTGGTCTAATAAAACTAACCCATTTAATATTCGCAGCCTGGGGTGTCTGAATTGTAAATTGCTGCCCGTAGGTCACAGTTTGAGGAGCGCTCTGAATAACTGGTCGCGATCGCGACATATATGCAGGACTGTAGATTTCTAATCGCAGTTCATTGACCGTCCGTTGAGGGTTCCCCCCAGCTGTGACGACTCTACCATCTGGTAGCAGCAAGGCCACTGAGTGATATACACGGGGGACATTTTGTTTAGCTACTACTGTCCAAGTATTTGTAGCTGGATTGTAGATTTCTGCTGGCAGCATTGATTGTTTTGTATCCTCATTCATTTTGCTACCATTGCAAACAAACACTGTGCGATCGGGCAATAAAACTGCACTGTGATGCATTCGGGGATAGTTTAAAGGCTTTGCTGCTACGTAAGTTGGATTAGTAGCTTTTAAATCGACAATATTTACCCTCTTTGTTGCTGTCTTACCACTACCCCCACCGAGAATCATCACCTTTTGATCTTGTGCAGGTGGTAAAAGCACACTGGCAGCTTGATCGCCAAAAGCTGAGTCTTGCAGCCCTGTCACCACTTTTTCTGTAATGGATTGTGTAAATGTCTCTGGCAGGGTTAATATCCTTGGTGTCACTCCACTACCACCCATCTGAGCACCTGAATAAAAAACTTTTCCACTATTTAGTAGAAACAGATGCGCGTATGCCGGTAAACCACTCATTGTTGGAAAAGCGTTCCAACCATTTGGAAAGAAAGCAGAATAAATTTCTGGTTGTTTATTGAGCTTGCCATCTTTATCCAGCCCAGACACTGATAAGACTCGACCGCTGCCTAGTGTTAACACAGTAGGATACCAGCGACCATTATTCATTGATAGTATCTTCACCCATTTCTCAGCAATGGGATCGAACATCAGAGCATAGGGTGAACCATAAAATGGGTCATAGCGCAAAGTTCCACCTGCAACTAGTAACTGACCATCAGGGCGGAAGGAGTGACCACCGCAAAAAATATCCATAGGTTGCTTGTTACTATCCAATGGAGGCGCTTGACGGGAAAAGGTTCCCTTGTTTACATCCCACACCACACTGTCATAGGGAGTGTTTAACCGACTAGGGTCGTTACCTGAGCCACAGAAAAAGAATACCTTACCAGTACGGAGTAGAGCGGCATGTATGGGTAGGATTGGAGCACTGTACGACAATACTTGCCATTTATCTGTAGTAGTAGCCTGAGCAATGAAAGTCCCTAAATCTGTTTCCTCTTGAAAGCTAGTTTTGTTATTAGATTGAGTCACTTTGGTTACAATTATTCCTGCGTGAACTTGATTTTTTGAACTTTATTTTAATAATTTATTTCTTAATTCATATCTATACTTCTTTAGGCTTATTTAGCGTTAAGATATGATGTGTTTTCTCATCAGGAAATATAAAATTAGCTTTATAATATAGTAATTGTGCTGTCAATCATCTATGCTGTAGAGCATTTAAATTAAGCCTGAAATACATTGCTGCTATCAATAATACTACATCTCGTGAATCAACTTTTTTCATATTTTATTTTCTTATGTAAGAAAATAAAATATTTTGGTTTTGCAGCCTCAAATTGTGAAATAATAGAAAATATCTAGTCACTCTTGGATAATCAGATGGATTAATAAAAAGTTTGTATAGTAAGGGTTTTGGAGGTTCCAACTAGCAACATTAATTTGTGAATGTATGTTAATCAAGAATAATTATCCAAGACCATCCGTATCTCTACAACTATTTAATGTGGCGGATTACTTCGGCAACTGACCAAGCTTGAGCGATCGCTCCTCTGGGTGTGTGAGGTGAATCGCCATCAAAAATCTCAGAAATAGAACCAAGACAAGCGTCAAAGAAAAAGTGATCTAGCAAAGGTTGCCAATCAAAAGGTAGCGATTGTTGTGGATAAAAGCGTTGCCAAGCCCGAATATATGGCCCAATTAGCCAAGTCCAAACAGTGCCTTGATGATAAGCGCGATCGCGTTGCTGTTGATTACCCTCATATTTCCCTTTATATTCAGGATCTCCTGGATCGAGACTGCGAAGACCATAAGGTGTAAGCAAGCTAGTAGTTGCCAAATCTAATATTTGACACCCTTGCTGTTCAGAAAACCCACAATGGTATAGCGACAGCGCCAAAACGGCATTGGGACGAATTTGAAAATTCCGGCGATCGTCCGGCTCAATAGTATCGTACAGATAACCTAGCTGAGGATTCCAAAACTTTTGCAGTGAGGTTTTCACGTGTTGTGCTTGGTTAGCATAACGCTGTGCTTGCTTAGTGAGACGCACTGGTGAGCCATACTCCATTTGGCTCAAGCGCTCTGCCCACTGACTCAGCCAACATAAAGCAGAATACCACAGCGCATTGATTTCCACTGGCTTCCCGTAACGAGGAGTGACAGGATATGACTCAATTACCACATCCATCCACGTCAGGGCTACACCACGAGCATCCCAACTAACTAGCCCATCAGTAGCATCAACCTGGATATTGAAATGTGTACCACCGACAAATGCTTTATAGATTTGCTGTACTACAGGGAATTGCTCTGCCAAAAAATCCCAGTCTTGGGTAGCTTCTAAATAAAGTCCTAAAGTTTCAATCCACCACAATGCCGCATCAATACTGTTATAAATTGGTTCGCCATTGACATCAGGAAATGCATTTACAATCAAACCGTGGCGACAATAATGCCCAAAAGTTTGCAATACTCCTTTTGCTAGGTCAAAGCGCTGTGGAACTAATGCCAACCCCGGTAAAGCGATTAATGTATCTCGTCCCCAGTCATTAAACCAGTGATAACCAGCAATAACTGTGGGGCTTGCAATTGAGGCTCGATAGACGATAAATTGATCGCTTGCTTTGAGTAGTTGTTGCCAGATTGGGAATTGGGCATTGGGGAGCCAGTGTGTTGGGCGGACAATGCCCGACTTGTTCGCTCTTAGCGTTCCCGTCCCTTGCGCGTCTCCGTCAGGAGAAGGGTAGCAACTGGCGTCATTGGACATGGGGATTGAATCTTCAATTTTGAATTTTGTTAGCGCAGCGTTAGCGAGTCCGCGTTCGCGCAGCGTCTCGTAGAGAGCGTCATTTTGAATTTTGAATTGATTTCTCCCCTGCTCCCCTGCTCCCATACCTCCCTCTGTCCATCCAAAAATCTGTGAGAGCCTTTCTTGCTCTGCCTCCACAGCTTCTGTGAAGGTTTTGAGGGTGAGAACACTTGGCACTGAGTCAGGAAAACCGACTCGTGCTTCTAAAGTCACCGTATCTCCTGGTTGAAGTGTGACTATTAAGTAACCAGGACTGTAAAGGTCTTCCTTGTCGCCTAACCCCCGTTTTGTCTCCTCAGACAATCTATAATCCCAATACCAAACTGCATCTGGTTGATAATTTCCTTGTGTCCAGTGCAAGTGCCAAGGTATGCCAAAGTGCCCAGAATTGATTGCTTGTAGACAGACTTGCTGTTGCCCTAGCAATTGTGAAAACTGTAATTCTTGACTAGCAGCTTGCTGGTGGTGAAAGTCACGTTCTGCTATCAACAGTCGCAACCGTAAAATCGCTGTTTCACTTCCCTCATAACGATACTGGATTAAAATTCGATGGCAAAATTGGGCATTAGGCATGGGGCATGGGGCATTGCTTATCTTCCCTTGTCCCCCCAGTCCCCAGTCCCCATTACCCCTTATCCCCAGAGGGGGCCCCTCCTTCCCCAATCCCCAGCCCCCAGTCCCCACCAAACCATAGGGCATCACCAATTGTCTGGTTAATTGCCAGTTATCTTGACCCCAAGTCCATTTGGGAACTGGGTTAATATCAAAACGGCGTAGCTGTTCATAACCTGTTGGCTCAATCTCACCGTTACCCCAAACATTTGTCCCCAGTGCCACCACGCTCCCTAATATTTCCAAGCTAGCTTCTAGGTGCGAAAACAGCAGAGTCCTTCCAGAAGGTGGGTTTGTCGCGGCAAACAGCCAACCATGATATGTGCGCGTGCGGACATCAGAAACTGTACCGCTGGCAAAACTTCCCAAGCCATTAGTAAGCAACCATTCTCTTGTATCTAAATCAGGCATTTGCTACTCAAAATCGTTATGAGTATGATATAGTCGTAACAGATCGTAATTAAACTGTAAGAGCGTAGATGGGTGTATTTTACTAAACCCAAATTCCAACGCTACTAAACCGATAAAGGAGAATTAGGTTAATGTCCCTTACTTACGGAACCGAAGGAAGCCTCCGCGTTGGTCAACAAGCTCCCGATTTTACAGCAACGGCTGTGGTAGATCAGGAATTTAAGACAATCAAACTTTCTGATTATCGCGGTAAGTATGTCGTTTTGTTTTTCTACCCACTAGACTTTACCTTTGTTTGTCCTACTGAAATCACAGCATTTAGCGATCGCTACGAAGAATTTAAGAAAATCAATACTGAAGTCCTTGGAGCTTCTGTTGACAGTGAATTCTCGCACCTCGCTTGGATTCAAACAGATCGTAAATCTGGTGGCGTTGGCGACCTGAATTATCCTCTAGTCTCCGACATCAAGAAAGAGATTAGCGCCGCTTACAACGTTCTTGACCCAGGAGCAGGCATTGCCTTACGTGGTCTGTTTATCATCGATAAAGATGGTATCATACAGCACGCCACCATTAATAATCTAGCTTTTGGTCGTAGTGTTGATGAAACCCTGCGGACATTACAAGCAATTCAGTATGTTCAATCTCACCCTGACGAAGTTTGCCCAGCTGGTTGGCAACCTGGTGACAAAACAATGAATCCTGACCCAGTGAAGTCTAAAGTTTACTTCTCTGCTGTCTAAATTTACCTAGTTAAAAAACTCTAATCCAGCCTTTTGGAGTGGAAAGTAAAATCAATGAAACCCACAGATAAACAGAGATACACATTAAACAATGTCAACCTCCGTATATATCTGTGGTTTTTTATAAAATACTATTTAAATAGTCAAGAATCAAGGTTAAAAATATGGTGACTTCAACTGACTTTCGTGGCTTATTAAATGAGCGATTCTTCCGCAATTTTTTACCAGTTCCAGCTAGTAATCAACTTAGATTGGGAGTGGGAACGCCAGATTTTCAACTGCCAGATATTACTAACGGAACTTTAATAAAATTCTCTGATTATAGAGGCAAGCAACCAGTGCTACTCGCCTTTACTCGCATCTTTACCGAAAAGCAATATTGCCCTCTTTGTTTTCCTCACATCAAAGCCTTGAATAAAAGCTACGAGCAATTCAAAAATCGTGGTATAGAAGTTTTAATGATTACTAGTACCGATGAACGGCAGAGTCAAATAGTTGTGAAAGATTTAAATATAAAAATGCCACTATTGAGCGATCCTAGTTGTCGATTGTTTCGTACATATCAAGTAGGACAGGCATTGGGAGCGCCTTTACCAGCACAGTTTGTATTAGATAAAGAAGGAAAACTGCGCTACTGGCATTTATTTTCTTTTTTGGATCACAATGCTAGTGTTGAGACATTGTTAGAACAATTCAATTGATTATAAATATTCAAAATAAATTGAATTAGTTCTGAAAATTAGGAATTAAGAATTGGGAACTCTTAAGATTTGAATGATAATTCAGGCCATAATCAAATCTTAAGAGTTCGACTTGGCTCGGTTTTGATACTGCGCGAAGTTGAGGCTTTACAAGAATTTTTTTAGGTATAAAGAACAATATTTTTGATATGTATTTGCTGTCAAGTTTCTCAATAAAGTAATTTAAAATACATATTAGCTTTCTAAATGCTTAGGTTTACTTTTGTACTAATCTTCTCTAAATTGTCATCCCAAATTAACAAAAAATGGCATCGCTAGCCAATATAGAGATGCGTTAATTTTGCATATCTGCATTTTACTTTTTTTAGCGATCGCCATATAAATCCCTTAATGATTATTTGTCCTTCCCACATCTTTTTTATTTTTAGCTTCCTTACTATTCTGCCTCGGAATAGAATTCCAAGGCTAATAGTTCAAGTTCTCTTAAATGGACTAAACAATAATTAATCTCAGGTTTGGTTAAACACTTACCCAAACATGATTCAAGTCCACTTGAGTGAACAGTAGCTCCCAAGGGCAGAACTTAAGTTCTAGACAATATGTGGTTTAGCATAATACTTTTACTGTTACAAAAATGTGGGTAATGACAAGAGTTTAATTATGGGGATTCTGTTTTTGCTTGTTAAAGCCTGAATTGGTTCAAATGACTACGGGGATTATAAGTACGTATAGCCCGGATTTTTTCATAATATTCCCGCTCTTGTTGGCTGAGGTCTTTTGGGGGAACGATCGCCACCTTCACCAGCTGATCGCCTCGTCCACCTTTGGCGAGGGGCCAACCTTTGCCACGTAAACGTAGAGATTGACCAGAACGCACTCCTGCTGGTAGTTTGACATTAACTGAACCATCGGGAGTTGGTACATCAATAGACGCTCCCAGAGTAGCTTCATCTGGTGTGATTGGCACTTCGCATACCAAGTTATCGCCTTCCATTTGGAAGAACGAGTGCGGCTGAAGTTCGACTTTTAAGTATAAATCCCCCCGTTGTTGAGTCATGGGGTTGATCTGACCTTTGCCCCGCACCCGTAGGCGAGTACCAGTTTTAGCCCCAGATGGAATGTTGACATCTATTGTTTCATTACCTAAACTGAAGCGCTTTTTCACACCATTAAATGCTTCCGCAAAAGTTAGAGCGATCGCAGCTTCACTATCCTGAGTACTACCCACACCTCCATCTTGAAACCCAAAATCATTAAAGCTGCTGTTAAAATTAGTTGAAGTACCTGGAGAAGTGCGGTATGAGTAACTTCGTGAGTGACTTTGCCGCCCCGCACCACGAGGGGGAGCACCACCAAAGCGTCCTAGCAACTCATTAATGAACTCATCAAAATTGCCGTATTGACTGAAGTCAAAGTTACCCATATCAGGGCCAGCGCCGCCAGATGGGAAACCTTCACCAGCTTGTTTCCAATATTGACCAAATTGATCGTACTTTTTGCGTTTATCTGTGTCTGATATAACTTCGTAGGCTTCGCTAACTTCTTTGAAGCGTGCTTCTGCCTGTTTGTTGTTTGGGTTAACATCAGGGTGATATTTGCGGGCTAGTTTACGAAAGGCTTGTTTAATTTCTTCTGAACTGGCAGTCTTACTGACTCCCAAAATAGCGTAATAGTCCTTGAAGTCGGTTGCAGCCATCTACCAGCCTCCTAATTAGAAATTCCCGTTATGTTTTTTTGAAGATGAGAGATATTTCATTTGCCTGGTATAGTGCCAAACAAAAAGAATCTGATTTCAAATTAACAAAAAATATCGAAAATCAAGTGTGGTTCTCGCTCACTAAGGAATCGCAATTCCCGTACTCCGATTTTTCTGATAAGCGGCTCAGGCTGTCTAATCCTTCTTCCCGACTTGGGGGAGCATCTCGGAGTTGACGATGCATCCGCAAAATAATTTCTTCTGGAACTTGACGCGATCGCTTTTTATTCCGTGCCAAACATAGCCAAACTGGTGTGTCTACCCAAACTCCGTTAATATGGTTAAAGCCCTGCTTACGGGCGAAAGTAATCATTTCACGGCGATGGCGACGCTGGGCATTAGTGGCATCAAAAATAGCTATATTCGTTGTGGAAATAGCTTGCTGAAATTGCCGCTCAATTTCGCGCCAAATCAGCAGCCACGGGCCTTGAACGGCTTGGGAACCGAACAATTGCCCTCGAATGGCATCTGTAGAAATTAGCGCCATTTGGGGGAATTGTGTCAGTAATTGTTTTGCCAAAGTTGATTTCCCGCTCCCTGGAAGACCAATCAGCAAAATGAGTACTGAGTGCTGAGTACTGAGTGCTGAGTAAGAAGTGAAAAGTGAGGAGTGATTAAATGTTGTATTCATAACTCATAACTCCTAACTCAGTACGGGCTAAACCTTAGCTATCCGCTAACACAACTCAGCACTCAGCACTATTAAATGATGGTTCCATCAGGAATTACAGCATTTTTTAGCACGACAACGATACCACTACGGATGTAGAAACCTTGACTTTCGCGGTCAGCTTCTTGGACGTTATCTTTATTGATGATTTTGACATTGTTACCGATACTGGCGTTTTTATCAATGATGGCACCGCGAATAATCGAGTCAGTACCAATACCTACGGGAACTTCACCTTTTTCTAGGTTACATTGGCGTTCTACAAAAGGTTGGTAAAAATCTGCACCCATGAGTAAGGACTCTTCGATGACACTACCAGATTCAATTCGCGATCGCACTCCCAACACTGAATGTTGAATGCGGCAATTTTTCAAAATACAACCTTCGCCGATAATTGATTCTGTAACCTGGCATTCTAATAGTTTACTCGGAGGTAAGTAGCGAGCGCGAGTATAAATTGGCGCTTCCTCATCGTAGAAACTAAAAGGTGGCAGAGGCTGCTGAGTCAGGGCTAAATTGGCATGATAAAATGCTTCTATTGTTCCAATATCTTCCCAGTAATCATCAAAAAGGTAAGCTTGAACGTTGTAATCTTTAGAGGCATCAGGAATAATTTCTTTGCCGAAATCAGTCCTTTCTATACCTTCTCTCAACAATTTGAACAAAACATCTTTTTTAAAGACATAAATGCCCATTGAAGCGATGTAAGGCTGTTGCTGGGCTTGTTCTTTTGATAATCCCAGTACACTTGTATCAACTTGCATTTGGCGTAACGCTTCACCTTTGGGTTTTTCGCTAAAATCGATTACCCTACCAGAATTGTCAATTTTCATCAAGCCGAAATCTGAGGCGCGGCGCTCATCAATGGGGATGACTGAGAGAGTGATATCAGCCCCCGTTTCTCTATGGCGCTCGATAAACTGGCGATAATCCATGCGGTAGAGGTGATCGCCTGAGAGAATTAGATATTCTTCTACATCCCATTCTTCCATTAACCACAGGTACTGACGTACAGCATCGGCTGTACCTTGGAACCAGTTAGGGTTTTCTGGTGTTTGTTGTGCGGCTAGCACTTCTACAAACCCTTCATTGAAACCAGTAAAGTTATAGGTACGGGCAATGTGACGATTCAGGGAAGCTGAGTTGAATTGTGTCAGGACGTAAATTTTGAATATTTCGGAATTTATGCAGTTACTAACAGGGATATCGATTAAGCGGTACTTACCCGCCACTGGTACTGCTGGTTTAGCGCGTAGTTTGGTTAGTGGGTAAAGTCGAGTACCCGCACCACCACCAAGGATGATTGATAATACTTTTTTCACAAAATTTCTCCAGACTGCCTGTTCAACTCTCATCTTAAGTTTAGGACTGTCTGCCACCACAGGTAAGGGGGATCGTCAGATTCTTTGGGATGAATTTTATAGAATGCTACTGGTGATGGGTAGCACTGCTAATGAATAAATAATTAGAACATTTGTATTAATTGAATTGAAAAGTCAAGGAGCGATCGCTAGACTCTACTCATATTCATCGACATAACTAAATTTCAGGTTATGGTAAAAAAACATAACTTTAAAAACCTTCATCGTCTTGACAAAGTGTAAATACTTCTTCAAATTGATCGATAAATAATAGATGCGGTTTATTTTGCTGCTGTTGTCGAGTAAAAATATCAACAAGTTTACCTAAAGGATGCTCTTTTAACAACTGTACCCGTGAAAATATTATATTCTTCACTCTTAATCACTCCGGCGCGTTAAAAGCCACGACAAGCTGTAATTAAGTAATAATCCTTCTGTGTATTAGAAACGTTAAGAGTTCTTTCTATTAACTTGTCTCTCAAGAAAATAGCTGCTATGACAGCAATCTAGTAGCATCACCAAACTATTCAATTGCGAATCTCGAAGAATATAAGGATGTACGAACAGATGCGATCGCTCGGATGCAACGAGCTTGTCAAATGATTCGCTCTTATACTATCTATGCTCTTAGTGCTTTTAAAGACTTCAACACTGCTGAGATTGAAGAGGTAAAACTTACATTTGGCATTAAATTGGGTGGCAAAGCAGGTATTCCTTACATTACCGAAGGTTCAGCTGAAAGTAATCTGCAAATTGAGGTGAAGTGTAAGTTTACAGAAAAACCAAAACCTGATTCACAGTAATAGCAAAAAATTATTTGTACAAAGAGTGGGCAATGCCCATTAAACGCCTAACTTGCCTGTATTGATTCTCTTGTTAACCAAACGTAATTGCTGCGATCGCCTCAAATATTTCACCCAAGGTTGCTCTGATAACTGAGAAATGGCATTTGGTGAAAGTGTTGCCGTGAAAATATCTTTGCCACTGTTAACACCACTAACGCCTAAACTTTCTAAAAAACTAGTTGCAGCAGAGTCTAAAATTGGTTCAGTATGGATAAAAACCCCCAAACTAGTTTCTTCTGAATTTTGAACATCATTTAGCGCTGTAGCAAGAGCGGCATCTAGTTTCTGATAATTCACCAGCAACTCCTTGGTAAACAGGGTAGACATTTTTGCCTACCCTAGATTATCAAATTTATCGGTTATTGTTGCCTATCCTTGTGCAGAAATAATATCTACCTTTTTCAGTCTAATTACAGATTAGTTGCGTTAATGACTCCATAACCCCATTTGTCATCAAATGTGCCTGCGGGTTTTCCGGGAATGGCACTATTTTTACGTAGCGAGTCTTTCACCGTAGCCGGATCGAGTTTAGGATCGCGCTGCAACAGCAGTGCTACTAACCCACTAACAAACGGTGTCGCCATACTTGTACCAGCCTGCACCACAAACTTGGAATTAATCATCGATGAGCGAGCAAAATTTGCATCGGCGGAAAGTGTTGAAACAATCATTGCTCCTGGTGCTGCTATATCCGGCTTCTGTGCATCATTACGTAAAGGCCCTTCACTACTGAATTCCGAAATAGTATTCAGTTCTAAGCCCATTTCTCGCACTTGGTTATCAATATCTGTGTATTTAGTTTTAGTCGTATAAGCAGCAACTGTAATTGCACTGCTGGCAGCTCCTGGCGAACCAATTTTTAACGCATCCTTTACACTTTTACCTGTAAAAAACACTGATGAACTGTCATCTAGTGTCCACACATCTAAACGCGTGTCAGTTGGAGAAGTGTTGCGGACTCGCAGTTGCCAAACACCTCCCATGACTGGCGAGGGGTCAATACCACGTATTTGCACAAAGAAATTATGGTCGCCGTTGGCTTGGTCTGGTGCTGGTGTCGCTAATTGCACCCGTGCATCTGGTAACTGGTAATCTTGGGCCGCATTACCTTCAGTAATGATTTTTTGGAAGGGAGTAACAAAACCGTTAGGACTCCGCACAGACACTTCCAATTCGCTATCTTTGGCATACCAAGCGTTTAACCAAACTATGCCTACTTGATTCAAAGGAACATTAAACCGCATACCACGAGTGCATCCACTGGATATCGTCGCTTGTCCATGAATGTTATCGTTTCCTTCGTTACCCGCAGCACAGCAAACAATTCTTCCTGGCCCAGTTTCGGCGTCGATGACTTTGGATAAGGAGTCGCTACCATCATGGGCATCAGCGTGTCCACCCAAGCTGAGATTTACCACTGCTGGGCGTCCCAACTCTCTAGCAACTCGGAAAATGTAACGCACACCATCTGCAATGTGGGCATCCTGTAAATCTGATCTGACGATAACTAATTCTGCTTCTGGTGCGACACCACTAAAACTAGCATCAGCACCAGCAGCAATTCCCGCAACGTGAGTACCATGACCACCACTATCCTGAGAAACTGTCAACTGCGCTCCAGTCAATTCAGCCCCATAACCGCCCTCTGTGACTCCTGGGCCTGACAATGTTTGATCCCAAATGTGTAAAATTCGTCCAGCAAAGGCGGGGTGTTTGGGATCGATACCACTGTCTATAATGCCGATGATTACCCCTTTACCAGTCAGTCCGGTTTTATTCTGGAACTCCGGCAGTTTAACTGTTCCCATTGCAGTGTCCATCCTCAAATGAAGTTTGCGTGATGGCTTAATCCGTTGAATCACATCTTCTTCAGATAAGACATCTAAACTCTCTATTGGTAAGAAAGCCGTCCGCACACTCCCAGAGTTTTGATTGACTTCAATATTATATTGTGATAAATAACTTAAGTCTGCATCAGGGTCGCAGTATATAAAAACGACGCTCTTAGTAGGCTTGACCGGGCTTTTGTGGGCAATGATACCAAGCGATCGCTTGTGTGTAACTAAAGCTTTATCTCCTTCATTTTGATAGTCTTGATATGCCAAAAGTAGTCCAGGAGAAAGTTTTTCGTGTCTCATTTTTACCTCAAACTCAATTTATTTGCTGTCAACGAAGTACTAATTTTAGTAGGATAAGTCGCTCTAGATTAACGCAGACTATGTACTTTTTTCGCTTCAATTATTTGATGCGACTATAGTTATCTATTTATTTTATAGATAACATCAAATAAGCTTAGGAGGTAAGAGTTATTCCTAAGATAATTGTTAATTCATAACTCATATTTTTGAATTATGTATCCCTCATAGCAATTTTCTGTGGTTCCTGAGACATCTTTGCTCGGTTGCATCTAAGAATTACCGAAATCTGAAGTAACAGGTAATTTTTCTAAAGCTATTAAACTAATCCATTGTCTGGTTAAATCATTACGGACAAAGTAAATAAAATTAAGAATAATTAAGTAATAAATAAATTTCTTAAATGACCTACTTAGTCAAAATATAGGACTCATATTTGATTTTTGAACAAAACTCAGTACACCTTTATTCCTTCTTAAGAGTCCCCAGTCCCCAGTCCCCAGTCCCCAGTCCCTTACCTCTACGAATGATTCAGAAATCAAATCGGATTGCTATAGTTAAGACTGATAACATTTGCGTATAAAACAGCATGAAAAAGGCTAAATCACTAATGAATACTGATAAATGACAGATTCTCTATCATAAGTAAGAGCCATAAAGAAGCTAATATTTGCAACGATCGCTTCTGAACATCCAAAAAGTTATTCATGCAAATTCAAACACCAGACTGGGTAAAACACGCGGTTTTCTACCAAATCTTCCCAGATCGTTTTGCCAGAAGCAAACAGCCGCACAAACGGTTATTGCAGGAAGCCCGTTGGGAAGATTGGGATGCAATGCCAACACTCCAAGGCTATAAAGGCGGCGATTTATGGGGCATCATGGAGGATTTAGACTATATCCAGAATTTAGGGATTAATGCGATTTACTTCACACCCATTTTTCAATCTGCCTGCAATCATCGCTATCATACCCACGATTATTATCTAGTTGACCCGATGTTAGGGGGCAACGAAGCTTTTAAAGAATTACTTGATGCAGCCCATCAACGAAATATCAAAGTTGTTCTGGATGGAGTGTTTAACCATTCCAGCCGGGGCTTTTTCTTTTTCCATGACGTTTTAGAAAATGGCCCCCATTCGCCTTGGGTAAATTGGTTCAAAATAGAAGGCTGGCCCCTTTCAGCTTATGATGGGAACTTACCTGCTAACTACGTGGGTTGGGTGGGAAATCGTGCTTTACCAGAATTTAATCACAATAATCCAGAAGTACGAGAATATATTATGGAAATTGCCGAATATTGGATTAAATTCGGCATCGATGGTTGGCGATTGGATGTACCATTTGAAATCAAAACTCCTGGTTTTTGGCAGGAATTTCGCGATCGCGTCAAGGCAGTCAATCCTGAAGCTTACATTGTGGGCGAAGTCTGGGGAGATTCACGTGAGTGGCTAGATGGAACGCAATTTGACGGCGTGATGAATTATTTATTTGCCGGGCCAACAATTGCTTTTGCAGCTGGCGATCGCGTAGTCTTAGACCAAGTTCAAAGCCGCGACTATCAACCCTACCCACCCTTATTTGCCGCCGAATACGCTGCCAAAATCCAAGAAGTTCTGCAACTTTACCCTTGGGAAATTCAGCTAACTCAACTCAATTTGCTTGCAAGTCACGATACAGCGCGATTGATGACCATTGCAGGCGGTGATATAGCCAGTATAGAATTATCAACTCTACTGCTACTCACCTTTCCCGGTGCCCCCAGCATCTACTATGGTGATGAAGTTGGTTTACCTGGTGCAATAGATCCCGACTCACGCCGTGGCTTTCCTTTAGAGAGTAACTGGAATCAAGAAATTTTTAATACTCACCGTCAATTAATTGCCCTGCGCCAAACTTACCCAGCCTTGCGTACAGGTGATTACCAAGTTATCTATGCTCAAGGAGAACTTTATATCTTTGCGCGAACTCTAGGAACAGAAGAATTAATAATTGTCGTCAACGCTGGTACAAGTTCGGTAACAGCGAATGCAGATGTCGCCACTTTGCATACTCAACCCACCAAACTTTTATATGGTAATGCTGAAGTTGAGTGGAATAGTAAAGGAGAAACTCAGCAGTTGTCATTGACTGTTCCCGCACGCAGTGGGTGTATTTTGGGGACTGGGGATTAGGTATTGGGGATTGGGGAACTGGGGAGAAGTTGCAGTAAGTTTTTCCCCTCTGCCCCCATGCCCAATTACAAATTACATTACCTTCCCGCCACCATTGCAGGCATCAATACCCCATCAATAATATGGATCACGCCATTGTCTGCCAGAATATCTGTTTTCAATACATTGGCGTTATTCACCTTAAATTTACCATCGGCAGATTCAATAGCTACAATTGATCCCTCCAGTGTTTCTGCCTCGTTAATCTGTACCAAATCATCAGACCGAACATCCCCACTAGCGATATGATACGCCACAATTTTCTGGAGCTTGGGGATATCTTGTAGTAGCGAGTCTAAAGTTCCCTCTGGCAGATTGGCAAAAGCTTCGTCAGTCGGTGCAAAGAGCGTGAAAGAACCAGGGCTTTTCAAAGTTTCGATGAAATTTACAGCTTTAGCAGCCTTTATTAGAGTATTGAAATTACCTGCTGCGATCGCAGTTTCCACAAGGTCAGCCATGAAGGTGCGTTATTTAATACTACAAGTTACTTATAAAGTGACTAAAATATCTTAGCCTCTATCAATAGAGAGGTTGCTGGCGATTTAACAGACAGCAGCAGACTGATTTAGTACTGTTACACTAGTGAATGACCTCAAGAACCACTGATTATGCTAAAGCGTTCTAAGTTCGAGACAACTCAATCTCAGATTATGCACCGTTCTGAGGATCTGATTAGTGCAGCCTCAAATCGATACCGCATTACAGTTCAGGTGGCAAATCGTGCTAAACGTCGGCGTTACGAAGACTTTGAAAATAACGAAGATGCAATGATGAAGCCAGTGCTAAGGGCAATTATCGAAATGTCCGATGAATTGACTCAACCAGAAATTATCGGCGAACTATAAGATTGAGTGCTGAGTGCTGAATTCTGAATCAGGCAAATTCATATTTTCACTCAGCAACGCCTAAAATATTGTTCTATGAAAAAGATAAAATTTCTGTTTAAATCAATTTTCTCAAAACTCGCAACTCAGCACTCATTACTACTGCTTACTTTAATGTTAGTGAGTGTAATTGTTTTGGGATCAGGCGCGGATAAATCAATACATAGAAATTTATTTAGTATCCAACCTGCTGATGCTCAGAGAATCACTCCTGGGGATGTTTGGCAGCAAGTATATCAGGAATTGCCAGATTTACCCAAGGAAAATAAGTATATCAGCAAAGAAAATGGCAAAGTTGCCGAAAATAATACCTTAGCAAGTCGCCTAATTAGATATCACATTTATACTAAAGGGCGGGCCCCCATTTATCGCTTAGATTGGAAGCTGACTTTAGCTGATTACCTGGGTGCGAACGAAATTATGTATGATACTACCTATCCAGGAAATGATGCACTACGGGAAAATCCGATAGAAGGCGATCGCAAAGCCATCAAGAGTCTTACCCGCAGCCAACGAGATGCCTTAGTGCAAGTCTTAGTAAATATATTTAATCCTACTTCTCAAAATACCTCATCCCCTAACCCTAATACCGCACCCAGTCCGACTCCATCAACTTCCCCACAGCCACCGCAACGAGGAGGTGCCGAACTACTAAAATGATAAATTTTCCTTTGCATTCCTCTGCGTTAAACTCTGCGTACCTCTGCGTTTAAAAAACTAAACTATGGAACGCGTTGTCAAAACCGGATCGGGTTGGCGTATTGGCTGGAACCCCGATACACCTGAGTTTAAAGGTTTAGTTGGTACAGATGATTGGGCAATTGAATTAACCGAAGCCGAGTTAAATGATTTTTGCCGTTTACTAGCACAGCTAGCAGACACCATGAACCAACTTGCAACTGAATTGATGGAAGAGGAAAAAATTACTTGTGAAGCCGAAAGCGATTTATTATGGATGGAAGTAGAAGGCTATCCTCATGATTACAGTCTGCGCTTCATATTGAATACAGGGAGATGTGTAGAAGGTAAATGGAATGCTTCTGCTGTTCCAGATTTACTGCAAGCTACTGGGCTGCTTAAGGTTTTTTAAGATTACCTCTTGATTATCCTACAGTTTTGCTATATGATAGGAATTCTGACCGGGGCGTAGCGCAGCTTGGTAGCGCGCCACTTTGGGGTAGTGGAGGTCGTGGGTTCGAATCCCGCCGCTCCGATTAGATGATAAGCCATACCTGCTAGTCTTTTTAAAAGATTAGCAGGTTTTTTCATAGTTTTTACCTGAAAAAACCTAACCAAACAGTAAATTGGGATATACCCGCACAATCAAAAATAATAAGTAATTAGGCGGACTTAATATAAAATTTCTAGCAGATTAGTAGGTAGATTGGTATGAGTGAAAGTACAGAAACAATTTTCAGCAAAATCATTAGTCGGGAAATTCCCGCTGATATTGTTTATGAGGATAATTTAGCCCTAGCATTCAAAGACATCCACCCCCAAGCGCCCGTTCACATCTTGATCATTCCCAAAAAAACTATTGCTACATTAGCTGATGTTGAATCTGAGGATCATGCGCTGTTGGGGCATCTTTTGTTAACTGCTAAACGTGTTGCCGAAAAAGCCGGATTAAAGAATGGTTATCGAGTTGTCATCAATGCTGGTGATGACGGCGGTCAAACAGTCAATCACTTACATTTGCATATTTTGGGAGGACGGCAGTTGGATTGGCCCCCTGGTTGATCAGAGGCAGGAGGTAAGGGGCAGAGTAAAAGGTACAAACTGAGTCGAATTGTGGACGAAAGCACTCCTGCTCCCTGCTTTTCTGCTTTTTTGTATCAAGGATTGTAGTGCTTAATTCTGGCAGCGCATTTTCACTTGACCATGCGGTAGTGTAAAAACAACTCACTTCCAACCTGACGAGTTTCTATGAGTTGGAGATGAGGAGCAGCATTGGGAATAAAACCTTCTCCCTCCACTGGGCTAGGGGCGTGCTTTCCTCCAAAAATGACTGGCCAAATGGTTAACCACCAATCGTCAATTCGCCCTGCCTGTAGTAGAGCAGCTGTTAAAGAGCCACCTCCCAAAGCAACGACTTTGTGAATACCCCGCTCTGCCATCAAGGTGTAGGCCCGCTCCCAGTCTAGGTCTGTATCTCCCAAATCAATTAATTCAGCTAGTTTTTCTAAGGTTTTTGTATCAGAACTGTGCTGCAAAGCAGCCCGTGTCGTAAATATCCATCGCTCAATGTCTTGACTCAAAAAAGGCAAGTCCGGCGATAAGTCTAGGGAACCTGAAACAACACAAGTAATCGGCTGAGGAGACTGACCCCGAACCTCACGCGCTGCTAACAGTTCGGGATCGCGAATTGTAAAGGTTTCCCCCTCAGCCCGAATCGTTCCTGCTCCTATCAGAATTAAATCGGCAAGGGAAGCTTGATACTCCAAGTGTGCTTGATCGACTACATCAGGTTCACGAGGCGCTTTCGGATCTACGGCACTAATTTTTCCATCTGCCGTCATGGCAAGAACTACAGTTGTTTGGATAGCTGACATGATTATGTTGCAAAGATTCTTTATAATTTTACCTTTTTGAACTCCTTCTATACTTTAGATTCAGTAGTGCTAAGTACTTCGGCTTAGAGTACCCAGTAAGCTGTTAGGCAGCTAGATTGTATAATAAGAGATTAAATAATTAATTTAGTATCAGCCACTTATGCCAGCCAAAAATCACCTTTCTGAAGAG
>NZ_JBALDC010000028.1:0-85606 GCF_036917575.1 Nostoc sp. | reverse complement strand
GGTCGGTGACTTGTGCCATATAGCAGATTTAATGAGGTGAATAAATCCGTTGTATGGCTTAATCACTCTTTGTGTAAATGTTCCACTTTTATGTAGAAGTGGTAGTGATTCTACTTTCCGTATATATTGATATGACTTGATTACAGAGATAATGAATATTTGAGAGTTTAAAAGTATACCTATTTAACCCTAGAGAGAGGTAAAACAGGAACTCGCACGAAATTTAATGCAGACGACATAAGTATCTGTACTGAATTTGCTCTAAAAATAATTTATACAATCTTTACAAGCGATCGCTTGTAAAGAGCGATCGCAGTGCCATCGGTTCTAGTGGTGTAATTTTAGTAGCCATCAGTGTCTTCGTTTCCACAGACTTCACAGCGCCAAGCATCTAAATAATTAGGGAAGCTTACATCATCTGTATATTCGTAGTCACCATCATAAAAAACTTGAGTAACTTTCTCCCGTCCAGCGTAAAAATTCCCCAAGTAGCGCATTTGCCCCGCCTGCACCTGGCTCAAAACACCAGCTTTAACCAAAAGATTGCAGACAGAACAAATTTCATCATACTTATTTGGTTTACCGCACCATTGCATAGACTTTGGTATACCACATTGATGAATCATGTTGCTTACATAACTAGCGCTTGCTCTGTGTAAAGCTTCCTTTGGCTCCAGTCCTTGCCTACGATATTTACAAATACAAGCTTCCCAACCAGAGAGATGATTGTGAAATCTTCTCATAACTGAAATATTGCGCTGCGTGTAGAGTTCTGTCACGCTCCTGTTTTGTTGCCAACCGTTAGGTAATGTCATTCCTTACACCTCCTCAAATTCGCCCATGTGAGAGGTGATGACGGTATTCTTGGCAGTTCTAAACATGAAGTGGGTCGTAGATGGGGGATTGGGCACACTCTTGAGAATGCAATCATTAACCCATTCATAGTCATCATCTCCGAGAATGCGTACCTTAAATTTGTAGGCTGGATTCTCAACTTTGGCAGTGAAAGACGTTTTTAATTGTTCTTGCCACCCTAGAATCACTCTGGTTTCTTCTGCAAACCTTGGAAGAGTCTTTCTATCAATATTTGCTTTGATGACCTTAGTCAAAGTTTGACCGTCTGGAGTTTCAAATTTCAGCCAGATTTCACTCTGTCCCTCTCTTTGACCTTTTTTGATTTTGTGGAAAGGTTCGGCGCTCACTTCAACCTTGCCAAACTCTGAATCTAGCTTAAAGACAAAAGGGTTGCAGGGAAATTCTTTGTAATAGTCACATTTTTCTGGGCAGGTGACAGTAACACTGTCAATCTGCTCATCATCGGCGGATGAGGGGATAGGGAGATGATTGTGTTGTACATTATTTTTTTCAGAAAAGTTGGGTAAAGTAGGCGGATCAAGGCAGATCACAGGCGGATCACAATGCTCAAAAGTCCCTTTAAGCAAGGGTTCAGGTGTGATCTGCCTCTGTTGAGTGATAGGCGGATCACTTTGTAAGTTTTGGGAAAGTGATCCGGGTGATCCGCCTTGATCTGCCTTGTTACCCAAACTTTTTTGATTTTCTAGTTCAGTTTCGAGTTCTGAATTCTGAGAAAGTGATCCGGGTGATCTGCCTTGATCCGCCTTGTTACCCCAACTTTTTTTATTTTCTAGCGATGACTTCAGCCGCCAAGCCCAAGGGCGACTCTCACCAACTTTTTGTCTGTATTGCTCCCAGCCATTGGATCGGAGAATCGCTGAAACTCTTTTGGTGTAAAGCATCTCCTGTCTACCAAGTTCAATTCCTAAAGCTGTTCTCAAAATCTCAGAAGTGCTTGTCTCTCCCTGTTGTCGAGCGTAAGCCAATACCACGTCTGTCCAAGGATCGACAGATTGAAAATCTTTGCTAACTTCGTTATGAACTTTCGATTCGGCTGGTGATAGCCACCACTGATGTCCTTTTTCATAAAGGGCGTTAGCAGCTGCCCAGATTAAATCGCGCTCTCGGACTAACTGCTCAATGTCAATTGGGATGTCGTCAATTACCGGGATAATCCAAAATCGGCGGTTGCCCGTGGGGTCGTTGAGAAGTTCTGTTTCATTACTTGTTCCAACTAAGACGCAGGCGCGGGGATGCTCTTTTACCTCACGGGCGTATGGAGCGCGGAAGGCATCAACACTGGAGGACATGAATTTTTTGATGCTGCTGATGTCCTTTCTCTTATACATGTGTTCAATTTCTGGGATTTCTAAACCCCAAAACTGATGCAGTTTCATGAGTTCGTCTCTCTCGTTGGCATCGCTGAGTTCGTCGGTGAACCATTCACGCCCAAAAAGCTCACGCCAAAAGCTGGATTTGTTTATACCTTGTTCTCCTACTAGGATTAAAGCGGTATCAACTTTACACCCAGGACGACGGGCCCGAGCTACGGCTGATATCAACATCTTTTTGAGGTAGATGTTATGAAGTGGGTCGTTAGTACCAAAGTATTTCGTTGCTAGAGTGTCAAGAATTGAAGGGTCAACCGTACTGTATCTAGCGGCTACTTCATCCAAATATTCCACTACTGGATGATAAATATTTTGAGATGCGATGGCTTCAACAATCATCTGACTATCTCCAATTTGTACATCCATGTCAAATACCCGTGCTATATCTAACCGCAATTGGTTTAAGTCTTTTTTTTGGTCGTCAAGTTCAATAAAGTTTTTGAGTAGGTTTAGCCGGAGATTATCGCCCCATCCATCTTTGATAATTTTGTATGCTTTGTATACTTTGGAGGAGCGTTCTTCGTCATCAAATTCTGTGTCGTTTTTACGTTGCTCATCTAAATCCTTTTTCCACTCCTCAACTGTGGGAGCCTCTTCTATTAATTGGTTAAAAGCCGATTTTCCCTTGGCAGCGATAAAATCATCCATACCCTTAAGTTCAATTGATGGTAGTTTTATAACCATGATTTTTGAACCTGTCGCGGCTAAATCTCTTGCCATGTTGATTAAAGATTGCTGCACAGGACGCTTATGTAATATATCAGCGTCAAAGCACAGATAGAAAGTTCTTCCAAAGCCTGCGAATGCTTCTATCCATGTATTAAGTCTGCCAAGCTTCCGACAAGTCGATACACCAGGGAGAGATATGGTTGGGAGGTTAATTGACAGTCCTGCACCTGCTTTTTTAGCTCCTTCAGTGATAATTATCGGAATTGATTTATCAGCAAGAACTTGTTCCCAGTAACCCTCAATTCCGATATCTAAAAATAAGGGAAAGGCGTCGTAACCAACAGCCCCTAAATACTTGTTTACTTTCCCGTCTTTACCTAATGGTGAGATGTCTGGTTTTACTTGTACGCCTTCTAAGGTACTTTCTCCAGTCAGTGGATTTACGCCTGAAACCATCCAGCAAGGTACTAAATGATCTGAGTGTTTCTGTCTGGATTTTGTATTGCGATTTAGTGCTTTATCGACTTCTCTAGAGTCATATAAAGTTCTGACATTTCGCTGTATTATTTTTGCAGATACACCACTTAGCTGCCAGTCTTCCCAGTGATGAGATGCAATTGTATCAACTGTTTGAGGAATAGATAAAGTCATTGTTCTACCCTCTTAAAAATGCTAGAGTTGTTTTCATAAATGATAAAAAATGAATTTTAACGAGCGACTTTTGTCGCTTTTTTTTTTGGCTTGACAACATGGTGATAAGCGTCTGCTAACTACTTTTTAAACCTTTTAAAAAGGGTCGATCGCAATTTCAAGACAGTTATCAATCCACCGATTAATCTCGCTAACGGTAGAAAGTAAATCAGCAGTTTCCCGCAGCGCTGCTAGCTCCTCGGTGAATCCGCCTGAAGCATCCCAGCAAGGGGCATTGATGTAATGCCGGCAGTATTCGGCTAAAAGAGCGATTTCGTTGGTGCTGAGGTACTGGGAACTAAAGTATTTAAAAACTACACGGGGTAATTCTTTTGATGTTTCGTCCTGCCAGTTCAGGGGCAAGCCCAGAGGTGGGCGGTAAATATTAGGTATTCTCTTCGGTTGGTAGATAGTTGCTTTGATTTCGTCGCTCATTAGTCATTAGTTATTGGGTATTAAAGACTGGGGAATCAGTAAGTTGCAGGTAAAGCAGAAAGTTATCTAGTTCGTCCTCATTTAGTAAAAGGCGCGATCGCACCCCGTAATACTTTTGCAAATGCTCTCGACCTTGGGCTTTTGTCCAGCCCAGACGTTGCATCTCGGCGTCTGTCTTGCTGATTAGGTTGTCGAAGTTTGGGTATGTTGGCTTCTCGGTCATTAGTCGTTGGGCGTTGGACATTGGGTATTAAATGTGCAAGCATTCTTCCCACTGGTAAGTTGCCTCCGAGGGGTTGCGCTCTACTAGCTTGTAAAGATGTCCTTTGCTGAAAATGAAGTTAGGGAATTCCAGAACGTCAGTTAATTCTGCTGTTTCGACTGTTTGCCCGGTGCTGATTTTTAGAATTACTTTCATGGTTGGTTATGTTGGTTTCTCGGTCGTTGGGAAAACTTAGGAAAGGCGGATGAAGTTGGTAGCTTGATCCGCCATGTTGTTAGCTGAAAGAGAAAATCGAAATGAGCGATAAATATGAGCTTGGCTACCCTGAGCAAGACAGGGCTGGCTTGAGTGATGAAGATGTTGTGTCTGCTTATGATGGACTTTGTTTCGGAACCCCCGAAATGATTAAATTCAAAGTCCTAGCATCTGCTATTGTTTCCTGGGCAAGAGGGACAAATAAGTTCGAGAGCAGAGAGTTGAAATGGATCACAGAAGAAGGGTTTAGTTGTGAGGTTTTGCGAGTTAAGGGCGGAGGCTGGATAAAAGGAAGGTTTCGATTTCGACTTGAGTTCATTCCTGATGAACCAGAAGCAACCCAACCAACAGATCCAAGTTCAGCACTAGCCGACCTCCGATCGCAACTCAATCCCGAATAATCACAGATGCGTCGCCTGCTAAGAAGTAGGCGACATATCCATGAATAAAGCCGTTCTGCCTGCGAATGGGTAGAACGGCTTTATTGTGTATGAACTACGTCTGCTAAGGTTTCAGGAATCTGTCTTAATCTTTCAAGGGTATCCTGTGCCTTTTTAGCTTGTTTTTGGTGGTAATAACATTGTTCTTGATGGTAAGCCAGCTGCTTTTCGTTTTCATCAATTAGCTGGCTGATGAGTTTCCCAGCAATTCCACCACCTGTCCATTCTCCTGCGGAAACGGTATCTGGTTCGTAGCTATTTTCTCGACTAGTTCCGATCTTGTCGTCCCTAAGTCTTCTGCCAAAAGCCGGAATAATTCCCATGCCTCTGGATTCACTTTTAATGTGACTAATTTGGTTACTCCCCTTTTGTTGGGGCGTCCTCTGCTTACCATTGGTTCTTTTTTCCATGCTTGACACCCTATTATTGCATATCCATAAATACGATATTGACTAGTATATACGAATATACTATTGTAGTAAGTATAATGTATATATGTAAATACGTTATTCGGACACTCCAAACCAGGTAGAGATAGCAGCCTGCCAGCACTGAGCAAATACCAAAGACCTGCTAGGGGATAAACGACAACCGACAACTGACAACTGCATTCACCCATAAGTTGTAGCGATCACAGGGTTAGCAGTACTTAGCTTCCATCCATGCTGAATGTATTAACGATAACTGTCTTCACCCATAAGTCGTAGCGATCGCGGGGTTAGCAGTGAAAAGAAAAAAGGCGACCACTACGCGCAAGCGATCGCCAAAAAAATCCTCAATCAAGCAGTAGACGAAATGACCAACAGTTTAACAGAGGCAAAACTAATTGACATCATCACCCGCATCGGCAACTTTGACCGCGCCCAGGCTGCCGGCTTAAATTGCCTAATCTTCCTGGCAGTGCGGGAAGAGACTACTGTTACCTACCAATACGAAGAAATCGGCTTTGACGACATCCCAAAGGAAATCGTTAGGCTTTGCGATCGCCTTGATGATGACGACCTGCTGGACTTGGCAGGACGAATCACCCTCGCCTTAATTATGGAGAAAAATGCCGCAGCGCTGTCCGAAGAAAACGCCTAACACGTTGCTGCATAAGGGGTGGGCGAATAAAAAGCTATCGCCTTAAAGCTGGCATAGAGTGACTATCGACCCACTATCGAGGCATACATCACCCACTTATGAGGTACACGTCACCTATTTACGAGGCAGACATTACCAACAATCGAGGCACACATCACCCACTATGACCGACCAACCGACCACGGATCGAGCCACTACTAACGGGAAGTCAGCCACACAAGCTGAACCTAAAGCCAGAAGGGCGAGAGAGTGGAAAGAGATGGCAGACGATCCACTTTCCGAAGGATTTGATTCTCACCAAGCTGAATACGTAGTAGGTAGAACTCAAGTAGGTTTTGAGACATTAAACCCCGGTCAACTGTTCTCTCGAACCAAAAGCGGCAAAAGCCTTTACGTAAAACTCAATGACGGACGGGCGGTTTGCCTTGATACCCGTCAACCTGTTGAAGTCAGCCCACAAAAGCGAAAGAACTGGCAAGTGTGGCTAGTAACCAATTTCAACTCAACCACTGCCAACAAAACCGACTATTAAGGAGATTTCCATGACTAACCAACCAGTCCCAAATTATTCAGATCCCGCTTATTGGGAATCGCAGGGAATCACAGCGATTGTCATCGACTCCGAAGACCAAGAAAGTGTCGATAAAGGCTTTGAAGAGATTGGGCAACAGATTCGACAAGCGGTATCGGAAATTCAACAAGCAGATGATGCCGATTTTTAAAGGCGATCGCCATCCGCACAGATTCGCGATCGCCGATGTCATGAGGCTACTAGTAGACCACACACTCAAAATTATATGACTCAAAAGCCAAGTCCTAAAAACGAAATTCACCATGTCGGCTTCCCAGAGGGGCAGCTACTAGGTAATGGTGCAACTGTGGAAGAGTGCGCCGAAATTTCAGCCGCCTATCTCCAAGGAAAACCGCTACCCACTAGTGATAACCCAGTTATCAACCGAATTAATGACCGCCTTCCCGAAACCAGTGGCTTTGGGCAGTACAGCGATTGGGGGCAGGAGTGAATCAAGCAATGAGCCTAATTTGCATCATGTCCGCTTTAATCATTGCGATCGCAGCACTGTGTAAACAGCAAAGCAATCGCCCTTTCTACCTCAAAATCGAGGTGCAGTATGGCAGATGAGCAAAAAATCGTCGTTGAAGTTCCGAGCAGCAGCGGTGACTATTCCCCAATCCCTAATCCCCAATTATCCAAATTAGAGGAATTCAAAAAAGGATGGAGAAACGCGATCGCGCTGCCAGACAATCTGCCAGACTTAGCTTATACCCTTGCCTTCAGTGTGGCGATTCCTGCTTTGTTAAGTAGCTGTTGGGTAAGTATACCCATACCTGGGTTTATCCGTCTGGGGGTGTTGTTCGTTTTAGCGATCGCCGGAAGTATCATTCTCTACTTACGGCAAGCTGTGCCAGAGGTGAAAGATGTTCTGCTATTGCGGGTTGGGTTAGTTGCTGTGGGGGTACTGCTAGGGATATGAGCAGTGATTTACACCCTTCCCAGCTACACCAGCACTTGCAGATGTACGCAATAGCCAAGTGGTCATTCTGGAGTAGTTTAGCTTTAGGTTGTGGCTTGTTGTTCCTGGGGGCAACTCAAAAACCAGAGTCTAAGCCGTGGATATTAGGGGCATCGGTTGGCGTTCTCCAGGTGGGTCGCAGACATCGCCAAACAGCCAAACTCCTTCTTGAATCACTTGGCGACATTGAGGGCGCATCACGGTTAAACTTCCAAGCCTGGGCGAAAGCCAACACACAACCGACAGCACAGCTAGCGCTTACGGTTGGTGCGATTGATGCCAACTGGCAACCAGAGAACTTAATCACCGATCCAGTTGAGTACATCCAAAAAAAGCAGAAACACGTTGCCCTAGTCGGTGGCACTGGTGACGGGAAATCGACCTTCACCCAGTACCTATCCTCCAAAATCGGCGGTAGAGTCGTTGTCTATGACAGCGATGCTAAACCCGATGATTGGTCATGGATTGATCAAGCTGATGTCATTGGGCGTAAAGGAAACTTCAAAGCCATCGACACCGCGATGGGTAAAGACTTAGAAATCCTTGAAGACCTAGTTCAGCTTAGGGGGGAAGGGGGAGATAACGCGATCGCTGGTCGTGAGAGATTTATGATCGCAGAGGAATTCCCCATTTTGGTGGACGAATGCGACAATTCCACTCCCTGGATAAAACGCCACGCCAAACGGGGCAGGCGATACCAACAGTTCATTTGTGCGCTGGCCCAAAACGACACCGCTGAGAATTTTGGGTTGCAAGGTGACAAAGACACCCTTTATAGCTGCTTTGTCTTAGTGCGTTTGGGGCAGTTCGGGCGCGATTACGCCAGGACTAAACTTAAAGATCCGCAACTAGAGCAATGGTTGAAAGCAGGCGGTAAAAAGCGCTTTCTTGTCGATGATTGCCCTTGCGAACTTGACCTTAGCAACTGGGGAGCGGGGAGCATGGTGCAGCCAGAAACCTCCGACGGGGGAAATGATGAGGTGCGATCGCAACCGTCAGCCATGAACGAGTATGAGCAATTTATCCTTGACTGGGGTCAACAGCATCCAGGAGAAGTTTTAAAAGCCAGAATACTTTCCCAAGCAACCACCTTATTCGATGGTATGCAGCCGGATGAGGTGCGGATCATCTTTGCTTCTATGGCTGACAGGGGATTGGGGGAAGTGGAAGGAAATGGCGCTCGCCTCGGCTGGAGGTGGTCAAAGTAATGTCTACAGTTTGCCTACAGTCCGTCTACAGGCTGTAGGCAACGCTTTTTTGACAAATTATCGATTAATTAAGCAGTGCTTGGGTGGAAGTGCGATCGCTCACCATTTCAATACAAATCACTCACAAGTCCGTCTACACCGTCTACAATTTTTTACTCCGAAAAATTCGACTGTAGACGGTGAAAAGTATTCCCAAAAAGAATTCTAGCGATTGTAGACAAAATTTTAAAAGCCCAAAAATTTGATTTTTTCAAAAAAAAAATGAGCGATGAACTTGTCGAATTAGATTTTTGTTGTCCAGAGTGCAATTGCAGTGAGTGGCGGCATGACAAAGATAACGGGGTTTATTCCTGTGCGCGTTGCGATTATGTTATGGCGTTCGATGAAGACGACCCAGATTTTGAGGAAGATGAAGAAGAGGATTATGAATATGATGGCGATACAGGACGAGCTTTTATTGATGGACGGTGGGTTGTAGTTTCTCGCCGAACTTGGGCAAGGTGGAAAGGAGAAAGCTACTAACTATGGAGAGTAATGATGACAAATGGATCAGCTTTGATCCACGGTCAAACAAACTCTTGCTACGGTTTCGGGTCAAAGGCTTTCCTAAGCAATTTCAAATATCTACGGGATTAAAAGACCTTAAGCGCAATCGCGATATTGTGCGTTTACGTCGGGATGCCATAGCAACCGATATTTCATTGGGGCGTTTTGACCCCACACTGGAGAGATACCAGTTTAGACCTAGTGCGATCGCAACTTCCGCAATTTCTCTTCCTTCAAAAGGCGAAGGCGACTTGGGGGAGTTGTGGGAGATGTTTACAGAATTTCAGTCTAGGCAGATAGAAGCAACTACAATCTACTCTACTTACAGAACAGTAGGCAGAACTATCGATCGGCTACCATCGCGCTCACTTTTAGACGCGCCAAAAATCAGAAATTGGTTGATGGAAAATACAAGCCAGTTTATGGCTTCAAAATATCTACTCCGATTTGACCAATGTTGTCGCTGGGCTTTAGAGGAAGGAATCATCAAAGCTAATCCGTTTGAAAGCCTCAAAAAAATTAAAAAAATCAAGAATAACACCGATGATTGTAGGGCTTTCACGATTGAACAGCGAGATACGATCATCGGAGCTTTTGAGTCTGACGACCGATGCAGTCATTACAGCAATCTTATAAAGTTTCTCTTTTGGACCGGTTGCCGACATGGTGAAGCCTTTGCCCTTACCTGGAAAGATGTTTCGGAAGATTGCTTGCGGATCAGTATCTCTAGATCAAAGAACCTTTTGGGGATAGAAAAAGGTACAAAGAACGGTAAAAACAGAATATTTCAGTGCAGCGCCGGAGCTAAGTTGCATGAGCTACTGCTATCGATGAAGCCAACAGCGTCAGACAATTCCCGTCTCTTCTCAACAAAAAGAGGCTGTCCTATGACTAGTTCGGCGTTGAGCCATGCCTGGAACCGAGATGGAACAAACCAGATCGGAGTAGTGAAGGAATTGTCCAATAAAGGGAAAATTCCCTACTTGAACCCTTACGCTACTAGACACACGTTTGCAACTTGGGCGATCGCGTCTGGTAACTCCCCTGACAGAGTAGCCTACTGGATCGGAGACGACGTGAATACAGTACTTCGCTATTACGTTCACCCAGAAGCTACCAAAGGCGAATGCCCAGATTTTTGATGATTTTTTCTGAATTAAAATAGAGCGGACGCGACTCATCCGCTACTCAAAAATATTGAAAAGCGCTCAAAACACGGGCTGTTAATGCCATCCTTGCATTTCCACTAATTCCATACACAACTCAATGCAATAATTACCTAGTAAGCATTTCAGGTAATTACCATCTTTTTTCTACTCATCCGCTACTCAATTAACCATCAGTCTTTCATTTTTAGTAGCTAGATTTTGCTAGATTTTTAATAACAGCTAGCCGCGATCGCACTACTCAATTACTACTCATTGTGAGCAATAGACTCTTAATCTATTGGTTGCGGGTTCAAATCCCTCGTCACCCATCACTTCCAGCCTCCACGATTTTCCTTTGACTAATTCTTGACTAAATCGAGTAAAGGCTATCCTCTGAAAGCCTCAATATGCAAGGGTAAAGACTACCAATACTTTGACTAATTTAAATAAAAACGCTTACTGTCCAGTGGAATGTCTAGCGCTGACAAAGCTGGCAACAGAAGCGCAGGAGTTAGCAGAATATAGGTTGTTGAATAATGTGTGAATCTCCAGATGAATAAAACCAATATAGAAATTTCGATAATCGCAGAAGACCCAAAACAATTTCTCTGGGAGATGATCGTTAATTTCTCAGAAACAATATGGTCAGCTAAATGGCGTTCTGGAGTTGAATTTATCCTATGGGAAAAGGTCAGGGAATGCTCTGATGACCTAACCTTAAGGGAAATTGCAGATTTAAATTTTTACGCTGGATTAGCGGGTGGTTGGTGGCTGTGGGACGACAATGAAAAATCTGAAGTCTTTATTGAATTAACTAAATGGCTGGAGATTTACAAAAAAAAGTGAATCCCAGCGTGAGTTATGAAGAAAGTTTTTTAGCGGCTGTCCATGCTTCTATGCAATTCCAAGCTTGATCATAAGAGTGATGCACGTGAGCGCATAACCCGTAAGGTCGATTATCCTCGCGTCTAACAGTTAATTGCCACTGGCCAGTTCTTTCCCCTTCAGAATCAATAATTTCCAAAACCTCAACTGTCTGCATGAAGTTCCTTTTGACGTGGTTGCTATTCGGCACGTATCGGGGAGAATGTCAATCCTCGCTAGTACCATGTTGATTACGAATCAAGTAAGATTTAATTTCAATTAGTAGTTCACGAAGATGGTCTAGCCTGCGTTCTAGTTCGTCAAATCCAGTAGCAATTCCTTGAGAAATTTGTATTTGATTGTTGCGAAGATGATTAAAATCGCGCTCCTCATTTAGTGCTTTTTCAGCAGCAGCTACTGCCTTTTGAGTTGATTGTTGCCTTTCAAACTTTTGCTTGTCGCTCCATCGAAAAAACCAACCGGACAGACCAAGAACCAATGAAAGTACAAAACCAGCAAAGCTTAAGTCAAATTTCATAATTAATTAATTAATTAGCGATGCTTGGATTTGTGAATAAACAGCAACAGAAATATTTGAAAAGTTAGAGAGTAATTCAGCCGTCGGAACAAATTTAATCATTCCTCCAGCTTCATTATTGATAGTCTGCCCTTCACTATCTACCCAATCAATTCGCCAAAATATTTCTAATACAAGCGTAGATAAATCACCATCTTGGACATCGCCTTGGATTCTCCAAATCCGTGGGATTTTTTTAATTTCGATTGTTTCAAATTCCATTTTATTACCAAGAAGAAAGAGCAGCACGTTGCCAAGTATTAGTAGCAATACATAAATAAACAAACGCGTTCGCCCATCTTATCTCTCCTACTGTGCCAGTATCATTAGCACTTGCTGGAGGAGCATTAAGGGTAGATAATTTGTATTGAGAAGCTCGAATTGAGCCATTTATTTGTGATTTATCTATGCCATTATCAGAAGTAGTACCAAGCAATAAATTACCGTTACTGCTCAATCGCATTTTGCTGGATAAACTTTGCTGAGTAGAGCCAGAACTAATAGAATTACCAGTTTGGAAATCAATATATCCTGGGGTTGCTGCACCCGTCCCAACCCCCGAAGCTAAAATTAAATTTGCAGCTGCCACATCAGTAGATCCAGAAATGTTAGCAGCCCGAATAGTACCACTGTTAATAACATTATCCTGTCCAACAATTACAGCAGGACTTGTGCCAGTTATCACCTGCAAACCAGCAGCGTTGGAAGTTCCATCAGAAACAGTAAACCGACTACTTACCATTCTGATACTGACTGTAGTTGAACTTCTTACAAAATTAATTAAACTCCCTGTTCCCGTTGTATTTAGAGTTAGATTTTTATCACTTCCGGTAGTAATATTTCCACCAATATATGCATCACCAATATTGCCAAATCCCCCCGCATTTACTAATGAGCCAGTAGTTGGAGAAGTAGCAGCCGTTGTGTTAGTGATGCTTTGCTTGGCTGTTAAAGTATTGTCACTTCCTAGTTTTGCAGCTTTTGTAAAAACCTCATCTATTGCGGCATTAGTATTAGTGGAACTTAAAGTACTAGCAGAACTAAAATTAATTTGGCTAGCATAAATACTAGGGGGAATAGTTAAAGGCATTAGGTCAACTCTCTAACTAAAGCTTTTCCATTAGCGGCATCCCAGATGCCACTAATTACACCAATGTAGCGGAAAGGTAATTCATAATATCCGCCTGGTGATATTTTGGCAACAAAAGCCGAAGTCGTAGTAGTTGCGCCAAATTCTATATACAAATTAGCGGTGCTATTATTCCAAATAGTTGCTCCGACTCTATTACTATTAGCCGCTAAAATTATATTGCTAGTAGTGGCAGCATCGACGCTGGTAGGAGTTGAAGTATTACTAGAAGGAGTAACAACTGTGACGCTTGCCGGATTATAAAGAGCCATTATTTAATACACTCAGTGAAAGTTAATTTACTCTTGTCAACAGAGATAGCTGAAACTTTACCAATGTAAAGATTAGATTGGTTGATTTCATAACTTCCTCTCGGTCTTAAAACAATTCCTTTCCCAATAGCTCCCTTGGATTTATCACCCAAAATCAAAGTGATATCAGAGGAAGAATTGTTTATAAAAGCTGCATACTGTCTGTTACTATTAGCATCTAAAACTGTATCACCGACATTTGCAGCTAAATCTTTATCTCCATGATTGCAGTTATCAAATTTAGCAACTTCACTGGCATTTGAAAAATTATTAATCATCTTTTACTTGTTTGACTAATTACTAATGAGTTACCGCTAATGTAATAGCAGCTAATTCCTGCTCCAGTTTTGTGCGACTATCTCCTTCATATTGGTAAATTGATAAATTACAAGAAATAAACCATTTAGGAATATTGATTTGTAATTGATAGTTATTTGATAAATTATCAAAAATTGCTAAATTGAATTTACCCAAAAACAATGGTTTTTGCTCGTCAATGTATATCTCACCTAAAGATGAATCGGTGAATCGGAAAAGACTGCCAGCGTAAAACCATTGCTTGCCAGTGGGTATTGCAGTGTTTATTGCAATACCCAATACTGCTTTATCCAGAATTACCCCAGGACGAATTGGGGTAATTTTGGCATAATAAGTCTTATTTCTAACAGTTCCTAACACCGTTGGAGGAATAGACACTGAATACATCAGTTGCCAATTGGATTCAGTAGATAAATCTAAGTTCCTGGTCATTTAAAGTAGTCGAAAATTACTTCATTAACAAAGCTATATGCTCTTCGACTTCACCAACAAAGTTAATCGGGTCAATGCCGTAATGGTCTAATAATTCAAAGTAAGTGTAATCATCCATTGCACCAGTCAACCATTGACTAGCAGCACCATTAACAATAAGCATTCCTTGAACAGTAGAGTTATCGGCTTGCCCTTCAACAGACACAGTTAATAAATCACTAAGGTCTGAAGAAACCCACAACAAATTGTTATCAGATGCAATTGACATTACACACCTTCAGGAACGAAGCGATAACGACTAGCTACGGCATTTTCACTACCAGTAAATAAGGCAGTGAAAGTAGATTCTGCCTTAATTGCCGTAACCACAGTGTCATAAGTATCCGATGCTTGCTTTTTCCCAAAATGAGTAGTTACAGAATCATTTTCATGCCTGTAATACATTCTTCCTGTAATTCGAGAAGCCTCTTTGGTTGTGGCTGTGGTCACTCGTTGAATAACTGTTAATTTGGCAAACTTGAAATTTTTAGCATTGTCTATGACGTTGGGAGTAGTCAAAGCTGCAAGTTTGGCAGTAGTAAAAGTATAATCAGCAACAACTCCTCGCAGCGTATTAGCTAGCGCCGATCCTCTGCCATTTTGGGTAGCTGCAATTAATCTAGCAGGAAGATAAACAAGATTTATTCCACTTGTATCAAATGGAATAATAGCGCCAGCACTTCGCTCGGTTTTTACCTTATTGGCAGCAGTTGTAATAGCTGCATAAGCTGCTTGCCGAGATGCTGTATCCTTCTCTAGCCATGCAATGTATTTAGCATGATCAGCAGCGAGACGAACACCACGACTAATATCTTTATAAGCCATTTATTTTTTAATAAAACTTGGTTGCAATTCAACCATAGCAACGGTTTTAGCGTGGTCTGTTTTTCGGAGATATATTATATTTCCCTTAATTTTCGCGTGGTTTATTTGAAGTCAATTTAAATTTTAACTAAGGGATTATATCTACGAGTTGTGTCTATCAAAAATACTGGTTGTGGTTCGCCGGGAATAAGTGCGTAAGCATACCGAAATCGAATATTTACTACTCTGCGATAAGCTCTTTTCTTACGGGTTTTACCCATAATTACCTGAGTTTCTGTAACTGTTCCCGTAGTACTAGGTTTTTTCGGATTACCAACATTTATTTTTAATTCATCAAATGGTACGTCAATTACATTACAAATTTTTTGATAAATATTTATTCCATCTGTTTCATTATTAGATAAAATTTTTGAACCATTGGGAAATCCATGTTTGGTGTCTTTATAACTAATACAAAGGTTTCCTTTGGCGTGAATAATTCCCTGCTTATTTTGAACAAACTGGGTTTTAATCTCAGTCGCTATTTCCACTAACTTTTCATGTAAAGTAAGAGAAGTATTCTCTAAAGTCATTAACCGAACACTGTATTCTGCATCAGCTTTATAGTCTTGTATTGCTGGCACAGATTGAGAATCTTGAGAAAAATAAAAGACTACTTTGGGATGCCCTTCTACAGGCGGCTCCATATTTTCTCTTGAGCCATAATATACCGCTAAATTTTTTCTTGCATACCCTAACAAATCAAATAATAAATGATGCCTCAAACTCATCATCAATTGATTGTCACTATCCAACATTGTGCAAGCAACTCTTAAGCTGCTACGAGCGGTTGCTATGTTTGGTTTCCAGTCGGGTGCATGATCCGAAAAATATTGCCTGACAAGTGCATTGTGTTGGGGAATGTATACCTCTTGCAAATGCTCAAAAGGTTGAAAATTATCGGGTAATTTGTCATCTGGTGGCGTAACTGCATTGATTGATGGGGTAAAAGGTGCTTTTGTAGCACCCGTTGCAATATCAGAGGTTGGCGGCAGTTGTTTACCCTGCTCGTCTCTTGGAGGAATAGTAATTGGGATATTGTCGGCCATATTTATTAATCGTCGCCGTCGAAAATGTCATCTAAAGTTGCAGCAATAATATTTTTGCTATCGGCTTTGGCTTGTTCTTGCGCTGTTGTTGTTGCTGTTGGATCTGGTACTGTTACTCCAGGTTGATATTTGACTACGTTTCCTAAACTGTCTTTAACTGGGTTACCGTTTGCATCTTTGGGGTCTTCTTGGGTTAATTCTTTTTTGACAGCGCCAACACTGCTATTTATTTCAACTGCTGCTGCCGATATTCCGATAGGTATCGCTACCATCATTGCAATAGTATTGGCTTCTGCTGTGGCATTATTAATAAAGTTGAAGAATTTACCTTTTAAATTAGGTTGGGGGTTCATCCATGAGTAGGCTTTCTCTCCAATTACACCCCAAATTTTCAGAGCGTTACCAATCTTAGCGACGTTACCACCAATTACCTCCATGCCAGCAGTGACCAAACCAACTGCGTTGCCAATTTGGTTAAAAACATTCACACTAGCTTGATATATTCTATTAGCCTTTGCCCAATCTTGTGATATCTCCTGATAATTAGCTTCACCAATAGTATCAGCAACAATCTCGTGTACAGCTTTTCCAATTACGTTGTTGATACTAATAGGAGTACCATCAAGTCCTTTTGGTAAGATAAATCCTAATACTTGGTCAATAATTGTTCCTAATGTTTGAGCAAGGTTATTACTTAGCATTAAAGCATTGTGAATTGTCGCCGCAAAAGTAAGAACAGAAAGTGCCTTCTCAACATACGTATTTTGTGCGACTGATGTCACTAAACCAGATATTCCGCCTACTACTTGATTACCAAGTTTGTTATTAATAATAGTTAATAGTGCAGTTTGTGCCACTACTCCGGCTTTATTTATTAAGTCAAATATCTGTTTGCAAATAAATAATACTGGTGCAATTGCAGCCGCAATGAATGCTTGTATTTGTGCCCTAGTGCCAGTATGTTGTAATGTGCTATTTGCTCGTGTTTGGCTGTGTTGCTGAATTATTAGTGCCCTGAGACTTGCTTCTTGTGCTGGATTCATACCGTTTGTTCCGTCCCGACCACTACGCCCAGGCGTTCCATTAATTCCATTTCTGCCGTCTCTGCCTGGGATTTGTATTACTGTTGTTACTCCGTTTGTTCCAGGTGTCCCGTTTTGACCTGGGAATCCTTGAAATCCCCTCTCACCTTGTCTTCCAGGTATGCCCGGTAATCCTTGAAATCCCCTGTCACCTTGTCTTCCAGGTATGCCCGGTAATCCTTGAAATCCCCTGTCACCTTGTCTTCCAGGTATGCCAGGTATTCCTCTAAGCGACTTTATCCCTTGGTACAAAGCGATCGCCGTCAACGCCGTAGTCAGCGCCACGCCTGTTTTTCCTAATGCATCGCCAGCAATACGTTTGGCTTGCTCCCCAACACCTTCTGCCTTGATACCTTGCTTGTATGCGATTGTGGCATTTTCATTGGCTGTTGCAGCGTTGCGTACTGCACCATCTGCCGTTAGTTGGGCTTGCTTCGCCTCCGCGTCTGCTGTAACACCAAACACAAAAGCGTTTTTAGCTGTAGCATCTGCTTTGCTACCAATATTCAGTGCGTCAATAGCGATATTTCGTACTTGTGCGATTAATGATTCATTACCACCGATGCGGTTCTGTAATCCTAATAGTTTTCCTAGTATTGCTGATACGCTACTATTCACGCCTTCTATTTCACGTTCAACAGCATCAATGCGCTCACCTAGTACCTGACGTGTTGCCATTCCATCAAGGATGGTGAATATCGTAGCGATGACATTAAAAATCTCTAAGAACTTACCTGCAAAACCTCCTATTTTACCAAGTGCTTCTTCGCTGATGCCAATTGCTTTTGCTGATTGAACTAGTGCATTACCTACAGCATTTTCAAGCTTGCCAATTGCATTGCCTAGTGCATTGACCTTACCTCCTATGCCGTTAACAACCCCTCGAAGTCCCGATATTTCGTTGCTAGTATTAGCCACAGATTGAGCGACTTTTGCGGTTTCCTGCGCTACTGTTTCGCTTTTTTGAATCGCTTGACTGGATAGACCTTTACTGAGTTCCGCTTCTCTGACGGCGTTCATTGCCTCTTCAAGAGTCTTGACAGACTTAGCCTCTGTAACTTTTGAAGTAGCTGCTACATCTGCTACAGCCTGGTTCATGCTAGTCAAAGTTTTCTCAAAAGTTGCCGTCTTACCCAATGCCTGTTCAGCATCTTGTGCCGATTTTTTAACGGTTGCTTCATTATTGCCTATAGCAGCTTTCATTTGCCTGAGAGTATCCGCAAAAGAAGAATTTCTAACATTCACTGCTGCATCAATAGCGGGTTTAAACTGCGAAGAAAAAACACCCCCAATTGCTATTGCTACAAGGGATTGAACCTGAGCGTGATTTCCGTTTATTGATGCAGTCAATTGTTGTTTTAGTGTATCAATCTGAGGCTGAAGTTTACTCCCAACTGCCAATACAGCGCTGGTAATGGCAGAGGTAATTTCTGGCTGTAGTGTGGCTCGCGTTGTCTGTACAATTCTTGCCTCGTCCACCCTTGGTATTCGTGCTATTTCTGCCCTTAGTGCTGAAATTTCAGCCGATAACTGAGCGCAATTATCTGCCATTATTTTTAATTTTTAGTGATTGAGTAATTGAATGAATTTCACTCGCAACAACAGCACAGTCTAAGCAGCAATACCCTGGATAACCTAACGATTTGCATTTGCAAAAACCTTCAGGACAGTCATCACCACAGGCTACATCAAAAGTCACCGGACATTTCCCGTGTGCGGAAAATATTGTTTTACCGCCAACAAGTACTTTTATTTCGCAAAGCCCCGATGTTGACCTAACAATGGGACATTTTACAGTTCTGTCTATTGTTAAATTAAGGTCAGACATCTTAGCACCTTTGTCACCTTCGGTTATTGGGGGAAAAGAAGTTTCGCCACACCTTACGAGATTGATATAGTAGCCAGTGTATGGATGAAAAGCGCCGAAATCGTAAAACTCTATACTGTAATCTGTTACTACTGCTGTTATTGTTCCATATTGCCCTTGTGGGCTATTAAAGGTTATTTGAAAGCCATTAGCATCAAAGTTTGAGGTACTATTATCTTGATAGTTTTCTGTGGCAACTTCAATGGGTGATTGGGATGTTTTGAATACACTAGTTTGTTTATCACCAAAAACGTAAGTTACTGTTACCTTGTCTCCCGAATTACAGTAGCTCACGGTGTATATTCTCCATATAACTCCACTTCATCTAGGCAGAAGTAGTTGTAACCACTAGAATCTAATCCGTTTTGCAATATTCTCATCTTGGAATAACTGACTGTTGCCGAAATTGGCAATGAGAGCCATTGTCCGGCAGATACCAAGGTGGCATTATTGTTTTGACTATCAAGGTCAACCCATGTGCTACCGTCAATACTGCCTTGCAACTTCCATGTTCTAGGGTAAAAATTACTGTCATTACTTCTAGATTTTATTGAGTAGTATTGACATTTGAGTTGTCCTACGAACTCAAACATTACCCAACTGTTGGCAAGGTCGCCAGTGTAAAACTGGTCAGCTTGTCTGTTAGACAATGTATTAGGATCACCCGAACCAATGCTACTTGCAGTTACCGCTAATAATCTATTAGCAGGGTTGTTCCATACGGTAGCGCCTTTGTTAGTTCCCAAGTAGTAAAATAATCCGTTGGCATCACCACTGAAAGCAAACGTAAGTTGATGGAGTACCGGAGTTACTGGTAATCCTGACAAGCCTGCCAAAAAGTTTGATACTTTGATTTTATAAGTTTCCCCTGTTGTGGGGTTTTGCATTACCAGGTAATCGCCATTATCAGCGGTGGTTTTTTCAATTGCAATATCTTTAATTTGGGACATAAATAAAAGCGATTATTTGGTTTATTTGGTACAAAATAATGTCTTTTTTGGCAAAAAATGGTTTCCACTGCATTAACCCTATTCCATCAAAAGCTTCTGAGTTGTCAAAAGCAATGGGTTGTTCATTTTCATCCGTAAGAGTAACATCGTTTTCATCGGTGATAGCACCTTGAAAATTTTGCAGTGCCGTAACGAAAATAGCTGCTAGTAAACTCTCTGCGGTGTTATTGGTGGTAGCAGATAATCCCAGGAGAGAAGCTTTGTTGATAATCAAAACATTCATGTCCTGGGAAGTTCCTGCCCCAAATATTTGAGCAAGGGTAAGACGTTGCATCTTAATAATCGTCAGGGTCAATAGTTGCAATACCTGCTGCTTTCTCAAAAGCTACTGTTACAGTGTCCTGACGATATTGATTGTTATTGCGAATAACAAATGTTGGGATAAAACCTGGTGTGATTGTGATTGACTGGTCAATGTTGGCATCATAATTGACCGTGGTTAATGTATTTTGTGCTTGTAAAATAACCGCCGTCAACAAGCTTTCAGCGGTGTTAGTCGCAGAAGCGGTCAAGCCGACAGAAACAAGTGCTGATTTTTGGATAGTAATTGTATTGGTATCCTGTGTTGCACCTGCTCCGAATACTTGCACAAGAGTTGGCTTTGTGGTCATAAAATTAGATTTTTTCTTGAAGGGATTAAATCCGTTGTATGCGGCTTCCAAATTTATGTAAATGTTCCAGTTTTATGTAAAACCAGCACATTTGCTGAGGACGTAAAACCCTTGCAGGCAATAGGATTAAGCCAGATTTAGCTATTGGCTAAACAAAAGAATATTCCGGTTTAACCAACGTCAATGGTTAAACCGGAACAGTTAGCAGAAGAAAAACTGGTCGAATGAAAAATGATAGAGAAGGTCAAGCGGCTATTATCACAAATGCGGATTACTCGAAAATTCGCAACAAGATTAAAAGCCGCAAGTATAAACTACTTTTTGATTTAGCATGGTACACCGGTGAGCGCTGGGGGGCGTTGGTGCAGCTGCGAGTCGCCGATGTTTTTGCCAAGGATGGGAACCCACGTGAGTATATCAATTTTCGAGCTAGAACGCGCAAGGCTAAACCTAACATCTTGGGTAAGGCACAACAAGCTAAACATAAAAATCGACAAGTGCCAGTGCATCCAGTCCTTAAGGAGATATTGCTTGGATACAAGCCAGAGTCAGATTCTGTTTGGCTGTTCCCATCTCGTGATGACGACAAATCCATTACCTTAAGGCGGGCAGATACAATTTTACGGGCTGCGGTTGACAAAGCTGGATTATCGGCCATCGGAATTAGTACCCACAGCACCCGCCGGAGCTTCATTACCAATCTGGCGAATAAGGGTATTAACTTGGCGATGATTAAAAAAATTACTGGTCACGCTGACTTAAAAGTGCTTTCGGCATATATCGAAGTGAGTGACGATGACATGAAAAACGCGATCGCTACTCTCTAAACCCCAAGCCCGTGACAAACTACATTACGACGGATAGGCTGGACTTGGTTAACATTTAACCTCACTATATTGGATCTACTTGCGATCGCACTCTCCTCTGATCAGTGCGATCGCATTTTTAAAGGAGAAAATCATGGACTCTGCAACCAAAGAATTAACCGTAGAACAACTGATTCAAGAATTACAAGGTTTTCCGCCTGATGCACATATTTGTCTAACAGATGCCTATGGTGAAACGTTTTCCATCATCGGTTTTGAGGCTGGGTCTGCCAGCGTGAGCATTGTCATCTCTATTGATGACGCCGACGATGACGATGACGACGGAGAATAAGTTCAAATACAGCAGCACACGTTCAGCTACACTACGAATGACAAATGGGTACTTATGTCGGCAACTGCTGGCATAAGCTTTTTTATGGTTTAGCGATACTTGTTGATCACAATCTGCCGACTTATAATGTCAGGCTTTGATTGGGTTACTTAATTTACTGGCTTTGACGTAGTAGGTTCTATTAGTACTGGTTTCTATTTGATACTCTCTTTTGCCGGAATTGTACCCCACTACCATCACCAAATCTCCGCCATACATAGCAGGTTGAGTCAACCTTGGCTGCCAATCTAATGCTGTTAGGTCAGACAACTTTACGCAAATTACGTCTGGGTCGCCAGCAAGAATAACTTTAGCTTCACCTTTGGTAACAACTATTTCCTTGATTATGGCTTGCTTGTTGTGCAGAGAGCAGTGACAGAATTCACCTATCTGGAAACTGGTAGAAATCCGGCTAGTTTTTGATGGAGTGCATTTCTCAAATTCTCCTAGAGAAAAAACTAGTGCAGATTTTGTCCTAACGCTTCTATCGAACATTCTTTCAATAGTTTCTTCTCGCCCAATCAGTTCCGGCCTGCCGGGGCAGGACGTAATCCGAATCGTGTCTCTGTTTTTAAAACCCAGTTCTGATAGTTTGGGACGATGTAGTACATCACTGCTGTCATCGATGCGATCGCGATCGCTTGTGATCACCTCATGATCACCTTGCGATCGCCTTGGCGGATCACCTTCGTTACAATTTGAAGTGCCTGCCATACAAAGCTTTTCGGCAATTGTAACAGAGGTGATCATCTGAACATCGTTTTTTTGCGTTTTTTCTTCAAGCTCCAATTCTATTTTTTTTGCCATTTCAGGCATACTTAGATGATCACCTTCGTTACAATTGGGGGCATACTCTTGTACTGCAATGCTTGCAGAATTGTTAAGAAGGTGATCCGTCAAGGTGATCATAGGGTGATCATTAGGTGATCCGTTGTTTTTATACACTTGGGATGAATCGCTAATTTCCAATGTTTGACAAGCATTTGAATCGCTTCCCAAGGTGATCCGCTGAGATGATGTTACTGTTGCAGTTTGTAAAGGATTGGTTATACTACAGATTTCTGGTTCACGGGCAATATAATACAGTTTTGCAGTGCCACTAAAGTTTCTCTCATCAAGCATTACTATTCCGTCTCTCGCCAATTGCCCTAAACATCGTCGAGCATTACCTGGTGTGGTGTTGATGCAATGGGCCACCTCTTCAGCTTCATATTTAATGTTGGCGTGTTCAATCAAGAATTTAATTATCTGATCTTTGGTGGATAGATCCGGGGAACCTAGCTCTTGACCAACTTCCTCTAAGACGGAGAAACTAAAGTCTTCTTCGTTGAAGAATAAGCGATAACTTGCGGGGAAGCGGCGCGATCGCGATTTTTCTATGGTGAGAATTTTCTCTTGGGGATTGGCGCTGGGATTGGTGTCTTTCTCCAGTTTGATAACTTCTGAGACGGCGTTTCTAACTGCTGTTGTCCCTCTAGATCCTCCAGCTTTGTTTGTATGGTGAACGATGACTACGGTTATCCCAGTTTCTGCTGCAAATTTGTTTAGCTCCAGAACGGGGCGAGAATATTCTGTTCTGTTTTCGTCGTAAAGGGAGTAGCGGTTAACAAAGGTCAGTGAATCGATCATCACGAGAGCCGGTTTAAACTCAGCAGCATCTTGGTAAAGAATCGGCATTGCATCGGTATTCCAGCCAAATCTAACCTCTGTTCTTTCACGAACTTCTGTACCTGATTTGAAGCCGCGCTTATTTAGAGCCTGGAGCATATCGTGTTTTGACTCGTCACCCTGGTAAATCAAAACCCGTCGCCCGTCAGAGGTGGCAGGGAATCCATTCCAGTTTTTACCAGAGGCGATGCAGTGGAGTAAATCGTAAAGCCACTTGGTTTTACCAACGCCACCATCAGCGATCACTAAGGCTGTGGTTGCTTGTGCGAGGATTCCGCCCAAAAGCCATTTCCTTCCCTCTGTTCCTATTTCCTCTTCAAGTTGATCCAAACTTTTGCGTGGCTCGACTGTGGCGCACAGCGATTTCATATAGAGGTCTTCAAGTCCTGTTATTCCTTTTCTTATCTCAGGATGAGCATTAGCTAGTAGATTAAGCCTGTATAGTTTCAGACTAGGGTCAGATGTTTTCAGGTAAACATTTTCTAGTTCACTTATTAGCTTTTTGTGATGCCACAACTCGTTCTCTTCTTTTGTTGGAGCAAGTGGGGTTTCAATTACTGAGAGAACTTTGCTTTTAGAAGCTACACAAATATCTGACCAATCTAGCTCAGTGTCGTAAGCTAAATGATTAAGTTCGTTAGACACTTTTACAAGTTCTCTACGTCGAGCTGTGAGCAAAACCAACTCAGTCAAGCTGTCAATGTTAACCGCACTAACTGTTCTATCGACAAGTGTCGCTAACTTGTTTCTGCCACCAACTCTTACTAGTGAATCATGGTCTGATAACCAGCTAGTAACGTGCAGTAAGTCTGTTGGTAATCCTTTTTTAGAGAGTCTAAAACAGGCTTGATAAATATCTTTGTGTGCGCCGATGTAGAAGTCTTCTGGTCTTAATCTGTCTTTAACTCGATAGATAGCATTTGGATCAAGCAATATACCACCTAGTACTAATTCTTCTGCTTCAATGTTCTGTGGTGGTAGCCTGTCGTTATCAGGTTTGAAGCTAAATTCTTCGGTGTAAGAATAGGGAACTACTACCATTTTCTTATCCCCCGATTAACTAGTTTTGAGTTATTTGATGTGGTAAAATATGCGAAAGTGAAGGCTATTCTACTGCCTAATCTTTTTAAGTATTTTTTCATTTTCTTTTGTTAGTTGAATTCACCAATCTCTAAGTTGGTGAGTTTTTTTTTGCGTGTCGTAACTTACGGAGTTACTGTTAAGACATAGTTAGAGTTCTAGTCAGAGAGTTGTAGATAAAGAAGAAAGTTATCTAGTTCATCCTCGGTCAGCAACAAGCGCGATCGCACTCCATAATATTTCTGTAAATGCTCTCGACCCTGGTCAACCGTCCAGCCTAATCGCTGCATCTCGGTATCTGTCTTGTTCATTAGGTCACGAAAGTTTGGGTAGGTTGGTTTTTTGGTAGTCAATTATCCGTTGCTCAAACTTTATATTGGCTCTGTCTTTTATCCGATCTACTAACTCAGGATTTTGCTGGAATAGGCTTGGCAGTTCAGCCAACACGGATGCAGCTAACACAATTGCTTGGCTAGATTCCAGGTCTGGGTCAATGGTGCGGATATAGTCGAAAAATTTCTCTAGCTCGTAGATGGCTAGACCTCTCGCCCTAAGTACCCTTGATGAAATTTTTTGTTTAGTCATTGTCCATTGCGATCGCTAATTTCTGTATGATTTTTGAGAGCGGAGGCGTTCAGTGGGTGGTCATTGGGGAAAGTGCTTTCCGCTAGATAATCGGCGTGATTGCAGCCAAAGATTCCCCAAAAAGCTAGTTCGTCTTGTTTGGCAAGAGCTTGCCCTACTTCGCCTGCCCTCTGTTTAGAGGTATGCCAGCACAGGGGCATCAATCCTTCTTGGTCATCGGTTACGGCATAAGCAACGTAAATTGGTTGTCTGTTCATTGGTTATTAGGGAATGGATATTGGTTAACTGCGATCGCTACTGAGTTCTTTGGCAGCGAGTGCCTCCGATCTCTGTTTCTGATCCTCAGATGAACTTAGCCAGTAGGTAATCTCGTTCATCGCTGTAACTTTGTCTGTGTAACTAAGTTCGTTGACGACTTCGAGTACCTGTAAAGGAAATTTGTATCTCTCTCCTTCCGCTACGTCGGAGGCTGGGTCATCGTCGTACTTGGCAGATTTGGCTAAGAGCGCCAGTAGGTCGAATAGGTAGGGTTTACAAAGGGCTAGCAAAAGGTCTGTTGAGTGCTGAGTCATGAGTTAATCCTTGGGTGTTAGAGATGCAAGCATTCTTCCCACTGGTAAGTTGCCTCCGAGGGGTTGCGCTCTACTAGCTTGTAAAGATGTCCTTTACTGAAAATGAAGTTAGGGAATTCCAGAAAGTCAGTTAATTCTGCTGTTTCGACTGTTTGCCCGGTGCTAATTTTTAGAATCACTTTCATGGTTAGTAATCAAGATTGGTCAATAAAAATGGCGGCTGTTCCTGGTGTTGATCAGCCGCCGCAAAACTTTAGCAATGAAGTTGATTAACGCCGATCGCGTTTCAAGTCCTCTATGACTTTCTCTAGATACCAATTGTCTGACTGGCCGCGATGCAGTTGTCTCTGTTGCTGAAGTAAGCGCTTGGCTATGGCAATGTCGCCGTGGAGCATGGCAATCAAGTCGTGTTGCAGTTGTCTGTTCCTGGGGTCGTTGAGGTAAGATTTTGACCACTTTTGACCAGACTTGGGTCGAGGTGGAGATGATTGATAACTTGCTTGTGTTTGTCTGCGGGGAAAGAGTTTCTGGAGTGTTAGCTGTAACTGCTCTAGCAGATATATCAGACGCACAAAGCCGATAATCAAGTTGCGGATTAGGTAGAGGATATT
The DNA here is from genome assembly GCF_036917575.1 of Nostoc sp. GTDB lineage: Bacteria > Cyanobacteriota > Cyanobacteriia > Cyanobacteriales > Nostocaceae > Nostoc. Next base: position 59,265 of record NZ_JBALDC010000028.1, on the reverse strand, counting down.
GATTAAACTGTCCATAGTGAATTGAGTTGGTAGAGCAACTCGTTCCACCATCTACGGGTATCGCTGATGTAGGCATCAGAGGATACCCGTATTTGTCTTGGAATCTTTGAGTGTTGATATTCATTACTTAGGTATCAGGTTTTACTAAAATTTGTCTCGACATCAGCAATTCGTGGCGATCGCACTCCATTTCAAGCAGCACAATACGCCACGAATAAAGCCGTTTACCCAATCAGGCAAACGGCTTTATTCTTGATGTGATATGTCTTGAAGGTTTTCAGGAATCTGCTTTAACTCTTTAAGCCTTTCTCTCAAAGCTTCACTCTGTTGCTCGTAATAGGCCAGCTGTTTTTCTGTCTCATCAATTAGCTGGCTGATGAGTTTCCCAGGGATTCCACTAACTGTCCATTCTCCTGAGACAACGGTATCTGGTTTGTTGCAATCTTCTCTAGTAACTGAGAGCGGGTAAGTCCCAGACTCTCCGCCAAATCTTGAAAAAGTTCCCAAGCTTCTGGATTCACCTTCAAGCTCACTCCCTTCACATCTCTGCCTGACTTCGGACGTCCTCTGCTTGCCATGTTTAATTGTCATATTAATGAACCTCTCAATTATTGCATATCCAGAAATCCAATATTGACTAAGCATATCTGGATATGCAATATTATAGCAATAGTGGAAATCCAAAAATCCATTATTTGCCACTCCCCAACGCCTAACCCTTTGCGTTGCAACTGGAGAAAGCACCCGCGCCTCGACCTTGTGCGGAACCACCCTGTACCTGATGCCCAATGCCCAATGACCGACAACCGTATTCACCCATAAGTCGTAGCGTCGCGGGGTTAGCAGCTGAACACGTAGCTTTCATCCATGATAAATGTATCAATTTACAACTGTATTCACCCATAAGCCGTAGCGATCGCAGGGTTAGCAGTGAAAGTAAAAAGGCGATCGCACTCAGGGTGAAAATTGCGATCGCCTACAACAAATGAATTTTATTTACGTAAGGAGATTTTACCAATGTCTAAGCCATTAGGCTACTACACATCTCATACCCCCGACGACAATTCTCTTTTAGCAAAGCTGGAAGAGGAGTATGGCAGTACGTTTGAGAAAATGACCAATCGAGAAAAGCTATCCATATTGATGATCCTGGCATCAAACCTGGGGAACCAGCTTGATGGAGGTGTACGCGGCGAAATTTATGCTGCTGCAAGAGAGATGACAAATCAGCTTTCACTCTCAGATCAAGCAGGAATCATGGAAGCAATAATTTCTCAAGTGCGCTGGGGACAATCGTTATGACAAGGACAAGAATATCTTTTTCAAGTGAAGACCCAGAGTCAGAGTGGACTGAGTGGTGGGTGAACCCAGTAGAAGATGGAAGTCAGCAACCCGATCCAGATGATTTACGGAAAACCCAGCAATATATAGAGAGGACGTACACCAAAGAGACTCAGGAAAAAATCATTATAAAAGTTCGACCCCAAAGGGAAGACTAATGAGTAACCTGTACACCAATCCTGATGCGTCCAAGTTAACAGGCATCCCAGAAAGCACAATTCGCAGTTGGTTGCGCCGACATCCTGAAGTTTTCCAGTTCAATGTTCACGTTGTCAGCGACGAACACGGTATCAAACTCTGGACAGAAGCGGGAATTGAACTGTTGCAGAGTCGGCGTGCAACGAAAAATGCAACGAATGACGATGCAAATTTTGATGCAGAATCCGACGCACCCGATTTACTTGAGTCGCTGCTAGAGGAAGATTCACAGCGCCTTGCTAACGAATACTACCGACAGTTGCCGGGGCGAACGTTGCAGCGAATTAAACAGATGCGGGTTAACCCGACACCTGAACAACGCCAAACAGTGGAGTTGTCATTCCGCGCCGCAATTAACGCGGGAACCGAGCATCTACTCTTACCCACTTATCAGCCGATGTTGCTAGAGGGGGGAGATGAAACAGACTAAACAGCAGCGCACTAGTAAAGTTGTACCATTCACTGGGGAGTTCTACCCAGAAATACCAGAAACCACACCAGCAGGCAATAACATCGCCTTCTTCTTGGTGATTGTTGCAGCTGCACTGATTGCCGGTTTGAGCATAGGTGCAATATCAACTTACCAAAGTGCGGATCAAGTGCAACTACGGCAAATGAAAGCGCAAAGCCAGCAGTTAGAGAAAGTTAAAAACCAAGTTTGTAGATAGGAGCAATCAATGGGAATCCTTGCACGAATTACCAGCGCTGCAAAATCCAGCAGCAATAGTAATGAGTCCTCGCTGTCCACGGGCGGTCACGGCATAGATAAAAATCGAGTACTGTCACCAACAGATCCAAGTGTGGTAAACCCAATAAATGCGGGTACTTGGGAGACAGTCAGGACAGCACCAGTAAATCATACACCACGGTATTTCAACAAAGCTGAGGCTGATGCACTTAAAACTGTTGCAACTCAAAAGCGAGAAGAAGCGCGTCAGGCAAAACGCGCTTACAAATCTCTCAAGAAACTGGAAGAATCTGATGCACAGGTACACACTGCTCATCGTAACTATATTAAGGGCGTATCCAGCAACGAACTTACCAAGAAACGCTCTGATGCGAACACTGCAAGACATTTACACGCGCTGCGCCCTGAGTACGCAAAGTTAGGCTTTGGTCTAGACCGTGCTGAGGACAAAGCACAGCAGCGCATTGATGAATTGAAAGCCAAAATCAAGGAAAAATACTAATGGCAAAGGCGGTACACCTGGGGGCTTGGTTCCTTCTGGGATGTATCGCCTCTAGCTTTGTAGCTTGGCTAGGGGCGCTGCATCCTGCTTTGTTTCGTGTGATGTGGGTTATCTATATTATGTCTTTCGTCGGGTTAGCCGTTGCACTGATCACAGATGATGCGATTCGTCCGTTTCTCAAACTAGCCGAACCAGATTATTATGCCTTGCTGATTGCGATCGCAGTTTCGATTGTTTTGGGAGGAATGCTGTCATGGCTGATAGGTGGTTAAAAGCCAACTGTTTGCTAGCTGGTGCGACAGCTTTTTGGCTAACTGCACTTTCTCCGGTTCCTGCGATCGCAAAGGGAATTAGCTACAGTTTGGCGCTTGTTGCATCAGTGCAACTAGTGACTGAATCGCGCCAACTCATTCGACAAGATGCGCGGCGTGCAGCACTAACAGCTATGAACCTTGAACTTGAACAAGTAGAAATTGGGCTTCACACCCAACAGCAAGAGCAAGCACTCAATGAAATTTATGGCGCTGCACCAACTTACCCGTCGGAAGTCAAGGAGGAGCTAACCACTAGTCTGGAACACTTATATAAGGAGCCGAGCGCAGATCGTAGTGGTGAAACTTCCGCTTCCACTTCCGTGGATAAAGCTTTCTATTTAGCTATGAAGTCACTGGTGGAAGTCAGAGGAGAGACTTACGTGATTGAGCAAGTTTTGAAAATGGGCGGCCGTCGCTGGGAGGACGGCAAGCGGCGATTGCAGCAGATATTACAGCAAGGTAGGGAGGAGGAGTGGGACTAATTTAAAAGCGATCGCACTCTGACTGAAATGCGTAGGCGCAGCCCGCCGCAGGCATCGCTGATTTAAACACTTCAAACGTGAACAAGTCAAAAATATCACGTAACTGCTACATGAGGTTCAGGAAATAGATGATTTGATGGCTGCCGTATCAGCCATCAAGTAGCAAAGTTTTGATAGGTAATTTTTCCCAAGCAAAAGTAGGTTTTGCCTGTTTTGCTTTGGGATAGATTTTTAATGGAAATTTAATGAAAAATATTGAACACGCTCTTAAGGAGGCTAACGGAAGACTCCGTAATTACGGCATCAAAATTGAACAAATTGGTGTGAGGCTTTATTTGCGTGCAACGCTTCCCCCAAAGCCTTTGACATTAAAAAACGGTTGGTATCAACAAAAAATAAATATTACTGTCGCTAATCTTGACGGGATAAAGCTTGCCGAGAAAGAAGCCAAACTTCTCAGACTCAGACTCGATACTAAAACCTTTGATTGGAATGATTACTTCAAGCCAGAATTACAGAATAATAAAGTGAAAACCGTTAGTGAATGGATTCAAGAATTCGAGAAAGATTATTTCGAGAGAAGACAACGCAACTTCAAAACAGAAAGTACATGGAAGGTTGAATATCAAACAGTTTTTAAAACACTACCTCAACACGAAATTCTTAATGCTGAAATATTAAAACAAACCATTTTAACAACTACGCCAGACACTAGAACTCGGAAACGATTTTGCCTGACATTGCGATTGTTGGCTAAATTTGCTGACCTTGACTTCAATCCTAATTCTTATTCAGGAAGCTATGGCTATAGAAGCAGGCAGATCCGTAGCCTGCCAACAGATAAGTTAATTCTTGAATCCCGTTCTGATTTAGCCGATGTCAAGTGGCAGTGGATATTTGGGATGCTTGCCACTTACGGATTGAGAAATCATGAAGTATTCTTCCTGGATTTAGAGCAACTACGAGCAGGTAACAAAATTATTACTGTCCTCGCTGGAAAAACTGGTTACAGAAAAATCTGGCCTTTCCATCCAGAGTGGTTTGACTCTTTCGGGCTGGCAAATGTCAAAATCCCTGATATCAACTTAAACCGAAGTAATTCTGAAATTGGCAGAACTGTTACTCAAAGGTTTAGACGAAATGATGCCTTACCGTTTAAAGTTTACGATCTTCGCCATGCTTGGGCCATTCGCACCCTAGAGTATGAAATTGATATAACGCTTGCAGCGCAGCAGATGGGTCACGGTCTATCTGTTCACAGTAATCTCTATCACGCTTGGATCAACGCCGAGCATCACCAAAGAGCTTTCGACTTGGCGATGAATAAAAGCGATCGCCCCATGCCACCAGAATGATGAATTTATAATTTCTACTTCTGAGTTAGCCAGCAGTTAGTTGCTGGATTTTTGCGTTGCGATTGCAGTGAGACGGTGACTCTTAATCTATTGGTTGCGGGTTCAAATCCCTCGTCACCCATCACTTCCAGCCTCCACGATTTTCCTTTGACTAATTCTTGACTAAATTGAGCAAGTGTTATCCTCCAAAAACGTTGTCTATCAAGGGTAATCACTGCTAAAGCTTTGACTAATTTGAATAAAAACGCCCACTGCCCACCGGACACCCTAGAATGTTCAGTGGGCAGAGAATTGCTAGAGTGAATCCTCATGTATAGAATTGGCAGGCGGTGACTGCCCAATCTCTAATATTTATTCCCCATTCTTTAATTGTCTAGAGTCCTCATAAAACTTTCAGTTACCCTGAATAGTGTTATCTAAATTAAGAATAATTGCTTTATTATTACAAATCTGATTTTGTCAATTTTTATTTTAGCTAGTGTACGGATACTTTGTGGAAGTCTACAACTTTTCATCTGCAAAGTTCTAAAAATTCTGCCATTAGGCTGTTTACCAAATTTATTTGAGCAGCGATCGCCTCAACATCCAAAATTATCATTTGTTTGAGTCGCAGGGCGTATGCAGTTATCGCTACACCCAACTAGAGCGATCGCAACCACTCAAAGATTAGAGCACACTCAATAGTATTAATTTTATCTCCGATTTAATCCGTATATTAACTAATTCAGCAGCAATTGGTAGCTTACGCTTGACAGTATGCTCAGGTTTAGGTTCAACATCTACAATGTTATTGATATTGAACAACTTTTCTAGATTTAATTAAAAAATTAAGTAAAAATACTTAAAACATATTTATTTAGATAAAATTATTTTTATTGAGTAATGTTTTAGTATCAAAAAAATATCTTTATTTAATATTTATTCAAATTTTATCTAAAAACGTGCTTGTATGTGGATTAATTTTGTCCACTGCTAGTCTTTTCTAGACTTACGCTGTGTGCAACTTAATTTTGTTAAACCTTGATTCTATTGTGGGGTAGGCATCTTGCCTGCCCAGAAAGGATGGACATCTTGTCCATCCCCCAATAATAAAACAAGTCGCACATCGCGTTAGCCTGGTCTGATTGTCGTTTTTGTCAATACGTAGCTTATAGAGTAATCAGCTACTATTAAACTACTTAGAAAGAGGTGTTATACTGTGTGAGCACAAACTCTTTAATATTACTAAAGTTGTCAATCTCATACTGTCAACTTATCAACGAGGTAACTTAGAAGAACCTACCATACCAATAATGTTTAAGCGATTAAGGTTATTTACCTCAACCAAAAAATTTAACTATAGACCCACTGCATGGACTTGATGTCAGTTAAGCTATCAATAGCTGGTTTGTTAGGAAGACTAGATAATTAGCGAATAATTAATTTTATGCAAAAATGCTGAAATTTTGTATGAAAGCTTCAACAAAACTTACAGATGTTTTTTTAGACTATTTCTTGGTTAAATCTATTAAATCTCTAATGATAATATTGCTATGAACGCACATAGAGGATCTGCTGTGCTCAGTTCTGCAACTTTCAAAGTGCAACCATCTGCAACAGGACTGAACGATAATCATCGCCTGCGGCTGTTTTCTGGCTCTGCCAATGTACAATTGTCTCAAGAAGTTGCTCGTTATCTGGGCATGGACTTGGGGCCAATGATTCGCAAAAGATTTGCGGATGGAGAACTTTACGTTCAAATCCAAGAATCCATTCGGGGTTGTGATGTTTATTTAATCCAGCCATGTTGTCAACCTGTAAACGATAATTTGATGGAATTATTGATTATGGTTGATGCTTGTCGTCGAGCTTCTGCGCGACAGGTGACGGCAGTAATTCCCTACTATGGCTATGCCCGTGCCGATCGCAAAACGGCAGGACGAGAGTCAATAACCGCCAAGCTAGTTGCTAACTTGATCACCGAAGCAGGTGCCAATCGCGTACTAGCAATGGATTTACACTCAGCTCAGATTCAAGGCTATTTCGATATACCGTTTGACCATGTTTACGGTTCACCAGTATTGCTAGATTATCTAGCTAGCAAACAACTGCCCGATCTGGTAGTTGTTTCTCCCGATGTTGGTGGTGTAGCACGAGCTAGGGCATTTGCGAAAAAACTGGATGATGCTCCACTGGCGATTATTGACAAACGTCGTCAGGCACATAATGTTGCTGAAGTGTTAAATATCATTGGCGATGTTAAAGGCAAAACAGCAGTATTAGTGGATGACATGATTGACACTGGAGGAACGATCGCAGAAGGAGCGCGATTACTGCGTGAAGAAGGAGCACGTCAGGTATATGCCTGTGCAACTCATGCGGTGTTCTCTCCACCAGCGATGGAGCGGTTGTCTAGTGGCTTATTTGAGGAAGTCATTGTCACCAATACCATTCCCATACCAGAAAACAATCGTTTTCCACAACTTGTAGTGTTGTCAGTAGCTAATCTGTTGGGAGAAACTATCTGGCGAATTCATGAAGATACTTCAGTTAGTAGTATGTTTCGCTAAGATTGGCATTAGAGTTATAGGCATAAATTACCCACACTGTAACCGTTTGAGGGGTCAGTGTGGGCTTGTAATTATTACGCTCCTTCACTCCAAAGGAGCTTTTTCATGTGTGGAGTAAAATGGATGCAGCAGTGCCAAATTAGAATACTTTGATTCAGTTTGAAAAATTTCGGTAAATAAGGACAAAGGGATAGCTACAACTCCTAAAAAAGTCATTTCAGTTTTACCATTGGAAAATGGCGATCGCTTATCTCGCTGCGAATTTGAGCGTCGCTATCAGGCAATGCCGCATCTGAGAAAAGCTGAGGCTTTGTTGCACGAATCAGGAAAATGATGAAGACGAAAGCTAATCTACTTATGCAAGGGTGTCAGGTTAAGTAGCGCAACTGCCGAATACTGAGGAATTGATGATCGGGTAGTGGCTGGTGGCAAGCTGGGTTACAGAAAACTCTTTCTTCCTTTGTCTCTATAAGGCTTTCCTGCTTCTCATCGGAAGTTAAAAATATGAAAGCTAAAAAAGTTAAAATTAAGACTAGACCTGGGATCACTGATGAGCTTATTCAGAACTATTTTACACAGTTTGGTTTAATAGAAAATTATTATATTTGGGGTACACCTAAATTAAACAATGGGATAATACATTGTTTATCGTATGACAATAAAATTATTACATTTTTAATTGAAGACGATCAACTTAATGGAATATACATAAGGTATCTTGAAAAAATGGGAGTTCCTGTTTTTGAGGATTCTTTAGAATGTGATGAGTATGGAAAAGCCCTCTTGGAAAAAGCTAATAAAAAAGATGACTCCTTAGCGATACAGCCAAACCCGGAGTAGTGAAAGCAGTTGCTCAGTATCTACAGGTTTGGTGATGTAGTCAGAAGCCCCAGCTTCGATGCACTTTTCCTTGTCACCTGGCATGGCTTTGGCAGTTAAAGCAATGATTGGTAGTGAGCGAAACTGTTGTTGCTGGCGAATGGCGCGGGTGGTTTCGTAACCATCCATTTCCGGCATCATGATATCCATCAAAACTATATTAATTTCAGGATTAGCTTGCAGTGTCTCTATGCCATCTCTGCCGTTTTCGGCAAACAACACTTGCATTTGATAGCTTTCTAAAAAGCTGGTTAGGGCAAAAATATTTCTGAGGTCATCATCTACAATCAAAATTTTCCGATTAGCCAGCACCGGGTCAGTTTGATGTAATTGCTCTAGCATTTGCCGCTTTGGTTTGGGCAAATTTGCTTGCACCCGATGCAAAAAGAGGGCAGTTTCGTCTAACAACCGCTCTGGCGATCGCACGTTTTTAATAATAATTGTCTCTGCAAGTCCCCGCAGCTGGGTTTCTTGTTGTCGGCTGAGTTCTTTACCTGTGTAAACAATTATCGGCAGTTTCACAAGTTTGGGTTCAAGTTTTATCTGCTCAATTAAGGCAAACCCGCTCATATCGGGCAGACCGAGATCCAGTACCATACAATCAAAGTGATGCGATCGCAAAATCGAGAGGGCTTCTGCCCCCGTGCCGACTGCTGTACTATGGACATCACTGTTACCAATCAGTTCGATAATACTTTGGGCTTGTACAGGGTCATCTTCTACAATTAGGAGATTTTTTACCTGACGCTCAATAAAGCCTTTAATCTCAGTCAATACCTGAGTTAGCGCTTCTGGAGACACAGGTTTTTGTAAATAGGTAATCGCTCCTAAGTTTAATCCCCGTTGTTGTCTTTCATCAACAGAAAGTATGTGTACTGGTATATGTCTGGTATCTGGTTTATGCTTCAGACGATCCAGCACCGTCCAACCATCCATCTCTGGCATGTGGATATCTAGCATAATCGCATTAGGTTTAAACTGTTCTGCTAGTGCTAATCCTTGTTTGCTTTGTAAAGCAACGATAGTTTTAAAGCCCTGCTGACGTGCCATATCTAGTAAGATGCGGGCGAATTTATCGTCATCTTCGATAATTAGCAAAATGCGATCGCCTGGTTGAATTATTTCCCGGTCATCTGGAATATCGTTGGGTAAGCTAGGAACCACTTTCATTGATGGAGAGATGTCCACAGTTCTAGGTCTGTTCTCCATCATTGGCACTTCTTTTATGATCGATGCTGTGCGGATAGAGGTGGTTTCAAGGGGTGGAGTGATATTTTGACCATTCTTTTCCTGTCGGCTGGGCAAGTAAAGGGTGAAGGTGCTTCCCTGTTCTGCTTTGCTCAGTAGTTCAATTCTCCCTCCCAACAGTTGAGCTAATTCACGACTGATAGATAAGCCTAAGCCAGTTCCGCCATACTTGCGGCTGGTAGTGCCATCTGCTTGCTGAAATGCCTCGAAAATAATCTTCTGCTTTTCGGCTAGAATGCCTATGCCAGTGTCGCTGACGGCAAAAGCGATCGTGGAATTATCAACTTGAGATATTTGCAACTTCACGCCTCCCTGTTCTGTAAATTTAAAGGCATTAGATAGAAGATTTTTTAGCACTTGTTGCAGGCGTTTGGAGTCATTATAAATTGTTGATGGTAACTTCTTATCCCGTTCAATAGTAAAACTGAGTTTTTTCTTGTGCGCAACTTGCCGGAAAGTCTGTTCTAGAGATGTCTCCAAATCTGCAAGAGCAATTTGCTCAATATCGAGCGACATAGTACCCGACTCAATTTTTGCCAAATCTAGAATGTCATTGATCAATTCCAGCAAATCAGTCCCAGCTGAGTAAATAGTCCGGCTGTACTCTACCTGTTTCTCAGTCAAGTTGTTAAGAGAGTTATCTGCTAGCAGCCTTGCTAAAATTAATAGGCTATTTAACGGTGTCCGCAGTTCGTGGGACATGTTCGCCAGAAATTCTGATTTATATTTGGAAGACAACGTCAGTTGTTCAGCTTTTTCTTCAAAAGACTGCCTCGCCCGCTCAACTTCCTGGTTCTTGCGGGCAACTTTCCGATTTTGAGCTTCTAACAATTCTGCCTTTTCTTCTAGCTCTTCATTTAATTGTTGTAATTCCTCGTTAGATTGCTTGACAAGAAATTGTGATTCCTCTAAATCTTGCGTCTGTTCTTCTAGACGTTGATTGCTTTGCTGTAGTTCTTCTTGCTGGGTTTGCAGTTCCTCTGTTAAAGTAACAGACTCTTCGAGTAGTTGCTGAGTTTGTAATTGTGAAGCGATGTTATTTAAAAATACACCCAGATTTTCACTCAGTTGCTCTAAAAATGTTAGGTGCAACGGGTTAAAAGGCCCAAAAGAGGCAAGTTCAATTACAGCATTTACCTGTGCTTCAAATAATATGGGTAAGACAATAATATTTCGCGGTGGTGCTTCTCCTAAGCCGGAAGTGATGCGGATATAGTCGCTGGGAACTTCCGTGAGGAGGATTCTTTGTTTTTCTAGAGCAGATTGTCCCACTAATCCCTCGCCCAAGCGAAACTGATTTGCCAGGTTTTTCCGCTCTTTGTAAGCATAACTACTCAATAAGTTCAGTACAGGCTGGTCGTCTATAGATTCCATCACATAAAAAACGCCCTGTGATGCTCCAACCAGTGGTGCTAAATTTGACAAAATCGTTCGAGACACGCTTTCCAGATTTCGCTGCCCTTGGAGCATCTGGGTAAATTCAGCTAAGTTAGATTTGAGCCAGTTTTGCTCCTCATTTTTTTGAGTTGTATTTCGCAGATTAACGATCATCTGGTTGAAGGTGCGGGTCAACACACCAATTTCATCTTGGCGATCGCTATCTGGTAAACTGACTAATAAATTTCCATCCGCCAATTTTTGAGCCAAATCAGAAACTCGCTTCAGTGGTGCTGAGATATGTCTGGTTAAAGCGAATCCGATCAAAGCTAAGAGCAATGAGAATAAGGGAATACTATAAATAATACTGGTCAGTGTTTGTTGAGCAGCGGTTTGTGCCTTTTGAGAGCGCTGTTTCAGCAGTGTATTCTCCTCATGTTCCATCGTCTGGATAACTTTGCGGATTTCACTCATTAACTGCTTGCCCCGGTCTGTCATAACGACTTTCACAGAAGCTTCAAAACCTTGGTTCTGGCGCAAATCGATAGTTTCTTTAAGTTCGTCCAGCTTCTGCGTGATTAATGGCTGTAAAATATCCAGCTGCTGTTGCTGCTTGGGATTATCTGCTGTTAAATTCTGAAGATCCTTAAATTTTTGATCCAGTACTTGAATGGCTGCATTATATGGTTCTAAATAGCGCTGTTCTCCAGTCAGAACGTAACCACGTTGCCCAGTTTCAGCATTTGTCAATTGCAATTTAAGGTCTTCAAGCTGACTTAACACCTGATAAGTATGGCGTTCTTGGCGCGAAGTTTCAATTAGCTGATTGGTGCTTTGATAGGAGATTAGACCAATGGTGGCCAGAGTTGCCAAACTCAGGGCAAAACTTGCTCCAATCTTGATTCCAATCTTCAAACGATTCAACATTATTCCAGGTAGGTATTCAAGTTATTTCTGTTTTTAAGACTATTTTGATTATATTTTGGCTATCCAAAATAAATGGGGCATATTATATTTAATCCAGTTTATGTAGGATATATCTAGTTTTTTGCACGCCAATTATCATTTGTATGCTCCTTTTCTACAAATGTAAGGCTATTTTAATATATCTATCTAACCTTTTGACAATTTTATTCATAATAAATTATTTTTAGCAAGGCTTTTTTTCCAATAAGTAACCACCTGATTTTTTAATTTAATCTGGCGGTAGATAATTAAATACTTGTACTTAAATTATCAGCTTAGTACGATATTTTACAAAAAATGGTAGTTCTTAAAGTTCTATTGCAATAGTTAAATAACTTTAGCATTAAGAATAAAGCTGATAGTAAAATTAAACAGCCGGGTATTAGAAATTAAATTCATAAAAATACGATTTATATAAACACCAAATATAGTCGCTTTTGCTGTAGTATATGATATGTATGCCATTGTAGATCGATCTACACGGCAACCTTAACTTTAGTGCTCACAAGTTGTATAATTTCACAGGAAATTTAAGGTTTTAAAAAATAATCTATATCAATATAAGTATATATTTATAAGACAAAACTATCACTTAGACTAGAAATTATTAAGAATATGCACAATTATGGTGCGTTGTAAAAGCTATTGATATTAACTAAAAGTTGGTAATAACCTGGCGATCGCTTCTAGCTGTATCAAGTTCAGATTGGCTATAAATACTAAAATGTTGAATCTTGTTACTCTCTAAAATAGCTCTCGCACCTGCTACATAAATATCAGTACCTTTTAATACTAATAAGTAATGACCAAGAGTCAGATGATGCTCGTAATATCTAGCTAGCTCATCAGAAATTCCTAAAGTAGTATATTTATCTTCAGAACTGTTGATATTTGCCTCTAAAATATCACTTAGATTGCTTGTGTTTTTAACAATTATTGATACTTGACTCATTGGGAAGCCAGCGGTTCTTAGTTCGGTAAGCGCTCCTTCTGCGTCTTGACGCCGATAAAAAACACCAACTGCGTGTCTATAACGATTATTTGGGGTTAAATATGGCTCATAAACCCCCCATTGTTGAATATCACGACGATTAAAAATCCTCTTAGCAAAACGAATTTCTATGTCTATACCGGTTACTATCACCAAATAGTAACCTTTACAGACAAGATCGCTATAACCTTGTGCTTGCTTTTCAGAAATTCCTAAACTTAGGAACAGAGTGGGCAACCCACTTGCTAAACTGGTAGCGATCGCAGTTACTTCCGCTCCGGCTAAGATAACTGGGCCTATACCAGGAATTACTAAAAGGGCTAGACTGATTGATAATTCAGTAAGACCCTTTAAGGTATCACTACCAACGGCTCCAGTAGGATTTTCTAAGGATGTATTGCCAGTGTTTTCTGTAATTTCAACACCAGCAATATTACTTTTTTCTTCTGTCTTCCGTGCAATAACAGAAACTTTATCCATTGGAAAATTAGAAGCTTTTAGTTCCTGAAGTACCAATTGTGTATCGGAATACCCAGCGAAAACTCCTATAGTTTTTCGCTCTTTTTCTAATGTCATTTTATCAGTTTATTGCAGCTAGAAGTGATTCCCAATATTGTTACCTCAATTTGAGGTGATTACACAGCTCGACGAGTCAGTAAACCCCAAATGAAAATTAGTATCATTGCACCAATAACAGCAAATAAAATACTTCCTAGAGATAAAGCTCCAGCAGATGCAGCTGCTGCCGAACCACTCCCTAACAATACTTGACCCAAATAACCACCGAATACGGCTCCAAGGATTCCTAATACAATGGTAGAGATAATACCACCACCTTGGGTTCCAGGATAAAATAATTTAGCTAGCGCACCTGCGATTAAACCCAAAACCAACCAAGCAATAATGTTAGTCATACAATTTCTCCTTCACTAAAAATTTGCTTTGTTTGTATTTGACTATTTCATATTAAAGTTTGCTTGCAAAATTTTTGATCTATCTAGAGAACTAATATCAAAAATCTTTAGATATCATTTGAATATTGTTAGGTGTTTTTGAGGATGAATATACAAGTTAGTAACATTCTGTACATTGAAGTATTTATATAGCACTTCTATCTAAATATTAAAAAAAATGTAGATAAAGAAGCTAACTGGGGAGCATCCTAATACAAGCCAAAAGACACAGTAGTGATATAAAAACCCTGTAAAAACCTCTTTCCTTGAAATAAGAAGTCAAAAGAATTTAGGGCAGCCTCACAAAGAAATGGTATAAGTCCAAATACCATATAAAAATAAACTTGCACATTTCACATCTAAATTTTTGATTTTAAAAAAGCGATATTAGCCGTTCAAGGCTCAGGACTGAAAACTATAGAAAGAGCTAGTTGATAGAGTTGGCGACGAGGAAGAGAAGTAAATTTTGCTAACTGACGGCTAGCTTGCGATCGCGATATTCCTTGACTAATTAACTGTTTTAATTCGGCTTTCAATTCTTCTTCTGTCAGTTGGGGCTGACTGGCTGGAATTCCTGCTACTACTAATGTATATTCACCTTGCGGTTCTCGTTGAGTATAGTAAGCGATCGCTTCGGCAATTGTCCCCCGCCAAAATTCTTCATACAATTTAGTTAACTCTCGTCCTAGCACAATTTGGCGATCGCTTCCCCAAACAAGAGCTAAGTCTTGCAAAGTATCTCGCAAACGGTGTGGCGATTCGTAGAAAATCAATGTGCGAGATTCTGTTTGCAAAGATTCTAAATGTTCTTGTCTGTGTTGAGTTTTAGCTGGGAGAAAGCCTTCAAAGACAAATCGATCTGTTGGTAGTCCAGCTGCACTCAAAGCAGTAATTGCTGCACTAGCGCCAGGAATCGGAACTACTGAAATTCCCGCCTGAATACAGGCTTTCACCAATTCATATCCAGGATCGGAAATACCTGGCATCCCAGCATCGCTCACCAGAGCGATCGCTTTATTATTAACTAAATGCTCTAATAATTCTGGAATACGGCTGGTACGATTGTGTTCGTGGTAACTCATCTGGAGTGTTTTAACTTGAAAATGCTGTAGCAGTTTCCCCGTATGACGCGTGTCTTCCGCAGCAATGATATCCACAGTTTGTAAAATTCGTACCGCCCGAAAGGTGATATCTTCCAGGTTGCCAATTGGTGTACCGACAACGTAAAGTGTTCCTGGTTTTGGATCGGTTTGCATGAGCAAGAGTTAAGAGTTAAGAGTTCAAAATAATAATTGATGTTTAATGCAAATTGAGTATTGATTACATTCCATACCTAAATTTTGTTTTTTGACCCGACGAAAGTTTATAATTTATCAATTTCAGTAATTTTGGAGTATTTATGGTCTTTTAAGACGCGATTTATCGCGCCTCTATATCTGGGTTTTGTTGCTCATTCTGAACTGTATTGCGTTTTATCTTATTTCAATAATCTTAGTCCACTCAGGGTAACTAAGACTGTAGAACCTTCATGGCCAATGACGCCGATGGGTAAGTTAATATTTCCGAGAAAGTTGCCGATTAAAAGCAATATAATGAAACTCAACGCTACAACTATATTTTGTTTTACTATAAGTTGCGCTCGCCTGCCCAAATGCATCGCTACAGCAATTTTTTCTAACCTGTCTGCCATCAGTACGATATCTGCGGTTTCCAATGCCACATCACTACCAGATACTCCCATCGCTATACCTACAGATGCTTGCGCTAAGGCTGGTGCATCATTGATTCCATCGCCGACCATTGCAACTGTTTGATATTGTTGCTGTAGACGACGGATAATATCTAGCTTATCTTCTGGTAGAAGTTGAGCATATACCCGATCAATTCCAACTGCTTTGGCAACACTGCGAGCAGTTTGTTCATTATCCCCAGTTAACATGACAACTTGTTCAACTCCCAGTTTCTTTAACTGGGTAATAGTTGCGACTGCTGACACTCTTACTTCATCTGCGATCGCAATTACACCCATCACCTCTGCTTTTCTTGCCACCCAAACCACAGTTTTACCCTGTTGCTCCCAAGATTGAACTATTTCTTGCAATTCTTCAGGTAAATTTGTCACATACTGATGTACAAAAACAGCATTCCCAACAATTATTTGTTGTTCTTGGGAGATTCCAACAATTCCTTGTCCAGGTAAGGCTTGCACTTCGATTGCACCAACCCAATTTAAATCACTAGCTGCCTGCACAATTGCCTTACCGATGGGATGTTCGGAAGATGATTCTACACTAGCAGCAGCTATTAATACATCATTACTAGTGTATTCACTAACTGAAACTATCTGAAATACCTGCAACAGTCCTGTTGTGAGAGTACCAGTTTTATCAAATGCGATCGCTCGGACTTTGCCAATCTTCTCCAACTGTGCCCCATTTTTAAACAGAATCCCCTGTCTTGCACCATTGGTAATTCCCGACAGCAGCGTGGGCATAATTGCAGCCATCAGCGCACAGGGAGAAGCCACCACCAGGAAAGTAAGAGCGCGATAAATTGTTGTTTCCCAATTCCAACCCCAAAAAAATGGCGGTAAAGTTGCCAGTAATATCCCAGCTACTACAATGACTTTGGCATATCCTTTCTCAAAGCGATCGATAAACTCTTGGGAAGGAGATGCTTGAGTCTTTGCTTGTTCTACTAAACGAATAACACGCTGGATTAAACTGCTTTGGGCTGGTTTATGTACTTCAATTTGCAATGCACCATAGGCGTTGAGTGTGCCGGCAAATACTTCTGCACCGACTGTTTTCTCTACGGGTAAAGACTCGCCTGTAATTGCAGCTTGATTGAGGGTGCTGTAACCAGATAAAATTATCCCATCAGTAGGAATTAGCTCTCCAGGTTTGACGACAATCTGATCGCCCACTTTTAACTGACTGATCGGAATTTCCTTTTCCTTTCCCTGAAGCAAAACCCTGGCTGTATCTGGTGTCAAACTCATCAAACGGCGGATACTCTGCTCAGTTCGCTCCATTGCATAGCCTTCTAATGCGCCACTGATGGCAAAGATCAGAATCAGAATTGCCCCATCAATAATTAGATGATATTCTCCTCGCCATAAGCCGAGGCTAGCAGCACCAATCGCCGCCACAATCATCAGCAAATCGACATCGAGTTCTTTTTCTTTGAAGAGACTAGTCAATCCTTCCCCCGCACTTTTGTAACCACCAATTACATAAGCAGCAGGTAGCAGCAAGAATGCTAATCCCAACCAACCGAGATGCAAGGCGAACCATCCGAGAAATAAGAGGAATCCACATAAAAGTGCAGCTACGGTATCTGCGTGTTCTCTGGTGAATTGGCCCAAACGTTGGGGGTAGAGCATGAGAGGTAAATTAACAGGGACTTTCTTAGGCTAAACTTTGACATTAATGTTAATGTCAAGGTTTATAATGATTTTGAAACGCAAAGGGGCGCAAAGGAAAGCGCAGAGGTACACAAAGTTAAATCTTTATCTTATTTACGAACAGGAGAAGTTATTGAAGAAGAAGGAGAAAAATCAAAATATCCAAAATTTCCTAAAAATGAGGCAATTTGTAAACCTGGTGTTGAACAATTAGCAAACCAGTGTTCTCAAGGGAGTTTAGATGAAAATGCACCGCCATCTCTCCAGGCTATTTGTGGAGAATTACAAAGACTTTTACCGTTGTTAGATAAATCATGAATGCTGATTGCTTAACTATTAAAGAACTTACCGATGCAGTTGGTGGTGGTTTAACTCCGCGGATGGTGCGTCATTATCATCAATTGGGACTGCTACCTCAACCAGTGCGATCGCGCAGCAATTACCGTCTTTATACCAATAAAGATGTCCTCCGATTGCAACGGATTGTCGCACTCAAGCAGCAAGGGTTTCAGCTAAACCATATCCGCAATATTTTGGAGGTGGAACCAGAAGCCGATACAACGGTTAATCTAATGGGACAACTCCAACAGCAATATCGCGCGGTGATGCAACAAATTTCCCAACTGCGACAAACTGCATCTGCATTAGAAGGATTATTGGGGCGCGATCGCCATTGTCAAATTATCCAGGCGGAAGTTTTGGCGCAACTAAAGTTACTCGATGTTGAAACCCAAGCCGGATTGGGAGGATTGGAAAATCTCTGGAGTGGCTTGGATGCGGAAATTCATAACCATTCAGAAGCTTTTACCGAATCGCTACAACGCTTACTACCTGATTTGTCTGGGCGTTCGGAAATTGAACAGCATTTAATTTCTCAGTTGGTTTTAGCTTGCGGTGATGTCAGTTTAGTATCCTTTGTGAAATTGAGTCGAGATGCGATCGCAGCTAGTCGAGAAGCTTTATCTTCAAGTTGTCAAATTGTTGTCGATACTCAAACGGTTGCTACGGCTTTAGATCAAACCCGATTGCTTCACTTGGGATGTTGCACCCAAACCTTGATTGATAACCCCCATATTACCACTGCTACTGAGGCGGAACTCGCTTTTTGGCAACATCAAGAATGGCGAACAAAATTGCTGCAAGTAAGTAATGGATGTGTGCTGCTAGTTGGTTATGCTCCCTCAGTACTTCTGGAAGCTTGTGAAGCGATCGCTCACCAAAAAATTCAACCTGCATTAGTAATTGGAATGCCTATTGGCTTTAGCCATGCTCCCGCAGCCAAGCGACAATTGATGCAACAAGGGATACCTTATATTACAGTCGAAGGGACTTTGGGAGGTGGCGCTTTAGCTGCAACTGCCTTAAATGCTTTGGTTGAGTCACTAATTGATAAGCCAGATTGTCATTGTTATCTTAAATAAGTGCTGAACAATGAGTATTCACTTAAGACAGTCTCAATGAAACGAGTTTCAAAAGCCTTGCATGAAAATGTTCTAGGAACTGGGATTTTTTACTCACCACTTAGCACTACTGAAAATAATATCAGTAAACCAAAAAGTTTGCATCAGCTTAAAACCATTTATTCTCGGCACAGCACACTCTCAGATTTGATCGACTTCACACAAATTTATCCTCAAAGCAGAATCATGAATACACAAACATTGGTAGCTCAGGTTTACTCTGCGTTTAATCGGCGAGACATTGATGGCACGCTGGCGCTGATGAGTGAGAATGTCAGTTGGCCAAAGGCTTCGGAAGGCGGTCGAGTAGTAGGGAAACAAGATATCTCTGCTTACTGGACGCGTCAGTGGGCTGAGTTCGATCCTTACGTGGAAGTGCTTCAGGTCATCGAGCGTGAGGCGGGCAAAACCGATGTCAAGGTTCACCAACTTGTTAAAAATCTGAAAGGCGATGTCCTGTCAGATACGGAGTTGTGGCACGTCTATACCATCGCGAACGGCCTGATCGAACGCATGGACATCAAGGAAGGCGAAAGCAACTCAGATATAGGCCCGTCTGCGGCTTTTTCGGGGCACAATCACGCGAAGTGAAGGGCTTCGCAAAGCAAATGCCACGTTCGCAAACGTTTGTTGAACGTCGGTAACAAGCAAAGCACAGGGACGATCCCTTCTTGTAGAGCGCCGAACCTAGCTGGCGTTTTACAGCTTTGTAGCCTCGGTGGCCTGAGTTTGCTTCGCGATCGCCCCTCAAAACTGCAATGTATCGCAAAAAAAGCTCTTCCAGAATCGCCTAGAAAGCGAAATTTTTAACTGCGATCGCCACCAATGAACGACCCAGCGATCAGCAAACTTATTGATTGCACACAGTAACTCGGCAAGGGAAGATGGCAGCAACAGAATATTGTTAAATAATATTGAATTTGCTACACTTTACCAGTTTTCGTAATTCAATAATTCATAATTGTGACCATAAGTTACCAAGCTTGGTATAAGTTGCAATCTAACTTAGAAAAATTTATAGTAAACAGACTTTGGCAATTAGAGTATAAATTATCATCCTATCCAAGCTCAAGCGAAGTATAAATCAGCAGAAGTGCTTTGGATTAATTAGAACTAAAGATAACTCAGATGTATAATTAGCCCGTCTCCTCCATAATCTTTAAAAAGAATCGCGATTTAGGATTGGCAGGCTTTCTATTTTTACTTTAATTAAGGGGCTTATGTGGCAACAAGAAAAAAAACATACTTCGATAGTCAGGCTGATACTATGGGTTGCTTTAGCTACAACCCCGATGGCAGCATCTCTGGTGGTATCAGCACCGATGCTAGCACAATCTACACCTGAAGCTACCTCTTCGCCACTGCCACAAACAGGGCAGAATGAATCGATAGTGCGGATTGACGGTTCCAGTAGCTTGAGTGCAATCAACCAAAGCCTGAAAGAAAGCTTTGAAAAACAGTTTACTGGTAAAAAGGTTGAAGTTGCTGCTAACGGCACTGAGACGGCGCTGAAAAATTTGCTAGATGGCAAAATTGATATAGTCGCAATGGGGCGCGGGTTGACGCCAGCAGAAAAAGCTCAAGGACTAGAGCAAATTCGTTTGCAGCGTGAGAAGATTGCGATCGTAGTTGGTGCAGACAATCCTTTTAAAGAAAGCTTAACTAGTAAGCAATTCGCCCGGATTTTCCGCGGACAAATTACAAATTGGTCACAACTGGGAGGGTCTTCAGGAAAGATTCGGTTCATCGATCACCCGAACACGAGTGAAACTCGCAATACTTTTCGTACTTATCCAGCCTTCAAAACTGCTGAATTTGCTACAGCAGCTAATGCTACCCAAGTAACTGACGATAATACCGCAGAAATCATCAAACAACTGGGCAAAGACGGCATCAGCTATGTGTTAGCTAATCAGGTGTCGAAGTTGAAAGGGGTGCGAGTTCTGCAATTACATCAAGCTTTACCAGATGATGATAAGTATCCTTTCTCGCAACCTTTAGTTTACGTTTACAAAAAAAATCAGAGTTTAACTACAGTAGATTTTCTTGGTTTTACTCTATCACCCGCAGGACAGCAGGCTATAGAAAAAGGTAGAACTACCGAAGCCGAGGCGATCGCAGCCAGTGTCTTACAACCTGCTGTTGCAGCTTCCCCCGGTGTCCAAACGACACCAGCGCCTACGCCTTCTCCTAGTGCCACTAGTTCTGCATTTGGTGAACAGCCCTTTGTGGCTGCTCCTACACAAAGCACTCCAATTGTAAATAAAGAAACACCATTGTGGTTGCTGCTACCTGTCTTTTTTATCACTGTAGGTGGAGCTACAATATGGTGGATTCTGAGAAAACCTCCATTACCCCCCCAGACAACAGACAATTTACCAGAATCAAATCCTCATCCACCCAATGGAGAAACGGCGGCGCTTGAGGCTAGCACGGGTTCCTCTCTGAATGGAGCGACGCTGGAGGAGCAGGCAGTACCGCACTTCCCAGAGCAAGAAACCCCCGATCACACTTCTTTCAACATCTACGCTCAAACACAATCCGATCTGAACGAAAATGCTACTCAGGGGACAGCAAATTTAGTACAAGAGACAAGTAATGGTACTTCTAACCTCTATGAAGGCGCGACATCAGGTGTAGCTAATGGCTCGGAAAATAACAACAACTTAGGAGCCGCAGCCTTAGGTGGTGCAGCTATAGCAACAGGCATCGGGGCGGGTAGCTGGTCTAACTTTAGCGATAAAGAACCAGAAACAAACGCAATTAATGAAACAGTTGAGTTAAATAATTATACGGAGACAAATATTCCTGAGCCTGATGAAGTTGCATGGGATATAGAAGCCCCAGCGGCTGTAGTCAATACTTCATATCCTCATCTGGGTAATATTCCAGAAGAGGTATCTGATGTGGAACTGTCTTCATCTGAGGTGGCAGTCCCACTCTCGGAATTACCAGATATCCCAGAAAGAACATCTGATTTTGGCTATTGGGATACAGCAATTAGTGAAGATGAGGTAGATGAAGAACTTCAGGCAGAATTGAACTGGCTAGAGAGTATCACCTCAACTGAAGATACAGCCTTAGTAGATGAATGGCCCTTAGCGGAGTCTGAGGAAGTGGCAGATGATCAAGAAGCATCAGCGACAGATACATCCTCACTGCTCGATTTACCTGAATTTCCAGAAAATGTACTGAGTAAAGATGCATTGAATGTCGTAGCGGACGCAGCTGAACCAACTTTAAATTTGCCAGAAGAAGAACTTCCCGCCGAGCCGACTGTCGCAGAAGGTGTTGCTGAAGCTAACTCTACAGATTTGGCGGCGGCGGCGGCTTTAGCTGCAAGTGCAGGAGTTGGTGCTTGGGCTAGCACTTTCGGCTCGGATGCTGAAAGTGAGACGAAGGCAGCCGAAACAGCCAGTGGTTTGGTTGATGCAGATCAAGAAAGCAGTATTGTCCTCACACCAGATACTCATACATCGGCTCATGTATCTTGGGAGATTTCCGAAGCCAAGAAAGCAGCACTGCGGCAACAAGGCGGCTCGCAATTAATAGTGCGGCTATCTGATGTGACTGGTATTGATTTGAGTTATCAAACTCCACAGCTAGTAAAGCAGTATGAATCTGAGGAAACAGCAAACGACGGATCGATAGAAATTCCCCACAGCGATCGCGATTACATAGCTGAAATTGGCTATATCGCTGATGGCGAGCGCTGGTTATTTATCGCCCGTTCTGCAATTATTCGTATCTTCAGTCCTGTGAATCCACATCCAATAGTTGATGATCTGGCGAACGCGAATCAAACAGCTGTTGGTTTGGTAGATACTCAAAAGGAGAGCGCTGAAGAAGAAAGCAGTATTGTACTCGCACCACATACTTATACATCGGCTCATGTATCTTGGGAGATTTCCGCAGCCAAGAAAGCAGAACTGTGGCAACAAGGCGGCTCTCAATTGGTAGTGCGGCTGTATGATGTGACTGGCATTGATTTGAGTTATCAAAGTCCACAGCTAGTAAAGCAATATGAATGTGAAAAAACAGCACACGATCGCTTTGTGGAAATTCCCCTCAACGATCGCGATTACCTAGCTGAAATTGGCTATATCGCTTATGGCGAACACTGGTTATTCATCGCCCGTTCTGCAATTGTTCGTGTCTTCAGTCCTGTAAATCCAGATCCCGTAGTTGATGATATTGCAATCGCCGATAAAACAGATGTTGATTTGGTAGATGTCCAACAAGAAAGCAGTATTATCCTCACACCCCGCACTTTCCAATGGGCTGAAGTCTCTTGGGAAATTCCCGAAGCTAAGAAAGCAGCACTGCGACAACAGGGCGGCTTTCAATTGGTAGTGCGGCTTTATGATGTGACTGGCATTGATTTGAGTTATCAAACTCCGCAGCTAGTACAGCAGTATGAATGTGAAGAGACAGCACGCGATCGCTTTGTAGAAATTCCCATCAGCGATCGCGATTACATAGCTGAAATTGGCTATGTCGCTGATGGCGATGTTTACGGCGGTAAACTACGCTGGTTATTCATTGCCCATTCTGCGATCGTTCGTATCTTCACTCCAGCGCCTACAGATTCGACAACAGATTCTACCGTTGAAAATGTAGCGTTAGCAAGCGAAACAGCTGTTGGCTTGGCAAATGTAGAAGCAGAAACTCCTCCAGAAGAGAGCAGTATTTCTCTCACACCCCGCACTCCCAAGTGGGCTTATGTCTCTTGGCACATTTCCAAAGCTCAGGCCGAAGCACTGCATCAACAGGGCGGTTCTCAATTAGCAGTGCGGTTGTATGATGTAACTGGTATTGACTTGAGTTATCAAAGTCCCCAGCTTGTCCAGCAGTATGAATCTGAAGAAATAGCACGCGATCGCTTTGTGGCGATTCCGGTGAGCGATCGCGATTACATGGTTGAAATTGGCTATATTGCTGATGGCGATGCCTACGGCGGTAAACTACGTTGGTTGCTCATCGCCCGTTCCGCTAACGTCCGGGTATTCAGTCGTTCCTACGGAGATTTCTGGTTTGTGGCTGATGCTGAGTTGATTATTCACGGAGCAACTCAACCAAATACCAGCGTAAACATTGGTGGACATGCCATCAAAATCAAACCCGATGGTACTTTCCACCTACGTCTTCCCTTTTCAGATGGTTTAATGGACTATCTGATAACGGTAGCTGCTGATGGGGAATCCCCCAGAACTATTCATAAAAAGTTCTCTCAGGAAACTTCCGAAAGCTAATATTACCCTGAGTTATCCCCTCTAACCCGATTCTCCCTTTTTAGGGAGTGTAGGAAGGGGGGATTTTTTTAACTCAAGTTGCTAGTTACTCTTAGAGGTTGTTTGAAAAGTGATTGGCTGTGATTTTAATCGAATTTTTACCCCCCTTAATCCCCCCTTGGAAAGGGGGAAACTGGAAAATCTAGTTCCCTCCCCTTTACAAGGGGAGGGTTAGGGTGGGGTAAAAAACGTTGATACACCAATTATGAATTTTCAAACATCCTCTTATTCGCTTAGAGGATGTTTGAAAAGTCTAAGAGCGTGTGTTTCACTACCCTGGCTACCGATAAACTGCCACGAGAGAATCGGAGTTTTGGGATTTGAGATTGCGCCCCTGAGTTGCACTTGAGGCTCAAGCCGACCCTTTTCAAACAACCTCTTAGAAACAGTTAAGCAATAAAATGCGTTTTTTATACTTCATATCTAGCAAGCTTTTTACCTTTTTCTAACCGTCGAATTCACATTAAATCAACGTTTAGGAAGTATCCAGAATTTTATAACCCGCAACTTAGGTTAATAGATTTTGATACCATTTATGGTGATTCATAGCTACTCAAATCTCTTTTTTATCTTCAGATGTCTGTTTTTATTCTTACTTGCCTTTTTTCTCTCAGTAATTTCCGTTTTTAACACCTTGAAGTGCGGAAGGTGGGTTTCAAGGGGAGCAAAAATATATTTATGAAAAAATAATTCGGTTCAGTTAAAAGTTATTGGTGTAGATAATCAGTCTTTCTAAATGTGATAAATCGCGTCTCTATACCAGCATTTTGAGCCGATCTGAACTGTATTGAATTACATATCTCTTGCTTATACCAATTAAAAAAATAATGTGACACATACAAGCCTATAAATCTAGTAGATAAAATTTAGCTTTCTGAATTTTTAATTGGTATTCCTTTGCATCCTTCTCTACTACAATATGCAACGCCTAACCCATAAACAAAAAAGCTTCGCATAGTGTTTCGTAGAGAAGGTAATTCGTTTCCTTTTCTAAATTTCTCATGAATTTAATAGGATTGCTGTAATGTGAGAATAATTGAGTTAAGAGTCCCATAGTAATTAGCCACCTCCTTACTACGCGCTTTGATTGAAGTAGCCCTTCTAATTAGCGAGACTCAGGAGGTTGTTGCAGCCGTAATAGGGTATTGTAAACCTGCCTTTTTAAGATAGTATTATTTTGTAGTTCTATAGTAATTTTGTTGAACTGTTCAAATTTCAAACCATTATCTTCGACAATTTTTTGAGCGTGGGTACAGTAGTTCACTGCGATATCTTGAGCCTTCTTTGGAAGACCATTTATACTATTAGAATCGTTGCAGACAATCTGGGGAATTTCTCCATTGCCAATAAGTTTTTTAATTTCTTCAAAGGCATTTTGACGGGCTGGCTCCATTGCAAGCACGGCTTGAGCATAACTGTCGATTTCAGTATTATTAACTATTGGTGCTGGAGTTTGAGCCTCAGCTTTGGAACTAAATGAAAAAGCGTTGGAAATCACACCCACAGAAGCGATCGCGCCGAAAAAGAATGATTGCGAAAGGGTTCGCTTTCGGCTAGTTCGGGAAAACAAATCAGAAATTTTCTTCATATAGTATGTGACACAAAACTACATCAGGGATATTATAAGAACTTTGAATTATTTTCGGAGTTGGAAGTTCCAGAAACTGTTCAATACATCAACCTTTTACATTTGATTATCAATTTCCTCGGCATTCTTGACAAAGTTCGATGACTTTAGTCTGGAGTGTTGACATTTCTGATGCCCCTTGCTTAAGGCTAACTTCTAACTCCAGTAGTAGGGGTAAGCAAGAGACTAACTGTTGCACAGAAAGCAACTTGATTTCTTGCTGTAAGAAGTAAATCCGTTTGGGATTACCGATATCAGCGGCAATAGCGATCGCTTGTTGGTTCCGTTCCCCACTTTCTATCATAATCTTTACCCACAGCCAGGTGCGAAATTGTCCAATCAGTGTGGCAACTATCCGTAATCCCGGCTCGGAAGCATTGCTCAAATCTGCCAAGGTTGTCAAAGCTTTAGCTGTATCTCCTGTTCTGATTGCTGCTGCTAATTGTAAACTATTTTGAGTAGTATTTCTTACTAACTTCGTAACAGTATTTATGTCTAAAGGCTTATTGCTATCTTGGGCATATAGCCGCAATTTCTCTAACTCATTATAGAGTAGCCGTGTATCATTTCCTACAGATTCGGCCAAGAAATGGGAAGTGTTGGCAGTCAGTTTCACGCCCACTGTCTGGGCTGCTTGATTAACAGATTGCACCAGTAATTCTGTTTTCCAAGGGGGAATAAGGGGAAATTCTCGGAATTCAGTAGCAAACTGTTTTAACAATTTCGTGGATTTGAGACGTTCATCTGGCTTATTGCGGCTGGTGAGCAATAAAAATGAGTTTTCGGGAATGACTCTTAGCGATCGCCCCAATTCTATCAACACATTCTCTGGACAGTGCTGACACAGAGTAGTATTTATCAGCCATACCAAGCGCCCACCAGCGCCAAAAGTGGGCGTCATCACCTGATTTAACCCCTGGATAGCAGCATCATCTCGATCTGGGGAGAATGCAGTGTAATTGAAACTTGTCCATTGGGGATCGAGGACGCGATCGCGCAAAACAGCGATCGCCTTTTCCATCGCAAAATCATCTTCACCCCAGTAAACATAGATTGGCATAGATAAACCTTGCAGTAGATGGGCATTGGGCATTGGGAAGAGGCAAAGGGGCGGGGTGCTGCTCTTGCTGAGGGGAAAACTCTTCTCCCTTGCTCCCTTGCTCCCTGCTCCCTGCTCCCCTGCTTTCCTCTCCCCACTCCCAAAAATTAAATACTTTTGAAATCATTGTGAATCATTCTGTTAATCAAGATAATTTTCCCTAAAATCTATCAAGTGAGAGCGTGAGGCTATAAAGATTGGACGACAACTATCAAACTTACTTAAATCGGTTAGCAAGACTGACGCTGCCAGAAGCCTATAGATCCCAAGCGCAGCATATTCAGGAATCTTCTAAATTTCAGCCATATTCTGGGTTGAGACAAGCAGCGTCCTTTCCTGGCTATACGCTAATTACCCCGCCGGCAGAAGAAGAATCACACAACTCTGCTTTCTATGCCAAATTACAGACTTATCAACAAGAACTTTTGCAGTTGCCTGTAAACCCTAATTTGATTGTATCTGTACCTCCTGCTAGTTTTCATCTGACTTTAGCGGATTTAATTTGGGACAATGCTTACCTTGATGCCTACGAAAAAAATCCTAAATTTGACGAGGAGTTACACTCTTGTGTAGCTGAAATATTTCAAAAATATCAACAATTGATGACAAACAGGAGTCATCCAATTAAATGGCAAATGCTAGGACTAATACTGATGCCAAGAGCTATAGCCATTTGTTTAGTCCCTCAAGATGAACGCTGTTACGAGGAAATTATTCAATTTCGCCGAACAATTTATCAAAATCCCAAGTTAATTGCTTTGGGTATTGAGCAGCATTATCACTTCACAGCTCATGTTACATTAGCCTATTTTGGGGAGGTTACATCTGACCTAGACCGCATAAGCTTCAGCACTATGCTTTCTCAATTGAATGAACAATGGCTGTTGAATTTACCAGAATTTTTGATTGATCGTGTTGAATTACGAAAGTTTGACAACATGACACGCTATTATCGTGAGCCAGACTGGCCGATTTTAGATTTTTAAGTAGTTAGTTAGTATTTAGTAGTCAGTGAGTAATAACTGACTACTAACTACTCATTATTAATTAGTCTCAAATTCCGGTTGTTGATATCCGAGGTAAATTGCTTCTAAAAAAACATCAGGCGTAACAGCTTCTGGCAATTTTTCTAAATTAATAATAGCTAAAACTTGCTCGGCTAGTTTTAGAGATAGTGAAGCTCTTGCCTTTAACGACATTGTACCGCGTCGTTGTAAATACTCGCGAATCACCGCAAAATCATCTGGGATCAATTGCGAAAAATCAGCAATTTCGATTAAGTGTTCATGAAGTCCTTTTGCCTGTTCTGAAATTGTCAATCTTACAGATGCAGTTGGTACTTGGGCTTGAATTACAATTGTGCCAGCAGCTAAATCACCTAAGCGCATTTCGTGGCGACAAGAATGGCAGGCAATCATAAAATTTTATCGTTGGGGATTACCATCCTGCCTTATTTCAACAATAATTATTTACGCCGACCTACTTATTTAATGGCTTATTAATTGGTGCTGTTGGTACTTTATTTGCCCAAAATAATTTGGCTTATCCTTCTTGGGCTTTTGTGTTTCCGCATGGTTCTTTGGAATTACCTGCAATCTTTTTTGCTGGGGAGGGCAGGATTCTTATTAGCAAGAGCAATTTTATTTCCTGGTAAATATCGCCGTGGAGGTGCACTGAAATTCTATAGTTATCAGGCAGTGTAGCTAGTATTTTAGATTGTACCAATGTTGATTATTGCTGGTGCGATCGAAGGATTATTTTCACCTAATACCAGGGTACCTGAGCCGATAAAATATTTTGCAGGAATAGGATTATTTATACTTTTGGTACTGTATTGTAGTCGCAAGCAAACATGAAATAATTTAAATAGTGGCTGATTGATAAATTTAAAAAATATTTGAGAATAAGACAAATACTAACTATATAAAAAAATCATTCACCTTTGGAGAAATTGAATTTATTTTGCTAACTCTATAATTCTGTCAGGCATTTTTAAAAAATTAGATCCCCGACTTCTTAAAGAAATCGGGGATCTGAACACCGGGCATTTTCACAAATTAAATAGAAATCCTATAGTATATTTCGACTAACTCATTTAATCAAAATCCCTAAAAAAATACCTCAAACTAAAATTTAAACATATCTTAATGTCCTGCTTATCAATTGTTAAATTAGCTTTAACCATGAAAAATGTAGCTTATTTAAGACTGAAATAACAGCATTAAAATATTCCTTAAATCAGGGGTAATATGATTTTTTCGACCGCCATATTGAATCGTGTCATTGCTACTTCAATGTTGACAACTTCTGTTGCACTTAGTCCATTTTTTGGTGCAATTATCGCACAAGCTGAAACTCTCAATGGTGCAGGAGCAACTTTCCCGGCTCCGCTTTACGAACGCTATGCTCGTGAAGTGAAGAAGAAATATCCAGACTTGAAAATTAACTACCAGGCAATTGGTAGTGGTGGCGGTATTCGTCAAGTCATCGCCGGAACCGTTGACTTTGGTGGTAGTGATGCTGCAATGAAAGATGATGAAATCGCTAAAGTCAAGAATGGTGCAATCTTAGTACCTACAGCAGGCGGTGCTGTTTCTGTTGTTTATAATCTTCCAGGCGTTAATAATCTCAAATTATCCCGCGCTACACTACCAGCAATTTATTCAGGTCAAATTACCAAATGGAACGACGCGAAAATTAAAGCTGATAATCCAGGTGCTAATCTACCAAATCAAACAATTAAATTTGCGGTTCGTGCTGATGGTAGCGGTACAACTTTCATTTTTACAAATCACTTGAGTGCCATCAGCGGTTATTTTAAAGGCAGAGTTGGAACTAACACTGCTCCAAAATGGAATCTGCCAAATGTCCTCAAAGGCAAAGGAAATCCAGGTGTAGCTGCTATAGTAGCTCGGACTCCTGGTTCTATAGGTTATGTAGAATATAGCTACGCTGTCAAAAATAATCTGAAATCAGCATTGGTACAAAATAAGAACGGAGAATTTGTTGCTCCTTCTTTAGAATCTGCAAATGCAGCTTTATCAACTGTCACTTTTCCAGACAACTACCGTGTTTTTGTAGGAGATCCGGGACAAGGTTATCCCATTGTCGGTCTTACTTGGATGATGGTTTATAAACAGTATGCTAATGCTGCTAAAGCTAATGCAATTAAGAAATGGATTAATTGGGTATTAAAAGATGGTCAACAGTATAACGATGACCTTAACTACACCAAAATTCCATCAGATGTAGCAAATCGAGTACTTCAGACAGTGAATAGCTCTGTCAAGCCTTAATTTACAATTTTTAAGACTTAGGCACAAAAGATCCCTTTATTCTCTTAAGAAGGGAAGAATGCTTTGAATACATCCCCCTTTTAAAAGGTTTAGGGGGATTATTTTACTATTTTCCTTCCCTAATAGACTAAGTTAATAACTCGCTTTACTAGTAAAAAAACTATTTTATTAATTTATAATGGCAAACTTATCAGATGATTCAAATTTAGGTGATGAAAATTTCAATCTAACTGCTACTAGCGGCACAAATTTCTGGTTTGACCAAGGTTTTACACGGCTAGTATACTTTTTCGCTGTAATTACTGTTGCAGTACTATTGTTAATGATTTGGGTAATTTTTCACGAAGCTCTACCAGCCATTAAGCAGTTTGGAATGGGGTTTTTGTGGGGACAAGATTGGGATACAGGTAATCAGATTTTTGGTGCATTGCCCTATATTTATGGAACTTTGGTAAGTAGTGCGATCGCTATTTTAATCGCTGTTCCAGTGGGAATAGCGGTAGCCTTAGTCACGAGTGAAAACTTTTTACCAACATCACTGCAAACCATCCTTGCATTTGTTGTTGAATTAATCGCCGCAATTCCCAGTGTAATTATTGGTTTATGGGCGATTTTTGTCTTTATTCCAGTTATAGAACCTTTACAAAAGTGGTTAGCTAGCACTTTGAAATGGATACCACTATTTAATACAGAAGATCCTTCTGGAACTAATATGTTGACTGCTGGAGTTATTCTCGCCATCATGATTTTGCCCACGATGGCAGCAATTAGTCGTGATGTCTTGATGGCTGTCCCTAAAGAATTACGTAGTGCATCTATGGCTTTAGGTGGAACCCGTTGGGAAACAATTTTTCGAGTTTTGTTACCATCTGGGTTTTCTGGAATAGTAAGTGCAGCAATGCTTGCTTTAGGACGTGCTTTGGGTGAAACAATGGCTGTAACTATGGTGATTGGTAATTCTGCTCAAATCAGCGTTTCTTTACTCGATCCAGGTTATACAATTCCTTCTGTATTAGCTAATGAATTTGCTGAAGCTGAACCAGGTTTGCACATAGGAGCTTTAAGCTATTTGGCATTAATTTTATTCGGACTGACTCTAATTGTAAACATTGGCGCTGTCATCTTAGTGAAGTGGGTTGGTAGAAAAAATAAATAACAATATTTTACATTTAAATTATTATAAAAACTCAGTGTAAAAAAGATATTTATCCATCAAAAACTTTTAAAATTATGAGTGGTTATATCCAATCAGAAACTGATGAATCTTTAGCGGCAGAATTATGCAATCCTCTGCCAACGGAACGAGTAATATTTACCTATGCAATGAATGCGATCGCCTTTGGTCTTACAGGTCTAGTACTCATTCCTTTATTATCAATTTTGTGGGAAATTTTTATCCGGGGAATATCTGGACTAAAATCAGAAATGTTTGTCAAAGCAGTTATTGATAATGGCTTTGGCAATGCCATCTTGGGAACCATAATCATGGTACTAATTGGTGCTATTTTAAGCATTCCCACAGGGATCCTGACTGGAATTTTCTTAGCAGAATTTAGTCAAACTAATCCAGTTATTAGTATTGTTCGTTTTGTCGCTAATATTCTTACAGGCGTGCCTTCAATTGTTGTAGGCGTGTTTGCTTATGGTGTGATAGTTTTGATAACTAAAGGATTTAGTGCGATCGCAGGTGGTTTTGCTTTAGCCGTGATTATGCTACCTGTAATTACACTGACAACAGAAGAATCTTTAAAACTGATCCCCACATCTCAACGCCTTGCCTCTGCTGCTTTAGGTGGAACTCGCTTCCAAACGACTTTCCGCATTGTTGTGACTACTGCAATCCCTGGAATTACCACAGGCATTTTGTTAGCAGTAGCTCGTGCTGCTGGTGAAACAGCACCCTTAATTTTTACTTCTTTATTTAGTCTAGATTGGTCAGAAGGATTGTTAAGTCCAACAGCTTCTTTACCAGTACTGATTTTTAATCTCTACAACGACCCCGACCCACAAAAAAGTCAATTAGTGTGGACTACTTCTATAGTTCTACTCGGTTTAATTTTATGTGTCAGTATTCTCTCTCGCTTAGTTATTAGACAGAGAAGAATTAAATAATAATAGATTTTTGTTTTATTTCGTACCTTGGGAAAGCATGAGTAACCTAATTCCAGCTATCAAAGTTAAAAACATTAGCTTTTACTATGGCACAACAAAAGCTATTGAAAAGGTGTCAATAAATATTTATCAGAACCAAGTAACTGCAATTATTGGCCCTAGTGGTTGTGGTAAATCTACCTTCATTAAAATTCTAAATCGCATTAGCGAATTGGAAGGGCCTGTAAAAGTTGAAGGAGATGTAGAGTTTTTTGGTCAGAATATTTATGCTCCTCGTGTCAACATTAATCGGTTACGCCGTCAAATTGGTATGGTGTTCCAAAAACCAAATCCTTTTGGAATCAGCATTTACGAAAATGTTGCTTACGGTATGAGAATAGCAGGCAAATATTCAAAATTAGAATTAGATGAAATTGTCGAATCTGCACTTCACAGTGCTGCTCTTTGGGATGAAGTGAAAGATAAGCTGGATAAATCAGCTTTAGGGCTTTCTGGTGGTCAACAACAAAGATTATGTATTGCCCGTGCTTTAGCAGTCAAGCCGAAAGTTTTGCTGATGGATGAGCCTTGTTCGGCTCTTGACCCCATTGCTACCATGAAAGTAGAGGAACTGCTCCATAGTTTGCAGTCTGAGTTGACGATTGCGATCGTTACCCACAATATGCAGCAAGCCGCTCGCGTCTCTGATTTTACAGCTTTCTTTAGCACCGATGAAAGTCGGATTGGTCAAATGGTTGAATTTGGGGCTACAGAGCAAATCTTTAACAACCCACTAGACCCTCGCACCCGCGACTACATTTCCGGTCGTTTCGGTTAAGGTGTCTTCAAGCGTGACTTATTGATTTTTGTCAATCTAGCTTGCACTAGAAGATACTCATAAAATGTAGCTTACAAAAGTTATTAATTTATCTTTATAAAAAACTAATTCCTCACTATCTATGAGATAAGTAAGTCTGTAAGAATAATTCAACCTATATTAACTAATGTAAAAAATATTCAAATTAGTTTTTAGTAAGGGCTTTAGCCCTCACTACAAACTTTTATAAGACTTACGCGAAAAACCTCTCTAACTCTTATCCCTCTGTGTTCTCTGCGTCCTTTATGGTTTGATTTTCCCTAACCTGTGCGTAAGTCCTGCTTTAATTATTTACGTCGTCCTACTTATATACAGGTAAATTCATAATTTAGGAGTAAAATACCCTTTATATCTATCTGGGTTGCAGACTTTGCTTGTGTACCTTACCAACTTGAAATCTGCTGTATGATATTCGTGTTTTGATTTCTACGTCACTATTTTAAATTGAACTAGACCTAATCCTTTTTCACAAGTAAGGATGGTATATAGGTCAAGGTGCAAAAGATGAGTATAAAAAGTCTGTAAAAAATACATTTTGAAACACAGTTTTGATACAAATATTTAATACTAATTCTCTATAAACTTGCACTTAATGATTGTTCTTCTCTTCCTTGACGTTATTGGCGGTTCGTAATCAAAAAATTGAGTGCGTCTTCATAAATAATTGGTATAACAACATTTTATTTGCTGTATGGTTACTGTATCGCTACGTAAGTTCCATGAATATACCCTTTTGGGAGTAACATAGTGAAACAGTCATTGCTGATTTCTACTGTTTTAGTTTGTCAAGTTTTGTTTCAGACGTTTTGGGAATATGAGTAAACTAATTCCAGCCATCAGAGTCAAAAACTTCAGCTTATATTACGAAACTAAAAAGATAGTTGAAGGCGTGTCAATGGATATTTATCAAAACCAAGTCACGGCAATTATTGGTTCTAGTGGTTGTGGTAAGTCTACTTTTCTGAAATCGTTAAATCGCATGAGTGAATTAGAAGGAGATGTGAGAGTTGAAGGAAGAGTAGAATTTTTTGGGCAGAGTATTTATGAGCGTCGTGTCAACATCAATCGTTTACGTCGCCAAGTTAGTATGGTTTTTCCCAAACCAAATCTTTTTCCCATGAGCGTTTATGATAATGTTGCTTATGGGGTGAAATTAGTTGGATGGCATCCGAAAGTAGAATTAGATGGAATTGTTGAATCTGCCATCAAATCTGCCGAACTTTGGGATGAAGTGAAAAATAAGCTGCACAAATCTGCTTTAGAGCTTTCTGGCGGTCAGCAGCAAAGATTATGTATTGCCCGTGCTTTAGCGGTAAAGCCGAATGTTCTTTTGATGGATGAGCCTTGTACAGGTCTCGATCCTATGGGTAGTATGAAAATTGAGAATTTAATCCATAGCTTGCGTTCTGAGTTGACAATTGTAATCGTTACTCACAATATGCAGCAAGTCGCTCGCCTATCTGATTTTACGGCTTTCTTTCATAGTAATGAAAATCGTATTACTCAAATGGTTGAATTTGGTACTACAAATAAAATCTTTACTAACCCTGTGGATTTTCGCACCCGCGACTACGTTTTCCCTCGCATCGTTTGAAGTGTTTCTTAAATTCTAGCTATTCACATGGTTACTATATGGTGCAAGTTGAAATGAGAGGTTAAATCAAATTTCCGCTTGCTTTAAGTTTTTCTTGTGTTGGGCAATGCGATCTAATATAGATAGTATATTTTTATATTATGTATTTAAAGACAAGTATTTGCTTTAGACCACCTGAATCATAATAGTTAAAAAATCAGGAAAATATCAGTCTATTTTTTGAGAAATAAGACTGGCAATTTTGGTTGCACTATCCCAAACAATCCAGTTAAGAGAATTATCTAAATCATCGGGGCTATTTGACACTTTGAAATATAGCTTTTCTTCGCCTTTTCTTTCAATAGCAAAGTCGGCATTTTGAGCATAAACAACTATAAAGCCTTTGTCTCGCAAACAATACATCGCCCAGGCTTTCAATGATTGCTTGTATGGTTCGTGTGGAATTGACGGTTTTGCAATCGTGTCTTCAATTACTTTAAATATTTGCGTGAGTTTAGCGGTCATAGGAAATTAAGTAGTGTTTTTTAAGAGCCAGGGCAAAGATGATTCACAGCTATATATAAAAAAATTGAGGTTTTTAAACTCACAGAGGTAAGTTATGCTTGTGTGGATGCAGTTTACAAGCGTCGATTTAACTGTGTATCTCTTAATTATTTAATGGACATCTGGATCGCAACGAATTTCAATCATAAAGCCATCTGGATCGTAAAAATACACTCCTCTACCAGTAGGACGAGTGACTGGGCCATGTGCGATCGCTATTTTATTCTCTCTGATTACTGTCACCGCGCGATCAAATAACTGCGGATCGATGTCAAAGGCTAGATGGTAAGCTCTAGTGAAGGTCTTTTCTGGATTGGGATCTGGTGGTGATAATTCTGGTTCCCCAAATAAATCTAGAATTGTACCATCGGGAGTGATGAAGTTAGCTACTTTCCCAGATGCGACTAGTTCTACTAAGGTTGCGGGTACTTCGTCGCCTGTGAGTTCGTGCAAACCCAGGATTGTGCCATAAAAGTAGCGGGAAGCTTGCATATCCTTGACGTTGAGGGCAATGTGATGTACTTTACGCAGACTTCCTGGCGCAATAACACTGTTCAGGGATTGAGTGCAAGATAATAGCATAATTAACAAAATCTCAATACTTAGATAGAAGTTGAACTTTTTTTTAAAGTTTACTATTACTAATAAAAATTTATCATGGCTTTTGATTATTCTTTAGACTTTAAAAATATTGATTTTCGCCAACACCCTGAACTCTATCGTGTTGGCAAAGGTGAGCAGGGTGTACTTTTGGTAGAACCATACAAATCAGAAATTCTTCCTTACTGGCGGTTCAAAACTCCAGATATTGCTAGAGAGTCAAGTAAAAAAATCTACGAGATTTTTCTTGATTATTTAGAGAAAGATGATTTTGTCGGCGCAGATATGGCACGGAAATTTATCCAAATGGGTTACACTCGCTCTCGCCGTTATGCTAATCATAAAAGCGGCAGGAAATATAAACAAAATTCGGAAGATTCAGGTTCAAAAAAAGAGATTCTTCCTTATGAAGTAGACCCAGTGAAAGCGGAATCAGCAGCAATATTTAAAGCTAAGTGGGTAGAAGCAAAGACAAATCAGAAATATCAAAAGCTTTTAGCGAAGCATAAGCAGATGTATGAAGTAGACTAGCTGTCTGTTAAATTTAAGGTAAGAATTCAGCACTCAGGAGTCAGAAATCAGAATTTAAAAGGAATGCAGTACGATTGGAAAATTTATGTATGAAGTATTATTCTGATTCTTTAACTATTCAGACGAATGTATTCTGCCTCCTGAATTCTTACAATTTAAGTTATTTTTGCAACAGTCTTTGCGTTGCTCTTGAAGTCTTGTGAATGAGTCTTTGATACTCGTGAACATGGTATTGTCTGTAATTAATTTAAGATTAACGCGATCGCTTACATCAAATACAATATTAAGGAATATTTTCACTTAAGAAAACTGTCTCTAAATCCCGAATTTACTCTATATGTTAACTCAAAGGAGTTGGAGCAAAGTTAAAATAATTCGTAATTGATAATACTAGCCTGTAGCGAGTATTACGAATGACAAATTTGTTAATTTGCTGCTGTTTGGGCTTCTTGATAAATTATTTCTTGAAACTGGATCATATCTTTTTGTGGATCGGCGTGGCTAACTTTCACTACTATCTGTTCGCCCAAGTTTACAGAACGTTTGAAAGCCATTGGTAATTGCAAGCCCAAATCTTCTAACAAAATTAGGGCTAAGTTGCTGTCTTCTCGCAGCCACATCAACACTGTCACATCCCAAGTTTCCTCTGGATGACGGCGTAAATACTCTAGTGCATAATATCTATTAGTTTGTCGTTCCACCATTGTCACCTCTTGGGTGATGCTACTCACAGTCATCATCACTTCTTTAAGTTGATCTGCGGAAAACGGCAGAACTTCACCCCGCAAATGGGCTTTAATTTGAAAGTGGGTGAGTAAGTCACTGTAGCGGCGGATGGGAGAAGTTGCTTGAGTGTAAGTATCCAAACCCAAACCAGCATGACGCAAAGGCGTAATGCTCATTTCACTCTTGGGCATACAACGACGCATGGCGCAAGCGCGAACGAATCCGGCTGGAAGTAGAAGCAATTCCTCATCTGGAGGTAATTCTGGTTGCGGTTGACCGCGAAAGGGCAAAGGTATGTTATGAGTTTTACCATAACGAGCCGCAACTTCCCCGGCAACAATCATCATTTCTGCTACCAGTTGCCGCGATGGGGAATCGTCCAAAATCTCAATGTGGATTTCCTCACCTTTGACTTTGATCGCCGCTTCCGGCATAGTGATGCTAATTGCCCCTTGGGCGAAACGCCAAGCTTTGCGCCGTTGTGCCCAAGTGGCGATCGCCGCAATTTCCGGTTCTGCTTGTACCCGTAATTGCAGCATTTCATCTACATCTTCGTAGGTGAGACGATAAGTCGGCTTAATCAAGCTGGTATGAATGCTGTAATCTTCTACTGCCCCAGTTGTACCTAAAATAATCCCGAAACTAAGGGCGCAACAAACTTTTCCCTGGATCAGACTCATTGGCCCAGTTGCCAACACCTCTGGAAACATGGGAATCATTCCCGTAGGTAAATAGACTGTACTACCGCGCTTTCTCGCTTCTAAATCTAATTCATCTTCCGGTACTAACCATCTAGTAGGATCGGCGATATGCACCCACAAGCGTTCTTGTCCATCAGGCAGTACTTCCCAACTTAGACCATCGTCGATCTCTGTGGTAGTTTCATCATCAATGGTGTAAACCTTCAGGTGAGTCAGATCAAGGCGGTTTGTATCTGAGTCAATTGGCGGGAAATCCAAACGCTGTTGCGCCACTTCTAATACCTTATGAGGAAATTGAATCGGAATTGAAGAACGACGCAGGAACAAGTTTTCATAAGGACTCCAGCAACCCAAATCCACCAATAGTTGAAAGGCTCCTTGGGGTGTCGTCGGTCGTCCCAGCATGGTCATAGTTTCTAATACTGGAGTACTGGGCGGATAAGCACGAGCCAAGGAGTCATAATTAACCCCTGTCCGCACAGTGTCAGCTATTAGTGCTGCATATTTTTCCAGTCCTTCTAAGCGCTGGCGATCGTGACGCCCCCACTCTACTGCTTCACCTTTGAGCGCCTGCTCTACACGAGTTAAAAATTCCTGCTGTCCTTTAGCTTTTAGTGCCTCTACTTCCAGTTGGTGCTTGCGTTCTGCCACTTGAGCAGCAGTTCTCGGCTCGTAAGCGTCTCCTTTTTGCTTGAAATAAAGTTTATCGTCTGATAACAAGCAATGGGCAGCATAACAAGGAGGCGCGGTTGATTCCGAAAATAGCAGATTCGCCATTTGGTCTGGCGTGACTATTTCCCCATCTTCAACCAGTAATTCCCAAGCCACTTCTAAACTAGATGGGTCTAAATAAGGCTTAATTTGCTCCAAAAAGCTGGCAATCTCAGAAGGCTTGTAAGTCTGTCCGGTAACTGTATAAGTTATTTGTCTAGGCGCGAGGCTGTGGGATTGACCACGTTCGTCTACCACAAACCAGCGGGTTTTACCGTCTGGACGTTCTACGATCCCCAAACGACGATCGCCTTGAACCCTAAATTCAACTAGCGTCCCCTTCTCCACAACTCTCGCACTCTAATTTGGTGAACAGTTTAAATAGTTTTAAGTTAGGAGTTAGGAGTTTTAATTCTTAACTCCTGTACAGACGCGCAGACGCTCGAAGAGCGGCTTCTCGTAAGAGTATAATCGCGTCTCTCCTCTTTTTAGCCTTCCGCATTGATAAATGGCAACAAAGCTACAATCCGCGAACGTTTGATTGCTAATGTCAACTCTCGCTGTTGCTGAGACGTAAGCCCGGTAATCCGACGTGGCAGTATCTTTCCTCGCTCGGTGACAAATTTACGCAATAAATCAACATCTTTATAATCGATTGGTTCTCCTGGCTTGATCGGAGAAAGGCGACGACGGAAATAACTCATCTCTACTTAATTTCCTTGTGAACGGTATGTTTGTTGCAGTGGGTGCAGAACTTTTTCAGCTCTAATCTGTTAGTGGTGTTACGGCGATTCTTGGTACTGGTATAACGTGTAACACCAGCAGAACGCTTATCTGGATTTGTCCGGCACTCAGTACACTCTAGTGTGATAATAATGCGGGCACCTTTACTTTTAGCCATAATCTTACAAACAGTGAAGCCTGAAGAGAATTAACACAAATGACTATCTTCTCACATTCCGCCGCATATTTTCAACTAATCTTTTAATTTTTATATCGAGCGAGTAGCCACGACGCGAGGAAACGATAAAAGTTCCACAATAGCGATCGTGTAAAGCCTGCCGCATCTGGGTATCATAAAAGGCAGTCCCGCAATCAA
Source organism: Nostoc sp. (assembly GCF_036917575.1). GTDB lineage: Bacteria > Cyanobacteriota > Cyanobacteriia > Cyanobacteriales > Nostocaceae > Nostoc. Next base: position 19,770 of record NZ_JBALDC010000028.1, on the reverse strand, counting down.
TTGCTAGGGGAATTACTAGCAGTATAGCAGTGGGATTGGCTCTAATGTTGCTCAGGGCAATTGACACCAATAAAGCACCCAAGCCGATAATCGCTTCTCGCTTCATTAGTGAGAGCAAATCTGGAATTCTGCTCACTACTTCCCCATCTTCGACTGACAACACTTTTAAATCGAACGCCCAACGCCCTAAACTTTGCCCTTGATTGTTGTATACCACCAGCACCCGCAAAACCAGCCAAAGTATTACAAAAACTAAGATTTCCACAAATTGAATCCCGATACCACTGCTTCCCAGTAGAGAACTGATTAACCAGACACCAAGGAAATCAAGTCCCAATGCCATACCTCGTCGCTCAATCTCAGCCTTGGGATAGTGTTTTTGGGGAACTCGTTCGATTGTCATACAAAACAAGTATTTTTATTTAGAAGTTGGGAAATAGCGATCGCTCCTGTTTTTAATATTAAGGTGATGATTCGGCTAGTTGCTGCGCTATAAAAGAACAAAAACCACTCAATAAAAATTTGTGCAACTAACAACTGCATAACTCAAAAATCAGATAAATTTGACTTAGCAGTTTTTATACCCTATCAGTACTTATTCAGTATTTCACAGAGTAACCGTTACACCTCATGGATGCAATACACAGTAAGATTTACATCTGTATTATATTGTTGTAGAAACTTAATTGTAGTTAATTTCGGGGTTACATTGATGACATATCTATTTACTAGAACAGCTATTAGTATGGTGACGACTACTGCTTTAGCGTTAGCGATCGCCATAACCACCAACAACCTAGCTCATGCTGCTGAGTTCAACTTTAACTGGAAAGGAGACACTGGTTATTCAGCTAAGGGTTCATTTAACTACGATACAACAACTGCTCCTGGCGTCATTTCTGAAACAGGCTCAGAAGCTACGAAGTACTTGCAATCTCTCTCAATTTCCTTTTTTGATCCCTTGAGTAATCTCATAAATAGTTTCACTCCAGTGGTTAGTGGTTCATCTAACTACAGTTATTTGAGATTCAACTTTGATAGCACTAAAGAGAAAATCTTTGGCCCCTTTGATGTTGGAAAGGATGATATGCTACCTGGTGACACCTGGCTTAATAATAATCTCGCACTTATAGATGAAGGTTTTAGCAATCAGGTTCTACCTAAAGACTTTCATTTGATTAGTAGAAATGCAGCAGGCAAAGAGCAAATATTAGATTTAAGTAATAATTCGGTTCAGGTATCCAAAGTCCCCGAAGGAAGCATAATTATCGGTTTACTAGCAGTGTGTAGCTTGGGATTTACTGCTTATAAAAATCTAGACAAAGCTATTCAAGAGTAGACTCAGATAAAAAAAAGTTGGAGGCGATCGCTATGGTATCAGTCAGCGATGCAGAAGCAATTATTTTAAATTTGGTGCAGCCGTTGGATCGTCAACGGGATACAGAAGTTGTAGATTTATTGACAGCAAATAGTCGCATTTTGGCAACACCTGTCACCAGTCCACTAGATTTTCCCCATTGGGATAATTCAGCAATGGATGGTTATGCAGTTCGCTACGAAGATGTACAGCACTCTGGCAGTGAACAACCAGCCGTATTAGAAATTGTTGAAGAGATTCCGGCTGGGTATCACCCCAAGTCTACAATTCAACCAGGGCAAGCCGCACGAATTTTTACGGGTGCAGCAATTCCAACAGGTGCGGATACTGTAGTCATGCAAGAGAAGACACGCCGCCAGGAAAACCGCGTATTTATTCTAGCTGCACCAAAACCGCAAGAATTTGTCAGACACCAAGCATCTTTTTATCAAGCTGGAACACAACTACTACCAGCAGGAATTAAGTTAAATGCCTCAGAAATTGGCGTATTGGCAGCAGCACAGTGTCCACAATTAAGTGTTTATCGCCGTCCACATGTGGCAATTTTTTCCACTGGTGATGAGTTGATGACAGTCGATCAACCATTGCAACCAGGGCAAATTGTGGATTCTAATCAGTATGCGCTGGCAGCTTTGGTAAAGGAAAGTGGCGCAGAACCGTTAATTTTCGGAATTGTGAAAGACGATCCAGTTGCTTTGGAGAAAGTTATTGCCGACGCTATTGCGATCGCTGATATAGTTATCTCTTCTGGTGGTGTCTCAGTGGGAGATTATGACTATGTTGACAAAATTCTAGAGTCACTAAAAGCAAAAATCCACATTCGGACTGTGGAAATCAGTCCAGGAAAACCCCTCACTGTCGCCACTTTTCCCAGTACAAATGCGATTAATCGCGTCTCTCCCCACTCAGCACTATATTTTGGCTTACCAGGGAATCCTGCTGCTGTGTTGGTGACATATTGGCGATTTGTGCTACCAGCAATCAAGAAACTTTCGGGAATTACTGAAGGTTGGGAACCAGTATTTTTGAAAGTGCGATCGCACGATGAATTGCGATCAAATGGCAAGCGGGAAACTTACCTTTGGGGTAAATTGCATTTAGTTGATGGAGTTTACGAATTTCACAAAGCTGGTGGTAGTCATAGTTCCGGCAATTTAATTAATTTAGCTCAAACCAATGCCTTAGCTGTTCTATCGGTGGGTAAAACATTAATTTCTCCACAAGAAGAGGTGGAAGTTTTGCAGCTTAGTAATAGGTAATGGGGAGTAGAGGAGCAGGGGGACAAGGAGGAATTATTGAAACTCTCTGCTTTGTCTCCCCCTTCTTCGTTGTCTCCTTTGTCTCTTCCCCAATCCCCATTACCCCTTATCCCCAGAGGGGGCCCCACCTTCCCCAATCCCCAATCTTAAAATATCTGCTCAAAAGCCTCAATCAAGCTGTTAACTTCCTCAAGGGTATTGTAATGCACCATACTCACCCGGATTATTCCACCTTGCGAGGCTAACCCCAGGTATTCAATCAGCCGTTTAGCGTAAAAATCTCCGTAGCGAATCCCTATGTAATGTTGGTCAATTTTTGCCGGAATAGTTGAGCTATTTATTCCATCGACCACAAAAGATATAGTTGGTACACGGGTTTTACGGTCAGCCTTTGATTGACCAATCACTCGCACATTAGGCTTACTATTGAGGTAATTTAGGAGGCGATCGCTAATTTTTTCTTCATGTATGCTAATTAAATCAAACGCTTGCACCATTTGATTTCTCAAATCAGGAGCCGTTTCATTTCCATAGTGTAATTGGGCTAATTCACTTAAATAATCACATAAACCTAACATTCCATAACTTAATTCAAAGTTGACATTTCCTAACTGAAATTTATAAGGTATGTCTGTCTGGTCGATAAAATAATGGTTAAGACCAGGCAATTTTAATAAATGTTCTTCTTTTCCATAAAGTAAGGCATGATGCGGCCCATAGACTTTATAAAAACTCAAAGTATAAAAATCAACATCTAAATCCTGGACATCAACTAATCTGTGAGGTGCATAAGCTACACCATCTACACAAATCATGGCGTTGCGATCGTGTACAAATGCAGCAATTTCTTTAATCGGATTGATTGTTCCTAGAACATTAGAAGCATGAGTCAAGGTTACTAGTTTTGTACGCTGACTCATTAATGGTTCTAAATCTGCTAAATGAAGTTCTAAAGTATCTGGGCGAACTTGCCACACTTTAACCTTCATTCCTTGTTTTTCAAGAGCTACCCAAGCACCAATATTAGCCTCATGGTCACAATTAGTAACAATAACCTCATCACCAGGTGTGAAGGTTTGACCCAGGCAAATTGAGAGAACTTTTAACATCATTGTAGTAGATGGGCCCATGACTACTTCTTTAGAAGAATTAGCATTAATCAAAGTAGCCATTCCCCTAGTTGCTAAAGCTAATCGTTCTCCTGCAAGTTGAGAAATCGCATAAGAAGCTCCTGGTTGGACATCAGAACTTAGAAGAAATTCGCTAATTCTATCTACTACTTTTTTTAGGGTTTGTGACCCACCAGCATTATCCAAAAAAGTCCATTCACCAGCTAGAGTGGGAAAATATTGACGAACTTTATCAAGATTCAAGAGCATAGTATAAGTTCTCTAAAGAATTGTCAGAATTCAGGAGTCAGAATTCAGGAGTCAGAATAGTTAAAGAATCAGAGTCAGATTTGGTAAATGAATATCTTATTAATACTAAACTCCTTAGAAATTCTGACTTCTGACTTTTGGGTGCTGAATTCTTACAGAGAATCTTCTTTACCCTATCCTACCTTCTGACAAGTTGCCTAGAGAACATCTACATTCTCTTTTGATGTTTGCAGCTTGTTGTGCCAGTTTTCTTGCCCTAAACATCTGATGAAAAAGAATGTTAAGAGATGTAGCAATGCTATGTTTTTACAACAATTCTATATAATAATGCATATCATTTAATTTCTGGTGATATCTTCTGCAAAAACCTATCTAAAGAGGGTATACTTAGACTGATAAAAAGTATTTTACTATTTGTAACTATCCAAGTTATACTCCTCCCTAACCCTCACCCCACTTGCTTTTATCGTAGAACGCTAAGAGCGAACAAGTAATGTCAGTTCACTTAATCTAGTGGCGACCCTTACGAAGGAGAAGGTCGTGGTTCTGTATATCGTGTTGGCATAGCCTCTTAATAGATAAGTTGAAATATGGTGGATTCTAACTTCTAGCAACTTTAATGTCTTGATTCTTCACAATTTCCGCCAATTTTATTTGATAAGTTTAAGGAAGAGTCAAAGCAACTATTGTTTTGATTCTTAATTCCTTGACTAAAAACAAAGGAACGACCGATGAACACTATAGTTAAATATGACATCAAGGTTATCAAGGAAGAAGCACTTCAACTTGTTAAAAAGAGACTTGTTAACCGTCAGCAGCCAATTTATACCCTTTATAAATATATTCCTCATCGTGATTGGATTAATTTTGAACTTGAGTTAGAAAAAAATGAATTTCTACTCAGAGATAGAATTATTGATCTACTGAATCACGAATCGTGGGAAGACGATTAAGGCTGCATAAAGCTAAACCACCATTAGCTACATCCCAATAAAATTAAATTTAAAAATTTATTTTTTAATATTAAAACCCTCGAATTAATCGGGGGTTATAAGCAAGAGATTATTAGAGGATGTTTGAAAAGTGTTTAACTGTGATTTTAATTACGTTGTTACCCCCCTTAGTCCCCCCTTATAAAGGGGGGAAATAAGAAAAATCCGGCCGGTTCCTTCCCCTTTATAAGGGGAGGGTTAGGGAGGGGTAAAAAAATATTTGATACATCAATCACGACTTTTAAAACATCCTTTTAAAGTAAGACCATTTCCAGATTAAGACGTATAGAAGGAACCCCAACGCATCTAGGAGGTTGGGAGAAGTCAAAATAATGTGCAGCCTTACAAAAAATTGGTAGGTATTATATTTAATTTTATTCTGCTAACACTTGGGGTGATGTTGTATTAGCGATCGCTCCAATTTTGCTTCACTACTTAATCGAGAATAGTCTTTTATATCTGATTGAGAAAAATCTATTTAATAATTTTCACTTTTCCATCATCCCATAGACTTAAAGCGATCGCAGCCTTTCATCCCAGAGCTAGAAGCGAAAATTTTTATTGTAATTTATCATCGCGGAGGTAATAGACCTCACAAAACCGAGACTAAAAAGAAAAATGAGGTTGTTACCTAACTAAATCTCTGGAATTCGTCATCATGTATGAACTAATTCAAGCTGTCTCCCACGGTGATGAAAAAACTGCTCTACATCAGTTAATTTATACCTTGAAGGCTTCAGGTAAGCATTACTTCCTAAGAAATGAAATTTTGCATTTCTTTGGTGAGTACTGTCATCAATCCCAAAAACCAGCCTATTTTTACTACTCTTCTTCTGTTGGCAAACTAATACAATATACCCACGAAATAATTCTCGAAAAGGAAAGTATTTGGTTCGTAATTAGACCGAAGATTGCTAATCAAGAAGTTTGGCAACTGACAGCCGATAGCAGGTTTGAGCAGATGACACCTCAAGCACTGTTAGATGTGAGAGATCGTCTAGTCAATCGCTACCAACCTCATATCCTCGAAATCGACCTCCACCCCTTCTATGAGAATTCTCCAAGAATTGACGACGCTAGAAATATTGGTCAAGGTTTAGCCTTCCTCAACCGTTACCTGTGCAATCAATTGTTGACTGACCCCCAATATTGGGTAGAAATGTTATTTCAAGCATTACATGGGCTGCAATACAATGGTATTCGCCTATTGTTGAGCGATCGCATTCCCTCCGGTATTCAGTTAGCCAAACAAATTAAGCAAGCACTGAAATTTCTCAGTGAGCGATCGCCTGATGAACCTTATGAAAAATTCCGCTTGGCTTTCCAAGAACTAGGCTTTGAGCCAGGTTGGGGTAATACTGCGGCGCGAGTCTCTGAAACTTTAGAACTCCTCGACCGACTTATTTATTCCCCAGAACCCGGTATCTTAGAAACATTTGTAGCTCGCGTCCCCGCCGTCTTTCGCGTCGTCCTCGTTTCCGTCCACGGCTGGGTTGGACAGGAAGATGTTTTGGGAAGAGATGAAACACTTGGTCAAGTTATCTACGTCCTCGAACAAGCTCGCAGCTTAGAAAACGAACTGCGCGAACAAATTAAACTTGCTGGACTTGACCAGCTAGGCATTAAACCTCATGTAATTATTCTCACTCGACTAATTCCTAACTGCGAAGGAACATTTTGCAACCTGCGCATCGAAAAAGTTCAAGATACTGAAAATGCTTGGATATTGCGCGTTCCTTTTGGTGAATTTAATCCAGAAATTACCAATAATTGGATTTCTAAATATGAAATTTGGCCTTATTTAGAACAATTTGCGCTCGATGCCGAAAAAGAATTACTAGCTCAATTCCAAGTCAAACCTAATCTGATTATTGGTAATTACAGCGATGGGAATTTAGTAGCCTTTCTCCTATCTCGTCGAATGAAAGTTACCCAGTGTAACATAGCCCATTCTTTGGAAAAACCTAAACATCTATTTAGCAATTTATATTGGCAAGATTTAGAAGAGAAGTATCACTTCTCGGCACAATTCACTGCCGATTTAATTAGCATGAATGCAGCTGACTTTATCATCACCTCGTCCTATCAAGAAATTGTCGGCACGCCTGATACCATAGGTCAATACGAGTCGTACAAGTGGTTTACAATGCCACATTTGTATCATGTGGTTGATGGCATTGATTTGTTTAGTTCTAAATTTAATTTAGTGCCGCCGGGAGTAAATGAAAATATTTTCTTTCCCTATAGTCAAAAAGAAGTCCGAGATCCTAAACTTCGTACACAAGTTTACGAGCTACTCTTTACTCGCGAAGACCCTCAAATCTTTGGTCAGTTAGATGACCCGAAGAAGCGACCAATCTTTGCCGTTTATACGATCAATTCAATCAAAAACTTCACTGGTTTAGCTGAATGCTTTGGTAAAAGTCAGGCGTTGCAAGAGCGTTGTAACTTAATCCTCTTAACTAGTAAATTGCATCAACATGAAGCTATCAACTCAGAAGAAGCAGAAGAAATTCAAAAACTCCATGACATTATCGAGCAATATCATCTCTATGGTAAGATTCGCTGGGTGGGAATGCGTATTCCTAGTAATGAACTCGGCGAAGCCTACCGAGTAGTAGCAGATTGTCAAGGGATTTATATCCATTTTGCCCGCTTTGAAGCTTTCGGTCGCAGTATTTTGGAAGCGATGATTTCTGGTTTGCCAACTTTTGCTACTCAATTTGGCGGTTCTTCAGAAATTATTGAGGATCAAGAAAACCGATTTAATATTAATCCTACAGACTTAGAAGGAACAGCAACGAAAATTTTAGACTTTCTGGAATACTGCGATACTCATACTGAATATTGGCACGAAGTTTCAGAATGGATGAGTCAGCGAATTCATCACAAATATAATTGGCATTTACATAGCAATCAATTGCTACTGCTTGCTAAAATGTTTAGTTTTTGGAACTTTGTTGCTCCTGAAAATAATGAAGCCAGAGATCGCTACATGGAAACCTTATTTCATCTCATTTATAAACCCAGAGCTGATAAGATTTTGGAAAAGCATAAGGGAGGATGAGGGGACAGGGGACAGGAGAGTAAAGGAGCAGGGGAGAATTAGAACTGGATTCATCCACCTCGGAACTTTGTTCATCCATCTCAGATACTCGTTCATCCACCTTGGAACTCCGTTTATCTAGCTCAAAGACTCAAAATCCTCAATCTTCACTCTCACTTATGCAAACAAAAGGCCGTTCTCGCCATTTTACCTACACAGACTGGATATTAATCGAAACCCAATTTGACCCTGAGCAATTGCACTCTAAAGAAACCGTCTTTACAATCGGTAATGGATACTTGGGAACAAGGGGTAGTTTTGAGGAAGGTTATCCTCATGGAATGCCAGCTACTTTTATCCACGGTGTCTACGATGATGTGCCTGTGGTATACACTGAATTGGTAAATTGCCCTGACTGGCTACCCTTGATAGTAATTGTGAATGGCGATCGCTTCCGTCTCGATCAAGGTGAGATATTGCGCTATGAGCGACAACTCGATCTGCGTCATGGATTACTAAGCCGTGCCTTGCGTTGGCGCTCTCCCAGTGGGAATATTATAGACATTAGCTTTGAACGCTTCGCTAGTCTTGCAGATCCGCACGTGTTGGCGTTACGCTGCAATGTAACGCCAGTAGATTTTGATGCCTTAATCGAAGTTCAAGCTAGTATCAATGGCTATCCAGAAAATCAGGGTTTCAATCACTGGGAAGAATTAGACCAGGGTAAGACTAAGCAAGAAATTTGGTTGCAACGCCGTACACGCAACTCTCGAATTGAACTTGGTATGGCAGCTAAGGTGACAATATTAGGCACTGAAGCATCTTTGCAAGTCAGTACCGCACCTGGTTATCCTAGCTTGAGTACAACCTTCTTGGCGAAAGCGCAGCAGACCGTGACAGTGGAAAAACTGGTGACAGTTTTTACCTCGCGGGAAATTGAAACACCAGTGCCAGCAGCTCAAGAAAAACTTACACACCTGCCAGACTACGCAACATTACTAAAAGCTCATAAACAGGCATGGGATGAAGTTTGGCAGCAAAGTGACATTCTGATTGAAGGGGATAACACAGCTGCTTTTGCTGTTCGCTACAATCTGTTTCAACTGCTGATTGCTGCCTCACGGGATGATGACAAAGTAAGTATTCCTGCTAAAACCCTTTCTGGGTTTGGCTATCGCGGTCATATCTTTTGGGATACAGAAATTTTTATGCAGCCCTTGTTTCTATTTACCCAACCAGCGATCGCCCGCAACTTACTCAGTTACCGTTGGCACACTTTGAATGGAGCTAGACGCAAGGCAGTCCATTACGGCTATAAAGGAGCAATGTTTGCCTGGGAAAGTGCCGATTCTGGAGATGAAGTGACACCACGTTGGGCTATCGGCAGTGATTTTTATGGTGAAGACGTGCGGATTTGGTGCCGCGATCGCGAAATTCACATCAATGCAGATATCCCCTACGCTGTTTGGAACTATTGGCGAGCAACTGGTGATGATGACTGGATGCAAAAGTGCGGCGCAGAGGTAATCTTGGATGCCGCTATCTTTTGGGGTAGTCGGGTGGAATTCAATTCTGAGCAGGATCGGTATGAAATTCGGGGAGTAATTGGAGCCGATGAATACCATGAATTAGTCCACAACAACGCCTTTACAAACCGGCTGGCGCAGTGGCATTTAGAGAAAGCGGTCGTAGTTTATGATTGGTTAGTTAACAAATTCCCCGAACGAGCCAGGGAACTAGAACAGATACTAAAGCTCACCCCAGAGGAGCGATCGCACTGGCAAGATATCATCGCCAAAATATTGTTTTTCTATGACCCCTCAACAGAACTAATCGAGCAGTGCGAGGGATTTTTCCACTTAGAAGATATCAATTTAGCAAATTATGAACCACGCGATCGCTCCATGCAACCGATCTTGGGAATGGAGAAAACCAATAAATCTCAAGTACTCAAGCAGCCAGACGTATTAATGCTTTTATACTTAATGCGAGAATCAGCAGATTTTCCCTACAACGAAAAAGCATTGCAGACAAACTGGGACTACTACGCACCCCGCACCGATATTACTTATGGTTCCTCCCTTGGCCCAGCAGTTCAAGCGATTTTAGCTTCTGATTTGGGCAAATCAACCGTAGCTTACGAACAGTTTATGCAAGCGTTAATGGTGGATCTTGAAGATAATCGAGGTAACACCAACGATGGAATTCACGGTGCTAGTGCTGGTGGTATTTGGCAAGCTGTAATTTTTGGATTCGGCGGCATCCAAATAACTGAAAATGGTCCTGTAGGCAACCCCCACCTCCCTCCAGGCTGGACGCGACTAAAGTTTAAACTGCACTGGCGCGGGAAATGGCACGACTTCGATCTGCATCGGGGATTGGGGACTGGGGACAAGGGACTGGGGACTGGGGACAAGGGGACTGGGGGACAAGGGGACAAGGGGACAAGGGGAATAACCAATCCCCAATCCCCAATACCCAATACCCAATCCCTAATGCCCAATCCCCATTACCCCTTATCCCCAGAGGGGGCCCCACCTTCCCCAATCCCTAACATCCAAGGATTCATCTTCGATTTAGATGGTGTACTAACAGATACAGCAGAACTTCACTATTTAGGTTGGCAAAAGCTAGCAGATGAAGAGGGTATACCGTTTAATCGGGAAGCTAACGAAGCCTTGCGGGGTGTATCTCGTCGTGCATCCCTGATGCTGATTTTGAAAGATAGACCGTATTCAGAAGCAAAAATAGAGGAGATGATGGAGCGCAAGAATGGCTATTATGTCGAATTGCTCCAAAAGATGACACCAAAAGATTTGTTACCAGGTGCGATCGCCCTTTTGGATGAACTGCGGCAAGCTGGTATTAAGATCGGTATTGGTTCAGGCAGTAAAAATGCTCGCCCAGTGCTAGAGCGATTGGGCATTATAGACAAAGTAGATGCGATCGCCGACGGTTATAGTGTACAAGAACCCAAGCCAGCACCCGACTTATTTCTGTACGCAGCCAAGCAGCTAGGAATCGAACCAGAGCAATCTGTGGTTGTAGAAGATGCCGCAGCAGGTGTTGAAGCCGCTCTAGCTGCTGGGATGTGGGCAATAGGACTCGGCCCCGTTGAACGAGTTGGATCTGCTCATATTGTTTTACCCAGCCTAGCAGGCATCAAATGGGTAGACCTTCGAGAGCAATTGAGTAACATTTCCAGACAAAAACAGTGAACAAATGAGAACCTTCTGCCCCCTGCCCCCTACCTCCTTGAACATTTCCAGACAAAAACAATAGACTTCTTGCATAAGTCGAATAGACCCCCCTTAATCCCACGCCACTTGCTACAACGGAGGTTCCCTCCGTTGTAGCAAGTGGCTCCCCTTATAAAGGGGGGAAACTTAAAATCTTGCCCCCTCCCCTTAACAAGGGGAGGGTTGGGGAGGGGTGATTCAAAGATTTTTGCAAGAGGTCTAATGAACAAATGAGAACCGCTTGATTACTTACAGCAGATTTGAAGTCAGGTAAATTACACAAGTTAAATTTTAAAGCGAGGTAGAAAGCGTGTTTCACCTTTAAATTCTGCTGTAAGTCGGTAGGAAAAAACACAACTTCTCTCCTGCCTCCTGCCTCCTGCCTCCTGCCTCCTGCCTCCTACCTCATCCTAAAGAATTAAAACTAGGTTGAGATTATTGATAACTAGTAAACTCCAAAAGCTAAGATCATCTAAGTAGGGAATCTAAAACAAAACCCAACTTTAGAAATTAGGAGCAAGAGCGTGAATTTGGACGATTTAGCCTTGCAGAAGATAGAGAACATGCGTAAGCGCGTCGCCCTCTTGCAACGCCAGAGTGAGCAGCAAAAAGCACAAGCAGATATTGAACTCGTTACCGCAGTATTCAAAGAAGTTTACCTAGCTTTGGAAGAACTGCAATTAGTGAATGAAGATTTAAAGCAACAAAATGAAGAATTATCCAATACTCAACAAGCCTTGGTAGCACAAAGTCAACGCTACCAAGAACTATTTGAGGAAGTACCAGACGCTTATTTTGTGACTGATACAAAAGGGTTTATTCAGGAAGCTAACTCAGCTGCCACCACTCTACTTAACATTTCTAAAAGTTCGTTATTGGGCAAATTCATCGGGATTTTTGTAATTGAGAAAGAAATAATTACTTTTCATTTGAAACTAACTCATCTGCGCGATCGCGCCCAATTCTCAGACTGGAAAATGCAAGAGTGGGAAGTAAACCTGCGACCACGTGACAAAACATCTATTATGACTGAGATTAAGGTGGTTGCTATTCGTAATCAATATAGTGAGTTAGTTGGTCTGCGCTGGCTATTGCGGGATATTAGCGAAAGCAAGCAAACCCAAGCCAAGCTGCAATGGGCAGAAGAAGCGATGCGACAAGCGCTTGCTAAAGAAAGGCAGTTTAGCGAACTTACATCCCGCTTGCTCACCATCACCTCCCATGAGTTTCGTACCCCTTTGGCTACTATCCACTCTTCTGCGGAACTACTAGAACATTATCGCCACCTCTGGAACCAAGAGCGACAACAAACCCACCTACGTCGCATTCAAACATCAGTTATGCATCTAACCCAGTTGTTGGATGATGTATTAGTGGTGAGTCAGGATGAAACAGGCAAGTTAGAGTTTAATCCAACACCGATAAATTTAGTGGAATTTTGCCGCGATTTATTAGAAGAATTACAACAAAGCGATCGCTCACAACATAGGTTCGTTTTCAGCAGTGAATACCAAAGCACAAAAGCTAACTTAGACGCGAAACTATTGCGCCAAATCTTGAGTAATTTGTTCTCAAATTGTCTAAAATACTCTCCCATTGGTAGTACAGTTAAGTTTTCTGTAATCACTAACAACGAGCAAGCTATATTCCAGACTCAAGACTTTGGTATTGGCATTCCCGCTTCTGACATTAAACACATCTTTGAACCCTTTCATCGCGCTAGTAATACAGCCAATATCCCCGGAATGGGATTGGGGATGTCCATTGTCAAGCAGGCTGTAAATTTACACGGCGGCGAGATTACAGTCGAAAGTGCAATCAATGCAGGAACTACCTTTACAGTCATTCTCCCATTTTCGAGAAATTTCCATGTATAGCGGCTTACACTCAGAATTTTGCTACACTCCCATTTTATAACGCTCTTTTATAGCAGGAGGCAGGAGGCAGGAGGCAGGAGGCAGGAGGCAGAAGGCAGAAGGCAGAAGGCAGAAGGCAGAAGATGGTGGTTGCTCATGACCTACCACCAAATTTTAAAAACTTTTCCAGTACCCAGGAAGAGAGCGTTGTTATATAAAGTCAACGCACCCTTATCTAAAGAAGCAGCGAGTTCAAACAATTACTTCACTGATATCACTGTTTGATTTACTACTGGGCGTGGTTTCTTGCGGTCTGATCTGCGCGTTCCACCAGCCATTTCATATTCATCACTATTTTTGCCATAGCGAGATGCAACATTCAACAGCATCTGCTCAGAATAAGTATTTAACTCACGTTCTGCTTCTATCAATGTATTGTGTGTTTTATCTACTATTGTTTGTGCTTGATTATAAGCGGCTAGCTTCTCTCGTAACTCAATTACTTTAGTATTGTAAGTAGCAATTGAAAACCCATTACTAAAGTCTAACTCACGGTTAATTGTCTGCATTCCTTCAATCCGTCGTTCAGCTTTGGTCAGTGCTATAGAGTTTCGTTTTCGTTGCGTCATATAGTTTTCCTATTTGAATTATATTTATAAATAACCCTGAACTTACACACTGAGTTATTTATATATCATCAAAATAGGCAATAAGCAGATGTGTTAGCCACAGTGAAGTTACAGAATTATAAAAGCATTAAATGGCATTAGCCAACTAGATAGATGCGGGTATATTTGCTGAAATTCGTTGAGAAAAGCAGGTTTTGATGTCGCAAAAGCAGGTTTTGAAATCACAAATGCTGGTTTTGATGTCGCGAAAGCAGGTTTTGATGTCGCGAAAGCAGGTTTTGGAGTCGCCAAAGCAGCTTTCGATGTCGCCAAAGCAGCTTTCGATGTCGCCAAAGCAGCTTTCGATGTCGCCAAAGCTGGTTTTGGAGTCGCAAAAGCTGGTTTGATGAAAGTTGTTTAAATAATTCCACAGGGCTACGGTATACACACAAGTCTGAAATAGCTGATTAACCAGGGTTTTACCCCACCCTAACCCTCCCCTTATAAAGGGGAGGGAACTAGATTAGATTTCTTTTTCCCCCCTTTCCAAGGGGGGATTAAGGGGGGTAATTCAACTTGTGTGCATACAGTAAGCAAAGGGAAGGGTACAAGATTTCTTTTTTCCCTCCAATACATTGAGGGGATTAAGGAGGGTAATTCAACCCATTGCATCGGCTAGAGGGGAGTGAAACGAAGCACACTAAAAATTTATTTTTATAACTGAAAATTTTATTTCATTTATGTGTTAGGTAGCTTTTAGGATGTTATATGTATAATCTATCATTTCGTCTGAATTATCGAATGTATAATCTATCATTCAGTCTTATTGATTATTGACCTCTGTTACTTATTGATAGGTTGAAATTTGGGGATTAGGGTATCTATTTTTAAGACATAACATACTACTCACCTAGTAATTATTTATTAACAGAATTTAAAAATTTATGTAGGCATACTCTATCTTAGACATTACCTAAACTTGTACTTTAAAAATCATGAGCCATTATATGAATAGCTAGCACGTTTACAGCACTATCCAATGTCTCAAGATTTATTAAACTCTTTTCAAGAAGCGTACAGCAATCTCGAACTGTTTCCCTTGATGGAACAGAACGAAATGAAAAGATTTCGAGTTGAATATGGTGATGATTTGATTGCAGACCTGAACCAATTAGTCGAAGATAGTCCTAATAAAGATGGCAAAATTGTCTTTACAGGACATCGAGGATGTGGTAAGTCTACTTTGTTAGCTGAGTTTAGCAGACAAATTCAAGATAAATATTTTGTAGTTCTCTTTTCTATTGCCGATAAAATTGAAATGTCGGCAGTTAATCATATTAATATACTGTTTGCGATCGCAGTTAATTTAATGACCGAGGCAGAAGCACGCAAAGTTGATATTCCCCAATCCACTAAAGAAGCTCTTTATAATTGGTTTGCTACCCGCACTCGCACTGAAGAATCAAATTTGCAAACAGAAGCTAGTATCGGTTTTGACCTGTTAAAATTGATTAGCTCTAAATTAAAAGTTGATGCTAGCGTTCGGGATGAAATTAAGCAAGAGTTTGAACGCAAGTTATCAGATTTAGTTGCCAGAATTAATGAAATTGCTGCTTTAATTCAAGCTGCAACTAAACAAAACGTTTTAGTAATTATTGATGATTTAGATAAACTTGATTTAGGCAGAGTTAACGAAATTTATCGAGATAACATTAAAGCTCTTTGTCAACCGAACTTTCAAATTATTTACACGATCCCGATCGCAGTCCTTCGAGAAACATTTATCAGCACAATAATTGCTACTGAAACCAACGATCAAGTTGTAGCAATGCCTGTCTTAAAAATATTTGATAAAGGTAAAAATCGCTTCCCAAATGCCCAACCTCGTCCAGAAGCAACAAAGATTCTTGGTGAAGTTTTACAAAAACGGATTCCTAGCAAATTAATCGCAGCAGAAACGGCTGATAAGATTGTTATTTCTAGTGGTGGCGTATTACGAGAGTTAATTCGGATTTCTAAAGAATGCTGCCGTATATGTTTGCGAACGATTCGGCGAAATCCTTCAGCCGAAGTTATTATTGATGATAAAATTCTCCTGCAAGCAATCAATAAAATTCGCAATGATTTTTCCATTCGTTTAGGAAAGATTGATATCGATATTTTGCAGAGTGTGTATGAACAGTTTATGCCCAACGACCCCAAACAAGCAGAATTTTTGGATTTGCTACACGGGCTGTATGTTCTAGAATATCGTACTGAAGAAACTTGGTATGATGTTCATCCAATTATGATCGAAAGCTTGAAAAGACAGGGAGCAATTAATGTTAAATGAAGAATTATTAGATGAACAAGGAGAAAATCAAGATGCCTATGATGATTTAATTGTTTCTATTGAAGCTCAAAAGCGGGGTTTGAATTTACTGATTGCAGTTTGCGATGATGCTAGCTTTCGCGATCAGATTATTGCTCAATATGAAGCTGAACTACAACCCGCCTTCGGTGCATATCGAGTAACTTTAGCACGTCAAGAACCAAGCCTGAAAGCTGCTCTTAATCAACTGATACAACAAGAAGAATATTTCCGCCAGCAAAACCCGGCGGTAATCTCTGTGACGGGTGCTGAACAATTGTATTTTCTCAGGTTGGAGAATGAGCAATCAGAACAGGAGAAATTTTTTGGTTACTTACAGTGGACAAGGGAAGGATTGCGCGAATTTCCATTTGCGATCGTGCTTTGGGTAACTAACCAAATTTTAGTTAACCTAATTAAAAAGGCTCCTGATTTTTGGAGTTGGCGCAACGGTGTATTTCGGTTTGAATCTAAAAAGACGAATGCTATTCCTGGTAAAGAATTAGAAGATATCCGCTTTGTTTTTCGAGACACAGAATTAGCCAGTACAGATACTAATGAAAATAACTCCTTTTTCTTACCCATTCAAGATTTACAAAGGTTAATCTTGAAAGTAGAACAAGAACAAGGAACTAAAGACCCCACATTGGCTACGTTATACTCAAGATTGGGTGATATTTACCACAGCAGATTAGATCGGGGTGAATCTCAAAATTATCAAGAAGAACAAGAATTAGCAATTAGATATTGGCGTCAGGCGAGTGAGCTACAAAATGAATTAGGTTTGCAGATAGATTTAGCTACTAGCCTCAACAATTTGGCAGGATTCTATCGTGCAACAGGACGCTACAGCGAAGCTGAACCATTATATCAACAAGCTTTAGAACTAAGGAAACGCCTGTTAGGAGAAAATCATCCTGCTTTTGCTACTAGCCTGAATAATTTGGCGGGACTCTACAAATCGACTGGACAATATAATAAAGCAGAACTTCTATATCAACAAGCTTTGGAACTGAGGAAACGCTTATTGGGAGAAAACCATGCTGATGTCGCCGCCAGTCTCAATGATTTGGCATTACTATACGATCAACAAGGACGTTATGAGGAAGCAGAACCTCTGTATCTACAATCATTAGAACTCGAAAAAGGTCTGCTTGGCGCAAATCATCTTTCTTTCGCTCATATACTGAATAATTTAGCGCTACTTTATTATCATCAAGGACGTTACACTGAAGCTGAACCGTTATCGCAACAAGCAATAGAACTAGATAAGCGATTTTTAGGAGAAGAAAATCCTGATGTTGCAACAGATTTGCACAATTTAGGTTTAATATACCGCGCTCAAGGACGTTACAGTGAAGCGGAATCTTTGTTTTTAGAATCGTTAGAACTCAAGCAACGTGTATTACCAAAAGCGCATCCGCTATTAGCAGATACGATCTATGCTTTGGGTTATATGTACAGGGAGCAAGGGCGTTACAATGAAGCAGAACCTTTATGTATAAAAGCCTTAGAACTAGATAAGCACCTATTGGGAGAAAATCATCCCAATGTCGCCGAAAGTCTGAATAATCTGGCAGAAATTTATCGGGCAATTGGACGTTACGGTGAAGCAGAACCGCTTTATTTGCAAGCTTTAAATATTTGCGAACAAGTCAGGGGTGTTGAGCATCTTCGTTGTGTAGCTGTGCGTGGAAATTTAGAAAAACTGGCGGCAGCGATGGGGAATAATTAAAAATATGCTGATTGATGATGAGGTATATGGAGTAATTGGTGAAGGTTATATCCACGTTGATCATTTAAAGCCATTATCAGAAATTGGTAAAAAGTATGAGCTTAATCCAATATTAAGATTTGCGTCTTTGAACATTGTTATGGATGGCTGAGTGTGTTTGAAGAAGATGATCTACAAAACTTTATCAAGGAGTTGAGTGAGGCTTTTCGGTTGATAGATTCCTCAACTACAGCATGGGAGATAATTGACGCGATCATCCATGAATGGCATGAGAGCGCCCTAGCGATCGCTAGTCCTGAACTGGCAGATGCTTTTAATGCCGAGACTGATGAAGTGCTATTAAAGCCGCCATCTACTTGAGCTTTATTTCTTGTGATACCAGTTTGAAAAAAGAATGCGACAGATACACATCTCCAAAACCTTGTCCTGTCTGGATTCTTAATTTTGAATTTTGAATTTTGAATTTTGAATTGGTATGACAACGGCTTGTGCTACCTCCAAAGAACAGGGAAGCAACTCAAGTCGCTGTGTCGTGAGGTGTAAACTATGATTCATTACACACTACTTGTATCGGCATAACCTTGGATATTTTCTGGATCAAACTGACGTAATATTTTGGTTGCTTGGCGAGTAAGAGTTTCAGAACCTTGAACGACAACCAAGTATTTACCTGCATCTAAGCGGTTGCGATAAGGTAAAGCATCACCACCACCTATAAGTAAACCGACTCCGCCACCGACAAATACACCACCCATTGCACCACTAGCAGCACCGAGCAGTCCGCCAACAATGTGATTGCCAACTTCACCCGCCCAAGCAAAAGTATCTAAACCAGTAATCAGGCTGAATGTAAAACCTGCAAAAAAGCCAAATGGTATCAGCCAGGTCGCCATCTGTTTTGCTTGCTTATTAGCCTGCTCTTTGGGGTCAATTAAGCCAAACTCGTCAGCCGTTTTATACCCCCTTCCCAAAATAGTGCTGTAAACGCCTTCTTTTTCTAAAGCTAAGTAAGCAGCTTCGGCTTGAATGCGGTCTGGTAATACGGCAACAAGGTAATTCATTGATTTTACAATTTGTCTAATAGAAGTTTTGCCTTTATTAACAGCGTATCAGTCGTGGTCAAATCATCTTGCATTGGGTAGGAGTTAAAAAAAAGTTAGGAGTACAGACGTGATTAATCGCGCCTGTACAGGAAAAGAGCAGTCTTACTCCCTAACACTAACTCTTAAGGGGCTGTTCTTGTTATGTGTGTAGTAAACTCAACTGTAAAGCGCGTAGGCGAGCATTTACCGCAGGCATCGCACAATAATTTAGCACAAGTTAAATGTACATCCGATTACTTTAGCGAATCTAGTGGCTCACAAAAATTGTTTACGCCTTGCTTGAGGACATAAATCAAAACTGGTGTTGCCAAAATTTTTGGAAACGTCGGCATTGCTTTTAGATGTTCCATCATCTTTTGAAGTGAAGTATTAAGTAAATCTTCGCGATATTCTTGTTCGCAAATTACCACACGCCATTTTCTCGCCAAGGCATCTAACCACTCGGAATTTGCTCTTTCTGGTTCTTGTCCGGCTCGGATAGCTAGCGTCATCGCCGCATCTTCTAAATCTCCTTCACAGTCTTCAATCAAATCCAGCGCTTCCATATCGCTAGGATCGTCTGCCAATTGAGAGCGAAACTGTGCAATTTCCTGAGATGTTACTTTAGTCATGAGTCTTTGACAAGGCCAGCGATGCCTACGGCGGTAAACTACGGACACTCAGTTATGTTAGTCCAAATTTGACTATAGCGCTTCTCTGTTACGCTAAAGAATTTCTCAACAATCACAATTTATCCCTCTTCTGTCACTTTCCGGTTATTCTAAATAAAAGGATTAGAAGAAAAAACTCTGCAAGGGAGGTAGGGCAATGGATGTAGAATTACAA
>NZ_JBALDC010000027.1:0-112286 GCF_036917575.1 Nostoc sp. | reverse complement strand
TTGTAATTCTACATCCATTGCCCTACCTCCCTTGCAGAGTTTTTTCTTCTAATCCTTTTATTTAGAATAACCGGAAAGTGACAGAAGAGGGATAATTCATCACTGAGCAAAGCTGTACCAATCAATTTATCCAAAGCATTGTGTCGCCCAACATCCTCCCACAGGTTTAACAGTTGTCCTTGAGCATCAAAGATAGCCGCAGCGTGCAAACCCCCTGTTGCGGTGAAAATACCTTGAGCAGCCCGGAGTTTTTCTGGTAGGCTGTATACGATCTCAGGTGTTACCATTGGGCCAGAAGAAATTACCGCACATCCCCGCAGACGCAAAGCCTCAAGGCTAGCTTTACCACACACTCCACAGGCGCTACTTGTATAGAAATGACGCTCCAAAGGCTGTAAGTCTGGAATCAACCCATCCCGCAGTTCCACATTTACAATATTATGGCGCTGCTCACCATCTACTAATTCATCTACGCAGTAGCTGATACGTCGAAATATCTTCCCTGCTATTAACCACTCCTTCACTGTAGAGGAAACCAGCAGCTAGTTCAAAATCTACCCCTGGCGTCCGCATTGTTACAGCTACCGTCTTCTGGAAAGGAAAAAGACGAATTTCCAAAGGTTCTTCGGTGGTAAGTTGATCTAAACGAGGTCGTATTTGACCTTTTTCTACTACCCAAACAGTGGCTTTGGTCTTACTTTTAGTTGGCGTTCTCATATTTGTGAAAGTTGGTGAATTGAAATTTTGATACTAATCTGGAAACAAAGTAATGCTATTTATATGTCAGATGTCAGGTTGATGATTATCAATTACTTTGTGCAGTTGAGCTAGATCGGCTATGTTTCTGTTTAGGAAGTAAAATGAACCTAAAACTTTTGGCTTTCAGTAAAATTTTATTTGCAATAGTCTTTGTGATTTTCCTTGGTTTTACAGGATATTTAGTGGCTAATAACATTAGTCAAAGAGTAATTGAAAAATCTCTTGCTAAACAAGTGGTGTCTACCTCCACTGTAGGAAAAAGTTCTCAACTACAGAAGCTTTTAAATGAGATAGTTGTAGAACAGAAAATACCTGGTGCAGTAATGTATATTACTACACCTAATGGTTCTTGGCTGGGAGCATCTGGTGTCAGTAACTTATCAACTAAAACCCGGATAAAACCCACAGATGGCTTTTCTATTGCCAGTATGAGTAAAACTTTTGTGGCAGTGGTTGTGCTGAAATTAGTGGAACAAAGGAAGATAGGATTAGATCGGGCGATCGCAACCTATTTACCAAGAGACATCACTCCTCATATTGTCAACAGCGACAAAATTACAGTTCGTCAACTGCTTAACCATACTAGTGGTGTCGCTGAATACCTAGAAACAAAAGCATTTATTCAAGCTACAGCGAAAAGAAGTCGCTCACAGCCTTGGACAGCTAGAGAAGCTATTCGGTATATGTATCAAGAAGAACCGCAGGCAAATCCTGGAGAAAAATTTATTTATACTGATTGCAACTATATTCTTTTAGAACTGATTGTTGAAAATATCACTAGGGGAACTCTCGCCCAAGCAATCCGCAGTCAGATTTTAAAACCATTAGGATTGAAACATACCTTTACGGAATTGCGCGAACCGACAATTGGAGAAGTCGCTACAGGTTATGGCGATCGCAACAAAGATGGTAAGCTAGATAGCTACGCCCAAGTCAATGATGGCAATGGTTTGGGAGATGGTGGATTAGTTTCAACAGCAGAGGATTTAGCCAAGTTCGCCAAAGCGTTATTTGTCAAAAAAACCTTACTTTCCTCCAAGACGATGAAAGAAATGCTGAAATTTAAAGATAATGGCGCAGGTTATAGTTATGGCTTGGGTGTAGAAAGATTTTCATCTCCTTTAGCAAAAGCAATTGGGCATAGTGGTACAGCTTATGGCTTCGTAACATTGCTTGCATATTTACCCAATGAAAAAACTACTATAATAGTGCTGCTGAACAATCAGAATGTTGATATTAAATCAGTAGCTAGAACAGGTCTAAATGTCGTTGAGAATAAATGATTTGAATTTGTGATTATACTCGTAAAGCTGGCATTTTAATAATTCAAAATTCACACATTAAAGACATTTTCCGACTCTTATTTAAACCCCGACTGAAATTGATTAAAGGCGGAGTGGCTTTGATTTTGCCCTACGTATACACGTATAAATTTTAAACCCTTTAATTTACGAGAAATTTTCTGGGTCAATATTTAGTTCTCGCAATTTGGCTGCTAGGCGTTCAGCGCGTTCTCGTTCTTGTTCAGCAGCTTCTTCAAGTGTGGGAATTAGATTTCCTTCCGCAGTAAAATAGCGCAATTTATGTTCATAAATACCCAAGTACAAATTTAATTGCTGACTCCACAGCCATCCATGAGGATTAGGTTCTATCGGTTCATAAGTACCGCCAATCAAGATAAAGCCAGCAAATTCTAAATTATTGGGATCAAACCAAAAATATTCTGGTGTACGAAAGATATCTTGAAAAATTTGTTTTTTCAAACCTTTGTCAGTTGCTGCTGTAGAATCCGAGAGAAACTCTACAATTATGTTAGGATATTTCCCGTCTTCTTCCCAAACAACCCAACTTTTACGAACTTTACGTTCACATCCCAGCACTACAAAAAAATCAGGACCCCGGAATTCTTCTGACCTTCGCTGGCGTTTACTGTAGTAAATTGTTAGATTACCCGCAGCGTAAAAGTCATTGCGATTTCGCCACCATAATTCCAAAGATTGTAATAGCAGAATTATTTGGCGTAGATGTAATTCACTTTCCAAAGGTGGTTCGTCACTATATAAATCCCCTAAAGGAAATATTACATCATTTGGGAATTCAAAATCTTTAGCGGCGGACATGGCTGAAAGTTTTAGGGTGATATGGGTGATATAAACTTACCGTAATCTAAGTTTGTTTTTCCAGACGCGCGATCGCATTATAATCAGGAACTCCTTCAAGCGTTCGGCTAAAGGAGATGAAAAATTTTTCCACCGACTTACTTAACTAGTGCTTGAGTACTTTTATCACCACTGCAAAAAAGAATAAAGCGATGTGCGACTTTTTTTATTCTTGTGGGATGGACATCTTGTCCGTCCTTTCTGGTATGGCGAGATGCCTACCCCACAATGAAATCAAGGTTTAACAAAATTAAGTTGCACACGAGTTTTGCTTTTATAAGCCTACTATTGCATTATAATCAGGAATTTTTTCAAGCGATCGCTTAAAGTCACAGACGTTACTTGGCTTGCATCATACATTGAAGCAGACATTTTTGTAACTAGCATTTTCAGTTATTTATATCTGTCTTATGTAATAAATCCTATACCTACCCTAAGTAGGGTTATCTATCTAATTTTGTTCGTTAAGTTATATGAAGTACTAAAGAATTGTAATTTTCTCAGTAGGTAACTGAGGAAATTAGAATAGCCTTAACTTAATTGGAGTTTTTTATGACTTACACAGCTGATGAAGCAACAAAACCGGCTTTAGAAAGTTTTAAGCCCTTTGATGTGGATACGAAATTAGCCCTACTTTGGTTCGGTTACTTGGATCTTAAAGAGCAGCTACAGCCTGCACCTCCTGAAAGGATAGAGGTTCCTGCCAAAGCAGTGTTTGACAAATTCCTGGACTTGTCTAAAGAAGAGCAACTGCAAGCACAACGCGACATTATTAATGGTGCAGCTAACGAGATCAGCCAAGCCTATAATGCTCTAAGTGCTAATTCCAGATTAAACGTTTGGCTGTTGCTAGCACAAGGAATGGACAATGGAACCATCATTCAAGTTCCCTCCGATTATCAACTACCTAGTGAAACGGATGAATTTGTCGCATTGATCAAAAAGCTAGAGTTTGAGCAACGGATTAATTTCATGCTGACTGCGGTGCAAGCGATGGGTTAGTCAAGTCCAAGAACTCTCAATAGCTTTTTAGAATTGAGGATAATTGAAAGTAACAAATTAAGCTAGATATGGCTGTTTTTGTTCTACTTTAATAGTGGTTAACTTAAAACTACCGCAGAGATGCTTATCTTTGCGGTAGTTTTAATGCGAGTTAATTTTGTGAAAACTGGGAAAATGAGACTTGATTTAGAGGGTGTTTATAAATAAAAATAAAGAGCACCATGATTACGAATTAAAAATAAGCATTTGGGTTTGTGGCAACAATCAAAATTGTATAGCAGGAGGCAGGAGGTAAAACTATTGCTAACTCTAGCATTTACCCCATCCTTCTGTCATAACCTGTGTGACTACGGCTATAAATGAACCCCATATTTTAAAAGCAGAGTTTCAACTTTTATTACCAACCAAATTGATCCAATGAAACTCGTAGATAAGATGATTAAAACGTTAAAAATCTAATTACTCTACGTTCTTTGGCTGGAATTTTTCCAGATATGAGAAAGCATCATCACTTTGAAATGCTTATTGAAAAACGCAAGTGTAAAGAAATTACCAAGCACAGGTAGGGTAAAAGGTATTTCCGCACTTGATGATTGACATAGATATTAATCAATGCCCTCAGATATTTCATGAGGGCTTTCTTGATGGAAATCAGCATAAGTAATCAAAAAATCAGAATATAATTTTTATTCCTTAGCAGAAAATCAATACAGACAAAGGTGAGCAAGAAATGAGCAAGTTTTGGTCTGGAAAGTGAGTAGTAAGAGCAAATAAGCTGTGAAGCGCCTCGGTAATAACCGCAGTCTTTTTTGAAATCCAAATCAACTTCCTATTTCCACACCAACAGTAGAGATCAAACACCTCAAAAAGGGCAACTATGAGAATAAATGCTCAGAGTATCACCTCTTTTATAGCAACTGAAGGCAGGTTACTCGTTGTATGGGCGACGGCAATGTCAGCACTGATTACTGTACTGACATCAAATCAAGCACAGGCTGTGACGTTAACGGAAATTGGAGATGCAGGCGAGAGTTTGAGTACAGCCCAAATTATTCCATCGGGATTACTACCGCTAGAGTCAATCTCTGGGAAAATTTCTCAAGCAACTCCCGATGCTGACATATTCCAAATCTTTCTGACTGAGGGAAAGCTGTTCTCAGCTACGACAGCAATTAATCCAGGCACCCTTGCAGACCCACAGTTGTATTTGTTCGACTCAAGCGGCAAAGGCATTTTTGCCAACGACAACGAAAGCTCTAATTCAACACAGGCAACTCTGCCGATAGGTGGTTTTTCCCCTAACCAATCAGGAATCTATTACTTAGCCATTTCTGGTTTTGATTACTATCCTGTTAGTGCTGAGGGGGATATTTTCCCGCGTTTCCCTGAAGTCTCCTTTGATGGAGTGGGAGTTTACAGTCCGACTGGTGCGGGTGGCAAATCTCCACTTAGTGAATTTGACGGTCTGAGATTGAACGGTGGGAGTTATACTATTACCCTCACTGGAGTTCAGACTAGTACTGTAGCAGTCCCTGAATCATCTTTTGGGTTGGGTATATTAACGTCAGGTTTTTTATCTACAGCTGCTTTGTTGAGAAAGAAAAAAAAGCAAGAAAGCGTTGTTTCTAATAATAAACTGGGCGTAAATGTCGCCTGATGTTCATTTCTGCCCCGCTACGGATAGGCGCAGTAATTAATAGAGATGTGTTTGTAATCATCCTTAACTACTAGTGAGTAGGTAAATAAAAACTGACTTTTTTAGGAGAGAACAACATGAATAGGAAGTTATCTTCCACCTCGCGACGTGCCTTATTAAAATGGGGTCTTTGTAGTTTTGGTGGAGCAGCCTTAACGATATTACCTAAGAAGCTAATGGCAAACACTATTAGCTCAAGCAAAACTCTGACATTTGATGCTAATGATGTTGGTATCCTTAACTTTGCTTTATTATTGGAAGAGCTGGAAGCAGCATTCTATTTATTTGCTCTTAGGTCTGGCAAAATTAAAGACAAAAAAGAGTTTGACTATCTTCAAGCCATAGGCTCTCATGAAGCCTCGCACGTAACTTTTCTCCGCCAGGTGCTAGGTGCAAATGCGAAATTTAAAACGAAAGACCTCTGCTTTAATCAAGCTGGGTTAAATGCTGTTCTCAAAGACCGCGACACCATCTTGAATACAGCTGTGTCTTTGGAAGACACGGGTGTTCATGCTTACAATGGTGCGGGGACTAGCCTGAAAGACCCCACATACTTACTTGCCGCTGGTTCTATTGTGTCTGTAGAAGCACGTCATACAGCAGGCGTACGTGCTCTCCTAAAGCGACCCACGACTGAGTTAGATATAGAGCGGGCAGTGAATGATGCTAACTTAGTTCCTGCACTAAATCCAGTCAAGGGAAAAGCTTACGATGAGTTATACACGCCTAAACAGATTGTGGCGATTGTTGGCTCTTTGAATATATTGAACAACCCAATCAATGGCGCTCTCGTCGCCTAACTTAAGGAGTTACTCGAAGATGAAAACCCTTTTAGATTTGGCGACACAAATAGTTGCAAACCTCAGTAATTTTAGTGGACTATTCCGCTGTCTGGTAGCAAGAGTTTGGGGTATAGTTCTTATCCTGCCTCTAATCACCTTTCTATCTTTGTTGTTAATTTCAGCAACACCAGCCTATGCTCAAGGGACAGTGCTGAAGCCGAAAGAAGTTGTTGAATATGCCCTAACGTTAGAAAAACTGGAAGCTGATTTTTATCGCCGTGCAATTACTGCAACCCAAAGTGGCGGATTGAGCAGTCTTCCACAGGTAGCCAAAAACGCCCTCATCTCTTATGGAAACGATGAAGCTCAACACGTTACTGATTTATCAGCTGTATTGAAATCTCTAGGAGGTAATCCAGATGGAATTACTATCCCAGCTAATCCCAACTACGATGCCATACTTCAACGTAACCCATTTGCTAAACCGGAAGACTTTTTACTTGCCCTACAGTTCGTTGAAGACACAGGAGTAGCAGCTTATAAGGGACAGGTACAAAACTTGCTTGCTGCCGGTCCATCTGGCAAAACGGTGCTAGCCGCCGCTCTAGAAATCCACAGTATAGAAGCCCGACATGCTGCTGGAATACGATACCTGCGACAGACTATCTACGGTGTAGACGTGCGACCGTGGATTAGAAATGTAAGTGAAGTAATTTACAACGAGAATCGTCTTGGTAGTCCAATTCCGTTCGCTAGTGAAGCTTTCGATGGCTTTGCTACAAAAGATGAAGTGTTAGGGCTAGTGGGTCCTATATTAACTGAGAAGTAAATAGACATCTGCTGAAAATGAATGTAGAGACGTAGCATTGCTAGGTCTCTACAGGGGTTTCAGGCAAGGCAGAATTATTTTCTGGAGATGTCTAATGTAATTACGGACATCAACAGATGATAAAACTTAGACACAAAGCGAAAAGTCGGAGCGGCGGCTTCCGCCGATCTGAACTTTTCAAGACAAAGACTTTTCACCCAGTCCCCAGTCCCTTGCTATATTATCCCTGCCGAAAATCATTTCGTACTTATACTAATTCAATTAATGATTGCAACATATCTTTGGGTGAAGACGCGATGAATCGCGTCTCTACAAAATTTTAGCTGATTAGCTAATTTCTTTTTGCCACAAAATATCTACAACTTTCGTCATCCCAGCTTTCAGATGGCGGCGATAGGTACTGAAAGGCAAATCTAGTAACTCAGCTGCTTGTTCTTGGGTGGGGGCGGGATTTAAATAAGTTCGATAAACAGCGCGGTAGAGTTTTTCGTCACGCGGGGATGATTGTAAATATTCAACTGCTTGTTTCACCAGATTTTGTAAAGCGTTAACGCGTTCGCCTAATGTGTCCAAAGGACTCTCGTTCACACTTGCTTTTGTGGCAACTTGTTTTGATACGCTTCGCGAGAGCACTTCGTGCACGCTTCGCGATCGCACTAATGGATTATTCTGTAATACATCGGGACAACTAAAGTTACGTAATGCATTCTGCACCGCCTCCACAAATTCTGGCTGACTAAGAACTAATAGAGGTTCACCGACTGGAGTATTATCTACAGATTCTCCGACAGTTGTAACCTCTTTTCGGGCCAAAATTTCCTTCCATGCAGCAGGTGAGACAATTCGCCAGTCATGACCATAAACACCATAGTGTCTTCCCCCAACTGTAAAATCAGTTTCAGAAAGTCGTGTTAAGTCGAAATAGTTTAACATTGCTGTCCAACTATCTGCTTGGGCACAAGGTAGGAAGGTGTATGCTAACCCTGGTGTTTTCTGAAAATACTGCACAAAATTAATGAAAATTAGACTTTGGGTAGGGGAAACAGCTTGATACGTGTCCCGCGCCATCCAGAAGCGAAAAATAGTTGCGCCTTCACTAGGGCGTAATGGTGTATGGGTTTGGAGATATTGCCAAGATGCGAAAGCGCCCGGATCTGCACTTAAATCTTCAATAGTTGCTGTCTGCAATGCTACCATCATTGCAAATCCCCCAGGTTCGGAGTGTAAGTCACGAAATACTACTACATTCTGCGGTTGGCGCTTCAACCAGTGAGCTGCTATTTTTGCTGATTCTTCGCCTTCGTATTCTGCCACCATCCCCAGGAGTGCGGTTTTGTCAGTTTCCCGTAGTGAGTCCGTCAATAAACTACTTTGCTCACCCCAGGTAAAACAGGATCGAATTGCCGAGTTATCCCGATGCAAAAAAATATAATCAAGTAACACTCGATGCTTTTCCTGCCCTTGGGTTTGTCCTAGTCGTTTAGTATAATATTGACGCGCTCGGTGGTGTAATTCCATGTAAAATTCCGAATTACGCCAACGCAAGTCAGCGATTAAAACTTCGCGTGCTAAATCGTGGGGAAATAAACCCAATTGTCCTGATTCGATAAACGACAATCCGCGCAACCACTCAAATAAATCGTGAACATCAAGCATCTCCCCCAAAGAGTGAGGCTTACCAGCCAAAGTATTTTGAGGTACAGCCAGTATTTGATTTAGTGCGGCTTCGGTAGTCAACCGAATCACCGCACAAGCTTCTAAAGCCATCCGGTGTGCGGGCGTTGGTACTTCTTTTATGAATCTTGACAATAGTGTTTTAACAACATTGGGAGCAGATTCTGCTTGAAAAGAGATTTCTTTTCCCTGAGCAAACACCTCAGCAACCAAGGATAATGCTAGAGGATGTCCGTGGGTAAAATCTAGAATCGCCTGATGCTGTGTGGTGGGAATATCTCGTGTGGTGAGATAAGTTTGACTTTCTTCTGGAGTAAGGTTGCGTAGGGGCAATGTGTGCATCAAAGCTTGCCAACCCAAATCGCTACACCAAGCAGATGAAGGGGAATTGCGTCCAGCAATCACAATTAAGGTATTAACAGACAAATGAGGTAAGAATCCTTCCCGTAACCATTCATCTAGCTGGGTAATAGCTTCATAGGTGTCAATAAAAATTACATTACGTTCTTGTCTTTGGGCTAGTATTTGTAAAAGAGAATCTGATTCATTCAATCCCATCAACGAATGCAAGGTGCTAAGAAAAGATTCTGGTGCAGCTTCTATATTACGTCCTTCTACGTAGATAGTTGATATTTTTGACTGTTCGCAAAACCGTACAAACTGCTGTATGAGAGTTGTCTTGCCTACACCACCTGGGCCAAAGACGTGCAAAATGTGAAAAGGTAATTCTGTTGATGCGATCGCATCAAGAAATAGCTCTACTTCCTGCCCACGTCCTACAAATCTGCGATTTCTTTCTGCACTTAGTCGCTGTAATAGAGATGTCATTGCCATCCCTTCCTTAAATTTTACGTAGGATTACTGTTTTAAAGTATGAAGGATATTGTTGATTTATAAAATCTACTTTGACAAAATTTATAAATTTTACATCCAACTTTAAAGGCGTAATAAGTAGGTGGGCGCTCAAAAAATACAAATATATTAATAGATATAAAGTAACATAAACGCCTATAATATAAGCTTTTATGGTATGTTATATAATGTTTATATAGTTTGGTTTAATTGTACCTACCTATTTACTAACAAATCAGTATTAGATAATCTTCTTTGTAGCATTGATTTGGCTCCCCAATTGCAACTGGTACAACTCAGCAAAGGTGTTGCAAGGTCGCACTTAAAAGAAATGTTTATGCAACAATACTTTACACTTTATAGATTTCTTACCTTTTTCTCTTAGACCTGGCTTTTAACATTAAGTCTCAAAAAGCTTGTTTGTAGAGGATTCTGGGCAAAACACAGTATATACAATACAGGAATTGAAATTCAGTGCTAAAAGTGACAAGCTGTTTGTTGCACTAATGGAAAAAAATTTGTACTTGTCCTGCGATCGCAAACGCGGTTAAGAATTTTTTTCTAATCCCAAAACAACATTAAATCTGACTTTTCCATATCCTGTGAAAAGTCAGATTTAATAGTGGGGTGAAATGACTATGGAAATCATAAATAACTTATGCAAAAATAATACAAGTAGGCTAAGTTGTTTACTTTTTTACATTTTTAATATCACCAATTAATTCATCAATCCTTGATTGACTAGTGTTCCAAGAACACATAAAACGTACTCCTCCCACACCAATAAATGTATAAAACTGCCAGTTCTTTGCTTTTAAGCTGTGAATGACTTCTTCAGGTAATTTTACAAATACGGCATTGGCTTCTCTAGGAAACATCAAATCAACGCCTTCTATATTTAATAGTTGATTTTCTAAGTATTCAGCACATTGATTAGCGTGTCTGGCATTTTTTAGCCAAGCACCAGTTTCTAATAAACCCAACCAGGGAGCAGAGATAAACCGCATTTTTGAAGCTAGCTGGCCTGCTTGCTTGCATCGATAATCAAAATCTTCTGCTAGCGCTTTGTTAAAAAAAAGAATGGCTTCACCTAATGCCATTCCATTCTTAGTACCACAAAAGCACAATACATCCACTCCAGTTTTCCAAGTAATTTCAGCAGGGCTTTTATTCATAGCAGCAACTGCATTTGCAAAACGAGCGCCATCCATGTGAATCTTTAAGTTATATTTGTTTGCAACTTCTTTGATACTTAAAAGTTCTTCAATAGAATATAAAGTTCCTAATTCAGTTGATTGGGTAATGCTAATAACTTTAGGTTTGGGATAATGAATATCAGTACGTTTAATAACAATTGCCTCTATAGCTTCTGATGTTAATTTGCCATTTTTACCTTGAGCAAGTAGCAGTTTTGAGCCATTAGATGCAAATTCAGGTGCGCCACATTCATCTGTTTCTATGTGAGATGTCTCATGGCAAATGACGCTATGATATGACTGACAAAGAGCAGCTAAAGATAAAGAATTTGCGGCCGTACCGTTAAAGGTAAAAAATACTTCACAATCAATTTCAAAGAGTTCCCGAAAATAATCTGTTGCTTTTTGAGTCCATTGATCATTTCCATAAGCTGGAACACTCCCTTGATTTGCCCTAATCATATATTCTAGTGCTTCAGGACAAATACCAGAGTAATTATCACTTGCAAACTGTTCTAATTGGCTATTCATAATTTAGATTTTAATTTTTAACAGTTATTACTACAATAATAGTAAATAATGAGTGAAGTTGCCAATTATCAGATTAAAATATAACACTATTATTTCTAACCTTATCTAATAAGTATGCTAATTTCAATAACTTTGGATGGGAGCAAAATATTTTTTTATAGCTATACTTAATAATTGACAAACATATTTTTTACTGATTCTAAAAAGTTAGAAATCAGAATGTCTCAAGCTTCATAAATAAAATCTGATTTCTATATTTTGTGTTAACCGACTAAATGAGTTTTTTGCTGAACTTTTCTCTGAATTAGTATAGTAATACTATTAAATGAGTTTACTTATATCTATAGAAAACTGGAATTTTATTCTCATCTTACTGAGATGTTTAATTACTACGGTGTATTCGTCAGCTTTGCGTTGAGAGTATTTTGAGACAACAAATATCGCTAGTAACTAAATATTATGCAAAAAAAATTATGATAAAAAATAAAGTTTGCTAATTAAAATGCTAATTATGTACTTATAATACACTATACAATGTCATAACAATAACTATGAAATTACTATTTGGTATATTTGTCCTTTGTTAGTTCTCAGTAGTCATTTGTTTATTTTCTACTGATTAATGACCAATGACCAATGACTAATAACTAATGAATAAACCATTGATTGAACTCAAAGGTGTTTCTAAGTCCTTTGGTAGCCATAAAGTTCTAGATAATATAGACTTGACTATCTACCGGGGAGAATCACTGGGGATTATTGGCCCATCAGGAACTGGAAAATCAACTATTCTACGAGTAATAGCGGGGTTACTTAGTCCTGATGAAGGAGAAATTTATGTGCAAGGAGTGCAGCGAGAGGGTTTAATTGAGGATGGCGGCCAGCAGGTTGGCATTAGTATGGTGTTTCAGCAGGCGGCACTATTTGATTCGCTGACAGTAGAGGAGAATGTAGGATTTTTACTTTATGAAAATTCAAAGCTGCCGCGATCGCGCATCCGAGATTTGGTAAGAGAAAAATTAGAGATGGTAGGTTTGCCAGAAGTAGGCAACCAATACCCAGCCGAACTTTCCGGGGGAATGCGAAAACGAGTGAGTTTTGCCCGTGCAATTATGTCTAATCCTGATATTCCCAGTGAAAGCCCAGAAGTTCTACTATACGACGAGCCAACAGCCGGACTCGACCCCATTGCCTCAACAGTAATCGAAGATTTAATCCGCCACTTACAATGTTTACATGGAACTTGTAGTACTTATGCCGTTGTTACCCACCAGCACAGCACTATCCGCCGTGCATCTGATAAACTTATATTTCTCTATGAGGGTAAAGTGCAGTGGCAAGGTACAGTTACTGAAATATACAACACAGAAAATCCCTTGATCAGACAATTTCTGAGTGGAAATGTTGAAGGCCCGATTAAAGTCGTCGGCTAGAAACTTAAAAATGAAGAGTAAAGAATTACTAATGTCCTAACTTTTAACTCCTAATTGGTTATTGGTTGTTGGTGGAGGCAAAACAATGCGAGGTCTTATGACAAGCCGCTTCGCCTCTGGGCGAACATTTAGAGAAGGTTCTGTGGGGTTATTACTCCTGCTAGGACTAGGGGTATTTGGATTATTTTTTCTGTGGTTAAATAGATTAACTGCTGCTGGCCGTTCATACAAAATTATTGTAGAATTTGCTAATGCTGGCGGAATGCAAAAGGGATCGCCAGTTCGCTATCGTGGCTTTAAGGTAGGAACTATTTTCCAGGTTCGACCAAGACCAAATGCCATTGATGTAGAGATTGAAATTCCCCAACCTGACCTAATTATCCCTCGCGATGTAGTGGTAGAAGCTAATCAAAGCGGATTAATTAGCGAAAGTATTATCGACATCACACCAAAAGCGACGTTACCTTCTGGGGTTGTGCTTGCTAAACCCCTAGATAAAAATTGTGATAACAGCCTCATAGTGTGCAATGGCTCTCGGTTAAAAGGTCAGCTTGGCATCAGTGTTGATGAACTAATTCGCAGTTCAACTGAGCTAGCCGGTGCATATAATGACCCCAAATTTTATCGAAATGTCAATAGGGTTCTAGAAACTACCACAGGCGCAGCATCTAGTTTTACTCAGCTAAGTCAGGATTTACAAGGTTTGACCAAAAGTTTAAGACTACAACTTAATACCTTTTCTGCCACGGCTAATTCAGTGCAACGGGCGACAAACCAACTTAATGCATCCGCAAATCAAACAGTAAATAAATTCGGTGCAACTGCAACTCAAGCAAATCGATTGCTGAACAACCTGGATAATCTGTTGACAACAAATCGTTCGGCGCTGGTTGGTGCTTTGAATAATATCACCGAAACCAGCAACCAACTGCGGGTTACAGTCAGTAGCTTATCACCATCTGTGAATCGATTGACTAAAGGAGAATTACTTAACAATTTAGAAACGCTTTCAGCAAATGCAGCCCAAGCCTCAGCTAATTTACGCGATGCTTCTAAAACCTTAAAAGATCCCAGGAACATGGTGCTGCTGCAACAAACTTTAGATTCAGCACGAGTCACCTTTGAAAATACCCAAAAAATTACATCTGATTTAGATGAATTGACAGGCGATCCTAATTTCCGTAAAAATCTGCGGCAATTGGTAAATGGTCTAAGTGGTTTAGTATCTTCTACACAACAGATGCAGCAACAAGTGCAAGTTGCTACTACTCTAGACTCGGTGAAAGCTGCTGTGAGCAAGCCAAATAATCTAGTTCCGATACCAGCACCAACCCAAGAGGCGATGTTAAATGACAAGTCGCTACCCGTCTACGTAATTAATCCCTTATCGGCTAATTTTGCAAGTACCGACACCAACCTTCAACCAATTCCCAGTCCATCTATTCTTAACTCATCCCAAGAAAACCTGTTGAAGCAACTGCGGGAGTATGGCAAGCAAAGGGGGCAACTAGAGACACAGAAAGAGATAATACAGGTTGAACCTTCAGCTTCGCTCACCGTTGACCCAAAGCAAAGCCGAACTGTTGACAATTTTAAGTAAGAGCTAGATTCGGAAAGAAAATCTTAAGCAGCTAATCGCCTAACCATAAGACGAAGCAAGGAACCATAAATCATCTCTTATGCCCAATGCCCTTCAGGAGTGCTGAGTGCTGAGTGCTGAGTGGGGAATCTCACTTCTTTACTCGCTTGCCGAGGAACTCGAAACGGGCTAAACGCCCCGCTTGCGCTAACGGAACTGTTTTGCTCACTGCCCATTCCCCATTCCCCATTCCCCATTCCCCATTCCCCATTCCCCATTCCCCATAACTAATTCCAATCCTGTTCATCCTTCTTGCCACGGCTTTTGTAAATTCCTCCCAAATCGTGAATTTGACGAGTTTTCTCAAAAAGCTCGGCTTCGGTCAAACTCCACTGCTGCAAGACTTTATCTAGGTCTTTTTGAATGTCTCTCGCCCCTGGAAACCCTTGATAACGCATTCGTAGCCTAGCCAATTCTGCTAAGTTATAGTCTGTCGCCTCTTGAGAGAGTAAAATATCAATAAGGGTGCGATCGCGGTTATAAAGTGGATGTTGTTGATCTTTACCGGCCGTTGCTTCAGTCATTGTCAGTCTTGAGTTGAGAGTGCTAAGTCCTGAGTTTTAAGTTTAGCTGACAGTGGAAAACAGGACAGACAAAAGAAAATTGTCAAATACCGAAAGTTTAACTGTCAACTTTGCAACTCTTGTACAGACAAGGGTTAATCGCGTCTCAGCACTCAGCACTCCTAGTAGACGGCAAGTACACCTGATGTCTTACGGCTCTCACCACTGCCACTCAAGTTTAAATAAAGTTACATTGTTCTTAAGAAAATACAAAAAACTTTAGATGAGGGTGAATTTTATCTCACCCAAAGTCCAAGCAGCGAGGGAGCAAGAACCCATTATGTTTGAACACTTCACTTCCGAAGCCATTAGAGTAATTATGTTAGCTCAGGAGGAAGCACGTCGCCTGGGACACAATTTTGTAGGAACTGAACAAATTCTCCTGGGTTTGATGGGAGAAGGAACTGGGGTTGCTGCTAAAGTGCTGGCGGAATTAGGCGTTACCCTCAAAGATGCACGTCGCGAGGTAGAAAAAATTATTGGTAGGGGTTCTGGCTTTGTACCACCAGAAATTCCTTTTACTCCTAAAGTGAAAAGCCTCTTCGAGCAATCGTTTAAAGAAGCTCATAGTTTAGGACAGAATTACATTAACACTGAACATTTACTCTTAGGATTAACCGAGGCTGGTGAAGGTGTCGCCGCCAAAGTACTGCAAAATCTTGGGGTTGACTTCAAGAGTGTCCGCAGTGCTATAGTTCGCCGTTTGGGTGAAAATGCACCAGCTTTTGCTGGTAGTAGTGGTAGTCAAAAACGCACCCAACCGCTAACGATGGAAGAGTATGGCAGAAATTTGACTAAATTAGCCCAAGAAGGCAGACTTGACCCCGTAGTTGGTCGCCAGAAGGAAATTGAGCGGGCGATCCAAATTCTCGGTCGCCGTACTAAGAATAACCCAGTGTTGATTGGAGAACCAGGAGTTGGTAAAACTGCGATCGCCGAAGGTCTAGCTCAACGCATTATCAACCAGGATGTTCCCGAAAGTTTGCAAGACAAGCAAGTTATCAGCCTCGATATGGGGTCATTGGTAGCTGGAACTCGCTTCCGTGGCGATTTTGAAGAACGCATCAAAAAAGTCGTGGAAGAAGTCCGCACTGTCGGCAATATCATCCTAGTGATTGATGAGATTCATACCTTGGTTGGCGCTGGTGGTACAGAAGGTGGCTTGGATGCAGCCAACATCCTTAAACCTGCCCTAGCACGAGGTGAACTCCAGTGCATCGGCGCAAC
Organism: Nostoc sp.; assembly: GCF_036917575.1. Classification (GTDB taxonomy): domain Bacteria; phylum Cyanobacteriota; class Cyanobacteriia; order Cyanobacteriales; family Nostocaceae; genus Nostoc. The sequence goes on along the minus strand of NZ_JBALDC010000027.1, from coordinate 95,944 downwards.
TACCCTCGATGAATATCGTAAGCATATCGAACGCGATGCCGCCCTAGAGCGTCGTTTCCAACCGATTCAGGTCGGGGAACCCTCAGTAGAGGAAACCGTACAAATTCTTTACGGCTTGCGCGGTGCTTATGAACAACACCACAAAGTCACAATTTTGGATGCGGCACTTGTCGCAGCAGCAGAATTATCAGACCGCTATATTAGCGATCGCTTCTTGCCCGATAAGGCAATAGACTTGATTGATGAAGCTGGTTCTCGCGTTCGTCTGCGGAACTCCCAAAGTTCTCCTAATAAAGAACTTAAGCGCGAACTTGCTGGCGTTACCAAAGAAAAAGAAGCAGCAGTTAGAGTTCAAGATTTTGACAAAGCTACACAACTGCGCGACCAAGAATTAAAACTTGCAGAACAACTGCAAGCGACGTTTACATCAAACGAGCAACCTGTCAACTCGACTGTGGTTGACGAAGAAGACATCGCTCAAATCGTTGCCTCGTGGACTGGTGTACCAGTCAACAAACTTACTGAATCGGAGTCAGAGTTGCTCCTGCATTTAGAAGATACTCTGCATCAGCGGCTCATTGGACAAGAGCAAGCAGTCACGGCTGTATCTCGCGGTATCCGTCGCGCCCGCGTCGGCTTGAAAAATCCCAATCGTCCCATTGCCAGCTTTATCTTCTCTGGCCCCACTGGCGTTGGTAAAACAGAATTAGCGAAGGCGTTAGCTGCCTATTTCTTCGGTGCGGAAGATTCGATGATTCGGCTAGATATGTCCGAATACATGGAAAGTCACACCGTTGCCAAGCTAATTGGTTCGCCTCCAGGTTATGTAGGATACGATGAAGGCGGACAGCTTACAGAAGCTGTACGTCGGAAACCGTACTCAGTGCTGCTATTCGACGAAATCGAAAAAGCACACCCCGATGTATTCAATATGCTGTTACAACTTTTGGATGACGGTCAACTTACTGATTCCAAAGGTCGGAAAGTAGACTTCAAGAACACGCTGATCATTTTGACTTCTAACATCGGTTCCAAGGTGATTGAAAAAGGCGGTAGTGGTTTAGGCTTTGACTTCGACACTCAAGCCGACGCTAGTTATAACCGCATCCGCAACTTGGTAAATGAGGAATTGAAAGCTTACTTCCGTCCTGAGTTCCTTAACCGTCTTGATGAGATTATCGTCTTCACCCAGCTTTCTAAGGATGAAGTCAAGCAAATCGCCGAAATTATGCTGCGCGATGTTGCTAACCGCTTGACAGAAAAAGGAATTATCCTGGAAGTTAGCGATCGCTTCAAAGAACTTGTAGTACAAGAAGGTTATAACCCCAGCTACGGCGCTAGGCCATTACGTCGGGCAATTATGCGCCTTTTAGAAGATTCTCTTGCCGAAGCAATGCTGTCTGGTGAAATTACAGATGGAGACACGGCCCTTATCGATGTTGATGATGACTCTCAAGTGAGAGTACAAAAATCAGAAAAACGAGAATTACTCTTGGCAAATGTTGGCTAATTTTATACCCCTCGCTTTTTACTGTAATATTTGAGAAAAACTCCAGCCTCTTGCCTAGAGCAGAGGCACAATCAGGGTCATCTCAGACAAACATCAAGTGAAATGGTATTATTTCTCACCCCTAGTAGAAATGCTAGGGTTTTTTTTATGCGATTCTTTTTGAGTGGTCAATACTCACTGGAGTTTAGACTAGTCAGGAGTGCAAAACTCGAAGTTATAGCAGGAGGTAGGAGGCAGAGGGCAGGAGGTAAAACTATTGCTAACTCTCTTCTTTCACCCAGGGCAAATGTCCTAACCTGTGTGACTACGGCTATATTTGAAACTTGGTTAGAAACGTGCTTGATTCCCACCCTTAGACCAGGACAGAAACTGGTGATTGACAATGCCACCTTTCATAAAGGCCGACGCATTGAGCAACTGGTTCGAGCTGTAGGCTGTGAGGTGTGGTACTTACAACCTGTTTCACCAGACTTAAATCGGATTGAAAAATGCTGGTCGTGGCTAAAAAGCCGCATTCGCAAACAACTAGAGTATTTTGAAACACTGCGAGAAGCTATGGAGCATGTCCTAAGTTTAGCGTCCTAACCAAACTGGCGGTTGCTATAACTCTAGCTCTTGGGATAAATGGCTGCCATTAGCATTACGGTAACAGGTGGGTGGCGCGGTGGATTCATCATTCCCCTATTTTTCACTGGTGCTTGCATTGGTAAAGCAGTAGCAGTTTTAATTACAGGACTCGATCTTACCCTGGCGATGATTTGGACAATGGCAGCTGTTAATGCTGCCGTAACGCGCACACCCATAAGTACAATTTTACTACTGTCAAAACTGACCAACTTGAGTCCTTTGACACCGATCCTTTTTGCGAGTTTAATTGGATTTTTTCTCGCGCCCAAAGTTCCTTTGATTGCATCTCAACTTAAATCCCAGAAAGAAGCTACTGAATTAGACAGCTAAAGTAGTTACTAGTAAAATCTTTATCATTTGAGGTTTTAAAGGAAATCTTGCATTTATTCCAAAAAAGCCATTTTTTTGGTCAACTCACTTCTGCTAATTGGTATTCGCCGATCGAATTTTATTAATTCAGATAACTGTCAATTTGTACGGAGCATAAGTCCTAATATTTTATGAATATTTTCCTCAAAACCGTCTTTACGCTGATATATAAACAACTGGGCGCTTTTTCTAATTTAGAAAACTTTTAGAATTTGTTCGATACCGTCTTTGGTACACAATACATTCATGCTACTACCACAACATTGCGATCGCAGTGATAAGCTGGTAATTTTAGTCAATTACCTAAAATCATTAGGTGCTAAATTATTATTCCAATTAACTTTTATAGCTCCAATGTCTGTATACTTAATCTAATTTATCAGTAGGATTACTAAATCGTCAGTGTAGTAACAGTATCAATGCAGTTGCACCTGCTCACTTTATAGTTTTGATGGGTTCAACGAGTGAAGTTGATCCCCATATTCTGTCGTAGTCTTTTTCAAAAATCAAACCGGATTCTGATATTCAATCTTTAAGAATGCTTGTCCAAATTTCACAAAAGGAAAAATATGCCAGGAAGTACATTAAGGACTGCTCAAAAGATTGGTGTTCTCACATTTTTTAACTACAATGATGCTATCGGGAATACAAATCCAGTTGATTACTACAAATTCTCCCTAACAAGCACAAGTAATATTAGTTTGCTGTTGAGTGGAGTGACTCAAAACTATGTCGATGCAGCTATTTATTACGATAGCAACAATGATGGATTGATTGAGAGTGGAGAACAACTTTACTCTACTTATGCTGGTAGTTCCGGTCAAAACGGTCAAATTAGTGCAACCTTGGGAGCATCGGGGAATTATTATGTTGGAATTCGTCAAGACTCCAACAACGTTAACTCCAACTATTCCCTACAGTTATCAGCGACATCTGCACCTCCTTCCATTGCCTCAGATCCTGGTAGCACACTCAGCACTGCTTATAATATTGGCAATCTGACTGGTACTAAAAGTTTCAAAGAATTTGTCGGGAATGTAGACACAGTTGATTACTACAAATTCTCCCTAAGCAGCACAAGTAATATTAGTTTGCTGTTGAGTGGAGTGACTCAAAACTATGTCGATGCAGCTATTTATTACGATAGCAACAATGATGGATTGATTGAGAGTGGAGAACAACTTTACTCTACTTATGCTGGTAGTTCCGGTCAAAACGGTCAAATTAGTGCAACCTTGGGAGCATCGGGGAATTATTATGTTGGAATTCGTCAAGTACTGTAGGACAAGCTTTAACTGACTTTGCAGTTGTCACTGATGATAAATTCGTCAACGCTAATAATGCGCGTATTATATTTAGTCAAAGTAGTGGCAGCTTATTCTATAACCAGGATGGCAATGTTTCGGGTACAGGAACAGTGTTTGAGTTTGCTCGTTTAGGGAATCCTGATATTACTCTCAATACTAGCAATTTCACTCTGATTGCCTAGCTTTTTAAGTATTAAGATGTAGAATATCTTAATACCTATGTCAAAAAGAAATGTAGGTTTAACTTTTACCAAAACAGCCCAAAACAAAGCTGTGCTTGAGTATTAAACAAAATGTAAAACCTTTATTGTCTGAGACTTTGAAGGAACTCTTGCTTGAGCGTAAAATAGTTAGTAATTTCTGCGTGAGTAAGTGGTGTAACTTTTGTTTCTGCTCGAATTAGTTGTAATATGAGAAGCATTTAAACTGCAATGTGAACTACTAGCCTTTCTATATACGCAACCGGAACTCATACTAGGTATCCGAAAGTAGTCACCTATTTGTAGTTGTCGGAAAGTCATCAGATCCTCAGAATTTTTAGTAAATAAAGGTTATAAAAGTAAGAGCTTATAAAATAAATTTAGATTTATATCTTAAATTTTACCTCGTCATATTTCAAGTTAGGTAAATTTGTATTCAACAAGCTTTTAGTTCATCGCTCTCGTTAACTAGTCAAGAGTTTTTTATTGTAAATTATTATACTATTTATTTATTGAATACTTTGGTTAGTTATCCAGACAAAAAAAGCAATGAATATGCTAGAATTGTATCAAATTATAGCAATTATTCAAGAGTAATTTAGAATAATTTTGCGCTTTGTTGAGTAAAAAAGCTAAAATCTACGATTTTTGGAGATTTTTAGGTTATGACAACCTCACAGGAGAGGATTATCCCGATAGACTTGCGAACCGAAATGTCGCAGTCTTATCTGGAATACGCCATGAGCGTGATAGTGGGTCGGGCGTTGCCAGATGCCAGGGATGGTCTAAAACCTGTGCATCGCCGCATTCTCTACGCAATGCACGAGCTAGGTCTGCTCCACGATCGCCCCTTTAAGAAATGCGCCCGTGTGGTGGGTGAAGTATTGGGTAAATATCACCCCCACGGCGACACGGCAGTATATGACGCCTTGGTGCGGATGGCGCAAGATTTTTCCATGCGATCGCCATTAGTTAACGGGCATGGTAACTTTGGTTCGGTAGACAACGATCCGCCAGCCGCCATGCGGTACACAGAATGCCGCTTGCAAGCTTTAACTAGTGCTGGTCTACTCCACGACATTGAGTATGAAACCGTAGACTTTGCCGATAACTTCGACGGTTCCCAGCAAGAACCCACAGTTTTACCAGCAAGAATTCCGCAGTTATTGCTCAACGGTTCCTCTGGAATTGCTGTGGGCATGGCCACCAACATTCCGCCGCACAACTTGGGGGAATTAATTGATGCTTTGGTGGCTGTAATCCACAATCCCGAAATCACCGACATCGAATTAATGCAGTATGTCCACGGCCCAGACTTTCCGACTGGGGCGCAGATTTTAGGAACATCTGCCATTCGAGAAGCTTATACTACAGGGCGTGGTTCCATTACCATGCGTGGTGTCGCTAACATTGAAACCGTTGAACAACGGGGACGCCCAGATAGAGAAGCAATTATCATTACTGAATTGCCCTATCAAACCAACAAAGCGGCGCTGATTGAAAAAATCGCCGAAATGGTGAACGAAAAGCGTTTAGAGGGGATTGCAGATATCCGAGATGAAAGCGATCGCGACGGGATGCGAGTTGTCATCGAACTCAAGCGTGATGCTTATCCCCGCGTCGTGCTGAACAATCTCTACAAGCAAACGCCACTGCAAGCCAACTTCGGCGCTAATATGCTGGCGTTGGTGAATAGCGAACCCCAAGTACTCACCCTCAAGCAGTTCTTAACCGTCTTCTTGGATTTCCGTATCGAATCCATTGCCAGACGCACCCGCTACGAACTGCGGAAAGCCGAAGAACGCGACCATCTTCTCCAAGGATTATTAATTGCTCTGTCTCATCTAGATCCAATTATTGTCTTAATTCGTCATGCTCCCGATGCACCCACAGCTAAAGGTGAATTAATCACAACTTACGGACTCTCAGAAGTGCAAGCAGATGCGATTTTGCAAATGCAATTGCGGCGCTTGACTGCTTTAGAAGCAGACAAAATTCGTCTGGAACACGAAGAATTACAAGCGAAAATTACCGACTTGCAAGATATTTTGGCACGTCGGGAGAGAGTGCTAGAAATCATTGAAACTGAAGTTACACAACTGAAAACTAACTTCGCCACACCCCGCCGCACGGTAATTTTACCAGGGGAAGGGGAATTAGATGACCGCGACCTCATTGCCAATGAAAAAGCGATAATTCTGGTGACAGAACAAGGCTACATCAAACGGATGCCAGTTAACACCTTTGAAGCCCAAAGCCGTGCTACCAGAGGCAAAGCCGCAGCCAAGGTTAAAGATGATGATACTATTGAGCATTTTTTGACTTGCTGCGATCACGACAGTATTTTATTCTTTAGTGAGCGTGGTGTTGTTTATTGCCTGAGAGCTTATCAAATTCCAGCGAGTTCGCGTACCAGTCGCGGGACACCAATCGTCCAGATGCTACCGATTCCCAAAGAGGAAAAAATTACCTCGATTGTCCCGGTTGACGAATTTAGCAACGAAGAATATCTGGTCATGCTCACCAAAGGTGGCAATATCAAGAAAACCGAATTGGCAGCCTTTAGTCACATTCGCGCCAATGGTTTGATTGCCATTTCCTTAGAAGAAGGCGATCAACTGCGCTGGGTGCGACGTGCTAGAGTCGAGGACAGTGTAATTATTGGTTCTCGTCACGGGATGGCGATTCACTTCCGGTGCAACCACGAACAACTGCGTCCTTTAAGTAGGGCGACTCGTGGGGTAAAAGCGATGAAACTCAAAAATAAAGATGAACTGGTGGGTATGGATATTCTCCCCGCAGCAATTCTGGAAACTTTGGATACAGTTATAGAAGCTGAAAATGAAGATATCGAAACAATCGAAACAGAAGATATCGAAATTACCGAAACTAATGAGGAGTCCGCAGAAGCGCCTAGCAGTGGCATTGTTGGCCCTTGGGTGTTGGTAATTACAATGGGAGGATATGGTAAGCGCGTGCCCGTTGCCCAATTCCGCCTGCAAAACCGTGCTGGTCAGGGTTTAATGGCTACCAAGTTCAAAAACCGCAAAACTAAAGACAAATTGGCAACCCTACGCATTGTCAACAATGATGCTGATGAAATCATGATGGTGACAAATCGCGGTATCATCATCCGTCAAGCGGTGAATGCGATTTCTATCCAATCGCGATCGGCAACTGGAGTCAGAGTACAGCGTTTAGACGAAGACGACGCCATTACTGGAGTGGCAATAGTTCCACCTGATGCTGGCGATGCAGAAGAAGCTGAATAAAAAGCAGGGGGAGAGGTTAACCGCCTTACTCCCTTACTTGATTGCCTTAAGTAGCGGCATTTTAATGGGGCTAACCGTCGCCCCTGTCGGCGCATGGTTCTTGGCTTGGATTGCCATAGTCCCTTTATGGGTGCTAGTTATCTCTTCAGCCAAAGGTAAAAACCAATTCCCTCCTGCTTTCTTCTGGGGTATCGGTTATCACGGTGTCGCCCTATGGTGGATTACCGGAATTCATCCGATGACATGGTTGGGCGTTCCTTGGTTGCCAAGTTTGGCAATCACCCTTTTTTGCTGGGGATTTATCACTGTATTGGGAGGGATATTCCTTACTATTTGGGCAGCTGTAATGGTTCGCTTGAGCGGACAAAAACCGTGGCTACGTGTATTGATTGGTACATCTGTCTGGTGCGGCTTAGAGAGCCTGTGGAGTGCGGGGCCTTTGTGGTGGAGTTCTCTTGCTTACACACAAAGCCCGCACAATCTCGTAATTGTACACCTTGGTCAACTCTCTGGCCCTAATACTGTAACAGCAGCGATCGCTGCTGTTAATGGTTTTATTGCTGAAGCATATATAAACCGCCAAGACACCAAGATTTCCTCTGTATCGCGCCAGTTGCTACCCTACGGGAACGCTAAAAGCGAACAAGTCGGGGAACCGCAAGGGCGCACTGGCTTCTTTGCGCCTCTGCGGTTCGTTAATAAATACTTAGCGACTGCCACAGGATTATTAATTAGTTTACACCTCATCGGTTTTTTCTTATACAGCCGTCCCATCGTCCAACCTCCAGAAGCAGCCTTAAAAGTGGGGATTGTTCAGGGTAATATCCCGAACCGACTTTTACGAAGTTCCGAAGGGTTTCGTCGCGCTCAAGAAAATTACACCAGTGGGTATATAACTTTAGCAAATCAAGGTGTAGATGCAGTCCTCACCCCAGAAGGAGCCTTACCTATTTTCCAACGTAATTTGCTCTTAACGGCCTTAGTTGCAGCCGTGAAAGAAAAAGGCGTAGTTGCTTGGATTGGGGCTTTTGGCGAACGGGGAGACAGTTATACAATTAGTTTGTTTACTTTCAATACTAAAGGTGAGATTGTCAGCCGCTACGACAAAGCTAAATTAGTACCTTTGGGAGAATATATTCCCTTTGAAGGAATTTTAGGCAAACTAGTTCAACGCTTGTCGCCTTTGGATGCACACCAAGTTGCTGGTTCAGCAAATCAGATATTTGACACTCCTTTTGGCCGGGCGATCGCTAGTATATGTTATGAATCTGCTTTTCCCGAACAATTTCGCCGTCAAGCGGCGGCGGGTGGGCAATTTATTCTCAGTTCTTCTAACGATGCTCATTACACTGCATCCATGCCATTCCAGCATCATGCACAGGATATCATGCGGGCAATTGAAATTGATCGCTGGTCAGCACGAGCAACTAATACCGGATATTCAGCTTTTGTAGATCCTCATGGCAAAACTTTATGGATGTCTGGATACAATACCTACGAAACTCATGCTGAAACAATTTATCGACGACAGACACAGACTTTATATGTGCGTTGGGGTGATTGGTTAACACCGTTGTTATTGATCTCCTCTGGAGGAGCTTGGCTGATAATTCGTGGTATCAAATAAATCCAGTATATTTGGGCAATTCCTAGCCTATTGAGTCTTTGGTGGCATGAAATCTGACCTCTCATAACTTTTCAAACACCCTGTTAATGGTTTGTACTCACAAGGAGAACTGAATTTATGGCAACAACAGCTTTAATCATCGGTGCAGGTAATGGACTGAGTGCTTCTTTAGCTCGCCTATTTGCTAAAGAAGGATTTACCATAGCTTTAGCGGCTCGCCAAATTGAAAAACTGACTCAATTGAGCAATGAAATTGGGGCGGTTAGTTTCGCTGCTGATGTCTCAAAGCTAGATGAAGTAGAACAGTTATTTATTGATGTTGATAATAAAGTCGGTTCCCCGAATATTGTCGTTTACAATCCCAGTTTCCGGGTGCGGGGGCCTCTTGTCGATCTAGACCCTGGTGAAGTGGCAAAAACCCTAGATATCACTGCTTTTGGTGGCTTTCTTGTGGCTCAAGCTGCTACCAAAAGGTTTTTACAGCAGGGTAGCGGTGCGATATTTTTTACTGGAGCCTCAGCCAGTGTTAAGGGTTATGCTCTGTCTGCTCCCTTTGCAATGGGTAAATTTGCACTACGCGGTTTGGCTCAGAGTATTGCTAGAGAATTAGCACCAAAAAATATCCATGTAGCGCATTTTATAATTGATGGTGGAATCCGCTCCGCAGACCGCCAAGATCCAGTAGATAATCCTGATAGTACTCTTGACCCGGATGCGATCGCTCAAACTTATCTCAGCATTCTCCGCCAACCCCGCAGTGCTTGGACTTATGAAGTAGAACTACGTCCTTGGGTAGAGAACTTCTAGCCTAAACAATTGTTACAAAAATAGTTTTGCAAGTATGAAAATTGATTTTGGTGCAACTGCTACTGATTATGCAAAACATCGGGCTGGCTTTCCCAATTCATTATTTAACAAACTGTCTGAATATGGCATAGGTTTACCAGGGCAAAATATTGTTGATCTCGGCACAGGAACAGGAACACTAGCGCGCGGCTTTGCCGATAGAGGTGCTTATGTAATTGCTATAGATCCATCAGCCTCACTTTTAGAACAAGCGAGACTGTTAAGTGAATCTGCCCAACTGAAAGTAGATTATCGAGTCGCAACTGCCGAAAATACAGAGTTACCAGACACTAGTGCAGATGTGGTGACAGCAGGACAGTGTTGGCATTGGTTTGATCGTCGGCGTGCTGTCCAGGAAATTACTCGGATATTGAGAAGAAATGGCTCGCTGGCGATTGCACATTTTGATTGGATACCCTTAAAAGGTAATGTAGTTGAAGCAACAGAACAACTAATCGAGGCTCATAATTCCGCATGGAATCTAGGCGGCGGTAACGGATTGTATCCCCAGTGGTTACAAGATATTGGCGAAGGAGGTTTTCGAGAAATCCGCACATTTTCTTATGATGTATTTGTATCTTATTCACACGAAGACTGGCGAGGACGAGTTCGGGCGAGTGCTGGTGTGGGAGGCAGCTTGACACCAGAAAAAGTAGAAGTATTTGACCAGGAATTGGCAACATTGCTTGAAACAAGATATTCTCCACCAATTCTTCAGGTTCATCATAGAGTTTGGGCTGCGATCGCAAAATCACCGCAATCTAATTCCTAATTCGTAATACTCGCCAAAAGTGAGAAGCAAGCTACGTAATTCGTAATTAAGATAAGAAATGTCTGTAACACACTATTAACCTACAAAACAATCGCGCAATTTTAGGAAAAGAACCATGATTGAACTTTACTATTGGGCAACTCCAAACGGTCATAAAATCACAATTTTCTTGGAAGAAGTTGGCTTACCATACACCATAATTCCTGTGAATATTGGGGCTGGAGATCAATTTAAGCCGGAATTTCTGAAGATTTCTCCTAACAACCGTATGCCTGCGATCGTTGACCACGAGCCAGCAGATGGAGGTGCGCCAATTTCGGTATTTGAGTCTGGTGCAATCTTATTATATTTGGCAGAAAAAACCGGGAAATTAATCCCCCAAGATTTACGTAATCGCACTCAAGTTTTACAATGGTTATTTTGGCAAATGGCAGGGCTAGGGCCAATGGCGGGACAAAATCATCACTTTAGCGTCTATGCTCCTGAAAAGATTGAATATGCCATTAACCGCTATGTGAATGAAACAGGACGCTTGTATGCAATACTGAATAAGCAACTAGCAGATAAAGAATTTATAGCTGGCGATTATTCCATTGCTGATATTGCTGCTTATCCCTGGATAGTGCCCCATGAACTCCAAAGTCAAAATCTAGAGAATTTTCCTCATCTCAAGCGCTGGTTTGAGACAATTAAAGCGCGTCCAGCAACAATTAGCGCCTACGAAAAAGCAGAAACATTCAAAACTGAAGCGCTCGATCCAGATAAGTTACGAAATTTGTTATTTAACCAGTCGGCGAAGACTATTCAGCCTTGAGCCTTTTAAATTGTTTTCTCACTGTGGCGATCGCTAATTTAGTAGGACTTACGCACAAGTTACGAAATAACGAACCGCCGAGGCACAGAGAAGCCAGTGCGCCCTTGCGGTTAAGAGACTTAAAGCAACTGGCGCGGCATGGAGAAATCAGAGTTTGAGAGATATTTTGCGTAAGTCCTATATTATTAGTTTCGTTAAAAGCTAGGTTATACAATTTGCAAAAAAAACCTACAGATTCAAAGCTGAAAATCCCGATCAATCTAATTCTTATTAATTATGAATTACTAACTACGTAGCTTACTTCTTACCTTTGGCGGGTATTACGAATTACAAAATAGTATTATCATTTCAACAATTTGCTAAACTTCAACTTCGTGGAGAGCAAATAAAAACAATTTATTTGAGTATTAGGAATTTGAAGGGGGTTGTAGAGTGGCTGATGATGAAGGCATAGTCAATACACAACAGATTTATCCAAAGGATTTTTCTTGGGGATTATGGCCTGTTGTGCCACTCTACCCTTATGGTAGGCGGCAGACAATTCGTCAAGAAGTGATTAAGGACACAATCTGGAATTTTGACCAGATTCAAGGCATTTTCTACGTCGTTGTACCGATTCGCATGACTGTTATTAAGCTGGAAACCGGGGGTCTTCTCGTCTATGCGCCTGTTGCCCCAACTCCAGAGTGTATCAGACTTGTGAATGAGTTGGTGACAAAATATGGCAATATTTTGTACATCATTCTGCCAACTATCTCTGCTATAGAACACAAAGTTTTCGTTGGTCCCTTTGCTAGATATTTTCCGACTGCACAAGTGTTTGTGGCTCCGCATCAGTGGAGTTTCCCGCTAAATCTCCCCCTTAGCTGGCTTGGCTTACCCCCAAAACGAACTCAAGTACTTCCAGAAGATAGCAGCAAAACACCTTTTGCTAATGAATTTGATTATGCAATGCTAGGCCCCATCGGTCTTGGCCCTGGTAGGTTTGCGGAAGTTGCTTTTTTCCACAAGCGATCGCATACTCTTTTAGTTACAGATTCTGTGCTTTCGCTTCCAGAAGATCCACCTGCGATCGTTCTGTTAGATCCATATCCTTTATTATTCCATGCCAAGGATTACGCTTCTGATATTGTTGTAGATAATCAGATAAATCGCCGTAAGGGTTGGCAGCGCATCTGTCTGTTTGCTTTGTACTTCCAACCAAGCGCATTAGATATACGCCGATGGGGTCAGGTGTTACAAGACTCCTTGAAAGCCCCAGAACGCTCAAGAAAAGCTTATTTTGGATTATATCCCTTTAAATGGCATCTAGATTGGCAGCGATCGTTTGATGCTCTGCGAGGGAATGGACGTTTGTTTGTCGCACCAATTTTACAAACGTTGATTCTCAACCGCGCACCAAGGGAAACCATTGACTGGGCTGATAAAGTTGCAAGTTGGGACTTTGAGTGGATAATTCCCTGCCACTTTGATTCACCAATTAAAGCCCAAGCGCATCAGTTTCGCCAAGCTTTCTCTTTTTTAGAAAAGCAGCCTGTTGTTAGTGGGGGTTTGTTAAGTACTAGCAGCTATGCTTTACCAGAGGAGGATTTTAAGACACTTAGAGAAATCGATGCAGGTTTAAATAAGTTTGGCATTGTGCCAGCAGCAAAAGAGAAGGTGTAAGAAAAACAATATAGTGTTCTTCTTTAATAGCTGTGCGCCCTTACTAATTGTTCACAAATAGATTACGTAGGGCTATATCCACCGTAGAATATAACTGGAGTTACGCTGGCTAATGCTTGCTTTTAACCTTTGTAATGCCAACTTCAAGATTATTCGTTTTTTGCGTAAAGTACGAAAATTGAGGTGAATAGTATTATATAACAGTATTTACTATGGCTAAACTGGAGACAACATTAATTGTCCCCTATATAATTTACTTCTATCAAAAACTGCTCTGGCTTGCATCCAGGGCAGTTTTATATTGCACGGTAGAAGACAGATTTTGAACTGCGCCTAAAATAAGTAGTTGCTATCAGCTAAGACTTTCGCAGTTCCCTACATCCTCGGTGCTTTTAAAGTCCCTATTGATTAGCTCTTTGTTCACTAGCTCGATCAACTCGCTGCCACAGTTCACGGTCTTCTCGATAAATAGCTAACGCTGCAACCGCATCTTTTGCATCGATGTCTTTTGCTTGAGCCACTAGTGAAATTAGAAAATCTATTGCTTTATCTTGTCGCAGTATCCCAATTGCTAGTAACAATGTGCGGCGAAGTTCTACGTTCCTTGTTTGCTCCCAGCAATTTCTGAGAAGATCAAATGCTTCCTCTAATCGTGATTCACCCAACGTCAATGCTGCTAACTCACAGATTTCTTCCTTTGGGTCAAAAAGAAAACCAGCAACCAAAGCAAGTGAATCAGTTGGAGCTAGTTGTAACAAAGCACTGAAGCACTCCGAAATCACCTCTGGTGCTTGATCGCCTATACGGGTTTTCAAACGAAGTAAAGGTACACCTTGGGGATTTCCTGTGTAGGCGATCGCTTTTGCAGCAGCAACTCTTGCTTCTGGTTTAGGGTCAGTTAGTAGATCGGCTAATTCGTTCATTACATTTGAGTAGTTCATTCTCACCAGACCTAAAGCACATATACCCCGAAGATGGGCAGCAGTATCTTCAAGTCCTTCCCATACTGGCTCCATCTGAACATGGCGAATCCCTTGCAGAAAAAGGTTTTCATTGCTGTATTCTAAGTAATACAGTGTTTGTGCTATCTCTCTCTTGGCAAGACAATTTTGGTCTACTTGTGTGGGTTTGACCATCATTCGAGCAAAAGCTTCTACAAGATCAGCAACCAACTCAGTGATAGTGGATTCGCCGACTATCTTGGCTGCTTGAGCAACAACTATAGAATATTTACTCTTAAGCCCTTGGCGTAAAATTATGATCTTTTCTTCACTTGTCGGATGCTGTCGAATTTGGGCAAGGATAGATAAAGTTTCTTCTAGTTTTTGTGATTTTGGCATATACCATCCTACACCCAGGCGCTCTGTTTTGATGAACTTAAAGCATTTACCATAAAAGTAGGGAATTAGAATTTGTCAAAGCGCATTCCTCACTTTTTAAGTGTGAATTGTTAATAATTGGATTTTAGACTAAATGAAGAGCGATCATTAAGTAGTGGGATTGCTATGGATGCGATCGCAGTATGTAACGCGATGTGCGACTTTTTATTCACTTGTTGAAAACCCCAACAACTACCCCTAACGTTCGATTTTCTTAAACCGTTCTTGCGCCGCTTTAAATGCTTCTTGCATCACTAACTGAATTTTCTGTTGATCGGGTTTCTTACCTCCCATTAAATCGCCAAAGTAAACACAGGCTGCTTCCCCTAGTGCCCAAGTGTAGGCGGCTGCCCAAGAGGCGGCGATCGCACTACCAATACCTGGGATAAATTTAATTAACTCCCGCGCAATTGCCTGTGCTAGAAAACCACCTGCGATCGCACTGACAACTCCTCCCGCCTGAGATGGCGTAACTGTTTGCCCATATAATTTACCCAATAGACCCACCATTGATACTTGCAAGGCAGTGAGTACAGGCATTGTGGTAAATGGCAGAGGTACAGCAGCGAGGGTGGCAGACATAATCGCAAATGGCAAAATGTAACGGCGGGCAGCATCTCGGTAAAGGTTGCCAAGTTGCTTCCCAGATTCTTCTCGATCCAAAAGTTGATAAATCGCCTGTGCTTCTGCTTGCGGGAGTAGTTCTGCTAAGGAATCTCGTAGCGCTTCTAAGCCATAAAATACCGGAGTGTAGCCATCTTCTTCTAAGGTAAAGTCAATGAGTACAGAGCGATCTGTTATTTTTGCGAAAGCTTGTTGCATGGCAACAAATGCGCGGTTGACTTCCTGATAATCTGGCGGATAAATAGGATGATCGACGGTATCAGCAGGATAAACTTCGTGCAAGCAGGTAACTACCAGCAGACAGGGAATGTCTGGATACTTCTGACGCAGTTGTTGAGCAATTTGTCGTAGCGTCTCAGTTGCAAAATCATTTATTTTAACCGTCAAAAGCAGGATTCTGGCGGAACGAGTTTCCTGTTGTAAATCGCCAACTAACTCCTGAATAATTTTTTGAGTATCTTGTTTGACATCACCCAGCCCTACTGTGTCAGTAAAAATCAGTAACGGCAGGTCATTGGAAGGATAGGCGTAGCGCTGGGTGTGTTGCGTGTGTGGGCGAAATCCTTGACCGACAATTTCAGCAGAAACTCCCGTCAATCCTCGGACAATGGAACTTTTTCCGGCTTGGGGTTTACCAATTAAGAGCGCTTCTGTGGTTGGCAGTTCGGCTCGGATTTTCTCTAAAATCTCCGCAACCTGAGTATCGCTCACACTAAACCATTCGAGAACTGTCTGTGCCAGTTGTTCTACGGGTAAGATTTGCGTTAGACGTGTTGTTGCTTTGTTCCAAACACCAGTAATCTGATTTGTCCAGGAATTATCAACCGACTTAGTAATCGTTTTGTCGATCGGTTCGCTCAATTGCTGAGAATCAGTTGATGGTAAGTCAGCATCACGTTGCTCAGTCATTTTCATCCAAACCTAGAAGACCCTTTTGTGATTTTATAGCGATTCTCAAAGGGATAACTAGTACCTTTAGTAGTGTTCCTGAGCGATCGCGTTTTGAGGGCTGACAATATTAATAATGCAAAACTAAAGTTATGGAAAACCTCTAAAAAGCTTATTTATAGCCGTAGTCACACAGGTTAGGACATTTGGAAACGGTGAATGCTAGATGTTAGCAATAGTTTTACCTCCAGCAAGAACTGCCCTCTGCCTCCTGCCTCCTGCTATATATCAGCTTGTTTGAATCAAATCAATGAGCGCTTGCACCAATACATCTGGATCTACTGGTTTGGAGATATGCATTTGAAACCCTGCGGCTAATGCTTGCTGTTGATTCATTTCGCCTGCATAAGCCGTCAGAGCGATCGCTGGTACGCGTCCTCGTTGTTAAGGCGATAACTTTTTGGTGTTGGTAAAATAGGAGCGATCGCCTGCTAATTAGTTTGCGTAGCAAGCCTCACTAATTTAGAAATTTACTTATTTCAAGTTTATTTTATCCATCTGATGGTTTCTCTTGAACACGCTCTTTCCAGTATCCCGGTTCGCGGCTACAGTGCATCACCGCCAAAATCAAAACATAATCTTCCTCAATGGTGTATAAAATTCCATAGGGAAATTTGCGCGTTAGACATCGACGAATGTCTTCGTCAACAACAGCCCAGCGATTCGGTGACTGAATAATTCGGAAAATTGCATCCTCTACCGCATTAATAAATGCTTGTGCTAATTCAACTCGGCGCTCTGCGTAAAACTTGACTGCTTCACCGTATTCAGTTAATGCTGCTGGATGAAAAACCTATTTCATTACTCCAAAAGTTGTCTTACTCTAGCTAACGCTTCCTCTCCAGGAATGGGTGAAACTGCACCGCTACGAACTTCATCTCTACGCTTCTTGGCTTCATCTGTCCACAGTGTTTGAAGTGTTTCGTCTACATCGAATTCAAGACTTTCAACCAGCTTTTCTGCCAACAATGCTCTCGCTGCACTGGGCAAAGTTAAGGCTTCTTTCATAATCTGCTCAACAGATGCCATAATTTCTGAAAGCATAAGGGCTATTCAGAGTCTAGCAGGAAAGCAGTAGATATCGTACAACACTAAAGTGATAGACAGCCGACGGGCACCAATCTAGTATTAACTTGGTTGAATCAAATCGATGAGCGCTTGCACCAATACATCTGGATCTACTGGTTTGGAGATATGCATTTGAAATCCTGCGGCTAATGCTTGCTGCTGATTCATTTCGCCTGCATAAGCCGTTAGAGCGATCGCTGGTACGTTTCCTCCTTGCTCTGGCGATCGCGATCGCACTTCACGCATCAGCATATAACCGTCTGTTTTTGGCATTCCAATATCGCTAATTAAAACATTTGGTATCACTTCAGATAGTGCTTGTAGTGCTTCCTGTGCTGATGATACGGCAGTTACTTGTACGCCGTAGTCTTGCAAAATAAAGCTAACTAAATCGCGGATATCTGGTTCGTCGTCCACTACCAAAACTTGAGTGTCTGAAAGCAGTAACGACTCAGGCTGAAAATCTGAAGACTGATTCTCGTCATCCCGAAACTGTTCGCTTCTAACCAAAAGCGGTAACTCGACAGTGAAGCTTGCACCCAATCCTTCTCCAAGACTTTCGGCTTGAACATTTCCCCCATGCATTTCTACAACCTTACGTACAATCGCTAGTCCTAAACCTAGTCCACCAAATGTCCGTGTAGTTGTGCCATCAGCTTGACGAAAGTAATCGAACACATAAGGCAAAAAGTCTAGGCTAATTCCCTTACCTGTATCGCTGACCTGAATTTGAGCCTGATTATCAGCTTCCATGAGTCGAATTTCTACTCGTCCTCCAATTGGTGTAAATTTTACCGCATTAGAAAGCAAGTTCCACACAACTTGTTGTAGCCGATTTGAGTCGCCCATAACTTGTCCCAAATTGGCATCGAATACGGTTTGAATTTGAATTGACTTGGCTTGTGCTGCTAGTTTTACTGTTTCTAAAACGGCTTCAACTACCATTACCAAGTTTACAGGACAGATATTCAAGTTTAATTTTCCTTGCAGGATGCGCGATACATCCAACAAATCTTCAATTAGCTGGGTTTGTAACTTAGCATTGCGTTCAATGGTTTCTAAGGCGTGGTGAGTAGTTTTTTCATCAAACTTGCGAGTCCGCAGCATTTTCGACCATCCGAGAATGGAGTTGAGTGGGGTTCGCAGTTCATGGGAGAGAACCGCCAGAAATTCATTTTTAACTTTGTTAGCGATTTCTGCTTGTTGGCGTGCTATCTTTTCGCACTCAAGTAAGCGATCGCATTCTTTCTCGGCCAATTTGCGATCGGTAATATCGAGTACAAAAGCAACACCATTGTCTTGGGAGTGATTTAGCAAAGCCATCCCCAAAACAATTGCTACTCGCTTACCGTTGCGGTGAATGTACTCTTTCTCGAAAATTCTGGAAACTCCACTGGTTTGCACCTCCAAAAGGGCGCGATCGTCTAAATGCTGATACTCAACAGGAGTAAGTTCTCTCCAATTAATTCCACCTAAAGTAGCAAACTCTTCACGAGTGTAGCCAGCTAGTTGCAGAAAGGCATCATTGGCATCAATAATGAAACCATCCACAGTCCAAAAAGCGACCCCAATCAGGTTAGATTCAAACAAACGCCGAAATCGCGCTTCGCTTTCACGTAATGATTTTTCTGCTCGTTTGTGTGCGGTAATATCGCGAGCAACAGTGATTACACCTTCAATACTTTGGTGATAATTTCTTAATGGTGTGAGGATGTATTCATAATAATGCAACCCATCGGCGGTAACATATTTACACTCATCCTTAATCGGCTGGCCACTTCTCATCACAGCTTGTCGTTGATTATCTATCTGCGTTATTAAGTCTAAGGGTAAATCCATTTCTGGCAAACTTTTACCGATAATATCTTCAGGATTTAAACCTAATATAGTTGCTCCATCACGGCTGACATACTGATAACAACCTTGGCGATTAAAAATGTAAATATGATCGACTGAGGCGGTAAGAATGGCATTTAAAATATTTGCCTGTTCTTGGACTTGTGTTGTGAGTTCGCGAGTACTTTCTTTTGCCTGCTTACATACAGTAGTTTCCATACAAACGCCGATCATTCGCACCGCTTGCCCTTGAGCGTCGTAGATAAATTTTCCCTTGGCAGAAATCCAATGTGTACTTTGGTCTGAGCGAACTATGCGAAATTCATCATTGTAGTCAGTCTTTTGTGTGAAAGCGTGGGCGATCGCTTGCATTACAGATTGGCTATCTTCAGGATGAACGCATTTTTTAAACGTCTCATAAGGGCTGTCAAAACTACTTGGAACTAGACCAAAAAGCAATTCATAATTTTCCGACCAGATAACTTGATTAGTAACAATATTCCAATCCCATAAGCCCATTTGGGATACATCTAGAGCTAGTCTCAGCCGTTCTTCAGTCTCTTTAAGAACTACTTCTATCTGCTGTCGTACTGCGATTTCTTGTTGGAGTTGCTGCAAAAGTAGTGTCATATCTGTTGACAAATTGAGATTTACAGAGTTTTCCTTCTCAATCTGCCAATCAGCAACTTTAAAATGACGATTTTCAACTTTTGCTGCTTCTACCAACTTTATTTTTAGTTTTTTTAATTGTTCCTCAAGCGCTGTTTGCCTTTGTTGATAATATTTTTCTGATTGCTCTAACTCAGCTACACGCTGCCGCAAAACTGCTAATTCATCAGTGAGTTTAAAGTTAATTTTATCTATATTTTGCATCTTCCACACCGCTTATTTTTTATAATATCGACTTGAAGAGTAGGTATTCCTAGTTCGATCTATGAATTTTTCAACTATCAAATGTATCTATCAAAAGGTAGATAAAGATTAATATAGATATCGTCGTAATCATTTGGCTTATTTATATACTTTGTTAGGTATAAACAGTTTCTAAATTTCAGCCAAAAGGTATATATGATTTTTACTGATTGTAGGGTAAATAATGCTAAAAATATCAAAATCAAAATTGAGTTTTTTGACATCAGTAGAACTCAATAGTTAAAGAAAATTTGTTTTTTAAATCGGATGAAAGCTATACCGATTAATATTCCCACAAATTGCCCTAAGAAGACAACACCCGATTGATTTACGCCGACAGGAGGAATATTTAAACTACCGATACCATAAAATAATTGTTGCACAAACCACCAAAATATATAGAAAAAGGCTGGAAGTTGAATAGGAATATACAAGATTATTAGCGGCAAAACAGTGTCAATTTTAACTTTAGGAAATTTCATCACATAAGCTCCTAAAATAGCTGCGATCGCACCATTTGCCCCAATCAATGGAACTGTCAAACTTGGTTCAGCCAGAACTTGTATTATCCCTGTCACCACCCCAGCAGCCAGATAAAATTCTAGATAGCGTCTGTGTCCCAGAAGATTTTCGACAGTTTTCCCAAAAACCCACAAAAATAGGAGATTTCCTAATATTTGACTAAAACTTCCGTGTAGAAATACCCCAAAAAATAGTGTAAATACCCGCCAAACGACAACTATCCAAGCAGCAGAATTGAAAAAGAGAGCATTGGTAACAGATCCACTAATCTGCGCTGGTATCACGCCCCAAGTATTGACAAAATAGCTTAATTGACCGCCAAACTCTAATTTAAGTTCCCATAAAAATACAGCTAGGTTAATGCCAATCAACCAGTAATTAATAATTGGTTTTTTTCGACAACGAATGTTATCACTAATAGGAATCATATATATTTGTCATTTGTCATTGGTACTTATCTTTCCCAGTCGCCATTCCCCCAACCTGTGGCAAGATTGAAATCAGATCGCATCGCACTTAATTAGGCAAACAAGATGCTAGGAAACACACTTGTAGGAAGATACCAAATTATTAGTAACTTGGGAGGTGGGGGTTTTGGTGAAACTTTTGTGGCTTGTGATACCCAATTACCTGGTTCACCTCTATGTGTTGTTAAGAGACTCAAACCCCAGGCAAGCGATCCAGTAACTTTAGAAACAGCTAGGCGTTTATTTGATACAGAAGCACAAGTTCTGTATAAATTAGGAACTCATGATCGCATTCCTCAACTTTTAGCTTACTTTGAAGAAAATGCCGAATTCTATCTTGTACAGGAATTGATCGAAGGTCACAATCTGAGTCAAGAATTAACATCAGGTAAAATCCTCAGTCAAGAAGAAGTTATTTCACTTTTACAAGAACTTTTGACAATCTTAGAATTTGTCCATCAACAGAATGTAATTCACCGTGATGTCAATCCCTACAATATTCTTAGACGCCAACCAGATGGCAAATTAATTTTAATTGATTTTGGTGCAGTGAAACAAATTGCTACTCAAGTTATTACTCCCCAAGGTCAAACTCTAGCAACAGTAGCTATTGGTACGCCTGGATATATTCCTGGCGAACAAGCTCATGGTACGCCAAAATTAAGCAGTGATATCTATGCTGCGGGAATAATTGCTATTCAAGCTCTGACTGGATTATCAGCAGAGGAAATAGTAAAAGATGCTGATACTAACGAAATTATCTGGCACGATAAAGCTACAGTAACACCAGAATTCGCTCAATTCTTAGATAAAATGGTCTGCTACGACTTTCGGCAACGCTATCCTTCCGCAACTGTGGCATTACAAGCGCTGAAGGAGGTAACACGACCACCTGTTCAGACAATAGCCTTAACTCCTCCTTCTCCACCAAAAAATATCAATAAACCTCAACCGAAAAAAGGTATATTAAATAAAATTTTACTAACAATATTTTTTCTTGCTGTTGGCGGAGTTGCATCAATATTTATTTGGAATTACATTAACTCAAATAATGCTATAGAGTTATCTAAACAAGGAAATACGTTTTTTGATTTGCAACGCTATCAAGATGCCCTAGAAGTATATGAAAAAGCCGTTAATCTTAGACCAGATTATGCTAAAGGCTGGAATGGTCAAGGCAAAACGCTAAATAAATTAAGAAAATATAAAGAAGCATTAGTAGCTTATGATAAAGCAATTCAAATTCAGCCAGATTATTTAGATGCTTGGATTGGACGAGGGTTTGTATTGGGAAATTTACAGCGATATCAAGAAGCGATCGCCTCTTTTGATAAAGCCTTAGAATTAAATAATGACAACTCAGAAGTCTGGAATGCTAAAGGTGAAGCTTTTAGTAATTTAAACCAATATGACCAAGCAATTAAGTCTTATGAAAAAGCGATTGCTCTCAAACCAGATAATTATGAAGCTTGGTATAAAAAAGGATTAGCTTTGCAAAATTCTCGGCAATATGAAGAAGCGATCGCCGCCTATCAAAAGGTCGTTGATTTAAAACCAGACTACGAACAAGCTTGGTATAACTTAGGGAATGTATTAGTCAATTTACAACGCTATCAAGATGCGTTTACAGCTTATGACAAATCAGTACAATATCAGCCAAACTATTATCAAGCTTGGTTATCTAGAGGTAATGTACTGCTGAATTTACGACGTTATCCAGACGCGATTGAATCTTTTAATCAAGTAATTAAATACAACCCAAGAAGCTATCAAGCATGGTATAATTTGGGCTGGTCACTGCATCAAAATCAACGCTATGAAGAAGCAATAAAATTTTATAATAAGGCAGCAACAATTAAATCAAATGACTATCAGCTTTGGTATAACTTAGGGAATTCACAATATATATTGCAGAAATACGAAGAAGCGATCGCATCTTATAATAAGGCAGTTCGTTATAAACCAGACCATTCCGAAAGTTGGTTTAGCAGAGGCAATGCTTTATTAAAATTGAAACGGTTTCAAGATGCGATCGCTTCTTACGATCGAGCAATAAAATATAAGCCTAATTACCAACAAGCAATAGATGCTCGCAATCAAGCCCAAATTCAACTGCAAGGCGAAAAATCAAAGCCTGTACCTGTAATTGTACCAACTCTTCCATTTCCTAATTCCACCAATCCACCGCAGACGAGACCCTAAGCAACTAATTCGTAATTACTTGGAGTCATAGCCCCTGCTAAATTGAAAATTTAGCGGTCTACAATTAGTGGTGGGTTCAAGGCTCCACTAATTACAATTACGAATTACGAATTATGTTGACAAAGGACACTCTAAAAGGCTTAGGGAATGAAACAGCTTTGCTCCTCATTCAATAGGGATTTGAATCAATCCGTCCCCTTTTGACACTCCTGAGATAATACCCAGAAGTTGGTCTGTTTCTCAAGTTGAAGGTGTCGCCACTGCGAACTTTCCAAATTTTGTAATTGGAAAAGGTCAAAGGCTTTCGCGGTTCGCATACTTCCGGCAGATGATTGCCAAGTACAAAGTATACCGCACCCCTACCCATAACTTTCACTAAACCGTTTTTATCCACAAGAACCGATGTACTTTCACTAACCGCTATACCTAAAACACTGCTAGATACACCGTCCTTAATTTGACGAGCAATGAAAGTCATAATTCGACCCATTCTTTCTCGCCTGTCAAAGTGCGTATCTACAATAGTTCCCTTCAAATTACTCCAATTGAAAAAGTCGTAAGTAAAAGTAATGTCTCGGTAGGGATCTTCGAGTGCGTCTCTAGTTTCAATGCCTTTTTCAGAAGAAGCGCAAGCATCATAGACGCAATCACTTTGAATCATCGCACCCGCACTTGTGCCACCAACACCACCTCCTTTCAGGTAAACTGACTTAACAGCAGCCTCAAGCTTAGTATCTTTCCAGTTGCGGATATATTGACATTGATCCCCGCCAGCAAAGAAAACTACATCAGCATTTCGGATTTTTTCATAAATCTCAACTTTGTTTGCCTCTTGTCTATCCCTAACCAGAAGAGTTTCCACAAAATTTACGCCTCTCATGGCATAAATTAACCGATTGTAATCGTGATTACCATTAGTGCGGAGAACTACAACATTAACTTTAGTGCTGGAGTCACTACCTCCCCTAACTTGGTTAATCATCCACTGGATAGCATCATCGACATCGGGGCCTCCCCCACCCAAACTCAGGACTGGGCCCGCTAAGGAGGGACGGACATCAAAGGAAGGAGAGGTGGAGGGACGAATATCAACAGTGTCACCCAGGAAGAAGCGTTTCCAGCTTTCAATAAAACGGGTTATTAGGAAGGTTCCCATCTTCAACAACTTGATTCTTGTACTTTTCAAGCGCCTTGCTTTGCTTGGGAATGCCTTTGTCATACTAAACTTCTGGAGCAAACTGCAATTATTGCTAGGCTGTGACACATTTTAATTGCTTATTTATTCGTGAAGTTTGTCCTTTGTCATTAGTCATTTATCAGTTGTTGTGAATAATCAATGACAAATCACAGTCTTGACGAAAAATATCCAATTTAGACGCGCACTAGCTTAACTGTGGCACTAGATAGGGTAGAATTTCCAGCGTACAGGTCTTGTACTGTTTGTTAACGCAAAATAACGCAGAGTAATCATTAATGCTCTGCGTTACTGTGCGAAAATCTCTACATTGCTTGTAGTGTTTAATTCCGACCAGATGAAATTTAAAATAGATTAGGTATTGGTTGTTACTGCCAAAGATTCCAAATGCAGACGATGAGGTGGCAAGGTGTCTTTCTCCAAATAGCGACAGGTGACAATCAGCCGACTTTCTACCCCGGTTTCTGCCAATGCTGCACAAATCGCCTCTAAAATTTCGTAAGCCCCTTTTTCTCGAAATTAGCGCCGATATTCGTCGCCGCAATCGCCAATAACTTGATACAAATCGCGTGATTGACGAGATACTGCATTGATGCGATCGCGATCGTCTGTATCTAAACTAAAACTAAATACTTTGGCGTTATCTTCTATATGTTCAGATACCCCAAGTTTGGCACCAACTATCACACCGCCCACTGTTGGCCGATCTAAAATGTAACGCACTGCTACGTTGGAAATGCTTACGTTATGCTTATTAGCAATTTCTTTTAAGATAGCCAGCAACTCTTGAAATAACTGCCAACCACCCCAAGCATCGATCATATTTTTATATTTTTTCAAACTAGCAGTAGATAGATCAAATCCTCGCGGTTCCGGTTTACCCACATAGTTTTCTGATAACAAACCGCCGCATAGTGTACCGTAAGTAAAAAGCTTTATGTCATGCTGTTGACAAAACTCCACCATATTAACTTCAGGGCGGCGGTCAATAAGGGAAAATTGCACTTGGTTAGAAACAATTTTGATACCTGCATCAGTAATAATCTTTAAGTTTTCCGTGTCAAAATTAGTTAAACCTAGATGCTTAATTTTACCCTCAGTCTGAAGTTCTGCCATATATTTAAGAGCATCCAGGTAATTTTTATCCTGATATTCCCACCAGTGAAATTGCATTAAATCTAACGATTGTACATTCATCCTTCTCAAGGAAATATCAATATTTTCCTCAACCAGTTTTTTCGTCATTTTGCCTGGACGAGGTACCCATTTTGTGAAAGCTTGCACCTGAGATAAAGCATCTTTCCCACGAGTATCAATTAGTTGACAGCGAAACTCACCAATAAAATCTTCTGCGGGGCCATAATGATCTGCTAAATCCCAAGTGGTAAAGCCTGCATCTACATATTTGAACATAGTCTCAATAGCGACTTGGGGATTTATCCGTCCGTGTGCGCCAGAGACTTGCCACATCCCATTTAATATGCGGCAGATGTTCAAATCAGGAGTAAATTGGAGACGACTAGCTGCGGGTAAGTTCATTTTCAAG
Source organism: Nostoc sp. (assembly GCF_036917575.1). Lineage (GTDB taxonomy): Bacteria > Cyanobacteriota > Cyanobacteriia > Cyanobacteriales > Nostocaceae > Nostoc. The sequence goes on along the minus strand of NZ_JBALDC010000027.1, from coordinate 70,236 downwards.
TTAGGAGTGGAAAGTTAGGAATAGGGAGGTCTAAGAATTACTAATAGATAAATCATAACTGATAATTCCTAATTCATAACTTCTAATGTATAGACGCAATTAATCGCGTCTATCTAACTCCTAACTTATTAACGCCAGCCTTTTTCAGCTTGTTCGAGAACATAAGCAGCAACGTCTTGAATTTGCTGTTCGCTGAGACGCTCTTTGTAAGCTGACATATTATTTTTACCATTGGTAACTATAGATGTAACTGCCTCTATTGAGTCCATGCCATACTTTTTCAGCGCTGGCTTTTTGAGATTTTTACCTCGCCGAATTATGTTACTACCGTTGATATGACAACCAGCACAATGAACACTAAATATTTCTTCGCCGTTAACTGTGTCTGCCGCACTAGCAGGTAAAGTAGAAGTACTGATTAATAACAAAAACGTTACTAATACTAATGTAAGTAGTTTTTTCAATTAAATTCTCCAGATTTGGACGTACTGGTTGTAGATATAAGTGTTAGAAGCAATACTAAAGTGATTCAAAGTCAGTTGTAAATCCCGCAAAATTTGCACAATCTTCTTGAAAAGCTTCGGCATCGCTAACATCCTCAATTTTATAAGACATGATGCGCGTACCATCTGGCATTTTTTTGGAACCAATCAATTCACCTTGATATTTCGCTGCGATCGCTTTAAATTCAGTACCATAAATCTTCCAGGCATCACTGGAACAAGTAATATTTACTTGCCACATATTTTACTCCCAATTACTACCACTAAATATTCATCATCTCACAAATGGTCAACATCTTACACATCACCTCTTTGAAGCTGAAATTTTCTATCTAAAGGAAGTACCAAGCCAAATCGGGCTACGTCATAATGTGGATGTAGGAACATTTCTAGAAAATTTTATCCCAATTAGTTAAATTCTACGAGTTGAAAATGCCTAACAATATAAAGCAACAAATTCAAGCCGATTTGCAACAAGCAAAAGAAACTGGACAATTAAGAACTGAGCGAATTCGAGAAATAGTCAAATCCGCAGTTTCTCAAGTAGCTTCTGAGTTTAAACAAGGTTCTGGTGAAGTTCGTGGCATTGTCAAAGATGCAGTTTCTGCTGTAATTGAAAACTTTCAAGAAAAAGGCAGCGAACTCAAAGATGAAGTGACAGCTTCCATTGAAGGAGCGCTGGAAGGAATTAATAGCAAAAGACACGAAAGCATTGCTCAAACTCAGACAGATATCAAGCGGCTGCAAGCTCAACTAGATGGTGAAGAAGAACAACTCCAGCAAGAGGTTGATGTAATTTTGGCAGAAATTGAAGAGGCGGGTAAAGAAAAACCTGCAAGTACCAAAACTGCCATTGATTCTGCTGTCAATGCTATTAAAGATAGTGAAGAAGTAGGATTGTTAAAGAAACGTTACGCACAACTGCAAGCACAGCTAGCCATTGTCCGAGCTAACATGGCTGCACGCTATGGCGGACGTAATATGGAAGTTCAAGATTATTTAGATGAGGCTAAACACTGGTATGACAAAGCTCGTCCCCAAGCAGAATCTGTAGTTGTACAGGTAGAACAGAAGCGATCGCAACTAGAAGATAAACTGGGTGAAGCTGGTACATCTCTAGCAAGAAAAGAGCGTCAAATCAAACAAACCTTAAGAGAGTTACTTTTAACGGCGGCTGACTTGTTCAAAGATAAGGAACCAAAAGACAAGGAACTTGCTGTTAAAGAACGTGAGACTATTCAGAAATAGACTGCTTTGGCATTTAATTTATTTAGAAAAAATAGGGTGGGGAATTCTCACCCTATTTTGTTGAAACAAAGGACTTTTAAATTAGCTCTTCTCTCCCAATTGTGTGATAAATAATTGGGGGATGAAGGGTTTACTATTGCACCGGATTATAAAAAATAGTAAAAGGATAATTGTTAGACAACAATTATCCTTTTATAAAATTATTGTCGCGTATTATTAAATACGTCCTTCTTGATTAACTTGCTCGTCATGCTTGGCGATAACCCAAATTGCATGAATACTACCGGGAAGCCAACCTAAAACTGTGAGCAAAATGTTAATAATCAGAGTTGGGCCAACTCCAACTGTCAAGAAAACACCTAAAGGAGGAACTAACAAACCTAAAACAAAACGAACTAATTTCATGATGTTACAATTTGGTGATTTTGTTTAATTACATTTGAGATGCCGAATTACGAAATCCAGCTTTGGAGATTTTATGTAGGTTAGAAAATTGATGAAAAGAACTATCGTTTCTACTCTTTCTAACTTATTTAGAAGAAGGTAATTCAGCTTGATTCTTTACATCACCACTGCTGGTTAAAAGGTTTCTTTCAACAAAGTAGTTGTTAATAAAGGTGTTAGCAAAAGTTAAAATTACTGGACCAAGCAGGAAACCAATAATTCCACTAACTCCGAACCCAGGAACTAGCACTGCTGCTAACCAAAAACACAAACCATTGACAACGAGCGAAAATGCTCCAAATGAGAGAAAGTTAAGTGGTAGGGAAAGAGCAGACAGAACTGGTTTAACTGAACCGTTAATTAGACCAATTACTAAACCAGCAATCAAAGCTGCGGGGAAATTGGCAATATTAACGCCTGGAACAACGATATCAACAATCAATAGGCTCAAAGCTGTAGTTAGCGCGGTTAAAAATGGAGTCAACATTGTTTTTACTTAATAACTAGAGATTTTTTTTGCGACTTCTTATATCATCTTTGACTATCTGCTAAAGTTTCTCCTCCCTTGCAAGATAGAATTTCTTTCTACCATTAGGTCTATCATTGATAAAACTATAGCGATTCTAAATACATTTTATGGGCGTACATCTGTACGCCTAGACATTGGATATAGGAGTACTACGTCTCTATAAGGGTTGTGGATAACGCATATTAATTTCTGAAGAAGTCTAACGCATTGCAATGTTTTCAAGGGTACGTTAAACAAACTTAACGCGCCCTAAAAATTTAAGATTAATTTAATGTCACAAGGCAAAAATCACCCAGATTTTCCCGACTCAGGCTTATAATAAAGGGCTGATTTATATAAGACTTGTTCTTGATGGGTTTCTAAAGTGCAATTAGACAAAGGGTAAGTTACACAAGTAACAACATAACCAGCCTGTATTTCATTTGGACGCAGGAATTTTTGCTCGCTTTGATCGACTTCACCACTTATCAGTTTAGCAATACACGTAGAACATTCGCCTTGTTTACACCCAGATGGTAGGCGGATACCAGCTTCTTCCGCCATATCCAAAATATATTGATCGTCTGGTACTGGAATGGTGCGATCTAATCCAAGTGTAGGATTGATAAATCGGACTTGATAAACTGCCATCTGCTATTTCTAATTATTGTTTAACTGCTTTCATCGACAAACTAATCCGTTTGAGTTTTTCGTTAATTTCTAACACCTGCACTTTGACTACTTGTCCAACTTTGACCACTTTGTTGGGATCGTCTATAAATCTATCAGCAAGTTGGGATATATGCACTAAGCCATCTTGATGTACGCCGATATCGACAAAAGCACCGAAGTTGGCGACGTTCGTCACAATTCCCTCTAGTTCCATTCCTACCTTTAAGTCTCTGATTTCCTTAATTCCTTCTCTGAAGGTGGCATACTTAAACTCAGCACGAGGATCTCTACCTGGTTTTTCTAGTTCGCTAAGAATGTCGCGTAGTGTGGGTTCGCCAACGCTATCGGTAACGTATTTCTTCAGGTCGGTCTTTTTTAGTTTTTCGGCAATTTGTGTTACCTGATTTAATGGCACATTTAGATCGGATGCGATCGCTTCTACTACAGAATAACTCTCTGGATGCACTGCTGTATTATCCAAAGGGTTATCACCGCCGCGAATTCGCAGAAAACCTGCTGCTTGTTCAAAAGCTTTTGGTCCCAACTTCGGAATTTTCAACAGTTGTCGGCGATTTTTAAAGGCTCCATTTTGGTTACGATAGGCGACAATATTATTAGCTACTGTTACCGTAATCCCAGAGACGGAAGTTAAAAGTTCTTTAGATGCGGTATTCAAGTCTACGCCAACGTAGTTAACACAGCTTTCTACAGTCTCATCCAATTTCTTTTTCAACAACTTCTGATCGACATCGTGCTGATATTGTCCCACACCAATCGATTTGGGATCGATTTTTACTAGTTCCGCCAAAGGGTCTTGCAAACGGCGACCGATACTAATTGCGCCGCGCACGGTAATATCTAAATCGGGAAACTCTTCCAGCGCCACTTTGCTAGCAGAATATATAGATGCGCCAGACTCATTCACCATCACCTTAACTGGTTTGCGTTCTATAGTTTGTAATACTTGCGTGACAAATTCCTCTGTTTCACGGGACGCTGTACCGTTACCAATGGCAATTAATTCAATTTTGTACTTTTCAATCAAATTTTTGACAGTTTGTGCAGCTTTGAGTCGTTGTTCAGCCGCTTGGTGCGGAAATACCGCCTGATATTCCAAAAATTGTCCAGTTTGGTCGAGGACAGCAACCTTACACCCAGTTCTAAATCCAGGGTCTATCGCCAGTGTTGGTTTCATTCCTGCTGGTGCAGACAGCAGTAACTCCCGCAGATTAGTTTCAAATGTCTTGATTGATTCTATGTCTGAATAAACTTTTTTCTCAGAAATTACCTCTCCCATGAGAGAGATTTTCATCAAACGGTTGAATGCATCTTTCAGCATCGCCTGATAAAAATCCCGAATTGTCCGTACTTTGGTTTTAATTTCTTTCGACTCAAGATAGTAAAGTAGGGTATCTTCATCGAAAGCAATTTCAAAGCTTAATATTTTTTCAGTTTCACCCCGACACAACGCCAACATATTGTGGGGTGCAATATTTTTTACCCTAATTTGATAGTTACGGTACATCTCAAATTTGGTTGTACCTTCAGGATAATCATCTTTGATCCGGGAAACAAAGACCCCTTCTTCTAAAAAATAGTCGCGGATATATGCGCGTAACTCAGCTTTTTCAGCTACTTCTTCCGCCAAAATATCAGCAGCACCTTTGAGTGCTTCTTCTGCTGTTTTTACTCCTTTCGTTTCCGAAATATACTTAGCTGCTGCTTCCTCCAAGGATGCAATTGCAGCATTTTTGACATTTAGTGACTTGATAAACTCTGCTAGTGGTTCGAGTCCTTTTTCTCTGGCAATGGTGGCACGGGTGCGGCGTTTTGGTCGATAGGGTAAGTATAAATCCTCAAGTTCAGTTTTTTGTAAGCAGGATGAGATTTTGGCTTTGAGTTCATCTGTAAGTTTACCTTGTTGGGCGATCGCACTTAAAATCACTGATTTTCGTTCTTCCAGTTCTGTTAAATAAGTATATCGATCGGCCAGTTCGCGTAGTTGCACCTCATTCATTTCATCAGTGCGCTCTTTACGATAACGTGCAATAAAGGGAATTGTTGCACCCTCCGCCAAAAGTTCCAGCGCGTTTTGCACCTGATGGGATTTGAGGTTTATTTCAGTTGCCAGTAGTTGAGGAATGTTCAGCATTAGGTGTCTAAAATGAAAATGCTACTTCTAAAGGTAATATGCTAGATCCTTATCCTGGCGCAAGGCCAAAGTTTAAGATAATTTACCAGATGATTGCTCATAAGAGTGCAATTGGCGAAATAGACAAAATCCATCTACGCAAGTTTTATAACTAATAACTCTTTCAATCCGCCTAGACAAATGAGAATTTACATAACATAGCGCAGTAACGCTGAGTTGCGAGAACGGCAAAAATAGCATCACTCACAGGAATTGCCTATTCCTAAACATTACGCAACTTCGCATACCGCCTCATACATACTTTTAAAGCTTGCTGCGCACACCATCAACCACACAAAAAAGAGTTGTCAAGCTTTTAGGCGCTTCATGTGTCGCAATAATTATTCCAATTGGCGTAATATTACGACGTTGCATAATCTTGATTTTCTATAATATTTATTTCGCTTGACTATTGTAGGCAAAACCTCATTGGATGTAAAATTAACCACACTTCCAAAAAATTTGTTTTAAAAACACTGCAACCTTTAGTTTAGAGGTTAATAAAATGCCTTTGTTTTTCTTGATACCACTATGTACTGCTTTAGCTACTGGCTATTTCTTTAAAAAGAGTACTGATGAGATAGCATATCTTGCAGGTGTATTCGCAGCGGTTAGCTCGATCTTAAGTTTAGTATTAGCACCTTGGCAGATTCAGTTTGGATTATTAATCATTGTCTTCGTCATTACCAACAGACTTTTGCAGGATAGTGAGTCCAAACAATAAGAAAACAACCCAGAGAAACCCTTATCCAGCCCAAACAACTTAGCGTTGTTTTTCTTTATACCATTATATACTGTTAGCTACTGCCTACTTGTTTAAAAAGAGCACTAATGAAATTGCATACTTTGCAGGTATTAGCTTGATTTTAAGTCTAATATTAGCACCCTGGCAGATTTAATTTGGATTGTTAATCATTACTAACAGATTTTTGCGAGGATAATGAGTCCAAAAAATAAAAAAACCTCTACCCAGCCAGGGAAAATTGACAAACTAAATAGGACGGCGTAAATATTTATAGTTGGGATGAAACAGAAGAAGAGAGGCAGAAAGCAGAAGATAAGAGGGTTTTAACCTCATTTATTTTTATTAATATAGTTGTGTTTTTTCCCACCCACTTACTAGCTATGTCTAAGATACATGAATTTAGATAGGCACTTTTGTGGATAAATAGAAGAACACAATTCAAACTTTCGATTATTATCTAAAATTCCGGTTATAATTCAGTGTAGGATTGTATTATATTAACAGTACAAGTACTGTTAATCAAGTTTCAATTTTCCTTTAATCAACTCTTAGCTTTGCATTTATTGAGTCTGATACTAAATCCTTACTTCTACAAGTTTAATACCCAGAAGTTGCTTCATCATATCCAAATTTTCAACACAAAATTTTATAATCTTATTTTATGAAGTTTTTGTTTAAGTGTATTTGTTAGTAGATAAAATTTTGATAAAGTACGACGATAAATTTGCAACATGTCTTTCTCATGGTATTCTAGTAAGTAATTACATGTAACAATAAATTTGGAGAAAATAGTCTACTCAAAATTAGGATGAAAAATCAAACAACCATAATACTAAATGATGTAGAAATATCTCAAATCCAATGCAAGTAACGTCAACTTTAAAGTTGATTAGCCAACGCTAGTTTGCATTAGCTATTTTTTTTCAAGAAGCTCCATTTGGACATTCAGCAAAATTCCCCATAAACCTGTAAAGCGTATTACTGTAGATTGATTTATTTGTCTATGATTTACGCAGCCAGTCAGACTTATATTACTTCTTGTGTTCCCATACCCAAAAAGAGCACGTATACATACTCAATCTGAGTAAAAACCTTTACTTTTATAAATTGGCTTAATTGCCAGCCAAGATTAAAAATATGTCTGTGAGCCGGGAGAATTTTTATGATATGTCAGTACATTTCAACTTTCCTGGAGCAAATAGAGAATATTTCTCAATCGAGCTAGGTTTTATAGCTTGAGAAGCTTAATCAATAGTATCTTCAAAAGATTTATACAGGAAGATACAACTGATGAAAGTTAATGAATGGATTAATCAAAAATTCTGGCAATCCATTTTGATTTGGGTGCATCTGTTGAATATGTGGGTGTAATCAGAGTTCAGCATCAGCAATGTCTACGATGGGTTGCATCTGCGCACACTGCAAACTTTGTGTATATGGAGAGAACTTGTGACGAAGTTCTCAGGTTTCCTTATGTCTGCATCTACTACTAAATTGTCGCGATCGCTCTAAAAATAGTATTGGAGCAAACTTGAGTAGCATAGAAAATATCTGTAATTTACAGTTTGACAAACTCTAAATTGATTGTACCAATTATCAAGCAATAAACTAGTTTGCTGGGGAGTCAAATCCAGTAAAGCAATTAAGCGTGCTTTACTTAAATCATATCGAATTGCCATGATAGAGCAACCATCTTGGAAATTACATGGTATTTAATTTTTAACTCTAGAGCATGACTTTCAACGATCGTTTTGATCTCAGTCACTTCAACATAGCCTTCCTAATTTTGTTGTCTATTTACTGAAGTGAAGGTCAAATTGTAGATAAAGTGTTGCTGAGACATAAAATATTTTAAACAATAGATAGCTATTTAATGTCTAGTTAATACTTACTATCTTGATTAAGGAAAATTACGATGAAATCTATCTCTGAAATCTCAAACTTTAAAATAATTCCTTATATTATCTTATTCATCAGTATTTTATTTAGTATTTGTGGGCAATTGTTGATGAAAGATACTATGAGTCATACAGATGAGGGAGTATTTACTTGGGAATTTATTCAAAAACTAACATTAGCTATTACTGTCTATTGCTTAGGAATAGTAAATTGGATATTGGCTCTACGCTCTGTAAAGTTGAGTATTGCTTATCCACTCACTAGTTTAAATTATGTCGGTATACTTTTCGGTTCATACTACTTTTTTCACGAAGTGATCACATTAACTCGAATAGCAGGAGTTATCACTATTTTTTTGGGTGTTCTTTTAGTAGTCAATCCTATAAAACAGCTCAAATTTAGATAAATTTATATTTAATTAAAAAGCTGAACATGAGTACTTTTACTTGGATAAATTTAATACTTGTTGTTTTGTTTGGAACAACAGCTCAACTATCACTCAAGTACGGACTTCACATTTCTAGCTCTACTAAGGAAGGAAGCGGATCTCTCAAAAATCTTTTACTATCTCGTTATTTTTTGATTTGGTTTATCTGCTATGCATTTATGACTCTATTGTGGCTTTATGTATTGCGGACAATTCCTCTAAGTCAAGCGTTTCCAGTTTTAGGATTAATGTATGCATTTGTACCAATTGCTTCTCACTATCTTTTAAAAGAAGAAGTTGTGTTTAGCCAATGGTTAGGAATTTCCGTTATTATAACTGGCGTAATTTTAGTTGTACATTAATAGCTACATAGGCAATAAATCAGATTATTAATATAAACTTTTTCTGAATATCATTCTCAAAAAAATCTCACAAAATCTAAATTTAATTTATGAATATAGGCATCGTTGGCGGAGGCATAACCGGGCTAGTATTAGCTCAACGTCTTTCACATCAAGGACATACAGTTACTGTATTTGATAGCAACAAGCAGCTTGGTGGACTTACAACCTATCATGATTACGGGTTATTTACCTGGGATCGCTTTTATCACGTTATCCTACCTTCTGATATTAACTTAATCAATTTCCTCAGAGATATTGGTCTAGGAGATAAACTGCGTTGGCATCGAAGTTTAACAGGTTTTTATGACAACAAAAAGTTTTATTCTATTAGTAGCACTATAGAATTCTTGCGCTTTCCTTTATTTGGACTTATAGGTAAAATCAGATTAGCTTTTACTCTACTGTATGGTTCACGCCTTAATAACTGGCGGCGCTTAGAGAAGATTTTAGTTGAAGATTGGCTATTGAAACTCGGCGGTAAAAACACATACGAAAAGCTCTGGAAACCTTTACTTTTATCCAAATTAGGAGAAAACTATAAGCGAATCTCGGCAGTTTTTATCTGGGCTTATATCAAACGATTATTTTCAGCGCGGGATTCTTCATTAAATAAAGAACAACTTGGTTATGTCTCCGGCGGCTATAAAACTGTTTTTGATCGGATAGAAAAATTAGTTTACGCAGCTGGAGGTCATATCCACAAAGGTGTTGCAGTAGAATATATCGCACCTCATCCAGGAGGTGGAATGTGGGTAGAATATCAGGGTAAAAAAGAGCATTTTGATAAAGTCATTTTTACTGGCCCAGTTAATATCTTGCAACAGGTTGCTGCGAAGGGACTGGTAAAAGTTTCAGACACTGGTAAAACAGTAGAATACCTGGGTGTAATCTGCATGGTACTTATTACTCGTAAGCCTCTAATTCCTTATTACGTAGTAAATATTGCCGATAAAAATATTCCTTTTACCGGAGTTATCGGTATGAGTAACTTAGTTTCTTTACAAGAAACAGCAGGATATCACATTACATTTCTACCAAAATATATACTTTCCACTGATCCGTTGTTAAAACAACCAGATGACGAATTACGTCCAATATTTTTCCAAGGTATACGTTCAATGTTCCCTGAACTCAAGGCAGATGACATTGTAGCGGTACATATTAATCGAGCGATAAAAGTACAGCCATTACAAGTTTTAAATTATTCAAGCCTTGTTCCCAAAGTGAGTACTGAAAACAACGATTTTTTCGTTGTCAATACTTCACAGTTGGTCAATGATAGCGTCAATAACAACGCAGTAGTTCGACAAGTCGATGAATTTCTTAAAAAATCACCATTACTGAATTCTTAAATTTGGTAATCACATTTTATTTGAAAAATCACACGAGGTTTTTATGAGTCTTTTTGTTCTTTTACCTGCATATAACGAGCAAGAATCAATTCGACCCTTGTTCAAAAAGTTTCAAACATTGCAGCAAATCTTTAATATAGATATAGAACTGATTCTTGTCGATGATGGCAGTAGCGATAGAACTGCTCAGACTGCTTTAGAAGAATCTCAATCACTAGGGATATTACTAAAATTAGTCCAACATCCCAAAAATGCTGGTTTAGGTCAAGCAATTAAAACAGGTTTTACAACTTTCTTAGAAATTTCTAAAGAAGGTGATTTTCTAGCAGCGATGGATTGCGACAATACTCAACCACCAGAACTGTTAATAAAAATGTATGACACTATGATAGCTGGTTGCTATGATATTGCGATCGCATCTAGATATCGAAAAGGTTCTAAAGTCGTAGGCTTATCAAAATTTAGAGAGCTGCTGAGTTACGGAGCCAGCTGGCTTTTCAGAATTGCTGCCCGTGTACCAGGGGTAAAAGACTACACTTGTGGTTACAGACTGTATAACCGTACTTTCCTCAGTAAACTGGACATATATTATGGCGACAATCTATTTACTGAAAGTGGATTTGCTTGCATGATAGATTTACTGTTAAAAGCCAAACCCCTCAAACCAAAAATCGTAGAAATTCCAATGGTTTTGAGATACGATCAAAAGCCGACTGCTAGCAAAATGAAAATTCTTAAAACTATTACTCGAACACTAAAGCTCTTGTTTAAGAATTTAGCATCAACACAGCCAACTTCCAATTTAAGTCAGACTTTCAAAGAGCAAGAAACAGTCAGAATTCCACTGAAAATAGGAAATCGTAAATAAACCTGAGAAGAAGAATCTAGATTAAATTAAGTTAATCAGCAAACAAAATTGCATATTTAACATGAGTTAGTTGTCAAGAAGCTTCTATATTCTCGCCATAGATGGAATTTATTCTGTTTGACTCTAACTCCCTTCGGTGAGAAGAGTAGCAGATAAATGTATACAAGTGTATTTCATTTTACACTTAAACTCTTAGCGGAGCTTTCTTGGCTCCGCTTTTAAATTTTGACTTCTGAATTTTTCAAATAGTCCTAAATTGCTAGTCTGTAGCCTGATTGGCCAAAATATTGCCGAAGAGGAGGGAAATCCACACATTTTTCTACCAGCTGTGGTTTTTGCTCATTTGTTAGACTGAACACACTAGGATTTTTCAGTCAAATCTCTGAACTACGCCAGCAGACGAGGCTACTCATGCTTACAAGTACGCTACTTCTCTCGAATCAACTTCCCACTCTCCAATATTCCTCCACACCAGAGCGTTTCGATGAAACCTGGGAAGCCCCCCTGGCTACCCTTCTGGGACTAGGACGCGCCGCTGGTGCTGACTTCATCGAATTATTTTTAGAGCGTCGCAACTATATTAGTTCTCTTGCAGAAGATGACGCTATCACGAGTATTTCACCCAGTTTGTCTACAGGTGCAGGAGTCAGGGTATTTCGCGGCAAAGCTGACTGCTACGTTAGCACTAATGACCTTTCGTTTTCCGGTTTGAAAGCAGCCTTAGAAAAAGGTCTTTCTATTTTGGGATTACAACTACCCAGTGCTAAAGCTTTCATCCCAGAAATTAACCTGGAATTACTCAGAGATTACGCTACCAAAAGAGGTAAAGATGCATGGCTACCGATGTGTAGCTCCATCCGAGAAATGGGAGAAATCCTCTTAGATGGTACAGCCCACCTGAAGCAAAAAGCTAGCCACGTCCAATCGCGCCGTGCTAGTTATTTCCGGGATTGGCAAGAAGTTTTAATCGCCGCTAGTGACGGAACTTTTGCGCGTGATCTTCGCCTTACCCAGTCAGTAGGATTTAACTTGTTGTGTGCTGATGGTGCTAATCGTACCTCAATTGGCGATCGCGCGGGTAACACTAGTGATGCCAACTTCTTAAGAACCTGGGATTCTCAACAAGCCGCCGAAAAAATTGCAGAATCGGCTGGAAAAATGCTCTACGCAGATTACGTGGAATCGGGTACTTATCCGATCATTATGGCCAATCACTTTGGCGGCGTAATCTTCCACGAAGCTTGCGGACACCTGCTCGAAACCACTCAAATTGAACGCAACACTACTCCCTTTGCTGACAAAAAAGGCGAAAAAATTGCTCATGAAAGTTTGACAGCCTGGGATGAAGGGCGCTCTGAAAATGCCTTCGGAACTATTGACATGGATGACGAAGGTATGCCTGCTCAAAGAACCCTCTTAATTGAAAAAGGCGTTCTGAAAAACTTCTTAGCAGATAGAACAGGTTCTGCACGCACCGGACACCCCAGAACTGGAAGTGGACGCCGCCAAAATTACACCTATGCCGCTGCTAGCCGGATGCGTAATACTTATATTGATTCTGGCGAATATAGCAATGATGAATTATTTGCCTCTGTTGATAAAGGTATTTACTGTAAAAAGATGGGTGGTGGTAGCGTTGGTGCTACAGGTCAATTTAATTTTGGTGTTGATGAAGCTTATTTAATTGAAAATGGCAAAATTACCAAACCACTAAAGGGAGCAATTCTCATCGGTGAAGCCAAGGAAATTATGAATAAAATTTCCATGTGTTCTCAAGATTTGGAAATTGCACCAGGTTTTTGTGGCTCAGTCAGTGGCAGTATTTACACCACAGTCGGACAACCTCACATCAAGGTTGATTCTATTACTGTAGGGGGACGATAAGAATTTTAGATTTTGGATTTTGGATTGTGATTGAGCCGGATTTTCCGGCTAGAACAAAGCAACTGGCATTACGAGTTATTCGTTTAAAAATATAAGTCATATAGCAGGAGGCAGGAGGCAGAAGGCAGAAGGCAGGAGGTAAAACTATTACTATTCCTAGCTTTCACCCTTTCAAAATGTCCTAACCTGTGTGACTACGGCTATAACATCCAAAATCCAAACTTTAATATCAAAAATAGAATCGTTTAAAATCCCAAATCTCAAATCCCAAATCTCAAATTAACTATGCCGAATATCAAAGAGATTGCAAATTCTGCTAAGGATAATGCTGATAAGCTTGGCATTAAGAAATTCGACATTTATGGCTCAACAGTTGATGACACTAGCGTGCAAGTAGACCAAGGTGAACCAAAACAGGTCAAAGCTTCAAACCGCTCTGGTGTTACTGTTCGTGTCTGGAATGAAGATAATACGATGGGTGTCACTAGCACCACAGATGTAGACCCCAAAGGATTGGAATTAGCTTTGAAAACTGCCTACGAAGCCAGTTTCTTTGGTGTTAAAGAAAATGTTCCTGATTTTAGTCCAGAGGCTACTACTCCAATTCCAAATAAACCTCAGGATAAAGCACCCCAAGCACCTGTTGCTGAACTCATAGAAAAATTGTTGGTAGCTGAAAAAGAATTACTAGCAGCTCATCCAGCAATTAAAGGCGTACCTTATAATGGTTTGTCACAAAGAGATATTGACAGATTTTATCTCAATAGCGACGGCGCAGTGAGAACTGAATCTCACTCTTTGGCATCAGTTTATCTTTATAGCAAAACTGAGGAAGATGGCAAAAAGCCGCGCAGTGCAGGCGCTTTTAGAATCAACCAAAATTTAGATAATCTAGATATTAATGGTTGCATTAAAGAAACTGCTGATAAAACTATCAGTCATTTGAACTATGAAAAAATCAAAACTGGTAAATATCAAGTTGTTTTCTCTGCGGAAGCTTTTTTAAGTCTGCTGGGCGCTTTTTCTAACTTGTTCAATGCCCAAAGTATTTTAGACAATCAAAGTCTATCTACTGTTGATGATTTAGGTAAAGAGATTGCTTCTCCTTTGATTTCAGTTTCTGATGATGCGTTGCACCCAGCTAACGTTGGTGCAGAAAGCTTTGATGGCGAAGGAACTCCCACTCGTCAAATTTCATTAATTGAAAATGGCGTTTTAACAGGATTTCTCCATAGTGCAGGCACTGCTAAAAGGTTAAATGCCCAGCCAACGGGTAATGCTAGTATTGGCGCAAAAGTCAGCGTTAGTCCGAATTTTTATCACGTATTTTCAACAGCAACTCCTGAGCAAGAGTTAAGTTTAGAAACTGCTGAAAAGGTGATTTTTATCGATGATTTACAAGCTCTCCATGCTGGAGTTAAATCCTTGCAAGGTTCCTTTTCTTTGCCGTTTGATGGTTGGCTAGTTAACAAGGGTGTGAAGACAAGTATTGAGTCAGCAACTGTTGCTGGCGACTTCTTGGAACTATTGAAGTCAATTATTTATGTAGAAAAAGAGCCAGAGTTAACGCCAGGAGGAGTTTGCCCGAAAATTTGGGTTAATGAACTATCGATTACCGGCGAATAAAACTTAGGAATGCAGAGTTAAGAGTTTAACTCTTAACTCATAACTTGGAAATCATGACTGAGCATTAATATTCACCACCAATGCTAATGGCAGTATTAAATACATCAGCTCCGCTTAAATCAATATTAGCTAAAACAGCGCCATCTACATCACTATTATATAAACGGGAATTACTCAAATTCACGTTGGTAAGATTGGCTTTATTTAACATCGTATCGCTAACAAATGCTTGTGTGAGATTAGCAGACTTTAAGTTAGCTCCAGTTAAATCTGCACCTTCTAAGTTAGCACCTTGGAGATTAGCTCCTTTTAAATTTGCATTTCTCAAGTCAACACCGATTAGATGAGCACCTTTGAGGTTAGCTCCTGCTAGATTGCATCCCGAACATTCTCTAGTTTCTAACAAGCGGCGGACAGGGGCGGAATTTTCTGCTTTGACGGGAATGGGAGCAGCTAAGGATAGCGTGCTGAGTAAGGCTGCTGCCGTCAAAAAAATTCGTTTCATAACTTACCTCGGACACTTCTAGAAGTCATTAAATTCTGAACTTCTACGATACCAGTATGCCAAGATTACAGAATTCTGTCCTCATGCGATCGGAGGAATATTTAAGTTCGATGTGACTAGGTATTCTTGCATTAAGTAGTCCGATGGGAGGAAATTTCAAACTGAAATTATATTAACGGTAGGTTAGAGCAACTTTTGGTGCTATGTTTTTTGTACTTTGCAATACTTTAAAATTACTTAATTACTGACGATGGAATACTGAATATATTGATAAATCTGCCAAATTATAGACGTCATGTGTAATTAATATTACATTTATCAATCCAAGTGTTGCGTCCTTTGCCCGACATAAATATTCGTATCCTGCTTGACGATAATTCCCTTAGTTGTGCAAAAACATCCATAACGGCAGATGAAGGTTGTTAGTGCTTCTTTTATTTTCTGCCACTGGGGTGCTTGTTCTTACAGGCATCTCTTTAGTTTTTGCCCAGTTACTCAATTCCTTTCTCGCTCACCTTTAGTCTAAAGTCCAGAATATAGAAATGGAACAAAATTTTCAATAGAATTACGGAATTGCAATGACATCGCTTGAAGTCATAATCATCAGAACACAAACTGACTGCGTTCACTAAATTTATTGCTTGACCAACTCTAAGTAATAAATCTTGAAATACCCAAATAATTAAAGCTATAAGGAGATAATTAACATGAGTGAGAATAATAACTCACAATCCAAAACAGATAAACCGCAACCTCCTACTACAATAGGAAGACCAACTAAGACTGAATTGATTAAATCCAAACAACAGCCCCCAAAACCATAATTATCAGATAAATAATTGCTTTTACCCCAACATTTTATTTATAACTCAATACATTTGGGTTAAGGTTTATTGGTGTAGATAATTGGTCTTTTAAGACGCGATTTATCGCATCTCTAGATGAGGGTTTTGTTGCTCATCCTGAACTGTATTGATTTATAACTAGAAAACGAATTCTAGTATAGAAACCAATAAGAAACTAGAAGTCTGACGGAAATATTTACTTGCTACTAGATTTTGGGAACCATTGGTTCCCATTTTTTTCATTTCTAATCCCATTGTTTATTGATTCATTGATTCGATAAGGGCAAGCAAATAGTGAAACAAGTTCTGCCTGACTGAGATTCAAATGAAAGCGTACCATGATGGCGATTTTCTACAATCCGGCGAACGGTTTCTAAACCGAGTCCTGAACCATGCCCTACTGATTTGGTGGTGAAGAAAGGTTCAAAAATACGGGTTTTAATTTCCGGTGGAATTCCACTGCCAGAATCGATGATGTCAATATGGGCATAGCGATCGCAATGGTGTGTTGTAATTTCCAGCAGTCCTTTATCATCCATTGCATCAATGGCGTTGTCAATTAAGTTTGTCCACACTTGATTGAGTTCACTGCCATAGGCAAGAATTTTCGGAATATGTTGATCGTAATTGCGTTGCACTTGCACACCGCACTTGAGTTTATGAGCAAACAAGCGCAAGGTATCTTCTAAACCTTGATGTATATTTACTTCTTGCTGAGTGCCTTGATCGAGGTAAGAATAAGACTTCATCGCTTGCACAAGTTCGGAAATCCTCTCAGATCCTCGCAAACCATGTTTAATCATCGACATGACTTCAAAGGAAAGCGCTAGCCAGTGCAATCCCATTTCTCGCAATTCCGTGTTGTCGTTGCGCCAACGTTCCATGAGTTGCTCTAGGGTTTCAACTTCAACACCACCTTCCGCTAAAGGTTCTGCTAATTTCCAGGCTTGGTTTACACCATAGTCTTCTAACCATTCCAGCAATATGGATTCGCGATCGCTTAGTGTCACCGGATCTAGGCGATTATTCAAAATCGCATCATAGCCTAGATCGCGTACTCTCAACCAGTGTTGAGTATGGGCTTCGTCAACATTGCGTTGCCCATAAACTAAGTTCATTCGTTGTAACTCTAGGATGGCGGCTGGCATTTCTTTTAAAGTCCGAACCAGGGCTGCGGCTGGGTTGTTGAGTTCATGAGCTAGACCGGCGGCAAGTGTCCCTAAAGCTGCCATCTTTTCCCGCCCACGAATGAAGGACTCTAGCCCCCGGACACGACGTTGCATAATTCGGAAGACTGTTCGCTCAAAATCACGACATTCATGCAGCAGTTTACGGAAGTCTTCTCCCTTTAGGTCGTAAAGATTGCAATTTGTCAATGCCCGCATTGTCACAGGTGCAGGTTCATCTGTGAGAACTGGAATTTCACCAAAAAAGGATGGGGCTTCGTGTTGCCCGATGGGAATTTCCACTCCTTCACTGCGGCGGGTGAGGTTGATTTTACCTTTGACTAAGATAAATAAGCCACATCCAGGGTCTCCCTCATGGGCTAAAACTTCTCCGGCGGAAAGTTCAATTGTTTGAGCGCGATCGCAAACCCACTGCAATCGCTCTTTGGGAAGTTGTTGAAATGGGTCTAAGTTGATTAATTCCTCAACACATAACATCAATTAACCTCCTTCAGGGGGCAGCAGTGATAAGAAAGTAGGGTTATACAGGTGTGTTTCCCTATAAAGAATTGTGGCTAAAATAGTTGAAGAAAGCTTTAGTCTGAGTTTATCAGAATTCGCAAAAAACCTGATCCGTTTATACGGTGGGGATAGATAGCGGTCTGATAGCTCAAAATTTCTTGAACCCAGCAGAACGACGATAAAGTAACCAGATAAACAGGGGTGAACCTAGCAAGGCAGTGACAGAACCTACTGGTAGTTCTACTGTTCCTAGTCTAGAGAGTAAATCTGCAAAAGTGAGTAACCATGCACCTGCAAGGGCGGAAAGTGGTAAAACAAAGCGATGATCTGTACCAACAATCAGGCGGACACCGTGAGGAACAACAAGACCAACAAATCCAACCAAGCCACTGATGCTGACTGCACCTGCGGCTAATAGAGTGGCGACACCACCAATTAACAAGCGCGATCGCGTCAACGAAAGCCCTAAACTCACAGCTAAATCATCTCCTAAAGCCAATATGTTTAGCGATCGCCCCAGCAAGCATCCCCCGATCAATGCAACGATGATATAAGGTGCAGGCGTAGCAATTTCTTGCCAACCCCGTCCATTAAGACTACCAACTAGGAAACTGAGTGCAATTTGAATTTGCCCATCTTCAGCTAAAAGTAGCAATGTACTTTGTACAGCACCAAATAAAGAACTCACCGCCACTCCGCCTAAAATCAACCGCTCAACAGAAATTCCTGACCCCGAACGACCCAGTAAAATTACGATCGCGGCAGTTAAAATTGCTCCCATCCATGCCGCTAAAGGAATTGCGATCGGGAATATGTGGCAGACAATTATCAGAATTACAAATAGTCCTGCACCTGCTGAAATGCCCAAAATAAATGGATCGGCAAGACTATTACGTAACAATCCTTGCAGCAGTGCTCCTGACATTCCCAAAGCTGCGCCGACAACCATCGCAGCCGTAATGCGCGGGAGACGTAAATCCCAGAGAATTGTCTGTTTAATGGGATCGCCTTTGTGGAGAATGGCTTGCCAAAATTCCGACATATTTAAAGGTACTGCTCCTTGAGAAAGCGACAGTGCTAGCGTTACCACCAGTGCTGTACCAAAGAGTAAAACAGCCCAAAATACGCGGTGTTCAGTAAAAATGCGGTGTTCAGTAAAAATTGTCTGAAATGGTTTAGTCAAATTTTGCCATCCTTTCTCCAAAACAGTCAGCCTAAGCTTCCAAAATTTCTTCGTCACCCAGTTAATTTTATCTATTTGTATAACATCAGCTTTTATCCCTACCTTCTTGTAGCTGAAAGTGCCACTTGATCTACTATTCGACCTTAAGTGCCTTGTGTCTTGGGAGCCTAAGCAGCGAGACAGACGACAGCGCCACTGAGAAAATAACTGCATTTATTGCACCAAATAAGTCCCCGAAAGCTGACGCTAAAAACACTCCAAGCATTTCTGAAGTGACGTTACCCTCAAGTTCAATTAAAAATGAAGAAATTTTTTACTGTGGGTCAATAATTGAACCCATAAATAAAACCCCTCCCGTCTGATTATCCCTAATGGCACAGAAGAAGGGACGGTCAACAATCATTTGGAATGGTGGGTTTATGTCAATAGAAGCTGTTGCTGATATACCAATTGAAGTAACAGCAGCCGCTTCCGTGCCTTCTTCGTTCACTTCGACAAAAGTTTTATGCTTAACTTCGCTAATCTTAAGATTTTTACCCATACCGGAAAAATTGGCTTTGTCGCTGAAAGCCTCCGCCATGCCTAAACTTTTCAAGGAATCATTGAGTGTAACGTCGTAATCTGTTTTGAAGCGGGGTAGGCGAATAAACCCTTTTTGTTTGCTGAACTGAGTCATCCATTTTTCCCAGTTTTCAACATTCAAGTTTTGATAGAAGGCTTTCAGATTAGAATTCTGTTTTGGCAGGAAAATATAAAAACTGAATTTACCATCTTTGCCGTAAGGTAAACTAACTGCCTGAAATTGTTGACTTTCATAGTATCTATAGTCACCGTTTTGTGACATCATCGGCTGTTGTTTTGGTTTGCCAGATGTGCTGTTGTAAAAAGGGTATTGAGCAGTTTTATTTTTATTAAATTCTTGGCTCCATTTCCCTTTAAAATATATAGCATTAATCAGAAACAACACCTGACTTGGATCAATTGTATCAACTATATTATTGATTTTACCATTAGTATTATCTTTGACCCAGCTATTGATAATATTAGGCGCGTTGGGATCTTGAAAATTTAAATTGCTGACTTTAGCTTTATAGAAATACTGTACTCTTTGGAGAAAGTCTGGCTGAAAGCTAAAATTTTGATTTGCCCAAAGTGAGTTAGCAATATTCAGTTGCACTTTCGGATCGGAATTGTCTACAAGCTGCTTTAATACCGCCGCATAAGAAGAGTTGATTTCTTGCAGATTCATCCCCTGTAATTCCAGGGTTTTTGCGATCGCTAGTTGAGTTGTACCGCTTGCGCCATTGTAGGTCATAGCTAGAGCGATCGCAACACTCGAAGGTGAGATAAAAACATTCTTCTCACCTCTATTACCTTTTTGAACCTCTGAAAATAGTTTGAAACCAAACTTGTTGCTAGACGCAACGATTTTTGTATCAGTTTTGGTTGTCTTTTGTTGCAATGGAGTTTCTAGCTGAGGTAAGCTAGATTTGGCAAAGGCACTTTTATTACCATTGATTTGAGAATACTCTAATACACCAAATAGAATGACACTTGCAGCTACCAAAGCATAACATTTTTTCATAAAAATTTTTTCACAATACTAAATTTCTGCCGATTCATTTTACCACCTCACTTGCAAAATATTCCTGTTCTGTGCTCAGAGTTGACGCAGATACTATGTCAATGATTAACTATTGCATTTGTTCTAATAAATCAAATAGTACTCTTACCGTTTTTGTAACAGTAAGTTATTAGCTTATAAAATTAAACACAACTTGTTAGAGATGCTAATTCATAGTTGAGGTGGCTATATAGACGAATTATGAAAAATTTCTATTTTGAGGAATTTTCCTATTTAAATATCAAAGTATTGTATATTGCCTAAACACAAAATCACTAGCGTTCTTGGTTGTTGAAGGTAAAATTACGTTTGTCAGTTCACGAAATACCAAACTTTTCTATAGACACACGGCTAAACCTTTTAAAACCTCATTTCTCGCCAGAGGCTAGAAATACTTTTCATTGGGCTGCTGCCGTAAGTTAATAGGCAACAGCCCACTCATTGGGCGCACCCTTATGTTAGTTCTAGTCCACCTTGATAGCCAGTGACAATGCGGCCACCATCCTTGAGGATGTGGATTTCTATCTGGTCGCTAGCCCAAGTAATTTGGTCTTGGAAAGCCGGGTTTAACACCCGAACCCGTTGATTGCTAGAAGAGACTGGAGAGTTGGGAGAATTAATTGCCAGAGATTGTACAAAAGGCCCGTCAATCAAAATATCGAGTTGTTCTAACAATGCTTGGGAACCTGGCGGTGCAGATTGGGACTGTAGCTGCTTAAGAGTGAATCCACTAAAAGACATTACATTTAAACCAGCAGCTTTTACCTTCTGGGCTAAAGATGCCAATGCAGTTGCTTGCCAAAAAGGTTCTCCACCAGAGAATGTTACACCCGTGTTGCGGGGATTGCTGAGAATATTTTCGGCAAGAGTATCAACAGCAATCAATTGATTAGCCTCAAAAGACCAGGAGTTAGTATTAAAGCAGCCAGGGCACTCACGCAGACAACCTTGTACCCAGATGACTGCACGACAACCAGGGCCATTAACTTCTGATTGATCGACGTAACCCATAATATTAAGATAGCCTGGGGGAATTTCTATGAGTGCTAGCGATGGGTCAGTTTGCTTAATTTCCATCTCTTTAACTCCTTTTAGCCGTTAACTGTTAAATATAGCGAATCTCCAGTTAGATAACCGTGACAATAGTTATATAACTGGAGATTTAATTGATGATTAATTTCTCAAAAGTTTTGGGGGCGATAATCTATAAATTCTTGTAATTTTGCGTTAGTGTACCCCTCTAGGGAAGCAAGCTACGCGTAGCGTCTCGCAGAGAAGGTATTACTGCTTGTAGATCCTGGTAAAATATTGTTTGTTTTTACATATATTTTTCTGTATTTTCTCGTATCATTTTTTAGAAATCAAATATGATTTTTATATATCGACTGAATAATGGGCAGTTACTATTGAGTCAAGAATGTTCTAATTAACCTGAGTTCAACAAATATCTCCTTACTTTGAACTAAATTTCAAGTCTCCCCCTCTTTATCAATGAGAAATTGGGCTATAGTATTTATTCCAAAATAAAAATACTTATAGATATCTTGAACAATAAAAAATGTCAATAATATGCTCTAGATGTGTTTTTAAGCAAAGACATCTAAGTAAATAAGGTCATGTATGGTTAGTATTGCGTTAATTTGGATCTTCTGTATTCTCAAAGTAAATATGCACGCAGAATTTCTCAGATGAAGGTATAAAAAAATATTTATCAGTAGTTGACTATTGATGTGAATGTATACTCTGATTAATTTGTACAGTGTTATTGGGCTTATATCAAGTTTGGGTGATTAGTTATGATTTCCACAGTCATTGCACCATTTTCGAGGTATAAAGTATGCCAAAAACATCAATTTAGGTAAGTAATTTTTGCCCAAAAATAGCACTAAATTCAAGGTTTAGAACTGAAATTACTGAAAAAATAAAATCAGGTAGGCAAAAGTTATGGCAAATATTATTGGAACAGATGGCTACGATTTACTAGAGGGTGGTACTGGGAATGATACTTTCATTGGTGGTACTGGGAATGATGAATTTGTTTACAACTTGGGGGATGGCACTGATACAATCACTGATTTCGGTGGCATAGGTAAAGGAACTAATCCGACAGCAGCAGTTAGTGCTGAAGTCGACACCATCAAATTCCAGGGTGCAGGATTAACTGCTCAAAATTTACTGCTGACCCAGAATGACAACAATCTAGAAATCACCTTTGAAGGGAATGTTAAGACCATAGTTATTCTGGAAAACTTCAAACTAGAAAACTTGGAGAATCTGAAAGCTTCTGGAGCAAAACCAGCTCTTGGTAATATCTTATTTGACGGGCAAAATAGCATCATTGACAGCTTTAATGTCTTAGATTCCAACTCTACTGATACTAGCCTGGGCATCAAGAACACAGTAACTTTTCTCAATGACCTCAACAATAACATTACGGGGTTAGAAGACTCAAATGATGTAATTAATGGTCAAGGCGGTAATGACAAAATCGATGGCTTGAGTGGAAACGATTTGCTGCGAGGTGGTGCGGGTGATGATACCCTCATTGGTGGTACGGGTGATGATACCCTCATTGGTGGTACGGGAAATGACTCCCTTGTTGGCAATAATCTGCTTTCTGGAGGCTATGGCAATGATTATCTCTCCATCTCTGGCTACGAAAGCTTTAGCTACCCAGACTACGAATACGACTCTCGGTCGTCTGGTAAGAACACCCTCAACGGTGGTGTTGGTAACGATAACTTGAGTGCTAGCGGTTCAACAGGCAATAATTTGCTCTCTGGGGACGATGGCAATGATAATCTCTCCATCTCTGGCTACTACAAAGGAAATAACTACACCAACTACGACTCTCGCTCGTCTGGTAAGAACACCCTCAACGGTGGTGCTGGTAAGGATACTTTGAGTGCTGGCGGTTCAACAGGCGATAATTTGCTCTCTGGAGGTGATGGCAATGATTATCTCTCCATCTCTGGCGACTACAGCTATATTCCCAGCGACCCGTACTCACCCCGCGACGTCTCTATCACATACGATTCTCGCTCGTCTGGTAAAAACACTCTTGATGGTGGCACTGGGGATGATAACTTGAATGCTAGTAATTCAAAAGGCGATAACTTACTAGATGGTGGTGCTGGCAATGATTATATCTCCGCCTCTAGCGCCTTTGGTAAAAACACAATCTATGGTGGCAGTGGGAATGATATTCTTATAGGTGGTTTTGGTAATGACACCCTCTATGGAGGAACTGGTACTGATACCTTTGTTTTCAATAGTTACAATCAAGGTGTTGAGAGTATTTATGACTTCAACGCGACTAATGAACTGATTCAGGTATCAGCTGCTGGCTTTGGCGGCGGGTTATCACTAAGTCCACTTAAAGCAAGTCAGTTTACCCTCGGAACATCTGCTACGACAAGTAATCAACGATTTATCTATAACAGTGCTACAGGTGGACTGTTTTTTGACCAAGATGGCAGTGCGTCTGGGTTTACTCAGGTAAAATTTGCACAATTATCTACTGGATTGTCAGTTAGCGAAAACAATTTTGTGGTTGTTTAATCGGAATTAGCCCTCTTTGAGAGCCAAGCGGTACAGTTTGCAAGGTGCTATTTTTAGCATCTTGCATTCGATTACTTAATGCAAACCATTTTGGTAAGCGATGCGATTCTTGCAGAGATAAGTAATACCAATTCTGTACAAAGATGCGCCAAATTATATAGCAGGAGGCAGAAGGCAGGAGGTAAAACTATTACTATTACTAGCTTTCACTCTTTTAAAATGTCCTAACCTATATGACTACGGCTATATAAGGAACGAACTTCAAAGGGCGTATACTCACTCCTACGGAAAAGCAAACTACGCGCAGCGTCTCGTCAGAGAAGGACACAAAGGAAGAAATAAAATTTGGCGCAGCCTCACAAAGAAATGGTATAAGATATTCTTTGCTTGAAACGTGCATACGTTATTTTCAGATTATGGAAATAGCTATCAGTCTGTCATATTATTCCTACTTAATTGCATTCGCAATCAGGTATTATAAAATCACTTTTATGCTAAAAATTTCTCATCTTAACGTTTATTACGGCGAAAGCCATATTCTCCGCAATGTAGATTTGAGCGTACCATCTGGGCAAATGGTTTGCCTAATTGGACGTAATGGTGTCGGAAAAACTACGTTATTAAAAACTATTATGGGTTTACTCAAACCCCGGAGTGGTACTATTAATTTAGCTGAAGAATTAATCAACTCTAAATCTCCAGACCAAAGGGCAAAGTTGGGAATTGGTTATGTCCCTCAAGGACGAGAGATTATCCCTCGATTAACAGTTAAAGAAAATCTATTGCTAGGGTTGGAAGCTAGACGCAAACCAGTAAAAAAAGCAGAAATTTCAGAGGAAGTTTTTAATTTATTTCCGGTGTTAAAAACCATGCTTTCGCGGATGGGTGGTGATTTAAGTGGAGGACAGCAGCAACAATTAGCGATCGCCCGTGCTTTAATGGGAGAACCTCAATTACTCGTCTTAGATGAACCCACCGAAGGTATTCAACCCTCCATCATCTTAGAAATTGAAGCCGCAGTCCGTCGCATCATCGAAACCACAGGCATTTCGGTATTATTAGTAGAGCAACATTTACACTTTGTCCGTCAGGCTGATTACTATTACGCTATGCAAAAAGGTGGTATTGTCGCGTCCGGTTCCACAGCCGAACTTAGCCAAGATGTGATTCAGCGCTTTTTAGCTGTTTAAGAAAACAGAATTCAGGAGTCAAAAGCCAGAATTCTCCAATTGAATTGGAGTGTGACTGGCGGATAGTGCATCAGTAGCAAGTTTGTGAGTGTTTGAATAAACTGGTTTAAGTTTTCTACTTTCTGATTCTAAATTCTGAATTCTGAATTCTGAATTCTTCAGTTTTTGAGACTGCTATATCAATTGTATCGGTAGCAATCAAGTCTGCTGCTTCTTGCAAAAGCTCATTTTGTTCCTTTTGAATCGCTTCTAAGCGACTAGAAATTTCTGCTAATCGTTGTTGTTTATTTGGTTGAAAACTTTCAGATAGTAAAACTGGTAGGTTATCAGCTTTTTTAGCACCTGTAATTCGTTGAGCAGTAAAACTCCCAACTTTAGTTAAGGATAGAAAGCTAACTTGAAACAAAGCCAGAAGTAATTTTAACGGAACTTGGAGTATTGACCAACTAGCAGTCTCAATTAAGCGGACAATTGCTTTAATGATGCTCCAAAGTAAAGCCAGGGCAAACAGCAAAATTACTACACTAATAATTGGATGATTAGCTGCCCAACTTAGCATTTGAACTAACCGAAAAAATATCGGGTGTTGTATCAGCCAATCACTTACAGAAGATGCGAACGCATCTTTAACTGCTCCTGATGTTGTACTCTTAAATTTATCAGCAGTTTGCCAAGTTTGCTCTAAACTCGTTGTAACTGTATCAATTGCTTTATCAGTTGTGGTAGTGGCTGTTGTTTTTAAAGACTCACCAGCTTGTTGTGCTGAGTTACTTAGAGAGTTAACGCTTCCGCCCACAAAATCTTTCACATTTTGCCAGCGTTGTAAAACTCCATTAGGTAAATGTATTTCTATTTGAGATGTCATAAAACATTTCACCGAGGTTGAAATCTAACCTGCAACCCATCTTTAGGGCGATTGGTGGGAACCATAACTTCCTCTAAACTTTGATTGGGTAATATTTCCCAATGATAATTGCGTAGAAGATGAGCAGCAACAATTTTCATTTCCACTTTGGCAAAGGCTAGGCCAATACAGATGCGTGGCCCACCACCAAAACCAACTAAACTAAAAGGATACTTTTTATGTTCTTGTCGTCCTTCGCGCCAAGAAAAATTCTCCATTTGACTTGACAAAACTAACTCTAACGCCTCCGGCCCGGCCATCACTACAGTCGGTCTGCCAAGAAGATGAGTTTTGAAGATGGGCCCGTACTTGCGATAACGCTTTTTAGCGAAATCGCGGTCGAAAACAAAGGAGAGTGTTTCACCTAATACAGGTATACCAAAGCTTCCAGGAGGAGTTTGATCGCTTTTCATATCTCTAAGGGTAGCTATGAAAAAGTTAACACGATATTTCAACTTTGCTGCGTTAGCAAAGCTCGCCGTAGGCATCGCAGCAACCCAAGATATTTTTAGTACTTTCAAATATCTTTGTCTTTTGCATCAATAATCCAAAACTTGTCATCTGTCATAATATTTTCCCAGATCATATAATAACTTTACAGAAATTTAATATTACTTCTTATTCAATAAAATTGCTGAACGTTAAGATGTTGTGGATCTATTGTTGAAAAGTAAAAATTCTATGCATCTGGATTTACCACAACTGATTAAATCACTCGGCTATTTTGGGGTCTGGGCGATTGTCTTTGCTGAATCTGGCTTATTAATTGGTTTTTTTCTGCCTGGGGATAGCTTATTGTTCACTGCTGGATTTGTTGCATCTCAGAATTTATTGAACATTTGGGTTTTGATTTTTGGTGCTTTTATTTGTGCAGTCTTAGGTGACAATGTTGGCTATTTTACTGGACATAAATTTGGCAGAAGACTATTTAATAAGGAAGATTCATGGTTGTTTCATAAAAAACATCTTGTGAAAACTCAAAACTTTTATCACCAGCACGGTAAAAAGACGATTGTTTTAGCACGCTTTTTACCCATTGTACGGACTTTCGCGCCCATCGTAGCTGGGATTGGTGCAATGCATTATCGCACATTTATGTCTTACAACTTAATTGGTGGCTTTCTTTGGACATTCGGCATTACCATGTTAGGGTTTTTCTTAGGAAAATCTTTGCCACCTGAACAGGTTGATAAGTATTTGTTACCAATTATTGGATTAATTATAGTTATTTCTTTAGTACCATCGATTATTCATTTGGTACAAGAAAATAGAGCAAACAAAAGTTGAAATATTTTTTGTAGCTCCTTAGTAGATGTTTTATTGTAGAGACAAGTATATTGATTTACTGGAGTTATAAACATCAGAGCTTGATCATATCCTCATGAGTGATAAATAAAAGGATACAGAGCAACTAAATTTATTTATGGGGATTTTGAATTTTGAATTTTGAATTCGGAGCGTTCGCCCTTGGCGTCTCGAAGAGAAGCGACGTGACTTCCTTAAACATCAACCTCTATCTGTTCCTAGAAAATCTCCTCTTTTTCCTTATTGCCACACTTTTTATTGTGGTTGTGAACTGGGGATGGAAAAATGCAAAGCCTTATACTCTACCTTTCCCATTACCCGCTTGGTATAAAATCTGGTTTGGCTCGGTGCAACTGCTAGCAGTAGTGCCGCCATTAGTGGTCATGTTATTGTGGGGTGTATGGTGGGGCGATCGCACGGTCTTAACTGTGCTTGCTTGGTATTTTATCGTCTTAGGGTTGCAAATCATCTCTGAAACAGTGACGCTTAGGCAGTTGCAAAATGTCGTCTGGGTGATGGTTCCTTATATATATCTGCCTTACCGCTTCTGGCAGTTGTATGAGGGTTTGACACTTTTGGATTCGACAAGCAAGTTGCAGTGGGTACGATATTTATTGATTTTTGAATTGGTGATGTGGATTGTTAACTACGCCATAGATATATCTCAATTGCCGCGGCTGTTTCGTTGGGAAGTACAATCTAAACTCTGACGCTAGCTAGGGATTAATCGCAGAATTAGCCATTTTTACTAATGAAGTGCGATCGCCTGCTTTCAACCCCACAACATATTGCACACCCTGTTGTCTCCAAGTTAAAGTAGCATCTGAGCAACCAGCACCACAAGTAAAATCTACAAAATAGCCAGTAATTCCCTTAGTTAAGGATACACGTTTCCCAGTCAGGCTGGGTATTTTACGGGTTATAGCTTCAGCAGAAATAACGCCTAAACGACAGGCAGAAGCACCATTACAGTCTGGACTGAAACCCAGTAAAATTTCGTACTTTTTTTGCGTAGCAGCTTCTACAATTGCGTAAATCGGATTTTCTCCATCTGACTCAGGAATAAACTTCGGCAATAAAATCTTAATCTGAGTCTTTTGCTTTAATTTGGGCAGAATAGATTTAAAAACTGGGTGTGGCTGAGTTTTACTCTGCTGTGCTATCAGTTGTGACTGGTTGTTTATATTGGCGATGGCTAACTTGTGAAAGCTGCTGACACTGACTAATAAAAATACGGCACACACAGCACTAGTATTTTTAAAGCTTAAAATCATCTTTGAAAACCTATTCGATCTAAAGTATTTATTTGTAATACCCAGTTTGAGTATAAAAATATTACTTTTTTAAACGCAAAGGAGCGATCGCAATAACAAAGCATCTGCCATACACGAAAATTCCGAAGAGAGTTGACCTGGGGAACATCCTAGAGTCAAGATAAAAGGGTTAGATATCTTGTCAAAGTACTAAGCACATCCGATATCGCCTGATTTTCTTTCATTTGCCTGTTTTTGGGTTAAAGAGGAAGGCTATAGGCGATACTTATTAACGCGGCAAAAAACTTAAAAAAGTATGCACGGATTGCTAAGACGTGCCTGGACGCGGAGGGTTAAGCCGTTGCACCCCGATGAAGCGTCAAGAAACAGCTGATTAAATCAAATTCTAAGCGATTTAATCATATATTTTGTAGCAGATACTTGTGGAAAAGAAAATTTTAGGTGTAAATGTTGTTATGAAAGTTGGCGATCGCGTCCGCGTTATAGACTCAGTAGTGGTGTATCATCATCCTGAACATCGGAATCAGCCTTTTGACATCAAAGGCACAGAAGGCGATGTAGTAGCTATTACCACCCAATGGCGAGACAGACCAGTAAGCGCTAATCTGCCGATTTTAGTCCAGTTTAGTAAAAAGTTTAAAGCCCATTTACGTGAAAATGAGTTAGAAATCATCTAAATCGCTTATCGGCGGCGAAACCACTGAAAAATATTCAGTTCGCCGCGCATTTTTTTCAAGTCTTGACGGTTTTGTTCTGCTGTGGTATAATACCAATCACAATGACGTTTGAACTCTGAGCGTGACCGAACTTCGTGGTAAAACTGATGGGTTGTTTGGTAAGAGGCAAAAGCTTCCTCAACTTGGGGTTGAGCAGCTGGAATAATATAAGGTAAATTTTTAGACATAAAATTAAGAGTATTAGAGACGTAATTAATCGCGTCTGTTTTGAATTCAGCTAATTACCGCACTTCCTAATTAATATAGCAAGAGGCAGCTATGCTGGAGAAAGGAGGCAGGAGGTAGAACTATTACTATTTCTAGCATTGACGCTTGTCATTATGTCCTAACATATCTGACTACGGCTATAACTCATAATTTATAACTTATAACTTTTTAACAACTCTCAATAGACAGTGCTGAGTGCTGAGTAAGGAGTGAGGAGTGAAAAGTAAAAACACAGAGGAGAATTGTTTCTTTCATTCATAACGAGTGGCAAGCGCCGCCTGTGGGATGCTCCTAACTTTAATTAAAGCCAACCGTGTAAGCGATAAACTAAAGAACCAATATACTCTTTGAGAGCAATGGTAAACTGGTGTAAATTGTCAGTATCAGGTAATAAATTTAGTATAGCGGCTTTGGGAGTACTACCGAGTTCTTGCAATTCACCCTCACTAACTAAAAAGTCAGTGGGTGCAGGAATAGCACTGATTCCTTGACGCTGGAAAATCTGAAGCGATCGCGGTAAATGCATTGCCGAAGTTACTAATAATATCTGATTGATGCCACGAGATAACAAGATTTTGCGGACATTTACAGCATTTTGATAAGTATTGAGAGAGTCAGGTTCTTGGATAATCGCCTCAGATGGAATACCAATAGATGTAAGTATTGTTGCCATATCTGCCGATTCTGGCGAACCACTTCCACGCCAATCAATGCGGCCGCCGCTGAGAATGATTATAGGGGCTTTTTTTTGGCGATACAGTTGTGCGGCGTAGATGACGCGATCGCCTGCTTCACTTAAATCGACAGTAGGTCTTGGGAAAAAAGCTGATTTCGTTGCGCCACCCAAAACCACAATCGCTTCTGCATTAGGTATTTGAGTAGATGGAAGATTTTGCCATTCTAGCGATCGCACTAATGATTTCGCGATCCAAGCATTGCTACAAAATAGCAATAAAGTTAGGGAAAAAGCAATTGCGATCGCCGCAGTCTGCGGTCGTTTCCACAAAGTCACTAATGCTACTACCAAGCTTACACAGGCTAATCCTAATGGATAAAAAAATAGTGGCAGTAATTTGGAGAGATATAAAAACATACTGGGGATTGGGTACTGGGTACTGGGGATTTGGAATTAGAGATTGAGGATTAGAGATTAGAAATTAGGATTAAAATAATTCTTTTTTAGTCTCCATTGCCCCTTATGCCCAACTCCCAATCCCCATTCCCTAATCCCCAATTCTCTACCTTTCCCAAAACCTGAAATTGAAACCACTTCCAGGAGGGCGACGGTAACGGCGGCCAACTCTTCTGCTTTGCCGTTTGTTGAATCTTTCGGTTGTTGATTCAACTTCGTTTTCTTCTGACTCTTCAACTTGCAACTGAGTTCTAGTTTCTTCCTTACTTCCCCACCAAGCAATAATCCAGCCTCCAGCTAAAGCGCCTAATCCACCTAGTAAAATACTCATGGGTGCTGGATAGCCCAAATATACAAAGCCCAGCATGAAAAATAACCAGTATTTCAATCCTGCATCAACACCATCAGAGGAAGCAACAGCTGGAGCTTGGGGGCTATTATCGGTTATATTCGTGATCCAGATTAGGATAAAACCGCCCATGATTCCTAAGAAGATACTTAGGGCTGGTGCAGAGCCGGTCATTATTAATATAAATGTTAAAAATGCCCCAAATAATAGTTGAGAAAAGAAACTGGGAGAAATACTGAATAAGTCGTTCTTTTTGTCTGCCATAAAATAAAAAACTTATTTAACTAATTACTAATTTATAATTTGTAATTTTCAATTCAATTACGAATTACGAATTACGAATTACAAATTATTTTAATTGTGCCTGTTGTGGTTGAGTTGTATCCCAAATCTTTACATAAGGTTGTTCCTCTTCAGTGAAAGGTTCAGCTTGTTTGATTTGTGAGTCTAATAAATCGGCGGTGGCATCAGCAATATCACCAGTGCGATTGTTCAAACGCTCTTTTAGAACTTCAAGCGGTGCTGTGCATTGGATAATCTGAAGGGGGAGTTGATGCTTTGTAGCTTGAGCGATCGCTTCTTGCCGTAATTGTTGTTTATCATACTTGGCATCTAAAATTACCAAAAAACCTTGTTTAGCCAGGATAATCCCCAATGACAACAGCCGTGTATAAGTTTTCTCGGTCATCTCTGGTGTATACAAATCATCGCCACCCTTTTCCCACAAAGGAATTCCCCCTAAATGCTTCCGCACCGCATCAGAACGCAGGTGAATCGCTCCTTGTTGACGTGCTAAAAACCTGGCTGTGGTACTTTTACCAGAACCCGACAACCCTGACATCAAAATTAGTTGTCCCAAGTTTGGTTTAGTGTATTCCCAAGCCTGTTTGTAATAATCAGCAGCCGTTTTTGTCGCTTCTTCCTTTGCTGTCGCAGGTACACTCGGATCATCTAGCAAAAATGATGTCACCTTAGCCCGGACATAAGCCTGACGACTTAAATATAAGGGCAACACTTGTAAGCCTTCCCAGTCTCCAGTTTGCTCTATATAGGCATTCAAAAACGCATTACCCAAGTCTTGACGCTGGCGAGCTGACAAATCCATCACCGTAAACGCCACATCGTACATCACATCGACAAAGCGAAACGGTTCATTAAATTCAATGCAATCAAACAATAAAATTTTATCGTGCCACAGGGCAATATTTCTTAGGTGTAAGTCTCCGTGACATTCACGAATATAATTGTTGTCAATTCTGCTAGCAAATAATTCTGGACGTTCGGCAAAAAAGTTATCTGTATATTGCTTTGTTTGTGTAAATTGCGCCTGAGTCTGGGGGCCGCCAATATACTTCTCAGTTTGCTGATAATTTTCATCAAAGGCAGCTTGAACATTTGGCACTTCGCCAAAAGTGCGAATGTAATCATTCGTCTGTGCTTCGGCATGATATTGAGCAACCACACGTCCCAACTCATCTAGGAGTGTCTCATTTAACTTACCCTGTTCAAACAGTGTACTTAATAGCGACTCATCAGGAAACTGACGCATCTTCAGCGTATATTCTACAGGCTCAACAGTTCCCCCTAACTGGTATTGCTCCCCTACCAAAGTTATGGGCAAAACTTCTAAATACAGTTCACCAGCACCCCGCTGATTTAAGCGTAACTCTTCCTGACAAAAATGCTGCCGCTTATCTAAGGTGGAAAAGTCCAAAAAGCCAAAATTTACAGGTTTTTTCAGTTTATAGGCGTAATCTCCAGTAAGCACCACATAAGAAATGTGGGTTTGAATCAGTTGAATGGGTTCTGTTACCGAATGAGGATAAAATCCCGTCTGCAACATTTGTTCAATAAAAGCTGGAAGAGTTGCTTGTGTCATCTCTTTGCTCTGCGGGTTCAAATACAAAAAAACCAGGAGTTTCCCCCTGGTATCATCAAAAATTATTACACACTTACGTAGCTTCAGAGGTTGTTTCACTCTCTAACTCAGCCTCAGCTTCATCCTCAGCAGCAGCGCTGATTTGCGGCTGCGAGACGCTAACTACGACTCGCTCCGGATCACCAAGAACTGTGACACCTTGAGGCAAGATTAGCTCTTGAACACGCAAGCTGTCTCCGATTTTCAGATCAGAGACATCAATTTCAATTATTTCCGGGATATTTTCTGGCGCACAGCTGACTTGCAACTCAGTGATAACAGTGTCTAAAAAACCACCTTCTTGTTTAACACCAACAGCAGTTCCCACATAACGCAGAGGTACTTCTACAGTGGTGTCGCCGTGACCAGCAACTGCAAAAAAGCTGAGGTGGTAAGGCGTACCTTTTCCGGGATGAATCTGAAGTTCCCGTAGCAAGGTATTACCGCGCCAAGGTGCATCGGTAATATTTAAATCAATCAAGGTGTTGTTGACGGAAGCTCTTTTGAGCAAGCGCTCAACAGCTTTGGCATCAATGGTGAAAGAAATGGATTCTGTACCCTTATGACCATACAAATTGGCAGGTATGAGTCCAGAACGGCGCAAAGCTTTTGGCTTGCTGCCTTCTGGACGTTTTTGAGATTCGACTGTAATAGCCATAAAAGTTGTCCTTTGTCAGTTGTCATTAAATCCTAGTACTCAGCACGGGCTAAACGCCCCGCTTTTGCTAACAGCACTCACTAAGCACTAAGTAGGGTCGCAGGTGTACCGTCGGCGTGCAATAAAGCACGTTTGGGCCCGTGGATGGGGTCTTCTACGATTATGGTCTGATCGCGGCTGGCTCCTAGCGAGACGATCGCGATCGGAACTTCCATCAATTCGGCTAAGAATTTTAGATAGTCCAATGCTGCTTGTGGTAAGTCTTCCAGAGCGCGGCAGTCAGTTGTTGATACTTTCCATCCTGGTAAGGTTTTGTAGATGGGGCGACATCTAGCAAATTGACGAGAACTTGTGGGGAAGTGTTCGCTGCGTTGACCATCTATGTTATATGCAACACAAACTTTGATTTCCTCTAATTCATCGAGAACATCCAGTTTGGTGAGCGCCATACAATCCATGCCGTTAATTCGTACCGCATAGCGACCGATGACGGCATCAAACCAGCCACAGCGCCGTTTGCGTCCGGTAGTTGTGCCAAATTCCGCACCGCGATCGCACAATAATTCTCCTAACTTTCCATCCAATTCAGTGGGAAATGGCCCCTCTCCCACACGAGTTGTATAGGCTTTCGACACCCCGATTACTCGATCAATCATTGTCGGGCCTACCCCAGTACCAACACAAGCCCCACCCGCTACCGGGTTAGAGGAAGTGACGTATGGATAAGTTCCATGATCTAAGTCTAGAAGCGTACCTTGTGCGCCTTCAAACAAAATATTGCGCCGTCGCCAAATTGCATCGGATATTTTCAACGATGTATCAACAACGTAAGGCCGCAAGCGTTCTGCATACCCCAAATACTGCTCAATCACCTCTTGTGGATCTAGAGGCGGCAAGTTGTAAAGCTTTTCTAAAATGACGTTTTTATAATTAATCGTCCACTCCAACTGCTCGCGCAGCCCATCCGGGTTCATCAAGTCTAAGACTCGAATGCCTATACGTTCAGATTTGTCAGCATAAGTCGGCCCAATGCCCCGACCTGTTGTGCCGATCTTATAGCTTCCCCGTCGTTCTTCAGATGCTTGGTCAATCAATCGATGATAAGGCATCGTTACGTGGGCTGTCTCAGATATCAGCAGGTGGTCAGTGGAAATATTTAATTCTTTTAGTTGGTCGAGTTCTGCGATCAAAATCTGTGGATCGATGACTGTTCCACAGCCGATAATGCAATCGGTGTTTGGATACAAAATCCCAGAGGGAATCAAGTGCAGTTTAAAGGTCTGACTTTTAACTACAATCGTGTGTCCAGCATTGACACCCCCTTGGTAACGCACCACAACATCTGCGGAACGGCTGAGTAAGTCAGTTATTTTACCTTTTCCTTCATCGCCCCATTGGGCACCTATGACAATGACGTTAGCCAAGAGCTTATCTTAAGAAGTAAAGTTTCCACAAACTATTATTATTAACATATTGCTTGAATCATGTCAAGCTTCTTACAGTAGGGGCCACATCTGTACATTGGGGGATGAGCAAGGCAAACGCATATTATTTACTAATAAAAACTAAAAAGGATTCCCAAATTATCTAAATAACTATAAAAATTTATAAGGTTATTGAATGTCATTTAAAGAGGATTGTGATAACCAACACAAATTAACGCCTCAATAAAACTGAAATTTTTTTGATTATTGCCTTGTAGTGGCTCACTATAGCAGTCCTAAATCATTTGTGAAATATTTTTGGAGTTGCCTGCCATGAGTCATTAGTCATTAGTCCTAAGAAAATTGCAAATAACAAAAGACCAAGGATAACCACAACAAAATTTTCACGACTCAAATAGGATTGCTATAGCAGTAAGATTGAACACCAGAGGGTTAGGATGAATTGGGCAGCATACTCTTGCTTACCTGTATTTAAGTAAGATGTAAGTGATAAAGCAGCCCATCCAAAATCTGACTTTTTCCACTAAGTTCAAATTAAAAACTTTTTTTTGCGTAATGTTAGTAATCCCACTACGCCAAGAGCAATTAATGCTGATGGTTCGGGAACAGAAATTTTTTGTGCTGTCAAACTAGTTTCGTAAGAAAGTTTAGGGTTTGTAGCCGACTCAACCGTATAACTAGCTTCAACTTGTTGTAATCCTCCCTCACCGATGGGAATGGAAAAGATACCGTCTTGATCTCCGGTTATTATTTTACCCAAGTATTCTACTGTAACATCTGGAATTTGTTTTCCTTCATAAAGAACTTGAACTTTTAAGTTATCTCCTGCTTTGACTGCAAGAGGATTTTGCAAGGATACGATTTCTAATGGTAAATTGAATGGTTTAGCCAGAGTCTCAGACCAATCATAAAGAGCTTTTGTATATTTCAGGTAATGGCCTACGTCTTGATATTGCCCAATTTCCTGCTCGGAAATACTGCGATATTCATCGTCAGATATCCTCGCATAATAGCCATTATCAAAAAATCCAGTTAAGGCTGCAATTTGACTATTAGGAGTGAGAGATAATCCATCTTCTTTCTGGTTAATATTAAATGGAACTTCCTGCCTAATAGTATTATAAGCAGTAGCTTGCTTAAATTTAGATATTGGGTAAGGTTCTGGGCCTTCTTCTGGATGACCAAATAAGAGATTATATTCTCCGCTTTTGTAGTCAAACCAGATAACGTGTGCTGAGGCGGGCTGAATAATTAAAGGTAAAACTGCCACCGCTAATAGAAATTGTTTCCAAGTTTTAGTAAACATCTAAATTGTCATAAATCAGGTAATAAGTAATTAAAAACATAATACTTGATGTATAACAATCCCCCCATAAGGGATATTTATTAAGATAATTTTAAATAATAAATATTGATTTTTAAAAAAGTATCTATTGTTAACAGTGATACAATATTTATTTACAATAAATAGCCTTGTTGCACAAACAAAGAAAATGCTAATCTGTGCTATCGTGGCTATCGTGAATAACTTGGCTGCAAAACCGGGAGATAACTGGGTAGCCGATAATTGACCCACCTTTGCCTGCCTGACTGGGGAATTAGTACCAATCAGGAAATCCCTATGATTTTGCGGTTAATTAAAATTCTCAACAAAATATGTTGCATTGCAAAGTCTCTGCAAATATTATAGATAGGCAAATTATCCGATCCGAACTATATTGCCAACACTACGGCTAAAAATGAATTTATATTAAAAATGAGCGGATTTATTTGTAAATATTCTGTATAAATTATCATATTTAACAATTCAGAGATTTACAACCATAATAGATTGAATTTTGTTACCCGTGTTATCAAAATCCTTCAAATATTCTCAGTATTTGTTTTTAATCTTTAATTTTAACTGATGGAGGGCATCTGCGGCAGAAAGGGCGATCGCATGAGCAAAAAATGGTATCGAGTCCAAAAACTGAAAGCAATATTTGTCCTAGCATTGGCAGTTGTATTTACTAATGCTGTAGTTTCATATAGCAACACTGTAAAGCTGATTCACAACCAGCAATGGCTAACATATTCCTATAAAATTATTACCCAAATTGAAAATATCCAATATACACTCAAAGATACTGAAATTGCACAACGTAGTTTCTTAATTACAGCAGATGCAGATGACCTACAAACTTATATTGCAGCCGCTCAACAAACAAATAGCAATATTCAGATTCTCAAAAGCTTAACTGCCAATAACCATCAAAAGCAGCAGTGGATTGCCTTGCTAGAGCCGAAAATTACCAACAGACTCAACATTTTACAACAAGAGATTTACCTCAGAAAAAATCAAGGATTAGAAGCAGTTCGGCAGCAAATATTATCTGATAATGATAAGCAAATTGGTAAAGAGATTCAACAACTGATTAACGACTCTTTGAAGGTAGATAAAAATTTATTACAGCAGGGAATGCAGCAGTCACAAGCAAATTCCCAAAAGGCGATAGTGATATTTTTTATCGCTGCGATTGTGGATTTAGTGCTGGTGATGCTGCTATATCATTTGTTGTGGCGTTATATCAGGCAACTTCAGCAGACAGAATTGGCCCTACGCCAAAGCGAAAATCGTTTACGAGCCATGATAGATGCAGAACCAGAATGCATCCAGTTAATTGCCAGAGATAGCACCCTTTTAGAAATTAATGCAGAAGGGTTGGCAATGATGGAAGTAGAAAGTGCTGATATCTTGATTGGTAAACCAGTTGATGCCGTAATTGTGCCAGAGTATAAAGCCGCCTTTGCCGACTTGCATAAAAATGTCTGTCAAGGTAGTAAGGGAACTTTGGAGTTTGAAATCGTGGGATTTAAAGGCACTCGCCGCTACCTGGAAACTCATGCTGTACCACTGCG
Source organism: Nostoc sp. (assembly GCF_036917575.1). Lineage (GTDB taxonomy): Bacteria > Cyanobacteriota > Cyanobacteriia > Cyanobacteriales > Nostocaceae > Nostoc. The sequence goes on along the minus strand of NZ_JBALDC010000027.1, from coordinate 32,042 downwards.
TAACGAATCTGATGGCACTTTCATGCATTTGGCACTGACACGAGATATAACCCAGCGAAAACAGGCAGAACAGAAAATCCGCGAACAAGCAGCGCTGTTGGATGTATCAACTGATGCGATACTGGTGCGAAATATCCACAACCAAATCTTATTTTGGAATAAAGGTGGTGAACGTCTATATGGCTGGAAAGCTGAGGAAGTTGTGGGTAAGAATGTTTTACAACTTTTATATAAAGAGATTTCACCACAGCTAGAAGATGCTTACTTGAAGGTGATGAATACGGGTGAGTGGCGGGGTGAGTTGCATCAACTGACAAGGGAAGGCAAAATAATTATCGTTGAAAGTCGGTGGACACTGATCCGAGATGATAATGGACAACCCAAATCCATTTTGAGTGTGAACACTGAGATTACGCAGCACAAACAACTAGAAGCTCAACTTCTGCGATCGCAACGTTTGGAGAGTATCGGTACTTTAGCTGGCGGTATCGCTCATGACCTCAACAACATCCTATCGCCAATTTTAATGTCAGTTCAACTGTTGCAGAAGAAATTGCCCGATTCACAGAGTCAGCAAATACTGCAAACTTTAGAAAATAATGTCAAACGCGGCGCTAATTTGCTCAAACAAGTGTTATCTTTTGCACGGGGTATTGAAGATAAACAGACAACTGTGCAAATTCAGCCTTTGATGGCAGAGATTGAGCAAATTATCGCTCAAACATTTCCTAAATCCATTATTTGCCAGATAGATATCCCTAAAAATCTCTGGTACGTTCGTGGAGACATAACTCAACTACATCAGGTATTGATAAACTTAGTAATCAACGCCCGCGACGCTATGCCCAATGGCGGTATTCTGAGGATTGCGGCGGAAAATCTAGTGATTGGCGAACATTCTGCTCAGATAAACATTGATGCGAAAGTGGGTTCTTATATTGCGCTCGTCGTGACGGATACTGGTATGGGGATGTCGTCAGAAGTCCAGCAAATGATTTTTGAACCATTTTTTACCACCAAAGAAGTAGGTAAAGGTACAGGTTTAGGACTTTCGACAGCGTTGGGTATTATTAAGAATCACGGTGGTTTTGTCAATGTTTACAGTCAAGTAAACAGAGGTACTCAATTCACAGTCTACTTGCCTGCCTCAACATTCAAAGACACACATTCGCTGTCTCAACAATTGGAATCAGTTATAAAAGATGGCTAAACAACAGAGCTTCTGCTTTGACGTTTTCATGTTTCGCGCAGGCTGTAAGAGCTTCTGTTTTCGCTGTAGCAACTTCTGCTTTGACGTTTCCGTGTTTCGCGCAGGCTGTAAGAGCTTCTGTCTTGACGTTTCCGTGTTTCGCGCAGGCTGTAGGAGCTTCTGCCTTGACGTTTTTAGCTTAAGCTTTACCCGTATGCAAAGGCTACCGAACTAGTCTTTGTAGATTGGGTATTGCTAAAACTTTTTGTCAAAGCCCGTTGTAGACATCGCTCATGTATGATGATTTGATTTAGTAGGATGGCAAACAGAAACGCAAGTCTGACCAAAGCTGCCGATGATGTGAGTTAAAATCCTGATATCTTCAATAACTACCCACACAGAACGGCCTCGAAAAAGCGATCGCTATGCTTCAGTATCCCCATCTCGAACAAGCGTTAAAATATCACTTTGGTTATGACCAATTCCGCCCTGGACAACGGCAAATTATCGAAGATGCGCTGCAAAATCGAGATTTAATGGTTGTGATGCCGACTGGTGGGGGGAAATCTTTATGTTTTCAGCTACCAGCATTGTTAAAAAATGGACTAACGGTAGTGGTGTCGCCGTTAATTGCTTTGATGCAAGACCAAGTAGAAGCACTGCGAAATAATAATATTAATGCGACATTTCTTAATAGCAGTTTGAATGCTTACAAAGTGCGATCGCGGGAAGAAGCCATCCTCAACGGTAAAGTAAAATTACTCTATGTCGCCCCAGAACGTCTCCTCAGTGAAAGGTTTCTGCCGTTTCTTGATTTAGTTAAAGAAAAAATTGGTATTTCTAGCTTTGCTATTGATGAAGCACACTGCGTTTCGGAATGGGGACACGATTTTCGTCCAGAATACCGCCAGTTAAAATCTCTGCGCAAACGCTATCCTGCTGTTCCTACCGTCGCCCTCACCGCTACAGCAACCGATCGCGTCCGTAATGATATTATTCAACAACTAGGGCTAAAGCAACCTAGCATCCATCTTGCTAGTTTTAATCGTCAAAATCTTTATTACGAAGTTCGTCCTAAAACTAAATATGCTTATGCTGAATTGTTGGAACTAATTCGAGAAACTGAAGGTTCAACAATTATTTATTGTTTAACTCGTAAAAAAGTTGATGAACTCACTTTTAAACTCCAAAATGATAAAGTTGTTGTTTTGCCTTATCATGCCGGATTAACTGATGAAGAACGTAGTAATAATCAAACGCGGTTTATTCGAGATGATGTTCGGGTGATGGTGGCAACAATCGCCTTTGGAATGGGAATAAATAAACCTGATGTGCGTTTGGTAGTTCACTTTGATCTGCCTAGAAATCTAGAAAGCTATTATCAAGAATCGGGTAGAGCCGGGAGAGACGGAGAACCATCTCGATGTACAATCTTTTTCAGCTTTGGTGATGTTAAAACAATTGAATGGAGCATCGATCAAAAAGCTGATCCTCAAGAACAGTTGATTGCTAAACAACAACTGCGACAAATGATCGATTACGCTGAAGGTACTGATTGTCGGCGAACGATTCAACTAGGTTACTTTGGCGAAAGGTTTGCGGGGAATTGTGATAACTGTGACAATTGTCGTCATCCCAAACCCATGCAAGATTGGACAATTGAAGCCATGAAGTTTTTATCTTGTGTGGCGCGTTGTAAAGAAAGATTTGGGATGCTACACATAATTGATGTGTTGCGGGGGGCAAAAAAAGACAAAATTATCCAATACGAACACGATAAACTTTCTACCTACGGTATCGGTAAAGATAGAACTGTAGATGAATGGCGAATGTTGGGGCGATCGCTTTTACATCAAGGGTTCATAGAACAAACTAGCGATGGTTACTCAGTTTTAAAACTAAATGCTTTAAGTTGGCAAGTAATGCGAAAACAACGCACAGTTTCGCTAGCTGTAACCACAGTTCAAAAGATTACTTGGGAACCAGAGAGTGAAAAAGCGGAAGTTGCAGAAATATTATTACAGAAGTTGCGATCGCTACGTAAACAATTGGCTGATGAGCAATCTGTACCACCTTACGTTATCTTCCACGATTCCACTTTAAAATTGATGGTACAGGTGCAACCCCAAACTTTAGTTGAATTTGCCAAACTTTCAGGTGTAGGTAGTCACAAACTCGCTCAATATGGCGAAAAGTTTCTTACAGAAATTCGCGCTTACCGCCAAGAAAAAGGTTTGCAAGATAAATCTGCTACTTCCGGATCATTTCCCAACTCAGCTTCCTACACTGAATTGCAGACATTACAATTACATCAACAAGGTTTAAATATTGCTCAAATTGCCCAAAAACGTAATCTTAGTCCGGCAACAGTTAGCAATCATCTAGAAAAACTTATTGAAAAAAATCAGCCAGTTGATTTAAATCAATTAGTACCTATAGAACATCAACAAAAAATTTGGCAAGTTTTAGAAGTACTCGGTGACATTTCCTTGACTCCCATTAAAGAACAACTAGGTGAAAGCTACAGTTTTGATGAAATTCGCTTAGTACGGAGTAAGTGGCGGCGCGAAAATCGCAAGTGATAATTTGCTTAGGACAAGGAATAAAAACAAAACAATGGCTCATATATTTATTTTTTGAAAAACTAGATAAGGAAACTAAACTTAAATCTTATGATTAAAATATAACGCTTCTGGGTTGAGTATAATACAGACCTAACCCCAACTCCTTCCCTACTAGCGTTGGGGAGTGAGATTCATCAAAGCCTCTTTCCTTTTAAGAGAAATCAGAGTGTATTTCATACAAACAAGAAACGCTATACACAAAAGCCAGATTAAAGGAGTTAGCTAATGAGTCAGATGCTTAATACAGGAGTACGCTGGACAATTCACGATATAGAACTATTTGCAGAAAATGAAGGGACGCGCTACGAGATAGTTGATGGAGAATTATTTATGACCAGGGCACCTCACTTTAAACATCAGCAAACTTGTGGCAAGATTTTTCGGCAGCTTGATGTTTGGTCAGAGTCTACTGGTTTAGGAGAAGCTGTAATCAATCCCGGTGTTTTGTTTTCAGAATCAGATAATGTGATTCCTGATGTAGTTTGGGCTACTAAAGAAACCTTGGCGCTTACATTGGATGAAGCGGGACATTTAACTGGCGCACCAGATTTAGTAGTCGAGGTTTTGTCTGCTAGCAAGGAAGACTTAAGACGAGATAAGGAAGCTAAACTTAAACTTTATTCTTCCAGAGGAGTAAAAGAATATTGGATTGCTGATTGGCGATCGCGTAAACTAGAGATTTATCGGCGCGAACAAAGTCAACTTAATTTGGTAGTAACCTTATTTAGTAATGATAATCTCATCTCTCCGCTATTGCCTGGTTTTAGCTGTACTATAGACCAGTTTTTTCCTGTATAAATTTTAGCTTAAATGGAAAAACAAGTCTCAAGTAGCGGATTAACTCTCATTCTTTTCCCAAAACAAAATGTGTATAATTTATTGTTTAGATATCGCCTTGCACCAATAACTAAGTTTTCTCCTCATCAAGGTGATATCTATAAGAGCATCAGTTTATATTAAGAGAAACTGGGTATTTTCGAGTTAGAGTCTTGTGATGTAAGCGTAGACGCTAAAGGTACAGTATTTTGGCTTTTGGCAGACAGAATTATAGATAGCAGCTTAGGCAGTGCCAGACAGGCTACAGTATTTAATATTGTCAAAAATATACCATCTATCAAACTCATATATCAATCTTCTCCGTTTGAAAATTGGTGGTGACTATATTTATTAGTTTGAATCAAAATCAGTATAATTGCGTAAAAACAGAATTTAGATTTCTTTTAGAGAATATAAGCTAAATAAATATATTGATATTGGACTTTGATTTAATTTCTGAAAACCTCGTGAGATTGAAAAGCCTGTATGATAAGGGTTTTATTTTAAATCTTGTTCAAAAATCCGATACGAGTCCCGTAGTAAGCCGATTTGATTTTTGAAAACATCTAAGTCATAACTCTACTTTTTATGTTTTTTGACTTCCTGTTCGGAAATGTCTTAGGGGGTCAAACCCCCTATTCACTCATCAGATACATCCTTACACAAGTTAGGCAAATCAGTCTCTAGGTAGAGAGAAAATTAAAATTGCCATATCTATGGAATTAGAGCTAAAGATAAATGAAAAAATCTCATTTGATCTATCAAAAGTATGAGATACGGATATAACAATATCCTATATCTCAAGAAACTAAATATTTGTATTTAACCTAAAAGTCTACTTCTGACAGAGGATGTAAAAAAAAATTAGACATCATAAACTAAAATCAATAAAAATCAAAGTTCCTAAACAATTCATCCAAGTGTGCTATACACGAGCTTGGAACGATCCAAAACTTTGTTAAAATCAGCAACACACAAACTATGAACTCTACCACCGAAAAACGTATCGCCTTGATTTCCGTTCACGGAGACCCAGCGATTGAAATAGGAAAAGAAGAAGCTGGGGGACAAAATGTTTATGTGCGCCACGTGGGTGAAGCACTAGCGCAACTAGGATGGCAAGTTGATATGTTTACCCGCAAAGTGAGTCTAGAGCAAGATTTAATAGTTGAACATAGCAACAATTGTCGAACCATTCGTTTAAAAGCTGGCCCCCTTGAGTTTGTGCCGCGAGATGATATTTTTGAATATTTACCAGAATTTATCGATAATTTCCTTAAATTTCAAGAAAAAAACGAAATTACATACGAATTGGTTCACACTAACTATTGGCTCTCTAGTTGGGTGGGGATGCAGCTAAATAAAATCCAAAAGAGTAAACAGGTTCACACCTACCACTCCTTAGGAGCAGTAAAGTATAACACTATAGAAAATATTCCTTTGATTGCTAGTCAGCGATTAGCAGTGGAAAAACAGGTGTTGGAAAATGCAAATCGAATTGTCGCGACGAGTCCGCAAGAAAAAGAACACATGCGATCGCTAGTTTCTACAAAAGGTAATATCGACATTATTCCCTGTGGTACAGATATTCAGCGATTTGGTTCGATTGCACGAGAAGCAGCCAGGGCTGAATTGGGAATTGACAAAGAAGCTAAAGTTGTATTATATGTAGGACGCTTTGACCAACGCAAAGGTATAGAAACCTTGGTACGGGCATTAAATGAGTCTGAGCTACGTGACTCCAACAATCTCCAGCTAATCATTGGTGGTGGTAGTACTCCAGGTAACAGCGACGGAATTGAGCGCGATCGCATTGAGCAAATCGTCAACGAATTGGGAATGAGCGACTTTACCACCTTTGCTGGTCGTTTAAGTCAAGATATTTTACCAACTTATTACGCTGCTGCCGATGTTTGCGTTGTTCCCAGTCACTACGAACCCTTTGGACTCGTGGCGACCGAAGCAATGGCAAGCGGTACACCAGTGGTAGCAAGTGATGTCGGCGGACTTCAGTTTACTGTAGTTAATGAAGAAACTGGTTTATTAGCTCCACCACAAGATGTAGAGGCTTTTGCATCTGCTATTGATCGAATTCTCTTAAATCCAGAATGGCGAGATGAATTGGGTAAAGCTGGTAGAGAGCGCGTCGAAACTAAGTTTAGCTGGGATGGTGTCGCAAATCAACTGAGTGAACTTTACACCCAACTGTTGCAGCCACAAACAGTAGCATCAACAGCAAAAGAACTAGTACACTCAACCACAGAACTAGTGCAATCAGCAGCAAAAGAATTAGTACACTCAACCACAGAACTAGTGCAATCAGCAGCAAAAGAACCAGTTTTGGTTGCTAAATAACGCTTTTGCTTAACAGATGATAGTGAGTGAGTAACTCGGATAATATTTTGGGTTTAACAAACTTAGAACTCAGGAGTCAGAAGCCAGAATTCAGAATTGAATTCTGTGAAACTGGTGGATAATGCAGCGTTAACTAGTCCGCTAGCATCTAAATTAACAGGTTCAAATCTTCCACAAGCGTAATTCTAACTCCTGAATTCTGAATTTTTCTTTAACTTTAGCAGCGATCGCTTGAGTTTGGTAAACTCGACACCAAAAATAAACTGTGTAAAAAACGAATTTATTACCTAAACGCAGACGGTTATCTGATGATAATTTCTGGGTTTTTTTATTCGCAGCTATCACCAAACCGAGTAACCGCTATGATAGGTGAGGTCTGTTATGCTTTAACTAAACAAAAATAAAGGCATAGCGATCGCCACCATTTGAATGTTAACAATTAATCGCTTTGCAACCAGTTGACTTTACCACTCTCACAGCTGCTTGTAGCGAAATCCGCGCTAACTGGCTACCATCACGCTTAGAACAAGTTTACCAGCGCGATCGCTACACGATTGCGATGGCATTACGCACCTTAGAACAGCGAGATTGGCTACAGATTTCTTGGCATCCCCAAGCTGCACATATCTGTATTGGCGATCCGCCACCGCGATCGCCAGATACCTTTACCTTTAGCCAACAACTGATACACCAATTGGGTGGTTTAGCATTGGTGGCGATTGAAGCGATCGCACCTTGGGAGCGTGTTATTGATTTGCAATTTGCCCGTCGTCCTGGAGAAAGCGCCCTATATCATGTCTATGCAGAAATCATGGGCAAGTATAGCAACGTCATACTCACCGACGCTAATAATATAATTATCACCGCCGCCCATCAAGTCAGTCAGCAACAATCTAGTGTCCGTCCTATCCAAACCGGACAACCTTATGAAACACCACCAAAACTGACTGGAACTGTCCCCAGTTTGAGCGAATTCCAAGAACGTTGGCAAGAACGGGTAAGTTTAGTACCAGGAGCAATCAAGCGGCAATTGCTCAAAAGTTATAGTGGCTTAAGTGCTGCACTACTGGAGTTAATGCTGCAAGAAGCAAATATTGCACCAGAAACATCTACCGATACTTTCCATCCCGACGACTGGCGACGGTTGTTTGAGCGTTGGCAAGAATGGCTGCAAGCCTTGAATTCTAATAAATTTCAACCCGCTTGGACAAAAGATGGTTACACCATAATGGGTTGGGGTGCAGTTGAAAAGGTCAAAAATATCCAGGAGTTGCTCAACCGCTATTACAGTAACCAGATTAACCAACAGTTATTTTCCCAATTGCGCCATCAGTTGAGTCAGAAATTGAATAATATTCTGGCAAAATTACGCAATAAAGCTCAAACCTTTCAGACGCGCTTGCAGCAATCAGATCAAGCCGATGAGTATCGGCAAAAAGCTGATTTATTGATGGCTCATCTGCAAAACTGGGAACCGGGGATGAAAGAAATTATCATTGCTGATTTTGAGACAAATTTGCCAATTGCGATCGCTCTGTTGCCAGATAAAAATGCCGTCCAAAATGCCCAAAGTCTTTACAAACAGCACCAAAAGCTGAAACGCGCTCGTGCTGCCGTGGAACCGCTACTATTGGAAGTGCAGACAGAAATTGAGTATTTAGAACAAGTAGAAGCTGCGATATCTTCGATGGGCTACGCCAACGGCCAAATAGATAACTATCAAACAGCAGAAGATTTACGAGCTTTAGAAGAAATCCGCGAAGAGTTGATTGGGCAAAAGTATCTAGAAGATCCAGAATACCGCAGCCGCAGTGCAAACGAACCTCCCAGCACTAATTTTTATCGTTACCTTACCCCCAGTGGTTTTGAAGTATTAATCGGTCGTAACAATCGTCAAAATGACCAATTAACCTTTCGTGTAGCAGGTGATTATGACTTATGGTTCCATGCTCAAGAAATTCCAGGAAGCCATGTGTTACTACGTTTAGAACCGGGTGCTATTGCCGAAGAAGCTGATTTGCAATTTGTAGCTAATCTTGCTGCATATTACAGTCGCGCTCGTCAGAGCGAACAAGTGCCAGTAGTTTACACTCAGTTAAAATACGTCTACAAACCCAAAGGAGCAAAACCGGGAATTGCCATTTACAAGCAGGAAACCATACTTTGGGGAAAACCGCAAATAGTCTAGTCATTGGGCATTGGGCATTAGGCATTAATTATTCTCCCCTGCTCCCCTGCTCCCCTGCTCCCCAGTCCCCAGTCCCCTATCTCTTCTACCCGCATCAAATCTAATTCGCGTTCAAATATTTCATCAATTGGCAACATTTGACCATCAACAGTCATAAATTTATGGTCTTTTGTTGCCCGAATCAATGAACCATCTTCCAAGCAATACTCAAACACCTCTTGTTCTCCGCGATCGTGCCACTGTACCACAGGTTGCGTGTAAATATTTCCATTATTATCAACGCTATACACAGTACATTCAATACCTTTTTCGACAATTTTCCCAATCGGCATTAATCCATATTCTACTGTCAATATTTCCGTGTTATAGCTTAAACAATATTCCGCAAACTTCAACATTTGCTCAAATAACTCATCCGCAACTTTTTTCTGAACGCCATTTTTGGCTGCACCATCCACAAATTTTTCTCGCTGCTTTTGCATCTCTGAGACTTTCTTTTTCCCCATCGCCCGACGCAGCAAGTCAGCTTGTCCTAAAGAATATCCCGCCATATCTTGAGCAATTTTCATGATTTGCTCTTGATAGACCATAATTCCATAAGTCTCGTCTAATATTGGTTCTAGAACTTGATGTTGATAATCAATATTTTCTCGACCATGTTTGCGGTTAATAAATTTAGGAATCAGTCCCGCATCTAATGGCCCCGGTCGATAAAGTGCCAAAATAGAAGAAATATCTTCTATATTAGAAGGCTTCAAATCTCGCACAATCTGACGCATCCCAGAAGATTCTAATTGAAATATTCCTTCTAACTCACCTGCTTCTAATAGTTCATAAGTTTTTTGTACATCTTTTGGCAAAGTGCTATGTTCGCCTTTAGCTAATATCCTTTGTGCTTTTCTTTCAGCGCGAGGAATTTCATCGGCATCTACCCGATATCCTCTCGTTTCTTGAATTAAATCAAGGGTTTTTTGAATCAGCGTTAAGTTCCGCAAACCCAGAAAATCCATTTTCAATAAACCCATTGATTCTAGGTCTTCCATGAAATACTGGGTAATTACAGAACCGTCATTATTCTTCTGTAGTGGAACAATTTCATCAAGTGGATCGGCAGAAATTACCACACCTGCTGCATGAACACCAAAAGTTTTGTTAGTTCCTTCAATTCGCATAGCCATATCAAGCCAATGGCGAACGTGCGGTTCTTTATCATATTTCTCTTTAAACTCTGGTTCTGGAGTTTTATCGGAAATCATCACCTTGAGTTTAGTTGGTTTCCCCCGCACCACAGGAATCAATTTCGCCATTTTGTCAGCTTCCCCGTAGGGAATATTTAATACTCTGGCGACATCTTTCAAAACTGCTTTAGAAGTCAGACGGTTAAAAGTAATAATTTGGGCAACTCTATCTGCACCATATTTATCTGTTACATAATCAATCACTTTTTCCCGTTGTTCAATACAGAAATCTGTATCAATATCAGGCATGGATTTTCGTTCTGGGTTCAAGAAACGCTCAAATAGTAACCCATGATGTACGGGGTCAATATTAGTAATTCGCATTGCATAAGCAACTAATGAACCAGCCGCAGAACCACGACCTGGCCCCACAGGAATATTATTGTCTCTTGCAAATTTGATGTAGTCCCAAACAACTAAAAAGTATTTGGAAAAACCCATCTGCTGAATCATTTTCAGTTCGTATTCCAACCTTTCTTTATAAACAGAATCAACTTCTTGGCGAGATTTGCGATTTAACCGTTCTAAAAGTCCGTTCCATGCAACATCTTCAGCGTAAGTGTCAGCACTATGACCAGAAGGAATGGGAGGTGTAGGAATTTGAGGCTCACCCATAATATGGTAAGGCTCGACTTTATCAGCGACTTCTCCAGTAGTAGCGATCGCTTCTGCAATTACATCATCCGGTAAATGGTCGCGAAATAGCTGCTGCATCTCCTCGCCAGATTTGAGGTATTCTGTGCCGCTATAACGCATCCGCTTATCTTCAATAATTAGCTTACCAGTTTGAATACATAGCAACGCATCGTGAGCTTCAACGTCAAAACAAGATATAAAATGCGAATCATTGGTAGCAACAATTTTAATCCCTAATTCACGCGCTATTTTGACAATTTCAACATTCACAATTCGGTCTTCTTGAGAGCCGTGATCTTGAATTTCTAAATAATAATCATCACCAAATACATCTTTATACCACTGAGCAACTTTCCGGGCTGCATCTGGTCTATTACTGAGAATAGCTTGGGGAATTTCTCCACCCAAACAAGCACTGGTAACGATCAAGCCTTCATGATATTGTTTTAATAAATCTTTATTAATACAAGGACGAGAAAAAATTCCTTTGCCTTGAACACCTTTCAGGTGAGAAATCGTGGTTAATTTAACTAAATTTTTGTAACCTTTAGTATTTTTAGCTAAAACAACTTGATGATATTTAGGGCGGCGTTCTTGTCTCTCAATATCGCCGTTAATTATATACATTTCATTGCCGATAATCGGCTTAATATTTTGACTACGGCAAATTTTGATCAGTTCAATAGCTCCATACATGACACCATGATCGGTAAGGGCGATCGCTTTCATTCCCAGTGCGATCGCTCGATCCACCAACTCTGGAAGCTGACTTGCCCCATCAAGCAAACTATAGTCACTGTGAATATGTAAAGGCACAAAGGACATAAGCATCTCCAACCACAAGCCTAGATATCTCTAGGGGCCTACCTTGTGGTATACCCTTTCGAGCCAGATTTTGCAAAGCAATGGAATCTTAGATTAACAGTTTTTAACCAAAATTAAAGCTGTTCTTTTTCGGGAATTATCACTATGATTAGTGTTGTTTTAATAGTTACAGCAGTTAACCAGTATCTAGCCAATGAGTCAAACAGAGAGAACAACTTCGCCTGAAACCAAAGCTAGCCCTTGGTGGCAGCGTATCCCTCTCACATTGCAAATTCTCATCGCTTTAATAGCGGCAGTCAGCGTCGGAATTGCCCTTGGTGCGGGGAATCCCAATCCCAGCAACGCCGCTTTAATCAATAATTTAGCAATTCCGCCAGAATTGGTGCTAAAGGCTCTCCGCGCTTTGGCTACACCCCTGATTTTAGTAGCGGTGCTGCATACTTTGATGACTACCAATATCCCTGGTACAGCCGGACGGCGGTTAGCAGTATTACTTTTAACCAACACTACCGTAGCTATTTTAGTGGGACTTTTGGTAGCGAATGTACTGCGTCCAGGCACTTGGGGTAATGTTAGCACCCCAACAAGTACGGCAGTAACTGCTCAGAGTCTCGATCCTTGGGGAATACTCAAAGATGCTGTACCAGAATCCGTCCTCAAGCCATTGGTTGATAATAATGTCATCCAGTTGATTGTGATTGCCCTGAGTTTTGGCATCGTCCTGCGAGGATTAAAATCTGAACAAATCGCCCAAGGTAAGAATGGATTCCAGCCGATAGAGGATGTCATCGGAATTTTATTTGAAGCGGTAGTCCGCATCCTCAATTGGGTAATTGCCTTAGTGCCGTTCGCAGTCTTTGGGATTGTAGCTAAAACGATTGCGATGCAGGGCTTTGCACCGTTTAAATCTTTGGGTGCATTTATCGTCGCCGTATTGTTAGCACTGGTATTGCAAGCGTGCTACTACCTCACCAGAGTAAAATTTGGTTCTTGGGTACACCCGTTAAAATTCCTAGCTGGCGGTTCTGATGCCTTTTTGACAGCTTTCTCAACTTCTTCTTCGGCGGCAGCAATGCCCGTAACCTTTGAAGTTTTGCAAACAAAAGTCGGTTTAAGGGAATCTTCTGCTGCCTTGGGGGCATTAGTCGGGGCAAATTTCAATAATGATGGCACTGCCCTTTATGAAGCAATGTCTGCGTTGTATATTTCCCAACTAATTGGCCAACATCTGAGTCTAGGACAGCAGTTAATTGTCATCCTTACCTCGATTTTTGCATCTGTCGGTGCGGCGAATATTCCCAATGCGGGACTGGTAACAATGACACTAGTGTTCACTTCTGTTGGCTTACCTACTCAGTACATTGCTTTGCTAGTTACTGTAGACTGGTTTTTGGATCGTTGCCGCACCGCGATTAATGTTATGGGAGATATGACTGTCAGTGCTTTACTTGACGGCAAAAAGCCACGTTCTGTAGACGAGGCTTAGTTTGCCAGCTTTTCAAATATCTAATGCTGTTGAGGCCCCTTGGCGTCACATTCTTTAGTCCAGCAGCGTTCTAAAAGTTGCAGACGCCAGATCAATACAAAGCGTTGAGGATTCAATACTAATTTAGTGTCACGACTAAATAAGGGCTGGTTCAAATACTCCCAAATAGGAAATTTTATTTTGGTGTGTTTTGGAGTCATAAGAATAACAAATATTATAAAAGTTTAGTGGTCAGAGTTGGCATTTTGTCTAGCAATTGCCTGATAGTGTTATTTCTAGTTAAAGGCTACACTGGCGAATGGTACTTGTCCTGGTGGCAATTGCGTAATTTCAGTAAGTGAATTTATATTATTTCCGCTTTCATACTGAGAATTGCAGGCATCATTTTTCTGATTCCATAAAATTTCGCATCTTTAGAAAAGTTGATGCTATGTTAATTGTTTTAGCCTAACTAAATTGAAACAGGACTTACACTTTCATTGCGTAAATCCTGTTTCATAAAATTTCCGATTTTTGTTACCAAAGAGTTAGTTTTATAGTAATTATTGTTTTTTAGCGCAATAATACCTTCGATTTTGATACTAGACTATAGTAAAATTAGCGGCAGTCAGCGTGGTAGTGTTAATACCAGTCAAGGTTGCCAAAATTTCATCAGTAGTAGTTACTATAATCTTGTGATCAGCGAAACTTAGTTGATTGAAAGTTAGACCACCAGACAAGCCAATTAAGTCAGTACCTTTGCAAAAGTCGGTAATAGTATCACCGAAATCACTCAAGCTTTGGTAAATAAATCGATCGTTACCGCTACCGCCAGTCAAAATATCATTACCTTTACCACCAACGAGAATGTCATCACCAAAAGTGCCATGAATTACATCGTTGCCATTGCCACCAAATAGGCGATCGCCTACTTGGATAGTAACACTAGCAGTAATTGTAAGTAGGCGATTGCCTATTTGGTGTAGTTGAAGCTAGCTGCACCACTAAACTTAATTTTGAATTGCTTCTCATCCCACCGTTATTAACCGCCGAATTTCGTCGCTGCGAAACCCGATCGCCATTGGACGACGTACCCCCAAAAGTGCTACCACGTCGTATAATTCCAGTACCACTCCTTCTATTCGTAGGGAATGGACAATATCGCCGCTTCTCAGGTCAATCACTAGTAACCCACAACGAGGCTCAACGTTTTTCTGATGCAATTTCTCGTCCAAAGCCAAGCCGCTAAAGGTCTTGTTATGCCTGGGTTGGGAAATTCCCACTATTGCAAAGTTGCCATGAAAAGCACAACCACGCAGATATCCCGGACAGAAGGCGACTGGTTCAAACACTCCCCGCTTTAAGTTGGCAAAGCCAAACTCTCCTGTACCTGAGTTGAGCAGCCAGAGTTTTTCCTGATACCAGCGTGGGGAATGGGGCATAGATAGCCCCTGCAAGACGATTTCATTGCTTTCTATATCAATGACACAGCCGCCATTTGCCCGATGCTCCCGCCAGCCTTCGGCTACGTCCGATTGGCTAACAGCAGTAACGTATTTAGGTTTTTCTTGCTGCATTGCCAAGCCATTCAAGTGACATCTATCCTCTGCCGCTAGTTTGCTAATAAAATTTGGCTGCCATAGAGGAACGAAACTGTGGGTTTCGCTGACTGTTCCTAAACAACTAAATAAAGTATTGACAAATAATAGCTTTTGTGAATCTAAATCTTTTTCTGCTTTACTCAAAGCAATATCGTGAATATCTAAATCTGCTGTCACATAACTCATTTGGGGCAAATAGAGAGCATCATAGCCTTGGTGGTTTTCTCCAGGTTGGATGATGTTTTCAAATCGCCACAGTTGGTATAGGGAACTCATGTAGAGGCTGTTGCCATTGGCATACAAGCCCATACACCGCTCAAAGGTACGCTCAAATACAGATAATTTACCGTTTGGTTGCAAGCCGATGAAAAATAACTTCCCCGCTTGATAGGTAGTGAAGGACAAACTAAGGTTTTGCTCATACAGCCAAGCGGTAAACTGGCGAGAAGCGTTGATTTCTAAAGATGGTTTCTCAACGTTGCTGTCACTGGAATTCATACCAATTAAAAATTGAAAATTAAAAATTAAAAATTCAGAAAACTAAATTTTATCTATATTTCTAGGCTTGTATCTGTCATATTCTTTTTTTAAATTGGTATCACTTGGTTTAAACTCCTTGATAACTCCGGTGTTTAGCTGATGAAAATTTTGTTGCAGGGGACATAAGCTGCATCAACTGCATCAAGCGATCGCTGTTAATACAGTTATTAGTCAGTGGTGATTCATTTCAGAAATTTACCAGGTATTTTGAAGTGCCTTTAGAATAATAAATAATTTTGTAATATTATGATACATTGGATATAATTTAAAATTTGCTTGAACCAACTCTGCATATCGACAAAAAAATAGGACAGGCAATATGCCTATCCCACAAGAAAAAAGATAATTTTTGTCAAAAGCGGTTTAGTTAGGTTAAACTTCTCATTATTTAATAATGAGTGCCAGTTTTCCGATGGTTGATGGCAGTAACAGCATCAGGCTTGAGTAATTTCCCTTCGTCCACAGTTGCATACACAACCCAATGATCGCCACATTCCAGACGTTGGTTAACTGAACATTCCAAATATGCTGAGGCGTCGGTAAAGACGGTACAGCCGTTATCTGCAACTGCTGTACTAAAGTTGGCAAGTCGATCTTCTCCAGGCGCGAAAGATTTACGGAAATGCTTCATGTAGTCTTGATGATTGCCTTCAGGTAGAATATTTAAGGCAAACTTACCGCCTGGATACATTAAAGATTCGATCGCTCGGTCTTTAGCGATCGCTACAGTTAGTCCGGGTGGGTTGAAGGTGGCTTGAGAAACCCAAGCGCCTAACATTGCGGTAGATACTTCTCCAAGTTTCGCTGTCACCACACAAACGGAACCAACAATCCGACCAACAGCCTGTTCCATTGGAGTAGCGGCTTGTTGGGGTACGCGTACCTTTTTAGCTTTTTTCAGTACTTGGGCAAAGTCTGTACCTAGTTCTTCACAGAACTTGAGAGTGACATCATCAGGTTTAAACTTCACCTTCAAGGTGTCAAAGCCAAAGCGATATCCAGCATCGCGGAGTTTACCTTCGATTAAGTCAAATGCTTCGCCACTCCAGCCATAAGAACCAAATACCCCAGCAAGTTTGCTGTTGTCACCGCTTGATAACACAATTCCTAAAGCAGTATGAATCGGAGTTGGCGCATGACCACCAATGGTAGGAGAACCAATGATAAAACCCTCTGACTGTGCGAGGTTGATGCGAATTTCATCAGGGGTAGCAAATTCGCAGTTAATCGATTTGACTGCGACTCCACCCTTAGTTAGTCCTAGAGCGATCGCTTGTGCTAAAGTCGCTGTATTTCCGTAAGCTGAAGCGTAAAGTAGGGCAACGGAAATCTCGCGAGCGTTTTGAGAACGGCTCCACTCTCCATAAGCTTTGGTAAGTTCAATTAAGCCGGTGCGTACTAAAGGCCCATGACCCACAGCATACATTCTCACCTGCAAATCTGATATTTTCTCCAAAGCTGCTTGCACATGAGGAGTTTGGGGAGCCATCAAGCAGTTAAAGTAGTAACGCTGGTCTTCTTTGAGCGCTTCCCAGTTATCATCAAACACTTCATCACCACAGACATGAGTTGCAAATAACTTATCTGTATAAAGAATTTGGGTTTGCTGATCGTAGGTACAAAGTCCTTCCGGCCAACGCGGACTGGGAGTGGGTAAAAATTTCAAAACATGACCCTTGCCTAAATCCAGAGTTTCTTTCCCCCGCATCACCAAGACATTTAAATCTTGCTCTAAGAAAGCAGCACGCAAATTGTTTGCACCGGGAAGAGAACAGACAAAAGTTACCTGTGGTGCCAGTTCTAAAATTGCTTTGAGGGTTGCAACTCGATTGGGACTAAAATGACCCAAAATTATATAATCCAAACTTTGCAAATTTAAAGTCTGCCGCAATGCCTCTAAATAAATTTCGGTAAAGCTTTCTGGCGGTGGCTCGATAAGTGCGGTTTTATCAGCTTCAATTAAATAGCAATTGGAGGTAGTACCTCTTTCAAGTGCGTATTCAATTTCAAACCGCAGACGTGACCAACTACGTGCTCTAATAGCTTTAGTATTGGTAGCAATTGGTAAAATTTGTACGTCGCGTGGCTTGGAATTGGTCATAGCTGTTAAAAGTTGGGGAACAGAGACTGGGGACTGGGGACTGGGGACTGGGGACTGGGGACTGGGGACTGGGGACTGGGGACTGGGGACTGGGGACTGGGGACTGGGGACTGGGGACTGGGGAAGAGTTTTCCCAATACCCAATCCCTAATCCCCAGTACCTAATCCCTAGTAGTAATTACCTACTTTGCGATGACGAACGGCTGTCAATCCATCGTTTTTGGAGACACGACCTTCTTGGACGGTGCAGTATAAAATCCAGTGGTCGCTGCATTCCATGCTGGTCTGTATTTCACATTCCATGTATGCCAAAGCATCAGTTAGAATCGGCGAACCGTTTTTCGCGGTTTGAGTTTTCACTCCTGCAAAGCGGTCAGCTCCAGGATGCAAGCGCTTGAGGAAGTGTTTTTTGAGTTCTTGATAATTGCCTTCTTCCAAAACGTTGAGGACGAAGCGATCGCCTATTTGCATTAAGGAATCAATGGCGCGGTCTTTGGCAACGGCAATTGTCAATCCTAATGGTTGCAAACTCGCTTGCGTTACCCAGGATGCCAGCATTGCACTTGAGACATTATCTTTTTTTGTAGTGACTATATATAGTCCGCTGCTAATGCGACCTAGAGCCTTTTCCATGTTGACATCAAGGGACTTGATTTGCTTGATGTTGCGATCGCGCACCAGCAATTGTCCGATGTCTTTACCTGCTTCTTCACACAACTGGAATGTTGATGCGCTGGGAGCCTCTTTGATCCGAATCGGTGGGAAAGCTTCTTTGATGCCAGAGTTAAGAAATTGTCTGCGGAGTGTATCAATGGGTTCATCATCCCCACCGTAACATTCAAACAGCCCAATCACTTGTTTGTTCTTAGCGACAGCTAGCACTGAACTGATACTAGCTTGGGCGGCGGCGGAAGTAGTTGGCGGCATACCAACAATGATGCCAGCTGCTCTGCCGGCTAGTTCTTGAATTTCTTGGCTCTGGGCAGTACTCAGATCGAGAACTTCTACCCCGATGCCAGTTTTCAGTATACCTTCGGCAATTGCGTGACCAAGGCGTTCACCATACCCATATTCTGAGACAAAAAACAAGCCCACGGTAGTTTCTGCTATAGCTTGTTTTTGGCTCCAATTTTCGTAGCACCCGGTTAAAACATCTAGATGGTGATATAATAATGGCCCATGACCGTTGGCAATAATATTAATCTTCCCTAGTTCGCCCATCCGCTTCATGGCATTTACCAAAGAACGAGCGTTAGGACCCATCAAGCAGTCGTAGTAAAATCTAAAGTCAGCTTCGATCGCTTCTAAATCTTCGTCGAAGGTGCGATCGTCACAAAAGTGCATCCCAAAAGCGTCACAGGTGTAAAGAATTTGGGTTTTGCGGTCAAAGCTAAAGATTGTATCCGGCCAGTGCAGGTTAGGCGCACTCACGAATTCCATTTCGTGTCCTTTGCCAATATTAATGCGATCGCCAGTTTTCACAACCCGCTTGGAAAATGGATCGTGGACTAACCCTTCCAAAAACTGAAGCGCAACTTTTGAGGCTAAGACGGTGGCTCTGGGAGCCAACTGGAGGACATCTTCTACTAAGCCGCTATGGTCTGGCTCTGTATGACTAACAATTATGTAATCAATTGTTTTGGGGTTGACAAGACTTTTAAGAGTCTCTAAATACAGATCGCGAAACTTCTGGTGAGAAGTATCAATCAAAACTGTTTGTTCGCCCCTAATTAGATATGAATTATAGGTTGTACCGTTTTGCAGTCCGAATTCGATATCAAAGCGATCGCGATCCCAATCAAGAGAGCGAATCGCCGTTGTGTTAGGGGCAATTTCTACAGTTTGTATAGTTAGCCGATGTTGAACGTTCTCTGCGATCGCTACCATTATTCGTCTCCGAGCGCAAATTAACAGGTTTTTCTTCTGCCCCCATTGTCTCTATTATTTTTATTTGAAGTTGTAATAAATATCAGTTTCTGAAAAATATAGCTTGTATCAATTATTGCTATTTTCTAGCAAAAAATATAACTCAAAAAATATACTATATATTAACTTATTCCTAAAGTTTACTGAGTTCTTTTTTGCTATTAATCTACTTTCACCTTCATTCAAAATATCATATTAATTATATTTTTTAACTAAACAAGTATAATTTAAATATTATTAAATTGCTGGTCAAACTCCTAAGTCTAAATTACTTTTAATACTTAATTTTGCTATAAAATACATTTATAAAGGAGAAAAATTTCTGCTTTTTGGTACTCCCTTAATTAGCAAAAGTGGGAAAAGTAGGAAAGGTAGGAAAGGTAGGAAAAGTGGGAAAAGTAGGACAAATCACCTCAACTTTCACGAAGCATCAAATAAGCTGTTAAAATTAATTTATTCAATGGATGTTGGATATATTGTTGTCTTAATCAAAAATATGATGGCATGAAATATAAACTTTATGTAAAGTTAATAAAAGAGATATTTTTTTGGAGATAATCAAGGCAAATTCTCAAAGACTAGTTGAATAAAAAGGAACTAGCTTTGTAGATATATTTCCGCTTATCTAAATGGAAACTCGCATAAAAAGGATTCTTAAAGTTTCGATAAACCTCCGTAAGCATAGTCATAATCTCAGGAATTTAATGATACAGTCCTTTATTATCGACTTTAAATATTAATCAAGACAGCGCTAACAAATCCTTCTTGTTATAGCTATAAACCACAGCTTCAGGCTATCGGATAAATTTGCCTATATTAGGTTAATAGTGTCATATCGATGTGCCTAACTTTTTATAAAAATCCATTGTTGATGAAAAATTGCCAAGTTTGATAGTGTTCTTAAACCAATATTTATTGCGTAGTAGCTTTATAGACGCTGACATCCTTAATAGTTGTAGTCCAGCTTTTTATAATGTGTGATGAAATACCTAAGTGATTCAGTATATAGACGTAAATATATACAAAAATAACAAAAATTGATTGTGTAAAAGGTTATTGTTTATGGGATGCCGATTAAAAGTGTTTCTCACAAAAGAAGAAAAGCTGACTTTAGAAGAGTTGAGAAAAGCCAAAGATGTTCCTCAACGTACTAAAGATCGTGCTCAAGTTTTACTGCTGAATACTCGCGGCTTAAAAAATGAGCAAATTGCAAAAGGCTTGAACTGGGCGATTTCAACAGTGCGTCAAACCCTTCATCGCTGGGAAAAGATGGGTTTAGCAGGTTTATGGGATGCTCCAGGTCGAGGAGGAAAACCTCGATATTCAGAATCAGATTTGGTTTATCTGGAAAATTGTTTAGCTCAAGAATCAGAGACTTATAACTCTAAACAATTAGCAAAAAAACTTGCATCTGAGCGTCAAGTCAACTTGAGTGCAGATCGACTACGACGAGTACTGAAAAAAAGGGGAAAGAGATGTGGAAGCGTACACACACAAACCCAAGAACAGCAAAGAATTAGCTGATTAAATCATCTTAGACTCGAATCATTTGTTTGGTTTGGGCAGCGATCGCTAAATTGTGGCTGATAATCAAGATTATTTTCTTGAGAAGTTCTGATTTGTGCAAAGAAGTATTTCTTACGTTTATTTCTGTTATTATGTCCGGCTAAAGACTTATCATTAAGGCAGCAAAGGGGAAGGGTTTTTGGGTTTCTGCATAGATTCAGGAATCATAACTAATTAGCCAGACTTGATATAGCCGTAGTCACACAGGTTAGGACATAAGGATGGGGTGAAAGAAGAGAGTTAGTAATAGTTTAACCTCCTGCCTTCTGCCTCCTGCCTCCTGCTATATTACCCTCTTCTAAAAAACATTTCTGTTTCTTAGAAGAGGGATTAGCTGTGCATTAGAAAAAATTCTGATAAGAGTTTCCCATAAAACAAAGTCCACTCACACATCACAGTGTCAAGTGGACTTGTTAACTATTTTTAGTGGATCCGAGCAGAGTCGAACTGCTGTCCAAATTGGGTATTGACCCCCCGCTCATTCACAGGTTTAGCCTTTCTGACCCTCAAGGCGGGAATCGTTCATTATCCCGAACGTAGGATGCTCTGATTTAATCTTAGCTAACAAGCCAACCAGAGAACGCTTGCTAGAGCATCCGTTGGGGTTTGGTCTTCAGTCCTTAACGGAGTCAAACTAAAGACGCTCGAACCTGTAAGAGGTGTTTTAGGCTGCTACTAGAGCATCCTTACGAGCAAAGTTAACGATGTTATTCGCATTTACTTTTTGTTTGAGCCTTTGATTTCCGAGAGGAGACTCACTCTCGACCTGAATCACAGAGCAGCGTTCGCCAACCTGTCGAAACCGTGACGGACCCATGCGCTTCATACTTCGATTATAATACGCAATTCTTGAAATGTGTTAGTAGACAAAATTTTTTGCTTTATGTTGAAAGTCCCAAATACTAAAATAGCCAACTGCTAATCTTAAAATAATTAGCAATTAGCTATATATTACAACGCACTACAAATAAATAATTAGCTATACCTTAAGTTAATGCTTCAGCACCACCTACAACCTCTAAGAGTTCTTGGGTAATTGCAGCTTGTCGCGCTTTGTTGTAAGACAGGGTGAGGGTATTAATTAGTTCACCGGCATTCTCACTGGCATTACTCATGGCTGTCATTCGCGCTGCTAGTTCACTAGCCGCCGATTCTTGTAGCGCCCGCAATAGCTGGTTACTCAGATACAGAGGCAATAAAGAATCGAGGATCTGCACTGGATCTTGCTCGAAAATCATGTCAGGAGCCAACGCGCGGGCTTGGTTAGTCACTTTCTCCCGTTCTACTTCAAATTTACCGCCACGGGTTGTCAAGCGGAAGATTTCGTCATCGCCTACTTCTAGACCTTGCGGATCGAGGGGCAGTAAGGTTTGGATCACAGGACGGGAGCTAACCAAAGAAAGGAATCTGGTATAGATTAATTCGATGCGGTCAACTTCTTCCGAAAGGAATAAGGAAAGTAATTGATCGGCAATCTGATTGGCTTCTGCTGCGGTAGGAATTTGCTCTAATCCGCTATAGGTAGCATCAATGGGCTGATTGCGACGTTGAAAGTACTGTGTAGCTTTACGCCCGACTAAGACAAATTGATAGTCTAGACCTTCTGCCTTGATTTCCTTGGCGCGGTTTTCTGCACGACGGATAACGTTATTATTGTAGCCGCCGCATAGACCGCGATCGCCTGAAATAACCAACAACCCAACTGACTTAACTTGGCGTTTTTTCAGTAGTGGTAGGTTTGCTTCTTCAAAGCGCAGACGGCTTTGCAAACCATATAATACTTGTGCCAAGCGATCGGCAAAGGGACGAGTTGCTAGCACTTGTTCTTGCGCCCGACGCACTCTAGCGGCAGCTACCAGACGCATGGCTTCTGTGATTTTTTTGGTATTTTTGACCGACTGAATGCGATCGCGTATTGCTTTTAAATTGGCCATAACTGTAAGTTCTGAGTCTTGAGTTCTGAGTTCTGAGTGGTAGAAAGTGCTGAATGCCAAGCTTCATAGGAATTGGAAATGTGAGAACTTGTAAGCATCATGCTCATATATCTTCACTCTGGACTCCTCTTCTCACTCAGCACTCAGCACTCAGCACGGGCTTAACGCCCCACTACCGCTAACAGCACTCTATTACGCTGTAGCTTTGAAGGTCTTTTTGTATTCGGTAAGTGCTTCCTTCAAGGCAGTTTCTTCTGCATCACCTAGCGCTTTAGATGCTTGTACTCCTTGGGCATACTGGGTTTTTCCAGTCTTTAAGTACTCACGTAGACCTGCTGTAAAGCTGGTTACTTGATTTACAGGTACATCATCTAAATAACCATTGATGCCAGCATACAAAATTGCCACTTGTTCGTATACTGAAAGTGGAGAATTTTGTGGCTGCTTGAGGAGTTCGCGCAACCGTTGACCCCGTGCCAACTGGTCTTGAGTGGCTTTATCTAAGTCAGAAGCAAATTGTGCGAAGGCTTGCAGGTCGTCAAATTGGGCTAGTTCCAATTTAATCTTACCGGCAACTTTTTTCATTGCCTTGGTTTGAGCCGCAGAACCCACGCGGGATACTGAAATACCGGGGTTTACAGCCGGACGGATACCAGCGTTAAACAAGTCAGAAGACAAGAATATCTGACCATCGGTAATAGAAATTACGTTAGTGGGGATGTATGCTGAAACGTCACCAGCTTGGGTTTCGATAATTGGTAGGGCGGTCATACTGCCTTTACCTAATTCGTCACTCAACTTTGCGGCTCTTTCTAACAAGCGGGAGTGAATATAGAATACATCTCCGGGGTACGCTTCGCGTCCGGGTGGACGACGTAGCAGTAAGGACATTTGGCGATAAGCTTGAGCTTGCTTGGAGAGGTCATCATAAATTACCAGGGTAGCTTTGCCTTTGTACATGAAGTACTCAGCAATAGTTGCGCCTGTGTAGGGAGCTAGGTATTGCAGGGTTGCTGGTTCACTGGCACTAGCGGCGACGACGATGGTGTAATCCATTGCGCCTTTTTCTTGCAATGTTTGCACCACGTTGGCGACTGTGGAAGCCTTTTGACCGATCGCAACGTAAACGCAAATTACATCTTCTTCTTTTTGGTTGATGATCGTGTCGATCGCGATCGCAGTTTTACCAGTTTGGCGATCGCCAATAATCAATTCCCGTTGACCGCGACCAATAGGAATCATTGAGTCAATAGCTGTGATACCCGTTTGCATGGGTTCGTGTACAGATCGACGAGCAATGATACCGGGTGCTGGAGATTCAATCAAACGGCTTTCTGGGGACTTGATGTCTCCCTTACCATCGATAGGACGACCCAAGGAATCTACAACTCGTCCAATTAAGGCTTCTCCTACTGGGATCTGGGCAATTCTACCAGTGGCAGTTACAGAACTACCTTCTTGAATTTCCAGCCCTTCACCCATTAGCACCGCGCCCACGTTGTCTTCTTCTAAGTTCTGGGCGATGCCGATTGTGCCATCTTCAAATTCCAAAAGTTCCCCAGACATAGCCTTTTCCAGACCATAAATCCGGGCAATACCATCACCAACTTGGAGAACAGTACCAACGTTAGCAACTTTGACCTCTTGATCGTATTGCTCGATTTGTTGTTGGATAATGCTGCTAATTTCGTCAGGTCTAATTGATATGCTCATGTGTCTATCTTTTTTGCTTTCGAGACGGAAGTAAAAGGGACTGGGGATTAGGGACTGGGGATTAGGGATTGGGGATTAGGGATGGAAAGAATTTATGACTATAATCTTCTTCCTAGTCCCCAGTACCCAGCCCCCAGTCCCCAGTCCCAAACTTCTAGCTATTAGTTAAGCGCAATGAAAGGCGGCGCAACTGACCCCGGATACTAGCGTCAATTACCTGCGAACCTACTTTAATGATCACACCACCAATTAACTCGCTGTCTATCCTGGTTTCTAGTTCTACCTGGCGAGCATTTGAGATGGCGATGACCTTTTGGATGATTGCCTGCTGTTGAGCTTCTGTGAGGGGAACGGCTGAAATTACTTCCGCTAACACGGTTTGATTCAGCTGCCGCAACAGCGCCAGATACTGTTGAAAAATTTCTTCCAAGAATGCAATCCGCCGTTTATCTACCAGTACCAGCAAAAAATTGCGTAAGTAGGTATTAGAGCCTTCACCGAGTATTTGTTTGATGAGAGCTTTTTTGTTCTCAGACTGAATAAACGGGTTGCTGAAGAAGTTGTGTAGCTGTTTGTCTGCTTTGAGCAATCCCAGGAAAGTACGCGCATCTTCCCCGAATTCTTCTGTCAAATTTTTGGATTTAGCTATTGACAAAAGTGCCTGTGCATAAGGCTGGGCTACTTCGATTGCCGCTACCTGACTTGTCATACATTGCCTCCCAGTTGTGCGATGCTGCGGTCAATTAAACTTTGTTGAGCATCGTCGGCAATCCCGCTTTTGAGTTGCGATTCGACTTTTTGCAATGCTAGTGTAGCTACCCGTTGCCGCAGTTGAGCGATCGCTCGATCAGTTTCGGAGTTTAAATCTGCTGCTGCTGTTTGTTTCAAGCGTTCTACGTCTTGCACTGCCTTCGCTAACAAGGCTTCTTTGCTCTTTTGAGCGTTTTCTGTGGCAGATTGGCGGATACGTTCTGCTTCTGCCTGAGATTGCTTCAATTGCTCTTGCGCTTGGGAAAGGGCAGTCTTTGCCTCTTTTAAGCGCGCTTCTGCTTCCTGAATTGCGGTGGCAATATTGGATTGTCGCTCGTTCAGGATATTGCTTAAAACTTTACGTCCGAAGTAGAATAATATGCCAATCAGAATCGCTAGATTAATCAGATTGGTTTCAAAAATGTCTAGGTTTAGACCGAAACCACCTTCTGCTGCGCCTTCTGCCAATTCAGAGTGAACAGCGTTCGCTTCTGCGGCAAATAATAAGAATGTCCCCATGATACCCATTTACAAGTGCGCTGCTCGCTTGCTAATACGTTAGTATTTTCCCAAAGGGAAATTAAGTATCTTTCCCCAAAGGGAAATTAAGTATCTTTCCCAATAAGGGGAAAAAGTGCCTTTTTTTGACACTTAATTAAGCGCTCTGGACTAGGGGCCAGTTCGCGTATGCTTTCACGGAACCATTCTAGTTAGTTTATCTAACTGGAGTTGGCCCCAATAGTTTTTCTAGAATCTGCCTGCTTAAAGCATCAACTTGTTGCTCTAAGGTACGAAAAGCTTCCTGCTTTTGTTGTTCTATTTCAACAGCAGCTTGTTCTCGTTGAGTCTGAGCTTCCTTTTGGGCCTCAGCAATTTTCTCAGCAGTAATTTTCTTAGCTTCTAATTGAGCTGCTTCTACAGTAGCTTGCGATTGTTTGCGAGCGTCTGCGAGTTGCTGCTCGTATTCGGTAGCCAAGCGCTCGGCTTTAGCCAAGCTCTCCCGCGCTTCCAAGGTATTCGTTCGGATATAATTATCGCGATCGTCTAGTACCTTGGTCAGTGGCTTATAAAAAATTGCATTCAACAAAGCTGCTAGTAGCAGGAATTGCAATGCCATGAAGGGCAAGGTAGCATCGAAATCAAACATTTGTCTCCTCTTTGGCTGGAGTAGCAGTTTTCGTGGCTAGCAACATCATCCAACCTTTGATATTTTAGAGACCCATAGCCAATAAGGGTCAACTGAACATTAAAACTATTACGGCACCTAAAATATTTTGATTGTAGAGGCGTGATGGTTCACGTCTCCACACTCACAAAAATATTTCAGGTATTAGCCGAAGGGGTTAGCAAACAGCAATACCAGGGCAATTACTAGACCATAGATAGTCAAGGATTCCATGAATGCCAAGGTTAATAGCAGAGTACCGCGAATTTTTCCTTCTGCTTCAGGTTGACGAGCAATACCTTCTACTGCTTGTCCAGCAGCGTTTCCTTGACCAATACCAGGGCCAATTGCAGCTAAACCAATCGCTAAAGCAGCAGCGAGAACTGAAGCGGCCTGAACTAATGGATCCATGTTGATTTTCCTTGCTTTGATTACAAAACTAACAGACATTACGTTAACAATTAGAAACGTGGTTTTCACGCTGCACGTGAGTTCTTTTCTTTGATCGCGCTTTGCGATGTTTTGAGCGAAAATGCTCTTGGAACCGTGCTATCAACTGAGAAGTTTAATGCTCCTCATGTTCTTCTCCACCATGCCCCTCCATTGCCTCATGAATGTATGCTCCGGCAAGGGTGGCGAAAACCAGGGCTTGAATGGCACTGGTAAATAAACCCAAGGCCA
This sequence comes from Nostoc sp., assembly GCF_036917575.1. Classification (GTDB taxonomy): domain Bacteria; phylum Cyanobacteriota; class Cyanobacteriia; order Cyanobacteriales; family Nostocaceae; genus Nostoc. The sequence continues at coordinate 4,729 of NZ_JBALDC010000027.1, read as the reverse complement.
TTACAGGCAGAGGTACAAATAGAGGAACTAGCAGCACCAATACCGCTACTACCAATTCATCAGCCAAAATATTACCAAATAGCCGGAAACTTAGGGAGAGAGGCTTGGTGAAATCTTCAAGAATTGCGATCGGCAACAAAACAGGTGTTGGCTCTATATATTTCTTAAAGTAGCCTAAACCCCGTTTGCTAAAACCTGCGTAAAAGTACGCTAAAGAGGTCAGCAGTGCTAATGCAACAGTCGTATTGATGTCATTGGTGGGGGCTGCCAATTCACCTGAAGGTAGCTTGATGAGCTTCCAGGGAATTAGTGCGCCTGACCAGTTCGATACGAAAATAAACAAGAACAATGTGCCAATAAATGGCACCCAAGGGCGGTATTCTTTCTCACCGAGTTGGTTTTTGGCTAAATCGCGAATAAATTCTAGGGCGTATTCCATCAAATTTTGGATGCCCTTGGGAATTCTTTGTGCGTTGCGAGTAGCAGCTATTGAAGCCACTACTAAAATACTAATCACAAACCATGAGGTGAGAAAAACTTGCCCATGAATTTTAAGATTGCCCAACTGCCAGTAGAAATGATGACCTACTTCTAATTCGGCGAGGGGAAAAGAATTAAAGGCGTTTAAGACACTAAGCATTTGCATTCTTCAAGCATTTTCCCCAACGAGCGAGGATGGGATTACTATCTTTGTGAGCCTGACTTTTTAAGAATCAGGAATGAACGCAACTTGCACCATATAGACCAGGAGGGTGGCTTTGTAAGTTAGAAATCCCAAAAAAATGGGCAAAATCTGTAGCTCACGCCATCGAGTTGCCACGATCATGACTCCAAGAAATAGAGCAAAACGAGTTTTGCTCAGACTGGTTTTCTCACTACCAAGCTGCTCAACATCTCTAGCCAACATTTTTAAGTAAACCACACCTGTACACGCCCCAATTAAATAATTTAGGGCAATGTTTAAGGAATAAAAAATCCACACAGAGATAAAAATAACCCCCGTCAAGACAAGCGTGATTACCAACAATCGCTGGAAGAGTTGATAGAACTCTTGCATGGAGTTACCTGATTCTGTGTCTTCAGAACCAGTTTTAGCATCTTGTTGCGTTGTCGGAGTGGGCGCAATTGATTCGTCAGACAAGCTCACGGGACTTGAAACCAGTACAGTTAAATATGATGACTGCACATTCAGTCAGCTGAATCATATCACGATGCGGTAACAATACTTTAGGAAAAAACAATTAACTTCTTGTCAACATCACAGAGTAAGTACCGACAGACTAAAGCCTACAGCACTTTTACCAAGTTCGCCAAGGTGTACTTGGTAAAAAAGTAAGAATTTTATCGGATATAGATAAATATAGGGCAGGCAAGATGCCCGCCCCACATTAGTCTTGGGTTGAATATCCCTCTGAAATTAAATTATTTTGGCAGTCCGCAGACCGAACAGCAAACCTACAGATAAGCCAAAGAATAAACCCAAGAAGACGACATAAGATACAATTGCAAACATTTATTGCTCTCCAGAATACTTCCTAAATCTATTGAATCATTAGTTGTTGGGTATTGGGCATGAGGCATTGGGCATTGCGTATTGGGCATGAAGGGAGAGGAGAAATAGTTACTGCAACATCTTTCTCTGTTTCCCTGCTTCTTATCAATCCCCAATCCCCTATTCCCTATTCCCATTTTCTAGATTGCGATACAATACAGCCCACGGGCGCTTGTTTGGGGTTGGGCAATGACTTCTGTAATTAATGTAAATCTACCAGAGCAGTCTTATGAGATTGCGATCGCACCTTCAAGTTTAGATCAACTAGGTCAACAGATGGCCAGTCTGAAACTGGGCAAGAAGGTATTGCTGGTTTCTAATCCGACGATTTTTAAGCATTTTGGGGAAAGAGCAATTACATCTCTGACATCTGCTGGATTTGAAGTTGCTAGCTGCACTCTACCACCTGGTGAACGCTATAAAACCCCCAATTCTATCCAAAAACTCTACGATGTAGCCTTGGAAAACCGCCTTGAACGTTCTTCTACGATGGTAGCTTTGGGCGGAGGTGTAATTGGCGATATGACTGGCTTTGCGGCTGCAACTTGGCTACGCGGTATTAATGTTGTCCAAGTGCCTACCTCTTTGTTGGCGATGGTAGATTCAGCAATTGGCGGCAAAACTGGCGTGAATCATCCCCACGGTAAAAACTTAATTGGAGCATTCCATCAACCGCGCTTGGTTTTGATTGACCCAGATGTGTTAAAAACTCTACCTATGCGTGAGTTTAGAGCAGGAATGGCAGAAGTTATCAAGTACGGTGTGATTTGGGATGCTGAATTGTTTGCCCAGTTGGAAGCAAGTAAACGCCTCGACCAACTCCGCTATGTCAAACCTGACCTGATAGACATCATATTAATGCGCTCTTGTCAAGCTAAAGCTGATGTTGTCGGCAAAGATGAGAAAGAAGGCGGATTACGCGCAATTCTTAACTATGGTCATACCATCGGTCACGCAGTGGAAAGTTTGACTGGTTATCGTTTAGTAAATCACGGTGAAGCGGTGGCTATTGGTATGGTAGCAGCCGGTCAAATTGCTGTGGTTTTGGGACTGTGGCAAAAGGAAGATACAGAACGTCAAAATGCTTTAATTCAAAAAACTGGTTTACGGACTCAGTTACCAGATGGGATAGATATTGAAGCAATTATTGAGACGTTGCAGTTAGATAAGAAAGTCCAAGCCGGAAAAGTCCGGTTTATTTTACCAACAGAGATTGGTGTAGTAACAATTACCGATGAAGTGCCATCGGATATTATTCGGCAGGTATTGTACGAAATGTGAACAATTTGAAAAGGAATTCAGGAGTCAGAATAAAAGTTAGTTGCTCTGTTCTTCAATTACAAATTAATCAGCCATGATACTCCAAGCCAAAAATCAATTAACTTTGTAAGAGTTCTTGAATCTTCCACCAGGCGAGGGAGATATTACTTACGAACTTGTTGATGGTCAAGCAAGTCCTAAAATACAAGCAAAAAAATTCCACTCGAAACTTACCCGCGCCCTTCTCAATTTAATTGAGCAATGCTGTGAAGGTAAAGGAGAAGTTTGCCCAGAATTAGCTGTCGCATTAACTCGTCGAGGACGAGACTGGATGCCAATACCTGATATTTTATATATTTCTAATGAACGTTTACCCCTTGATTGGGAGCAAGAAGGAATATGTCCTGTTCCTCCTGATTTGGTGATTGAAATTATTTCACCCTTCGGGTTCGAGAGTGACGCTCCTAACGTCGCTAGCGCTGCGCTAACGCAATCGACGGAAACCGCCATCGCTCTTAGCGTCTCTCCTGGGGAGAAGACTGCGACTCTCTCACCAGGGCAAACCTTTGGACAAATGGCAGCTAAAGCCAAAGACTATTTGGATGCTAAAGTGCTGCGGGTATGGGTATTAGATAGTAAAGCCAGAAGTATTACTGTTTTTTATCCAGATGCAGCGCCACAAACTTATATGGGAGAAGAATTACTCACAGATTTTTTATTTGAAGGACTACAATTTACTGTTGAGCAGGTGTTTCAAAAGGCGAAAATACCATTTACTACTGAATAGCACTTTACATTTAGCACAATTTTCTTGCTTTCAACATCCATCGAAATTTCAAGTAGCGGAAGGTTTGTCTAACTTTAACAAATTACTTAAGAACTTATTTGATTAATTCAGATGGTAATAGTTTAGCTGATTAATTCATCCATTTGTAGGAGGTAATTACCAAGTAAATAAGTATACTTTGTTTATAATCAGACCAATACAATATGGTTTGAACCTGCATTTACGCAACAAATGTATTAATCATGTTAAATATAATATTCACCGGATGTATAAAAATAAGACCATTGGTGGTTTCAACAGCTTTTTTACTGGTTGTACAGACTTCTGCCAATGCTCAACAAGCAGTTCCTAGTTTGACTCCAAGACAAGCTCAACATTTATCCCGTGACTTGGTTCCATATAATTCTCAAGAATTTTTTAGACAAGGAAAAGATTCAATTGAGAGAGAAATTCAAATTCTTAATCAAAGGCAACAGCACCCAATTAAACCTATTCTTAAAATTGAGTCAGTATCGCCAAGCAAAAGACCATATACTCAGCAAAAACCCCAATCTCTTATTTAAGTCAGAATCATCACTCTTCTATCACTCCTTCTGGCGCTGTTAATTCTTAAGCTGTAGCACATAAGCTATATCTCCAAGCATCAGAATTACTATGTTTTGTTTCTAGCTAACATAGTTTTTGTATTTTCAATAAATTTTGCAATATAAATTTACAGTTTCAATCGTCTAGCAAACTCATCAATGCTTGTATTTCAAGGTCTTGCTCTTGCGGCTCTGATATTTGAGACTGTAGCTTTAATAATTGACTGTGCAATTCTTCTGCTACATGAAACATATCAGACTCTTGTGCAATTTTTAGCTGATTTTCTTTAATTTTGATTTGTTTAAGCAAGTCATTTTCAATATGAATTGAATTGTAATGTTGAGCAATCATAGCTTTACATTTATTATCAATTTATAAAGTGGAATTAAATTTTCTACCTATGCATTATTCCATACTTTTGTTATTTTCTAAATATATTGATGACTAATCTTGATGGGGAGCATCCCACTTTGGCGGATATACCTTTTCTGGGAGAATGTATGAGAATACACAAGCCGTCCGTCTAAAGCATGAACCCGGAAAAA
>NZ_JBALDC010000026.1:0-47304 GCF_036917575.1 Nostoc sp. | reverse complement strand
CTGCAATGAATCAATTTAAACCCTCTTATGCTTCTGGATGATTTAGCTCCTAAACTACTTGCTTATTCCGGAAAGTGACAGAAGAGGGATATTTATAGATTTGCAGAGGCGCAATACTGTTCGGTTTATACAAGAGACGCGATGAATCACGTCTTTGCAATCTAAAATTATCCATTCCCCAGATATTTCTCAACATTTACGAGAGTATTTACTCAGATTTTTTATTATTTGTGAAGAATAGTTTAAAACCTGTAATATTAAGCATAGTTCATCTAATTACTCAGGTTGATAATAAACCCTAAGTAGATTGGACTAAATTAGAAATCGCCATGAGCAATTCCTCTGGTGCTACAGGTTTAACGATGTGCTGCTGAAACCCTGCTCTTAATGCGTACTGCTGATTGATTTCGCCTGCGTAAGCAGTCAGAGCGATCGCCGGCATCTTTTTTCCTCCAATTTTTGCTTCCAGAGTCCGTACCTGTTGCATCAGCATATAGCCGTTCATCTCTGGCATTCCAATATCGCTGAGTAAGATATCTGGTTTTGACTGGGTTAGGGCTTGTAATGCTTCGTATCCTGATGCTACTGCGGTGACGATCGCGCCAAACTGTTGCAGTACAATACTGAAAAAGTCGCGGGTATCATCATTGTCGTCAACAACCAGCACTTGTAAACCCATTAGTGGAGAAGAAGTAAAAGTGGCAGTTGAGGAATCAGTTTTTGTGTCATCCTCGATTGTCGCCCCGTCTTTGATCAGCGGCAATCTAACTGTGAAAATCGCTCCTTTGTCCTCGCCAGGACTTTTTGCCCCAACCGTTCCCCCGTGCATCTCGATCAAGTGACGAGCGATTGCTAAACCTAACCCTAATCCACCAAACCTTCTAGTTGTTGTACTATCACCTTGACGGAAATAGTCAAATACATAAGGTAAAAAGTCAGGGTGAATGCCTTTACCTGTATCGCTGACGGTAATCTGCGCTTGAGCGTCGATACGCTGCAATCGCACACTTACTTTTCCCTTAGCCTCAGTAAACTTGACGGCATTCGATAGAAGGTTCCAGAAAACTTGCTGTAAGCGGGCTGAATCGCCCAAAACTTTCCCCACATTTGGCTCGATCATCGTCTCAATCTCAATGGTTTTAGCCTCTGCTGCCAAATGCACTGTTTCCATTGCGGCTTCAATTGTGGATACCAAATCGACTGGAATCGTGTTGAGGCTGAGTTTGCCTTGGAGGATGCGAGAAACATCTAGTAAGTCTTCAATTAGTTGAGCTTGTAATTTGGCATTGCGCTCAATAGTTTTCAGAGCTTTGTTGAGCGATGCCTCATCAAATTTCCGACTCTGCAACAATCTTGCCCAACCGAGAATCGGATTCAAAGGCGATCGCAATTCATGAGAAAGTACTGCCAAAAACTCATCTTTGATTCGGTTAGCAGCTTCAGCTTCCGCCCTGGCTGTTTGTTCGAGTTGCAAAAGGCGATCGCGTTCTGATTCGGTGCGTTTGCGATCGGTGATATCAGTTAGCATAGCGATCGCACCCAAACACTCACCTTGCTCATTCAAAATCGTTCTGGCAGAAATCAGTGTCCAGATGTACGAACCATCTTGGCAGCGCAATCGCCCTTCTTTGAGATCGCTCTCTTCTCCTTTGAACCACTTTAGTTTCGCTTCGTCGGCTGTATCATCATCAGCCCGATCCATAAAATCAAATATAGAACGACCGAGTATTTCTGCTGCCGGATAACCTAACATCTGAGATATCCGCTGATTCACAAACTCTGTTCGGGCTTCAGAGTCAATCATCCAGATTCCCTCATAAGAGGTATCAACAATTCGGCGATACTTGGCTTCACTCTCCTGTAAAGACTTTTCTACTTGCTTGCGCTCACGCCGCTCTTGAGCTTCCCGCAATGCCCGTTGCACTGAAGGAACTAACCGCCCTAGTCGTTGCTTTAATACATAATCGGTTGCACCGTTCTTCAAAGCTTCGATCGCTAATTCTTCACCCAGAGCAGCAGAGACAAAGATAAAAGGAATCTCAGGAGTGCGATTTCGGGCAATTTCCAAGGCAGAAATTCCATCAAAAGAGGGCAAGGCATAATCGGCAAGAATTAAATCGAAAGTTTCTGTTTCCAGAGCAGCTAAAAAATCAGCACCGGTTTCGACTCGGATCAGTTGGCAATCAATTCCCCCTTCGGTTAGTATCGCTTGGGTTAGCTCTGCATCTAACACGCTGTCTTCCAAAAGAAGGAAACGGAGGATATTCATCATTTGCTCTCCTTTTGATGATGAGGTGCCGCAGGTAAAGCACCAACCGGAGGCTGATTGATCACTGCCCAAAACAGGCCAACACCTTTAATAGAATCGACAAAATCATGGTAATCTACAGGCTTGACAACATAAGCATTAACCCCTAACTCATAGCAGCGAACCAAATCCGGTTCCTCGCGGGAAGAAGTCAGTACCACCACTGGAATTACTCGCATTACTGGGTCAGATTTGAGTTGTGTCAGCACTTCTAACCCATCAATTTTAGGCAATTTCAAATCGAGCAGCACTACCACAGGATACCCTTCCATTCGCAACCGGAACAACCCCCGGCGATAAAGATAATCTAATGCTTCTTCTCCATCACGTACCACGACTACTTCATTGGCGAGATGGTTTTCTGACAAAGCGGCAAGGATTAACTCTGCATCGTTGGCACTGTCTTCAATTAGCAGAATCCGCTTCAGTTCTTTCATTCATTTTCCTTTTTGGACAATTTAGGCAGCGAGAAATAAAAGGTGGCGCCACTGTCAACTATAGCCTCTGCCCAAACTCGACCATTATGCCGATGAATAATGCGTTGCACGTTTGCCAATCCAACACCAGTGCCTTCAAATTGTGGGTCGCTATGCAGACGTTGAAATACTCCGAATAGCTTGTGTACATATTGCATATTAAAGCCTATGCCGTTATCTTGTACAAAAAAGATAACTTCGTTTTCATTGTCAATACTTCCAATAGTAATTTCTGCTGGGTTTTGAGTCTGGGTATATTTTACGGCATTGCCGATCAGGTTACGAAGCACCAGCCGCAGCATGGAGGGATCGCCCTGCGCTTCTGGCAGTGGCTCGATGTGCCAAATGATTGTGCATTTTGGGGTTTCTGCGATCGAGTCGCGTTTTACTTCTTGTACCAATTCCTCCATATTGAGGTTGATGTAGCGCATTTCCGTGCGCCCCATGCGAGAAAATGTCAGCAACTCATCGATCAGTATTCCTGCCCGTTTGGCAGTTTCGGCAATTATTCTTAAATAGCGCTGACTTGTTTGATCTAAGCTGGTTGAAGTTTGGCGCTTCTGAAGCAAATCGACAAATCCGGCGATGTGGCGTAACGGTGCCCGCAAGTCGTGAGAAACTGAGTAAGAAAAGGATTCGAGTTCTTTATTAGCGGCTTCGAGTTGGGCAGTGCGTTCGTGAATTCCCAGCTCTAGGATTTCATTGAGTTGTTGCAGAGAGGCTTGGGCAAGTTTGCGCTCGTGAATGTCGCTGGCAATGCCCACCCACTTGATAATCTGTCCGCTTTGATCTCGAAATGGTAAACCCCGGACAATATGCCAACGATAGCTACGATCAGAAACTTGCCGGAAGCGAACTTCTACTTCGTACTCTGTGGCGTTAGCAACAGCCTGCATGGAAGTTTTTAAGACACGATCGCGATCATCAGGGTGAATGGCATAAATCCAGCCATAGCCAACGGTCTGCTCCATTGTCAATCCGCTATAGTCTAACCAGTATTGATTACAATAGGTAATACCACCATCGCGATCGCCCATCCAAATTGCTTGTGGTGATACCTCTGTTAAAATTCGGTATAGCTCCTCACTGTCACGTAGCGCTTCTTCTGCTAACTTGCGATCGTGGATATCAACACAGGAGCCGATATAGCCAAGAAACTCCCCTGTTGGTGTTAAGCGTGGCACACCAGTATCCAAAAGCCAACGGTGTTCGCCATCAAAGTGTCTGAGGCGATATTCCATTGTAAATTTTTGTCGGGCATCAAAGGCATTGATGTATGTATCTAAGCAACGCTGAAAATCATCGGGATGTACACCTTCAGCCCACCCATTGCCCATCTCTTGCTCCAGAGTCCGCCCGGTAAAATCTAGCCAGAATTTATTAAAGTAGTTACAAAGTGTGTCAGTGCCGGACATCCACACCAGTATGGGAGTGGTGTCTGCCATTTGGCGAAAGCGAGCTTCACTTTCACGCAACGCTGCTTCTGCCTGCTGGCGTTTGCGTAGTACAACTTGCTGTTCGCTAATGTCGGTGACTAAGGCTGCATACCCTTCAACGATTCCCTGTCTATTAACCTGGGGAATATAAATGGCATTAACGTAGCGTGTCCCACCATCTTTATAAGGTATTTCACTTTCAAATGTAACCTGTTCTCCTGCTAGTACCTGTTCTACATAGCGACGAATTCCTTGATATGCAGGTTCACCCACAACTTCCCAAATATACTTTCCATATATATCTGCCGCCGGATGCCCAAACCAATCTTGATATGCTCGGTTGTTGAAGCGGTAGCGTTGTTCTGAATCTACAAAGGAAATCAGAACTGGCAACGTATCTGTAATTAAACGAAGTTCTGTTTCTCGTTGCCGCAGTGCTTCTTCTATGAGCTTACGGTTGGTGATATCGCGCCAGCAATCTATTGCACCAATAATCTCACCTTGGGAATCTCGAATTGGTACAACGTTAGCGATCGCTGTAATTGCAGTACCATCTGGACGTTCAATAATGTATTCTTGATTGCGGATAGTTTCACCATAGCGCGTCGCACGGTATAAAGGTAGTTGCTCTAAGGTGAGGGGCGTTATACCATCAGCGAGAAACAGATTGTAGAGCTGAACATAAGACTCAGAAGATATGCCAACGAGAGATTCACTCGCTCTGCCCAAAAGCTCTTGTGCGAGTTTGCTGTTAGCGATGATTGGGAAATCAGGGGAACCGCCAGTAATAGTAATTCCCTCTGGGACGTGTTCTAGGAGCAATTGTAAAATGCTTTGGGCGACTTCTGCTTGGTGGGAGCGATGCTGGGCTTCTGCTTCGGCTTGTTTGCGTTCGCTCAAGTCAAGAGCAAAACCAATGATTGTCCGATCTCCTTGTTTGGCAAAACCAAGTAAAACCGGAACTAGAGAGCCGTCTTTGCGGATGTATTCCTGCTCAAAGGGCTTACAACTCCCAGTAATTGTCAGTTCTTGAATCGCTCGCTCGCTCACCTCAATGTATTCGAGTGGAACGATCTCGCCCCAGCGGATTCGACTAGAACGCAAATCCTCGCGGGTATAATTGAGCATTTTTAGAAAGGCATCATTGGCTTCAATGATTAAGCCATTGAGATTGACCACAATCACCCCAATAATATTAGACTCGGTTAAGCAACCAAACCGTGCCTCACTTTCGCGTAATGACTTCAGGTTCGCTTCAGCTTTTCTTTGGGCTATGCGGCGTGATTCGTTGAGCCAGATGATTAACCCTGCTGTGATCGTGAACACAACTAGCCGCACTGAAATGTCCACATTTGTTGTAATCTTCAGCAAAGAAAGCGGATGAAGATACAAGTAGTTGATTATCAAAGTAGACAAAACAGTTGCAAGTAGTCCCGGTGCGAAACCCCCGTACCAGGCACTCACCATCACCGCAGCCAAAAATATTGCCGTAGGTACTGCGGTGAAATATGGACGGAGCAGCAGCGTTAGTCCCACTGCTAAGGCAACGGATAGCAAAGCAATACAATAGTGCAGCAGTTGCTCCCGAATGATTGCGCCCTTGTTTCTACCGCCAGCAAAGATGTTTTGGGATTGAGATACCTTCGCTTTACGACTCATAACCCTACTCTGCTTCTAGAAAATACTGATTTAGCAGTCTTTTGCCGGGTTCATCCATCTTCGGTAACATTTCTTTTATTAATTTTAGTGCTATGGATGAAGGGACTGTATGCTGATTCTTCCAACGATTAACTGTTTTGAAATGAACTCCCACTTTAGCAGCAAACTGTTTTTGAGAAAGATTAAGCTGCTGACGAAGTTTCCAAATGAAATCTAAAGTTTCCAGCCGCTTTGTTAGAGACATTTCTGTATTTTATCCCCATAGGATAACTAGGATAATACAGATGTCGTGTTTATTATCTCTTACTTAGAGAAGATTTTAAAAGTGATTGGCTGTAATTTAGGCTTTTTGAGTAATACGATATTGCACAACTTCGTTGATGAATTGACTGCGTTGGCGTAGCCTCTCCTCTGGAGAATCGCTTACCCTTTTAGTATTTAAATTTGCGCCCAGAATAGAAGAGTCATAGTGCTGTAGCAAATCTTCTGAGTCATCGTAAATTGCCATATTACCCAATCCCCTATTTCTTTTACTTCATCATCCCATGAGAGGAGAAGAAGGTTAGAGAAGAGATGGCGATCGCCTGAGATAATTTTAGAAGATGCGTAGATGCTGCCTCGGCTTGTCGCCAGATATTGCCTCAATAAAACTTCACCAACTCCAAATCACGTTCTGCGCGTTGGATGGCTCCCTCTTTTAACTGTTCTCTAAAATTGGCTAAGGTTTTCTGAGCAATATAATATTGCATAGCTTCATTGATGAATCTACTGCGATCGCATAGCGTCTACTCTGAAGAATCGCCTTTTTCAATGACTCGATCAATTAGTTCAATTGTCTCATCTGGCAAGATAATGTTAATCCGGCGATGCATAATGTTTCGCTTTGTCTTGCACGGCAATTTTATTGTACACATCTAAAGTGTGTATGATTGTGCAAAGCGATCGCCTGAGATAATTAAGGAAAGTGCTGCGATCGCCTCAAAATTTTACCAAAGCAAGTCTGATTTGAGGTCTCGACCATTTCTTTGCGTCCTTTTCTACATTGTTAAATCTTGTAAAACCTCTTTAGCTGACTGGTATCTCTCACGAAAGTCGTAAGACACCATCTTATTTAAGACCACAGCCAATTTATGACTAGTTTTGGAAATTTCTCGCCAAATTAGTGTATTTGTGTTCTCCTCTCGCTGGAGTTGGTTAGGAAATTGCCCAGTTAATGCTTGAATAGCAATCATTCCTAAAGCATAAATATCGCTGTTTAGTCTTGGATGACCTACCAACTGCTCAGGAGGTGCATAACCCATAGTACCCACTGCTATCGTCTCATATTGTAAAGTCTGAATTTGTTTGACAGCACCAAAATCAATTAACACAAGTTTTCCATTATCTTCTCGCCGAATTAAATTACTAGGTTTGATATCTCGATGAATCACACCATGATTATGAACAAAAACCAGCACTTGCAACACATCTTCAAGTATATTGATCACTTGCTGTTCTAGTAAAAATTTACCATAAGTTAATTCTTCTTGAAGAGAATGCCCATAAATATACTCTTGTATAAGATACAATTGCTGATTATCTTCAAAATAATTTAGTAGTTTTGGAATTTGATTATGTTGTCCTAGAATATTTAAAATATCAGCTTCATTTTTAAATAAACGTCTAGCAACTTCTAAAAATTGAGCCTCCTTATGTTCTAATTGCAAATGCTTTACTACACATAGAGGATTATCTAAATGATTCATATCTTCCGCAAGGTAAGTCCTACCAAAACCTCCAGAACTAAGATTTTTAATAATTTTGTAACGCTTGTTCAATAATTTATTTATGATAACAGTATTACTATCAAGTTGCATTGCCGTTCTGGGATTAATCTCATTTACTGTTAACGTATTTTGCAACTGGTTTATACGTATCTCTTGCTCATAAATCTGAAGGATTAGGTTGTCTTTTTGTTGATTATTTTTATAAGCTAAATAGCCAGCTATAATACCTCCAAATCCTATCAATCCAAGAGATATTTTATCTTGATTAGTCGAGTAAATTCCAATAGAAAATAAAATTGACGTTATCACCAAAGCAGCATTAAAAATTATTTTCCTCCACAAAGGATTTAAAATAAATATATATTTTAATACTTGTTTGATTTGATTTAATAGTTTATTTAAAATAATAACTAATTTATTGCCAATAGAATTAGTTATTATTTTATTGTCAATATTAGTTATAATAGTTCTTTTGGAAGTTAATAGTATATTTAATGACTGTGGTACTACCGAAATATTATTTGTTTGAAGGAAAGTTTTATTATTAAAAATTTCTTTTTTAATAGAAAATTCTATCTTTTGACGAATCAAATCAACTAAATAATCATGAACAAGTTGATAGCGGTTGCCGTAAAATTCTGGGAACAAAGATACTAATCCTGATTTGACTAAAATTTCTAAGACTAAATCCAATTTGTCTGAATCTGCTCCTAAACCAGCTTTCAAGTCAGCGTATGTCTTAATAGGACGAGTACCATTGTTATTTGTTAGCAAATACAGCACTAATTCGGCAGTATTTTCATTACCATAACCAAAATCCCTTAATACTTCCTCTAAAAAACGCTGGAGAAGTTTCTCCTTTGTGCCAAATTGATAATACTTTTCTAAAGTAGTTATTTTATCTGTTTGTAGCTGTACTCCTACTATTTGTAACTCAATAGGCCGAACTTCTCTTGTTTCACCTGCTAAATCATTTACTAATTGCTCAATTAACTCAGGTTTAAAATCTAAATGCGTTCTCTCAGTTAAATTGTGAATAACATTTTTAGCTTCTTGTCGTGAGAAATTAGCTAAATAATAACGATTTCTTTTTGTTAAGATATCATTATTTATTGTTGACATATAACTCAAACGTTCACATTCTAATAAATAATGTAAATAATCTTCTCGTAACGAAAATATAATTTTGACAAAAGGAATATCTAAAGAGACGCGTAAAAATTCATAAAAGCTTTGTCTTGTAACTTGATTTGTGTAAACAAAGAAAAACTCTTCAAACTGGTCAAAAATTAAAACTGTTAACAAATTTCGGTTAGCATTTTCTCTGAGATGTTCCAAAATTGCTGCTATTGAATCTAGTTGGATAGATTTGTTATCTCTTACTTTATCAAAAGCCTCTACTAAAGACTTTCCTAACATTTTTACCCAATCTGTATAAGTTCGCAAAAGAACAGGTAAGGCATCTCGCTCGCCAATAGCTTCTTGTCGAAGCGTCGGAATTAATCCTGCTTGTAAAATTGAACTTTTACCGACTCCTGATTGACCATGAATGACAATCAATTTATGCTCAGTCCCACTAATTCTTTCAAGCAACCGCTTAACATCCTGCCCCCGACCAGAGGCGGCAATTTCTTGAGCAATGGTTTCAGAATTTTCAAGTTGTAACTGTATAGAATTAATTGCTTGTCGCTGTGGGTTGAGATAAGATGCACCAACAAAAGCGCGAAAGCCATACTGTTGTTCGATTTGTAATTGTTCTTGCTTAATATTAAAAGCTTTCAGATATTCACCTTGTTCAAAGTAGAGTAAGCGCAACCTTTCTAATATAGATATATATAATTGTGGATTGTACTGATGATTGCTTTCAAACTTTGCAGTTTCTAAACTATTAATTGCTACTTGAGCTTGACCTAAACCCTGTTGAGATTTTGCTAAAATAAACCGATACAATCCCAATTCATCTGATTGAAGATTAGGGATATTAGCTAATATTTGCAATGATTGCCCCGCAAGTTGATAAGCTTCATTCCAGAGTGACTGTTCTAAGGCTACTTCTGCCAAAAAACCATAATCTTTAGCCAATTGCAACGGCGTGCCATAATTTTGATGTAGCGGCAGAGACTTGTCCACAAGGTTTTGTAACTCTGACCATGCTTGCAAATCTCGTAGTACTTCACCCAGTTTAGTAATATGTTTTGCAACTAAATCTGAACGTTGTGCTTGTTCAAAAATTTCAATAGCTTGCTGAAAGTAATTTCTCGACTCTTGCCAATAGCGTTGATTTTCTATTTGGTTTTTTTCAGATTGGCGGTTATAAGCTGAAGCAATATTAACGAGTAATATACCTTGTCGCTCTAAATAATTACTTTGTCGCCAGAACCCCAAGCTTTGTTGATAATGTGATAGAGCAGAATCTATCTGGTCATGTAGATAATCATTTAAACCAAGCAAAAACTCTAAACTTGCTTGAAGTGCTGCTTCTAACACTTCTCCTCGATTTTGCAAATCTTGACGGGCGGTTTCTAGTTCCCGGCACATTTGGGGATTAGGCGTTACATCATCAGCAAAGATTTTGTCACTTTTTTGCTGAAGGAAGTTGACTAACTCATCAGTAGGGTTTTCAAACTCAATGATAGTTGCCCAATTTTCTAAATCAGTTGCTAATCGAATAAGTTTTTGCAGAACTGAATTATTAACCCACAACAATATCGGAAACGGAAAGTTCTTTCTAAACTCCTCCCGTACTTGGTTAGCTGAAGTCAGAACTGTATCAATATCTTTAACCGACTCCAAACCAACAATCATCAACGCAGGTGGCTGTTCATCTCCCAGTTGTTCGCTTATATTTGTGTAAAGCGTTTTGACTGATGCAGGTAAGGTAATTTCGCATATTTCCACAGGAGAGACTTGGTGCAGCCGTTCTACGATGCGCTGACGTAAAGCAACATAATTACAGCGCAATATAATCAGCGAAAATTGCCCCTGAGAAAAGGTAATTGCTCTGACTAAAGTTTGTAATGAACCCTCATTGTCAAAGGCTAAATTTTCCGGTTCTTGCTGATTACTCATAACATACAGCAGTTTTGTTTTGCATGAAGTACAAAGTTACGGTTTTTGAGGCAGGAGGCAGGGGGCAGGGGGCAGGAGGCAGGAGGTAGGAGGCAGGGGGCAGGGGGCAGAAAGGACGATTTATTGCTAGTTGTAAAAAGCTGTAGTTGTGAAGATGACAACTGACACGGCTCCCGCACTTGCTGATATAGCTCCCGCACTTACTGATGTAGCTCCTGCACTTGCTGATATAGCTCCCACACTTGCTGATATAACTCCCGCACTTGTTGATATAGCTCCTGCACTTGCTGATATAACTCCCGGACTTGTTGATACGGTTCCCGTAATTGCTGACACTGCTAACGTTGTGTCATTTTACAAAATACCTGATAGCTAAGAGCGTACAACTCTACGCCTCTATAGGGGATTTATAACCTAAATTCTTTGGCTTGTGCCAAAATTGGATTGATATCAAACCATGAACCATCCTCATTCCGGTATTCAAATACAAACATACTGCGGAGCAAAAGTTCGTATCTTTCATGACCTCTCAAGTTTTTCGCTTGCGCTACCTCACGTAGTAATTCCCATTCATCAGGCGTAATTGCCAAAGTTAGCTCATTGCGGCGTTGTTTAATCACCCTATCCACACACTCCCGCGACAAAGGTGGGTCTTCTTGCTGAAGACAGCGAAACAATAACATCAACAAGTTACGCAAATGACCGCCGCTAACTTGGCAAAGTCGCTCTAAAGTATCAGGACTATCAAAAACCTCAGTAATTAAATTCCGACTTTGTTCCCAACTGACACCAGGAAAAGCCCTCGCCATCACCATTTGTTGCAGCAGCGTAATTCCTTGTGAAAATTGTGAACCATCTTGTAATTCTACAGGAACCATCGGCAAAACCTTGGGGTCTGCGCCAAAGCGATTTGTTAACCTTCCTAAAGCGTTGGAAAAAATCAACACTAACGGAATGGTATAAACAACATGACAATTTAGCTGGTTTAACTGTTCGCCCCGTTCCACAAAGAGATATTCTGGCTGATAATGACCGGAAGGTTTTTGAGAATTATCTACTCTGTCGAGATTATCTATAATTACCACCAGTCCTTTTTTACCCTGCTGCTTGAGTTTTTCTCTAGCAGGCTTGAGCAATTCTTTGTTTATTGATTCTAAAATGCCGTTGGTGCGCGGTTCTAAATATTGCCGTAACTGGGAGCGGAGTTTGGGACTATCTTTAGTTTTGGCAGTAATTTTGGCAATACCTACAGATAACTCTCCCCCAAGTTCTATTGGCGTTTGCAAAAATTCACCAAGTTCAGTAAACAGAGTTTGAAAGTATCCTGGCTTGAGGTTAATTTTTATTGCTTCCAGACTTTGACTAACTTCACGAGCTACTGCTAATAAAATATCTGTAACATCAATATCAGCCATATCCAGGCTTTGGCTAGACTCGAAATAAACCACATGAAATCCCTGCTGCTCTAACTCTGCCTTTAGCCGCAGTAATTCAGTGGATTTCCCACAACCGATATGTCCGGTAAACAATTGACAAGTGGGTTGCTCAGGTGAAAGGCGGGTGATAGTTCGCCCAAGTTCCTCAATAATCTTGGCACCACGCACTTTAGAGAAATCAATATAATATTGTCTATCCTCCGGTTTGCTCACGACCAGAGTTTTACTGGGGTTGCAAGCTTGAAAAAACCTGACTAAATCTAGTTTCATCACAAATTACCCGAAATCAGTCTAACGCTCTTGCCCATTTCAGTGATTATACAGAGGATAAAGCGGCTATTTCGGAAAAAACTTCTTCAGATTGAGTGATTATTTTTGTCTTAAAGGTTCAAGTCTCAGTATCTAAGGGTGAGATTTAAGCGTTCCAATGTTCGGGTGGTTGAAGATTTTCTGGTAGGATGGTTGTGCGATCGCCAATTGCCAATTCAATCTGGTGTTGTTCTAGGTTTTTGGCTCCAGAAAGGTTTGTCTTTTGTAAATTGGCTTCAATAAGGTTTGCCAGGTGCAGGTTTGCTCCTGGAAGAAATGACCCTTGTAGGTTTGCTTTATAAAGGTTTGCTTGTTGCAGCTTGCTTCCAGAAAGGTATGCTTTTTGCAGATTGGCTTCGGAAAGGACTACTGACCGCAGGTTAGCGTTGTAGAATTCTGCATTTTGCAATCTAGCTTGCATGAGCAATCCTCCTTCCAAATTGCTTGAAATGAAGTCTGCTCTTTCCAAGTTGGCTTTAATGAGGTTTACCCCCCTGATATCGATATTACTTAAATCCAGGCTTTGTTTTTCCTGCTCATTCTCGGCATTGCGGCGTCCAATAACGGTAAGGGCTGCTTGAATATCAGTGCGAATTTTTGTTGATTCCTGCTCCTCGTCTTTTTTTAACGGAGCATTCTCCCGCACAAAAGCCGTGAGGACTTCCATAATTGTCCAGTGATCATCTTTGGAATCTTTAGCAATTCGTTCTAAAGTATAAATTGCCCCTAATCGCACTTCAATCTTTTCATTTCCAAGCTGTTCAATCGCCTTAGCAAAGCGCTCTGTGATTTGCTTGTCTTGTGCAGCGTTAGCATTTTGGAGTGCAGCTTCAGCAGTTTTATTTGCAGCCTCAGCACTTTTATCCATAGCTTCCCAACGCTTTGCTGCATAATAAGCATTGATTAATACTGCAAATCCACCAAAAATCGTCCCAAGAGTTGTTAAGGCTTTAGTTCCATAATCTAGCCTTTGCTCTGTTTCTAAACCTTTAGGATTCAAAAATGCAAAATCAGAAAATAAAAATACCCAGATAACAGCAATTAAAAAAACGATAAATATAACAGCTATAATTATCAAGCAATCTTTAAGTGTGTCTGTCTTGTTATCAGACATAGCTTTAGTCTTCCTCATCTCCTAAATATTTACGGAGACTTTTGGTAAAAACTATAGCATTAATTGAAATCGGTAGAATACGCCCAAATAACGAATGATGCTGCGATCGCTTAACCCGATTGCCGCCAATGTGTCGGTGCTTCGATATAATCAGGTAGGCGAGTGGTGCGATCGCCAAGTGCTTCTCTAATCTGCTGCAACTCTAAGTTTTTCGCTCCTGTCAAAATAGTCCCTTCCAATTTGACATCACTGAGATTAGCTTCTGAAAAGTTAGCTCCCATGAGATTTGCTTGAGTTAGGTTAGCTTGATAAAAGCTTGCCCTATACAGGTTTGCTCCAATCAGATTAGCCTGATAGAGGTCAGCTTCCGTTAAGCTAGCTTCCGAAAGGTTGGCAAAATAGACTTCTGTTTGGTGGAGTTTAGCTGCATTCAAATTAGCCCCAGAAAGGTTAGCTCCATTTAAGTTTGCGCCACAGAGATTAGCACCAATCAAACCTGTTTGGTGAAGGTTGGCTTTACCCAATTTTGCTCCTTGCAAGTTAGCTAAAAATAACTTTGCTCCAGAAAGGTTAGCGACTTTTAAGGTCGCTTGTTGGAAGTTAGCTTTATAAAGGTTCGCTCCCTGTAAATTAGCTGCACGCAGACTTGCACCAGAGAGGTTGGCTGAACGCAGGTTTGCTCCAGAGAGGTCAGCACGATTTAGGTTAGCCCAACAAAGGTTGGCTCCATATAAACTAGCTTTTAGTAATTTGGTTCCATAAAGAATCGACCTAATAAGTTTAGCGCCAGTAAGGTCTGCTCCACTTAAGTCAGCCTCACGTAAGTCAGCCCCACTCAAGTCAGCCCCACGCAAATCAGCTTGTTGCAGGTTAGTTTTTAGTAGGTCTGCTTGTCTAATATCGGTGTTACGTAAATCAAGTTTCTGATCTTTTGGGTCTTCGAGTAAATTACGTCTGCCGATAACAGTCAGGGCTGCTTGAATATCAGTGCGTATTTTGGGAAATTCTTCATGAAGATTTTGATCTACCTGCGGTGTCAGACGCGACCCACTTCTACTCTTACTTGGGTAAACTGCTCCTTGATATTCCGGCTTTTGTTGCTCTCCTTTTTCGTTCTGGATGGGTGCATTCTCTCGCACAAAGGCTGTGAGAACTTCCATAATTGTCCAGTGTTCTTGAGGAAAATCCTGAGCAACTCTTTCTAAAGCATAAATTGCGCCTGTGCGAGTTTCCACCTTTTCATGGCCAAGCTGGGCAATTGCGCCCATAAAGCGCTCTGCAATCAACCTGTCTTGATTGAGTTTGGCATTTTGCAGACCAATTTCTAAGTTTTTCTCAGATGCGATCGCACTCTTGTGCATCGCTTGGGCACGCCTTGCTGCATAATAAGTATTAAACATTGCTGCCGATGCCAGAAAAACTATTGCAGTAGTTGTTAAAGCTTGGTTTCTATATTGGATTTTTTCTTGAATTGACAATTCTTTAATACTGGACAAGACGAAGAAAATTACAGTCAGCGAGCAGCCAAATATAGCTGTTAAAGTTATCAACCACTTAAAAAGAGCGTCTGTCTTTTTAGAAGACATGATAAAAATTTTCCTTACAACCTAGAATTATTACTTAGATGTTGAGGGAAAATAGTATAGCATTTAGCAGAAAATTATAATAGGTGTCAAAACACTCATTGAACTAAGCAATGATATCGAATATAATTTTACGTCACGACACAAAAAAACGCTTGCAGTACAAGAATTACGAATTACCCTCAAAAGAGGGAATGGGGGATAGAAAAAATTTTCATTAACTTGCATTCTCCTGCTTAATCCCGTCTCTTTAGTTAAGAGTTTCTACCTCTTCCCTCCTGCCTCTGCCTCAAAATCCGTAACTTTGTACTTCATGCAAATAAAAACTGTTGTAAGTAATCAAACGGATATGATGTTACTCAGAGAATTTGGTTTCTCTGAGGTTTGCGTCATCAAGTATGGTGTCATAGAGAATTGTTCCATGCAAGCTAGCTAGATATAAACTAGCACGATACAGGTTAGCTCCAGAAAGGTTAGCTTCAGAAAGGTTAGCTGCACTAAGTATTGCTCCTTCTAAGTTCGCTAGATATAAATTAGCTCCAGAAAGGTCAGCTGCACTAAGTATTGCCCCAGCTAGATTAGCTTTGCTGAGATTAGCTCCAGCTAGATTAGCTTGATAGAGATTTGCCTGTTGTAAATTCGCCCCTTTCAAGTTGGCTCCTCTCATATCTGTGAAGCTCAAATCAAGTTGCTTATTTACTGGGTCTTCGTTTGCATCTCTTTTAACGATAACAGTTAGTGCGGCTTGAATATCTAAAGGAATTTTTGTTGACAGGTTGCTCGTTACTTCCTCTTGATGTATATAAGCAGCATTTTTGCGTACAAAAGTAGTAAGAATGTCTACGACCGTCCAATGGTACTGTCGATGATTATGGGCAATTTGCTCTAAATCATTAATTACAGCTAGATTGGTTTCTATGGTGTTATTTTTTAGTTGTTTGCTTGCTATTCTTAAGCGTCGTTTTAGCGATTGATACTGATTCTGTTTAACTTTTTCCTGGAAAATAGGTATCCGTAGGAATGTTCTTGGTATCTGGATGTGAGTTTTTAATGAGATATTTTTCATGGTATTCAAAATATTAATAATTAATGCAAATTAAAAAAAGTGCTGTAAATTTTGAGGAAGTAGATATAAGCATACATCCTCTTGTCATTCCCAATAATAAGTTGGATTCAATAGTCTTGAGTCTTCACTGATAATTAGCCAATCTCATGATAAGTTTGATTTACTTATAATCAATAATTAACTAAAAAAGAATATAATAATGCAGCAAAATATACAGCCAATAGTTCAAAATGTGGTATTAATTGGTGGCGGTCACAGCCATGCTATTGTGATGAAAATGTTCGGCATCAAACCGTTAACAGGAGTACGTTTAACGTTAATTACCACAGCATCAGAGACAGCCTACTCTGGGATGTTACCAGGACACATTGCCGGATTTTACAGCCACAATGAATGCCATATTGACTTGCGACCCTTGGCGAATTTTGCTCAAGCACAATTGTATATTGACACGGTAGTTGCCCTAGACTTGAAAAACAACAAAGTTCTCTGTGCTAACGGACTTGTGGTAGATTTTGATGTACTGTCTATAGATATTGGCAGCACTCCGGCTAGAATATCTGTATCAGGTGCGGCAAAATATGCGATCGCAGCTAAACCAGTATCGCAGCTATTAGAGCATTGGCATGAATTAGTTGAAACCGTAGGTAAAAATCCTCAAGAACTAATTAGGATTGCGATCGTAGGTGGAGGTGCTGGCGGTGTAGAATTAACGCTATCGATGCAATCTCGTTTACATCGGATTTTTCATGAAACTCAACAACCTATTCAAAACCTAGAAATTCATTTATTTCAGCGTAGACAAGAACTGATGCCCAATTATCATCAATCAGTGCAGCGTCAACTTCAGCAAATTTTAACTGACCGAGGTATTAAGTTATATCTTAAAGAAACTGTATGTAAAATTGTACCAATCGCACTGAAGGAAACTAAAGAAGTATTTGAAATTAAATGTGAATCTGGGTTAACGGTAGAGTGCAATAAAATCTTTTGGGTAACACAAGCATCAGCACCCGAATGGTTAAAAAACGCTGGACTAGGAACTGATGAGCAAGATTTTATTTTGGTAGAAGATACATTGCAATCTCAAACGCACCCGCAGGTATTTGCATCTGGTGACATTGCCACAATCATAAATCATCCGCGTCCAAAAGCTGGGGTGTTTGCTGTTAGACAAGGTAAACCTTTATTTGAGAATTTGCAGCGAATTTTATTAAGTAAGTCGCTCAAACCTTATAAGCCACAGAAACAATATTTGAGTTTAATTGGTACAGGAGACAAACAAGCAATCGCAACCAGAGGTATTTTTACTTTACCACCCGACAAACTCTTGTGGCGTTACAAAGATTGGATTGACCGCCGTTTTATGGAAGGCTTCTGCAACTTCTGATGGCATGGCACAGGTAAAATAGTGCAAGCATGTGTTAATAACACCAACCCAAATATTATCCATCTGTAAAATTTCAATCTCAGTAGACTAAGTTTTAATTCTCTATACAAATTAGGAACATTTAGTGCAGATTGCGATTAATATATTTAATATTGTTGATGGCTAAAAGATTAGCTAAAACCATCAACCCCCTCATGTGACTGGCGATTTAAGTAGAAAAAACTACTAGGGAGCATGGGGAAATCTAATGCCGAACGCCTGGGCAGCCACTTTATGTAAGGCAATATGTGTCTTTAGAGGAACTGTCTATGGTTAGCGATAGCAAACAACTCTGTTTCCAACACGCCAGCATATCTGAGGTTCCATCCCTTCACCAAATCTTGGTGGCTTGCGGTCTTGATATGAAAGACCGCTTCGGTTTGAGTCACTGGATGCCGCCAAATTATCCACTTGAGCAAATGCTCCACGATGCTATGGAGCAGGAGGTTTACGCCGTTATAGTCGGCGAGAACCTAGTGGGCACTTTCACACTTGAGATGATGACAACGGCTCCATTGAGCTACATCAAGTATGGAAACATTCTTTGGCAGATATCAGATGTTCCGGCAGTATACGTACATAAACTAGCAATACTTCCATCTTGGCAAGGCAAAGGGATAGGAACATGGTGTATGCAAGCTATTGAGAGGCTTGCGATTGAGTGCGGTTACTCTGCTGTACGCTTGGATGGAGTGAAGACACACCCAAAGCTCTTGTGTTTCTATAAAAGTCGAGGATATCAACAAGTGGGAGAACTAATTTACAACTCAGATGTGTGGGTTGATGCAATTGTCTTCGAGAAAGTTTTAGTATTTCTGTAGAAATCAATTCTACAATTTCTGTTCCTACTGCATTTACAGCCGTTTTAACTTTAGTTGACTCTACCGTACTATTTCAAATACCCTCCTAAACAATGTCAAAGTACTACTGGCATGAACTCACAACGGTTGATTTCCAAAATCTCGATAGTAGCAATATAGCTATCCTGCCGATAGGCGCGATTGAAGCTGTTCAATTAGCTCAATAATTTGTTGGTAATATTGAATATTTCCTTCTTGGTAATATAAGTCTGCGGATTTCTGGAAATCTTTAATTGCTCCTTGAGAGTCTCCCAGATTTCTGTAGACATCTGCCCGGAGAATGTAAGCTGAAGCCCAATTAGGCTGACGTTGTAAGGCTTGGTTTAAGTCTGCAAGCGCTCCTTGTAAGTCTCCCAACAGAGAACGGCTACGACCCCGATTGTACCAGTCTTCGGCAAAGCTGGGGTCGATAGCGATCGCTCGACTGTAATCTTCTATTGCTGCTTGATAATCTTCTAGGGCATAGCGAGCATTGGCGCGATCGCTGTAAAATGCAGCAGATTGGGGATTGATTTGCAAAGCTTGGGTATAATCTGCGATCGCACTTTCATAAGCTTCTAAAGCATAATGGGTTGAACCTCGGTTGTAATATGCTTCAATTAAATCAGGATTAATTTTTAATGCTTGATTATAATCTGCGATCGCTCCTTGTTCATCTCCTAAAAGACGACGAGCATTTCCCCGATTGCAGTACGCTTCAGAAAAATCAGGAACAAGCTCTATAGCTTGAGTGTTATCATCAATTGCTCCCTGTAAATCTTGCAGAGCTTCACGGGCAATACTCCGACCATAATAAGCTGCGGCTAAGTTATCATTAATCTGCAATGCTCGATCATAATCTTTAATTGCTCCTTTATGATCTCCTAAAGAACGACGAGCCGCCGCGCGATCGCAATATCCTTCAGCTAAATTAGGATTGAGTTGTAAAAGGCGATTGCTATCTTCAATTGCACCTTGATATTCTCCCAATCGGCGACGAGCATTTGCCCGAAAGCCGTATACTAAAGCTAGAGTCGGGTTTTCTTGTAATGCTTGGTCATAATCTGCGATCGCACCCTCGTAATCTTCAAGAGTACTACGAACCAAACCGCGCTCACAATAAACTTGCACATCATCAGGATTCAGCTTTAATGCTTGGTTAAAGTCTTCAATTGCTCTGTGATAGTTTTTCAGGTGAGCAAGCACCAAACCCCGATTATAGTACGCTCCAGCAAAGTTAGAATTGATTTTTAAGGCGTGGTTGTAATCTGCAATCGCACTTTGATAATCTGCTAAAGCGTAGTGAGCATTACCTCGGTTATGATAAGCCTCCGCCAAGTTAGGATCTAATTGTAATGCCTGGTTATGATCAGCGATCGCTTCCTGATAATTGCCTAAAATATGGTGAATATTGCCGCGATTGCTGTAAGCTGCGGCAAAATGGGGATACCATTGTAAAGCTTGCTGGAAATCTGCGATCGCACCTTGGCGATCACCATGTTCAAAACGAGTTACGCCCCGATTATGATAAGCATTAGCAATATCAATATTGATATTATCAGCTAATTGAGTACTCATTTCTATTGTTTGGATATAATCTGCGATCGCTTTATCGTAGTTTTCTAAAGCGAAGTAGGCATTCCCCCGGCTGTGGTAAGATTGCGCCAGATTAGGATCGATTTGTAATGCGACGTTATGATCGGCGATCGCGTTTTGATAATCCGCTAAAAAGTAACGAGCATTGGCCCGGTTGTAAAAGGCTATGGCAAAATTGGGATTGATTTCGATGGCGCGATTGAAGTTAGCGATCGCACTGCGATAATCTTTGAGTTGACCGCTTAAAATCAGCCCTAGATTATGGTAGGCTTCGGCATAGTCAGGATTTGACTTGATTGCTTGGGTGTAAGCTGCGATCGCGGCTTGATAGTCTCCTTGCAAATTGTGGTTTAATCCTTGGTTGAAAAAATCTTCAGTATTCATATAATTTTTTCTGCTTTTGACATTCCTTAGCCTAAAGCATCGCGATTGTTAACAATATGTTTTGAAAGTCATTCTAACTACTATTGTACCTGTTGCAACAAAATTTATTTAAAAGCAGAGATTAACTAATCATCACTATATGTTATTTCTAACTTTCATATTTTATTATTTTATCTAATGATTAAATAGCAGTTAAATCTCAACTGTTTAAACCGTGTTTGGGTCAATTCCTTGGTGTTGTAATCTGGCTAACAGATTTTGCGATTGTTCTTCAGGCGTTGAGTCTCTGTTACCATGCAATTACTATATCTTAGATAATAGGAGAGTGGACGTAGATAATATTTTGTCTGTCTTTTCAGACTTCGTTTGTAGAATTTCAAACTTCCAAGCTGAAGAATAATCAGGCAACTTATAACCAATATTCTTAGCTTTAGCCAACATCAACTCATCTCGTTGATACCAAACAGCAAATATTTTTTCCCTGCCATCACATAACGTTTCTAAATCGATTTGATAAACCTCATTTATTCGCTTAAGCTTTAAACCCAATAAATTTAGTAATTTGCTAAGTATTTTTATTGCCGAAACTTGCTCTTGATCGCCAACTAAATTAATCCCAAGCACTCTTTTAATATGTTTACTATGCTGACAAGCAATATTTTTCAGCAATATCAAATCTGAATTGTTCTCAGTAAATTTTTGTTTTTCTTCAAGAAATTGAAGCATTCCTAAAGCTCTCATAGCTTCAACTTTGAGCGTATAAGTTTTTAAATCTGGGAGAAAAACTTTCCCTTCACCCCAAGACAATTGCTGATGCCATTCTTGCTCATCTCTAACGTGAAAGTACTCGCTCTCATGAGTTAAATAATAGTGAATTAACAGTTGATGATAATATCCTTGATCATCCTGCAATTTCAGCCAAGGAGTAATTTCTACACCATACCTCTGTCTGAGAACATATTTGTTGATTTGGTTACGTTCTCCATTCGTTAGGGAATGCTTAACTAACAATTGCTCGTATTCTATATAATTGATATCTTTAGTATTGGCTATAGCAGATGCTACTCCTAGTTGATTTTGCTGCTTAATTTCTTTAATTTTACGTTTAATTTCTTTAGCTTTTTGACGACTTTGTACCCAATCTTTTTGAACCTTGACAATTTCTAAAATTAATCTTCTGCGGGTTGTTAAATCATCAGCGTCAGTTGCCAAAAACGCAAGGCGTAAATCTCGAATAATATTATTATGAACAGCATTACTCCGTATCTGAATTTGATGCCCATCAGCAATAAAACCATCTTGCATCGATTGTCGATAGAGGCGAATAGAAGCATTTACTCTTGCAGATAGCTTTGCCCAAGTTCGCAAATGAATTGGGTCATAAACTAAAGGTAAATCCACATCTATTTTATGCATGGGACTCAGCAAAGCTAAGTTTTCTTTTTGATTTTCTTGATACCAATCAGATAACAAGCGATAATTTGTACTACCACTACCAATTAAACCAATACCTCGTTTAGCACACCAGACAACACGCGGCACATCATCCCTAACTCTTGCTAACGCTTGTCTTGCTTCCGAGTCAGGAATTACCCCTTGAAAAATACCATAAACTCGGTCAAAATGTTGGACATCAATACTAATCCCAGTACCAAGACTAGGGGTAACAAAAACGCCATCATATTCAGAGATTTTTTGATTAATTGCTGCGATAAAATCAACTGCTGCGTGACCAGGTGTGTTAGTAGTATGACTACTAACTATGAGAGTTTTAGGAAATTGCCGTCGTAATTTTTGTAGCCGCTCTTTCAGATAACCTTCAATTGTTTCACAACTATAACGTCCAGCCCGACTATCGGTAGTAACATAACATTTACGTCCCGCAAGTAAATCCAATTCGAGTTGGTGAATTAGCGGTGTTGGATTCGGTGAGTCATAAAAAGTCACGTCCCAACCTTGCTGAGGCTTCCACTGGTTGAGAACTACCCAAGGTGTTAACTTAATTCCTGCTAATCCCTGTAAGTATTCAAGTGAAACATCTGATAAATCAGCATCTTGAGCAATTACTAATCCACCAGTTGTTAAAACTGTGGAAATTAGTTGCTGGAATAGCTTTAATATTTTTACTCGCTTGTGCTTACAAGTATTACTATTTAACAAATGCCATAAAGATTGCTCTACTTCATCTAAAATTACTATTGCTCCACGCCAATTTTCCGGGTTAAGCTTCCAAATCGAATCAATGCACAAGCCTAGAGATTGCTGAGGAAAGAGAGAGCGGAGTAGAGGAGGAGCGGGGGTAAGCGTTTTATTAATCTTTTTCTCCCCATCTTCCTTATGTGTTCCCCATTGAATACCAATTTTTTCACACAAAAATCGTCCAAGTAAGATTCTGTGAGTAATTAATAAAACAGGTTGATTTCTAGTTTTCGCTTGCTGAACAACGCCTTGCAGTGCTGTAGTTTTACCCGTTCCTTTTGCTGATTTTACTCCTATTAATCCAGAAGTGGGAAAGGGTATTTCACCTATATAAGGACGGTTGAAGGTGAGTGCAGCAGGAATGCTTAACTCGGTATGAGGTTTGCTTTGAGCAAGATAAATTTCTAAATCAACACTTTGGCGATAAACTTTCTCGAAGCTATTTGCACCTTTAGCAACAATAAACTCATCAACCCCTTTTTCCATTCCTGGAAGTTCGATGACTTTTACAGAGCAATTTTTTTGCTGGAATAAACAACCAAGTTGAGAAATAGCATTATTTACAGCAGCAATTGTTTTGGGTTGAGTTTCAAAATCAAAGCAAATGTAAAAATTGCGCTTTGTCATCGCAAACGCTGCTAAATCTGGAATTAGCTGACGACGGGTAACTTTGCCAAATTCATCTTTAACAACCCGATAACCACTGGTAACTCCGGGAATGGCAATAGCTACATATCCTTGCGTCAATAAGGTAGCTGCTTTCTTTACACCCTCGCAGATAATCAGAGGGATGTTTTGTTGCATCACCCATTGCCAAAAGCCTCCAGCTTCACCATCATCAGTAATGGTGATGTTGTCAGGCATGACTAGATTATAATGCCCAGCGACTTGCTGCCACACTTGCAAAGTTACCCGCAAACAAAACACTCGCGTTGGCGTGCTGGGGGGATGCTCGTACTTGATGGATTTGCCATTGTGATTTTGTCGGGGTTGGTTTGGCTTAAAGCATCCCCATTCCATTATTTGCCAATTATTCAGAGGGTCTAGTCCCGAACACCACCAACCACCTTCTGTGATGTGAGCATAACGCTGTAACCAACTACTTTTCACCATTCCGGTATTGGTACGGGGGAGTAGTTCAGAAATCAACAGGTACTCATAAGCAGTTACACCTTGAAGCGACCTAAAATTGAGATGCACTAAGTGTAAGTCTATACCACTACTCTTGACTAATTCTTCAAGGTGTTGGGGGTGTAAATAGTGCAGATGCATAGGGAAAGCCTCGAAGGGAAGACAATGAGATTAAAACACTAACATGCATCTACTTTTTTTTAATACGCGAGATTGCGAAGCTTTTATGATGCTTTTTTTACTTCGTTACTGGAGGCACATCGGTTACAGATATAATGGGTTATTCTGCCTATTAGATCCCCAAAGTAATAATTTTGTATTGTGATATTTGTTCGCTTTTAATTTTTATTTATCAGTAAATTTCTGCGTTAAAGAATGCGATCGCTGCATGGCATCGCTATAAGGTAATATATTCATGGAGTAAGTTTTCGGAGATTGTCCAGCAATATGCGATATCAAAGAGAGTTTAGCAGCGATCGCACATCCTCGACCATTGCCTACCGAACTCAATGCCATTTGATTATGCGATCGCGATAAATCATAACTATTTTACGAAACATCTGATGCACATAGTTGGAGAAATGGTATTAATCTATGGTTTTGTCAAGATTCCTAAATGCGTAAATAATGTTAAAAAATAAGAACGTTTTCTGGAAACTACGGTTGACAAAGTTGATTTTTTATATAACTGGAGTGGAACTTCTTTAATAAAAGAGGGATCTAGTTAGTTTGATTATTAACTATTTACTTTTTGGGGAGACGGTTAGTCTTTAGTAATAGATAACATATTTTAAACCGTAAAATTATGTGGAAATCAAAGTTAGTATTTAAATTGATACTGTCGGCTGCGGCGATCGCCACTAGCGTGCAGCTAAGTTCAACGAGTGACTATGCTATTGCTGAAAGTGCATCTTCCAATCCGACTGCTGAATCTGAGCAACAAAATCAAGCTTTAGAAGATGTCAAGGTTGGGATGACAGGAGTTGGTATAGGAGCGATCGCAGGCTTACTTATTTCTGGTTTATGGTATCAGAAACGTCGTTATCGCAAAATCCAGTCACGTGCCAAAATAAACCGCTTTCGTGAAGAGTTTCTCTGTGGGTCTTTAGCAGATTATTACTTATCTAATTCTAATGCAAATTCTTCACCTACAAATTATCGGAAAACTTTACCAACATCAACTAAAGAAGAATCCCCTAGTTCTGAGGAAACTTTCGTAACCCCAATTAAAGAAGAAATATCCGATTCCTCTACTTCTGAAACAAATAATCTAGCAGCAAAACCTACGCCAGCCGCACTATCTGATTCCTTATCTGACTCCTACCACAAGTTAATCGAGGAAATTGTTAATACCACCCTCAACGATCAAATCAGTTCTAAAGAGTATATATATAGCCAATTAGTAGAAAATGTGAGCAATGGTGATGGTGAAGTTTTTGAACGCTGTTTGAGCGATCGCTTGCATTCTACTCAATCTGAACTACATAAAGTAATAAATTCTCCGAGTTTATTCCAGAAAGAGACTCCTGAGTTAAAAAAAGCTCGTTTAAATCGCACCTTGAAGGCATTACAAACTATTCAAGGAGAATGGGAACAAATCCAAAAACAAAAACTAAATTAAGCCCTAGTTACGGTAGCTACGCAACAAATTATCACCGACTGAAAAGTAAGAAACTTTTCAGTTTGGTTACAAAATCGAACTAATATTATTAAATTATTAGTATGGACATGATTGCCGACTATTTAGCCCAATTACCCTCCGATAGACTACTATCTCAAGCAAAAACAGATGAGCAACGAATCGAGTGGTTGAGGTTAAGGCTTAACTATGGATTACTATCAGTATTTTGGAAAGAAAGTTATTCTATCCAACATAATCCATTTGACATTATTGCTGATAATAAGCAAATTAACGCTCATATTTGTGAACACTACCAACGATGGATGAACTATCTGATGGGTTTATGGAAATTGGTACAGGTTGTTGAACAGCAATTTAGAGAAAAATGTCTAAAAGCAAATTTACCTTTTAAGTATCCTTTTCAATCTCCTTTGGAAATGTTCTTCGCATTTTTGGAAGAAGAAGCAGAAGATGAGTTTTTACCTTGTCTACAAAATCATTATGAAAAATCACTTCCCAAAATCAAGGAAATGATTAACTCAGGCAAAAAATCTCATTTAGTAGAAAATCCAAATGGAACGACAAAGTTAGTTCTTGAGGAGCAACGTAATTCAATAGAAATTAAGAAATATAAATTATTAGAAAAGAGGCACTTTGTTAAAGAAAGACGTTGGTACTTTCTTTTTATTACTTTTTGTCGGATAGAGTCAAAGTCAAATCGACGGATTAAAGAGAATTTTGATACCCTTATGACAGCATTTTACGAATTTCATAACCATATAGGTACTTCAATTCGTAAGAGAAAATCAGCTACCTGGCAAAAAAGCTACTCTTATGCTTGGAAAAAAGGTGCAAAAGTCTCTGCTGGCAAGGGTGGTTCTTATTCTGCTTAACAATTCTTCATATCTTTGACACAGTTGATAGACCCATTAGGAACAGGCTTTAGTCTGAAAAGTATGAATTTAGTGGGTTTTAACCTATGAATAAAAATAACGGAATTAGTTTTTTACAGTCTTCACCCTCCTTTTACCAAAAATCTGAATACGACGTTTACACCCAAAAGACAGTGGAGAAAGTAGAAAAACAGCAGGGGATGCTTATCTCTTCCGATCCTCCAACACCACTCCCACCTGTAGTTTCAATCCCCATATTGATGTATGGAGGAATTGCAGTACCCGTCATTATTTTAATAAGTTACTTTTCCCAAATCCAATTGAAGTTGATTATTGAACTAATCAAAACACTAAACAAAAAGACTAAGTAGTTTGCTAGCTCTACTTACATAATACTATCAGCAGTCAGCCTTGGAAGTTGACTGCTGATATTGTTAAGCTCTGAAACTAAGCTCCGACAGCTTCCTTGGCGGCGTACAATACCTCTGCGTTAATTTCCTTGAAACCGCGATCGCGGGCAAATTTTTCAGTATTACGCTTCACTTTGCCGCGAACAAATCCCGGAATCTTATTCAATTCTGCTTGACCATCTTTTGTCCAATTCAAATCAGAATCAGCAGAAATTCCTCTAGTAATAACTTCTTTGGTATCGTGACCGCCGAAGATTTCTAACAGGTGATCTTCCATTCCCAAAGTGAAGGAATTATAGATCAAATCTGTAATTTGATTCGTGCCTTCGTAACCCATAAATGGTTTGTAACCAATGGGGAAGTTTTGGACGTGGATTGGTGCAGCAATTACGCCGCAAGGAATATCCAAGCGCTTACCAACGTGGCGTTCCATTTGTGTGCCGAAAATGGCAGAGGGTTCGACACGAGCGATCGCATCCCCAATTGCACCATGATCTTCAGAAATTAGCACTTCATCGCAATACTCGCTAACCTGTTCGCGGAACCAATCTGCATCATGTTTACAGTAGGTTCCAGCCCAAACAACATGAATCCCCATTTCTCGCGCCAGAATCTTGGTAATAGCCGCAGCGTGGGTATTATCACCAAAGACTACAGCTTTTTTGCCAGTCAAGTTTTGACAGTCAATCGAACGGGAGAACCAAGCAGCCTGAGAGACATACAGGGTTTGCTCATTGATGAAGTCTTCATAGTCAACTTCTGCGCCTTGAGCGTTGATTACCTGCTGAATCTTGCGAATACAACGGGCAGTTTCCACTACACCCATTGGAGTAATGTCTATATAAGGTGTGCCAAATTGTTCTTCTAGGTAACGGGCTGTGGTCAAACCGAGTTCGCGGTAAGGCACTAGGTTAAACCAGGCTTGGGACATCTTTTTCAAGTCATTCACTGAAGCACCTTCGGGAATTAAAGTATTTATCTCAATTCCCAAATCAGCCATCAGCCGTTTGAGTTCGGTACAGTCGTGATTATTGTGAAAACCAAGGGTGGTAGTACCGATAATGTTAACCGAGGGCTTTGCTGTTTTGCCCTCTGCCAATTCGCCCCGCTTCCGGGCTTTTTCGATGTAATATTGGACAATTTGATCCAAAGTGCGATCGGCGGCTTGCAGTTCGTTGTAGCGGTAGTGGTTCACATCCGCCAGCATGACATCTCCTTTAGCTTCCAACTGCGCCCGTTCGACAAAGTTGTGCAAATCCTCTTGCAAAATGCTGGAGGTGCAGGTGGGAGTTAACACAATCAAATCTGGGTGTTCTTCGGCATCCTTACGGACGATGTTATCTACCACCTTCTCTTGAGAGCCACGGGCTAAAACGTTGCGATCGACGACACTGGTTGTCACCGGAGTAAAATTCCTCTCCCGCGATAACATGGAGCGCATGACGTTAAAGTAGTCATCGCCAATGGGGGCGTGCATGATCGCATGAACATTTTTAAAAGAGCTAGCGATTCGCAGAGTGCCGATGTGGGCTGGGCCAGCATACATCCAGTAAGCTAATTTCATGTTTGTGTTTCCCTTTTAAACTCAAATAACTAAGTAAGTGGGCGTAAAAAATATAAGATAGAGCTTACCACCAACCCCTTCGGTGCGTAGTTTACCACCGTAGGCATCGCCCAGCGTGCCGTTGGTAAGGAAGGGGAGAGGTTTGGAGAGAGGTATTATCTTTGAATTCAGCCCATCTACTTATAAGTGCTTGATTATTAAATCGTTTCTGATTTTCTCAAACCTGCTGGCTGAAAAAAAATAAGGTTTGTTGCGGGTTTTAGGTGAGGCGATATAGCTGAAACTCATTTAATGCTTGGGATGCAGCTATCAATTTAAACAATATTACTGGTGATTTTGGAAAAAAATCTTAATGTTCCGGTAAATTTGTTGATTAATCTCTCATTCCCTAGTCAGTTGCGTTTTTACCTAATTCGCTAAGATGTACACAAGCTCATTTTCACAACAATTATGGTGAAAACCCCCTCCCAGCTTTGGACAATTCCTCCTTTGGAAAATGGCGACAAACTTACCCGCTACGAGTTTGAGCGTCGCTATAATGCCACCCCTAACTTGAAAAAAGCTGAATTAACCGAAGGGATTGTCTATATTATGCCTGCTGCTGGGCGTTTCCGAAGTCACGGTCAACCGCATGGTTGGATTTTGACATGGCTTGGTACTTACGAAACTGCAACTCTTGGTGTAGCGTTGGGAGTTGAACCTACCGTCCGCTTAGACTTAGATAACGAACCTCAACCCGATGCTGTTCTGTTGATTGAACCGGAAGCAGGTGGTCAAACGCGGCTGAGTGAAGATGATTATATTGAAGGTGCGCCAGAGTTAGTTGTGGAAATTGCTGCTAGTAGTGCGGCTATTGATCTTCATGGCAAAAAACAGGCTTATCGTCGCAACGGTGTCAAAGAATATATTGTTTGGCAAGTTTTAGACCAAAAATTGACTTGGTTTTTTCTTGAACAGGGTGAATATCTGGAATTAGTACCTGACAATGAAGGCATTTTGCGAAGTCGGGTATTTCCAGGGTTGTGGTTAGCGGCGACGGAGTTATTAGCAGGTAATATGCAGAGGGTGTTGAAGGTTTTACAAGCAGGTTTGCAGTCTGCTGAACATGGAGATTTTATCAAGAAATTAGGTAGTTATTAACCCGTTATAAATGGGGAAAATCTTTTAAGCAATTAAGTTTGCACACTAAATTCCTCTGGATCTACTCCCCAATTAACCCAGCGAATCGCTTCACACGCTGAGTTCATACTTGGTGGAACTCGCAAGGCATGAATAAAGCTTGTGCTAGGGCAAGTCATTTTTAATAAAAAAATCGGCTCGATATCCACATTGTTATCAATTTCTAATAGTGTGTATTCATGCCAAGTATCTAATTCAATAGCTTGTAATTCTTGGCAAATTCGGGCGTAACCAATACCCTGAATTAACACTCGGCGTAGTTCGGCGTTTTCTTCTGTTAAAAGCCATTCAGCTTGCCATTGCTGCGGGTGGATTTTACCGTATTTTTCAGGCAAGGTCACACCGTGGTATGAGTAGAGGCTATATCCATCGGTAAATTCAATGGCGGGTTCACCTTCAGCGTGGAGGCGATTTTGATTGTCGAAAGAAATTTTAGTCGGACGCTCACAGATAACGACTAGACTCTCTGAACAAAAAATTAAGCCACAATATTCAGCTACATCCTGCATAGCTTGCAAATGTCTTGCTGGATAAGCACAATTTAAAACAGAAATACAAAAATCAAATAAACAGCTAGAAGCTAACCAGTATTTGGGGTCAAAATTATTATATCCATCTACTTTAAATCTTTTTTGTACAATTGAATATTCTAGTGAAGAATATAAATCTATTAATATTTTGTGGTCAATGTTAATAGCACAAAAAAGCTTTACCGAAATTTTGTTCCAAAGAGATTTTTCAAGTTGATTATGAAACTGACTTGAAAGGTAGTTGTCTAATTCTCCTCTTGGTTCTATCCATACATTAAAACGGATTAAGGATATAGCACTAGGACTATCAACAAATATAATCTCAGGTTTAGCTAAATCATTTAAAGCGTACGCTTTATTTACCGATTTTACAGCTTTTTTCTTATTTATCTTCTCTGTTGAAAGCGCAATTTTCCGCCACTTTTCCCGATAAACTGGAATCAAAGCCTCTTGCTCAGGCGTTAACTTTTCAATCAGCGACATAACGCCAACCTTCAGGCTCGTATTCTCGCTGAATTTTCACCATCCAGTCACCTTGGGGAATAGAAATAGCTTTATGCTCCTCATGGGCAAGTAATGCCAACTCTGAAAACACACGTAAATAAAGTGTGCTATCTTTCTCGTATAATTGTGCGTTTCCCTCAGTAATGCGATGCTTATGCCCAGTAACTTCGCCTTCTGCCAAAGTTAAGTGAGGTATTTTTTGTCCTTCAACCTGTTGCACAGGCATTAAGATAACATCACCCTGACGAATTGGTTGCATAGTTTTGCTTTCCTGACATGGGTATAAATCCCACTTCGCTTTTGCTCTCAAGTTTGATTTAATTTTGGCACAGGCTTTATTAAAGTAGGGCATTGGGTATTGGGCATTAGTTATTCTCCTTGTCCCCAGTCCTCAGTCCCCAAATTTTTAAAACTGTAGTCGCCAATTATGCGTTAGATAAGTTAAAGATTGAAATAGCTGGAAATTAAAACCCAGCGTACCCTCATTTATCCTCTGGGACAGACTGGTGGGCCATAAGTTCAGCAGGTTTTCTCCCAAGCAGGCGGTTTATGTGAGGATTAAATCACTGCCCTAAGCGTGACCTTTGATCTTGACAATTTGCAAAAATTACCTCAATTTGACTGTTTAGCTTCGCAGCTATTCTTTTTATTGAAATTTCCATGTCAACTCTTGTCATCGTCGAATCTCCAACCAAAGCTCGTACCATTCGCAACTACCTGCCATCAGGCTATCGCGTGGAGGCGTCTATGGGTCATGTGCGTGACCTACCCCAGTCGGCTAGTGAAATTCCCGCTGCCGTTAAAGGGGAAACATGGGCACAGCTAGGGGTAAATGTGGACGCCGACTTTGAACCGGTATATGTTGTCCCGAAAGACAAAAAGAAAATTGTCACCCAGCTCAAAGATGCCCTCAAAGATGTAGATGAACTGATTCTGGCAACGGACGAAGACCGGGAAGGTGAAAGCATTAGTTGGCATTTATACCAATTGCTGAAACCAAAAGTTCCGACTAAGCGGATGGTGTTTCACGAAATTACCCAAGAGGCAATCAAAAAAGCTCTCAAAGACTGCCGGGATATTGATGAGCAGTTGGTTCGCGCTCAAGAAACGCGGCGGATTTTAGATCGACTTGTAGGCTATACCCTGTCTCCCCTGCTATGGAAAAAAATCGCCTGGGGATTATCTGCTGGGCGAGTGCAATCTGTAGCTGTGCGGCTTTTAGTTACTAGGGAACGCCAACGCCGCGCCTTCCATGAGGGTACGTACTGGGATTTGAAAGCTAGTTTGTCCAAGGAAAAAACCCCCTTTGCTGCCCAGTTGGTAACATTGGAAGGAACCAAAATCGCTAATGGTAGTGATTTTGACGCCGCAACCGGACAAATTATCGCAGGTCGCAATGTCTTGTTGCTCAACGAAGAACAAGCGGTAGCGCTTAAAGAACGCTTAACTGGGAAAACCTGGAATGTTAACGACATTGAAGAACGCCCTGTGACGCGCAAACCGTCGCCACCATTCACCACCTCGACGTTGCAACAAGAATCTAACCGGAAACTGCGCCTCTCAGCCCGCGACACCATGCGCGTTGCCCAGAATTTGTACGAGCAAGGGTATATTACCTATATGCGGACAGATTCGGTGCATTTGTCAAATCAAGCGATCGCAGCTGCTCGCAGTTGTGTAGAAAAGCTTTACGGTCAACAATACCTCAGTCCCCAACCCCGGCAATACACTACCAAATCCAAAGGCGCACAAGAAGCGCACGAAGCAATTCGTCCAGCAGGTAGCAGCTTCCGTACCCCTCAAGAAACTGGTTTGGGTGGTCGGGAACTTGCTGTCTACGATTTGATTTGGAAGCGGACTGTCGCCTGTCAAATGGCTGATTCCCGGCAAACTCAAATTACCGTGCAATTGCAAGTCGAAGACGCTGGATTCCGTTCTTCTGGCAAACGGATTGACTTTCCAGGATACTTACGTGCATACGTAGAAGGTTCAGACGACCCAGAAGCAGCACTGGAAGACCAGGAAGTAATTTTGCCGAATCTGAAAGTGGGAGATCATCCAAATTGCACAGACCTAGAAGCCGTTGGGCACGAAACCCAACCGCCAGCTAGATATACTGAAGCAACTTTAGTGAAAACCCTAGAAAGCGAAGGTATCGGTCGTCCCAGTACCTACGCCAGCATCATTGGCACAATCATCGATAAGGGTTATGCCCATTTGGTGACTAACGCTCTCATTCCCACCTTCACCGCTTTTGCCGTCACCGACTTGCTGGAGAAACATTTCCCGGACGTTGTTGATCCTAGTTTCACCTCGAAGATGGAGCAAACCCTTGATGACATTGCCACAGGTGAAGCGAAATGGCTACCCTACTTGCAGAAATTCTATTTAGGAGAAAAAGGACTGGAAACCCTGGTAAAAGAGCAGGAAAGTCAAATTGATGCCACCAAAGCTAGGACTGTAGAACTGGAAAATTTAGATGCCAAAGTCCGCATTGGGAAATATGGCCCCTATATTGAAGTCGAAAATGGTGAGGGAGTGATCACCGCTTCAATTCCCAAAGACCTGACGCCAGCTGACCTCGACCCCAAACAAGTAGAAGTATTGCTGCGGCAAAAGACCACTGGCCCTGACCAAGTAGGTCGTCATCCCGAAACTGGCGAACCAATTTATGTGAAAATTGGTGCTTACGGGCCTTATGTCCAATTGGGTGACAAAACCGACGAAAACCCCAAACCGAAACAAGCCTCTCTACTCAAAGGTGTCACCCCAGAAACCGTTACCCTGGAAATGGCTGTTGGTCTATTGGCACTACCCCGAACGTTAGGAGTTCATCCAGTTACTGGCGGCAAAATCCAAGCAAGTTTGGGACGCTTTGGCCCTTATGTGGTTCATGACCAGGGTAAGGAGGGGAAAGACTACCGCTCTTTAAAAGCTACTGACAATGTATTGACAATTAGCTTAGAACGTGCATTGGAGTTGTTATCAGAACCAAAAAAGGGACGCAGTTCCACCAACAGCAAGTCAAAAGCAGCCTTACGCGAATTGGGTACGCATCCAGAGGACGGGGAAACAATTAATATCTACGATGGACCTTATGGGCCTTATATCAAGCATGGCAAAACTAATGTCAGTATCCCAGAGGGTCAAACGGTAGAAGATGTAACCCTGGCGGCGGCGCTGAACTTGTTGGCAGCTAAGACCTCGACTGGGAAATCGACTCGCAAAACGAGTAAATCAACGACTTCCAAATCTAAGTCAACTGCTAAATCATCAACAACCACTGCAAAGAAAAAAGGCACAGAAGGCTAGTGGCAACTCAAACAATTTTAGATTTTAGATTGACGCTAACGATAGGTTAGCGATGTTCGCGTAAGCGTCTCTGAGATTTTAGATTTATTTCGCCCGCCCATAATGGATATCCAAGAATTAAATTACTCAATTCCTCCATCCAACGCTACTATCCAATTTCTCCCCCTGCTTACCAAAACAATTGATTATTTTTTATTTGGAAGTCCCTAATGGGCGAGGTATGAATCTAAAAATTCTCTTAATCCCAAATCTAAAATCTAAAATTCATACTCAATAGTCTATCTAAAGTCCGATTTTTAAGTCTTGACCCTTGATATCCATCCTTGATAGGATACACTTCGGCAGGTTCAAGTGTGATACTCTAAAAAGTAAGGAAAACACAACTGCTAAATTTTAGAAGTGGCTTATGTCCCAAATTCGGGATTGTATATCAGCCCGATTGGAAGCCAGAGGTGCGAAAGTATGTCATTTTCTGCGTACCTGTTAATCAAAAATTGAGGTAGTATCTCAGGAGCGATCAGTTCATGGACTATATAGAAAAGGTGCTGGAAAAGCTTAAGGAATTAGCTCGTAGGCTAATTGAAAGCTTATTAGGGCCAGAGGCTGAACCGGAACCGGAACTGATTCCGATTCCAGTGAACGATCGCTCGCGCCGTCGCCACTAACCCTACAGTGGTAAAATCGACGTTACGACCCTTAAGTATTCTGGCACTGCACGGACCAAACTTAAATTTGCTAGGACAGCGAGAACCAGGAATTTATGGTTCGTTGACACTAGCTGAAATTAACCGCCTGTTAGAAGAAGAAGCATTCAAATTACAGGCGAAAGTTTTTCATTTGCAATCAAATCATGAAGGTATTTTGGTAGATACTATTCATGGGGCCTTAGGGCAACATCAGGGAATTCTGATTAATGCAGGAGCTTATACTCACACAAGTGTGGCATTACGAGATGCGATCGCTGCTGTTAATTTGCCCACAGTAGAAGTACATCTGAGTAATATATACCGCCGGGAAGATTTTCGCCATCATTCATACATCGCCCCAGTTGCGATCGGACAAATAAGTGGTTTTGGCGTTCAAAGTTACTTATTGGGTTTACAAGCTTTGATAGATCATTTGAGAGTTAAAAGTTAGGAGGGACGCGCTTAATCGCGTCTGTACAAGAGTTAGAAATTGCTAGTTGGTAGTAAAGTTAGGAATTAGTAATATTTCATTAACTCCTCATTCCTCACTTTTAACTACAGAATTTATGCGTTACTCTCCTATAAGTCGGTTTAAAGGAACTTTACTCGGAGCATTTCTGGGAGGAAGTTTAGTTTCTGATGGGAAAGTACAATTTGAGAGTTACCTAGATTTAGGCAGAATGGCAGTTCTGGGTATCCAGAGTTTGATTGCCTTGGGTAGATTAGACTTAGATGATTGGATAAAGCGTCAGCAAGAAGAATCTCATCATTCAGCAGCAACTAATAACATCTCGATAAAAATAATTATTGCTACATTACCAATAACACTCTTCTTTCACGAAAATCCGATTAAGCTCCGACAAAACTTGCTGCGTGTGCTGAAAATCTGGGAAGATGACCCAGTAATCAGGGATGGAACTCTAGCACTAGGATATGCGCTCGCTCTTGCCCTAACTGAAAAACTTGACCCTCTAACTCTTATCCCACAAACAATTTCTTTTATCGGCGAAACACCGACATCAATACCAAAAAAATTATTAAGAGTCCAGAATTTATTAGAGCAAGGGGCAGGATTATCAACGACGCAAGCTGAGTTTGCTAAGGAAGAAAAACTTAGTAACACTATTGCTATGGCATTCTATTGCTTTTTGAGTACGTTAGAAGACTTTCGCCTGACACTTTTACAGGCTACTCACAATCATAATTTTCAAGTGCCAGATGCTACGCTTATAAGCTCACAGGCTACAGGTGCAATTGCTGGTGCTTTGTCAGGAGCATACAACGGTATAGGCGGAATTCCTGTAAATTGGCAAGTCTTGCTCTTGCAGAGGAATTCTCCAGCATGGGGACTAACTAGCTTTTCCCAAATGTTAGAATTAAGCGATACATTTGTGGGGGTGTGGTCAGGAGTGTATAATCTTACCTTAAACCCAAAAGAGTTAACAGACGAGGGATGTGAGGTGGCTTTGCTTTCAGTCTACGCAGCTCCTCGCGTTATTCGGTCGCGTTAATCTTAAACTAACCAGATAAGAAGTTAAAAGTAGGCAAACTTCCGCCACAGTGTATTAGTTTCATATACTAGAATTTTTCAGTAAACCCTTGGACTGATTCTGTAGCTAGCTATTGTGGCAAATCAGCAATAAAAAAAGCCGCGCCACAGAGTTGCAGCAGCCGCAGATCAAACTTTCCTGATGATTGTCTTTTTTTGAACTATCAAAGTCGGCA
The DNA here is from genome assembly GCF_036917575.1 of Nostoc sp. Classification (GTDB taxonomy): domain Bacteria; phylum Cyanobacteriota; class Cyanobacteriia; order Cyanobacteriales; family Nostocaceae; genus Nostoc. The sequence goes on along the minus strand of NZ_JBALDC010000026.1, from coordinate 11,080 downwards.
ATTGCAGGTAGAGATAATGAAAATGCATAAATTTTTGCAATTCTTGAACCAGCAATTGACTCACTGGCGGCAACAGTACAAAACACTATGCCGTAAGGGAAAGTTAATGAAAAGTCCTAAAGGTAAAACCCATAGAAGGAAACTTCTAAGGACTATGCTCAAGAATGTATTTCTGTTTTTATCAAAAACCAATGAGAAAAACGAACGCCGAAAACAAGAAAGAGCGCTAACGTCAAAGGCAAAATCGCTTAAAACTAAGAATAGTATTTATGCAGTCGCTTTAGATTGGGTATATAAACAGCGTTACTCGGTGATTTTGGCGATCGCTGTATTGTCCCTCACAGGTATTATTGGACATAAATTATACAATCAGACTCAACTCCAAGTCGGACATCCCGCGCCCCGAACGATTACAGCGCCTTACACAGCTAGTATCGAAGATCAGAAAAAAACAGAAGCCGAGCGCAAAGCTGTCAGTACAAGCTCCTTACAAGTGTTGAAGCTTGATGCACAAATCAACGAAAAAATCAACGAAAATTTGCAACAACTTCTAGATGATGGCAACGAAATTCGCGCTGTTGCTGGAGCTTTTCCTTTTTTTGATCCTGTAGTTTTATCCATCTCCACCCAACGTTACTTCCGCTCTTGTCCTGAGATAGAATGGCAAGCACTACTATCGGCTGTAGAAAAGAATAAAAATCAGCACAAGAAAGGAAGCGCCGCTTCATCCCGTCCATTATCCATAGCTGCACCTAATCAGAAACGCCAGCCGCGTATCACATCTAAATTTGATATCCAGAGTCGAGAAAAAACAGAGCCAGTAGATTTTTCTCAAAATACTGATTTTACTCAAGCTGTAGCAGAACTAGAATCTTACCGCCTCACAACTTCTGAGAAAAGGTTGTCTTTACTAATTGCCCAAATTTCCCAAACACGCCAAAGATATAGCCAAGCTACTGCCAAACTTTTACAGTTAAAGACTCTTACCCCAGAAGCAGTATACGAGGAATCTCTACTTTTGGATTTGTCAGATGTGGAATGGGAAAAAACACAAATTGGAATCCATCAGAGTATAGAGCGGATTCTCACCCAAGGCATTCCACAGGGACTGCCAAAAAGTATCTTACAAGATGCAGTGAGTTTACAATTACAGACCTTTGTACCAGAATCCACTGAAACATTGGCAAAGAACCTGTTGTTAGCTGTACTCAAGCCGAATCTGCAAACAGATGAAGAACAAACCAGGCAAAATGCTCAAAAGGCTGCGGCTGGTGTGCCACGTGCGATGGTGAAGGTACGGCATGGTGAGGTAATTGTCAAAAAAGGAGAGCAGATTACTGCATGGAACTTTGAGGTACTGGAGTATTATCACCTGATTCGTCGGGAGATAAAGTGGCAGGAATTGGTGAAGTTAGCAGGCGTTATTGCGATCGCTATTGGCATTTTTGTCTGGGTAGAACGCCATATTGATTACGAATTGCGACAACGCGATCGTTTATTAGTGTTATTGCTAACTCTGAGTGTACCAGGAGTAATTGTAATCGGATTGCCCTATACCACTTGGAGCGCCCTTGGTTTATTGTTGGGAAGCTTTTACGGCCCGACTTTGGGGTTGACAGTTGTCGGCCTACTGTGGCCGATATTAGCCATTAGCTTCGATATGAGCAAGGCTGCGCTTTTAGCTGGTGTAGGAGGAGCAATATTAGGTAGTTACATTGCCCAACGATTGCGATCGCGTGAAGAGTTGGCATTATTAGGTGTGGCGATCGCCTTAACTCAGGGTGGCATTTACCTGATTGTTAAAATTTTAATTGGTCAAGTATTTGGTTCAACCTGGTATATTGTCTTCCAAGAAGCGGGATTATTTGCTTTATCTGGCTTAGGCTGGAGTATTATCGCCTTGGGTTTGAGTCCTTATCTAGAAAAAGTTTTTGATTTAGTTACCCCAATTCGCCTAGCAGAACTGGCGAACCCTAACCGCCCTTTATTAAAACGACTCGCTACTGAAACTCCGGGAACTTTTCAACATACGCTGCTCGTGGCTACTCTTGCTGAAGCTGCTGCCAAAGAATTAGGATGCAATGTTGAACTAGTCAGAGCTGGTACATTATATCACGATATTGGCAAAATGCACGACCCTGTTAGCTTTATTGAAAATCAAATGGGAGGGCCGAATAAACACGATACTGAGATTAAAGATCCTTGGAAGAGTGCAGAAATTATCAAAAAGCACGTAACTGAAGGGTTGGTGATGGCGCGTAAACACCTTTTACCTACGGCAATTCAAGCTTTTATTCCAGAGCATCAAGGAACGATGGTGATTGCTTATTTCTATCATCAAGCCCAGCAAATGGCTCAGTCAGATCCAAGTCTAACTGTAGACGACGCAGATTTTCGCTACGATGGTCCAATTCCTCAATCACGGGAAACCGGAATTGTCATGTTAGCAGATTCTTGCGAAGCAGCGCTGCGATCGCTGCAAGTCTCGGCTAAATCTATAGGAGAGAAGCGATCGCTCAAAGATGTTTCTACCGAACAAGCTTTAGCAATGCTCAACAATATTCTGCGTGCCAAATGGCAAGAGAATCAACTCGTAGATTCAGGACTAACACGAGAAGAAATGTCACAAATTGCCCAGATATTTGTGGATGTTTGGCAGCAATTTCATCACAAACGAATTGCTTATCCGAAGTTGAAGGCTAACGGTGCTGTACGGAATTCTTAATCAAGAAACTTAGGTTTAATCGCGGATATGATATGAAACTTTTATTTCTTTGTGACGGCAGTCGTTACAACGGGGAGAAAATACGCAACACGCTGCCTTTTTTTGCACTCTTCTGGTACGTCTGCTGCGCGAATGTGATTCGTTTTTCTTAATTTTGGATAAGTTAAGAAATTTAAATGTAGTAGGGTGCGTTGTACTGCGTGACAACGCACCATCAACAATTCAAGGTGCTCCCGCCTACGACATAACACACCTTACTTCCTACTAACTATCAGGGTTTGTGTGAAATAGTATTAAACTTTGGTGTTCCAAGCTTGGAGTTTGGTGTTCCAAGCTTGAAGTTTGGTGTGCTGAACTCAAAGTTTGGTCTTTAGAACTCAAAGTTTGATGTTCCGAACTCAAAGTTTGCTGTTTGGAACTCAAAGTTTGCTGTTCTAAGCCAACTATGCTTGGATAATAAAATCAGATGCCTTAAGAATTGGCGCACCACTTAGAGTCACAAATAGACCACCGCTACCAAAACCAGCCGTACTGCCATTTTCGTTGTAGAACAACTGCCCACTCACAGGATCGTAGACAATTTTCGCCGTGCTAGTCCCCGCTGAAGAAGTGATTTCAAAATCACTCTCGTTACTAAAGCCTATTCCCGGAACAGAAGTAATTGTATTAAAGGTAGTCTTATCTAGTACAATCTTGTCACTTTGTGTAGTGGCTGCAAAAAATACACCGTAGAACCCATTAATACTATCTAGACCAACATCAGTGCTGTCAAAAGCAGCATCGGTGTTGTAAAGGAATCTGTCAACACCCTCACCCCCTGTGAGTACGTCATTGCCAGCACCGCCAACCAGAGTATCATTGCCACCACCACCGATGAGGGTATCATTACCAGTTCCACCCCGCAAGAAATCATTGCCGCCCTTGCCGTCGATGATATCATCACCTCCCTGACCATTAATCACATCGTCGGAGTCTATAAAACCCGTAATGTTATTGTTAAGGTCATTGAGGAATGTAACGGTGTTCTTGTTAAACAAGTTAGTTTGAGTGGAGTTGGCATTGAAGATATCAAAACTGTCAACGATGCCCCTCTGGTTATCAAACAAGATATTACCAATAGCTGGGCTGGTATCAGATGCTGATAAATTATTCAAGTTTTCTAATTTGAAGTTTTCCAGAATGACTTTGGTATTGCTTACATCTTCAAAAGTGACTTCTAGATTATTGCCATTTTGATTTAATTGCAGATTTTTCGCAGTTAATCCTAATCTAGTAAAATCCAAGGTATCAACTTCAGCAATTACCGCCGCTGATGGATTTGAATCTCTACCGATGCCGCCAAAGTCGGTTATGGTGTCAATGCCATCGCCTATTGAGAAGATGAATTTGTCTCGACCACCATTACCTGTGAGCTTGTCGTTACCAGCTTTGCCCTCGATGATGTTGTTGTTGGGTGTGCCGATGAGGATATCTGCACTACTTGTGCCCGTGATCAATTTCTGGACAAAACCCAAAGTGGTGGTTGCCACTGCACTCGTGTTACTGAAACCTTGCCCGTCATTGACGACAAACTCAATTGTGGTGTTAGCAGTGGTAGCTGTACTATTATAGGTAACGCTGCTGAGGACTTGTCGATAATTGGTAATGGTATCCGTCCCGCTAAGGGTGAGAGTGCCTGTTGTGGGGTTGTAGATAGCCGTGATGTTGCCGATGGCAGTAGCATTGAGAGTTTCGGCAGCGCTATTCAAGAGATTGGTAATGGTGATAGTAACACCAGCTAGGGTAGTGTCGTTGTCGCTGAGGGTAAAGTCGCTATCAAGGATGGAGACGGGAGTACCGCTAAAGGTGGTGCTAAAATCAATTCCTTCTAAGTTACCGTTGAGGTCGAGGACGGGGGCGCGGTTGCCGAACACCACGTAGCTCTGCCCTGAGCTGATGTCGTTGGGGTCGGCAAAGGGTGCCCCGATAATCAGGTCATCAATACCGTCGCCGTTGATATCTCCGGCACTGCCAAGAGAGTAGCCTGAACGGTCATTTTCATTGATGCCATTGATGACAAAGCCATTTGTGCCGTTGAGGGTGGAGAGGTCGAATTGGGCACCAAAACTTTCCTTGCTGCCAAACACCACATAGCTTTGCCCTGAACTAGTGCCGTTGGGATCAGCAAGGGGTGCCCCGATAATCAGGTCGTCAAAACCGTCGCCGTTGATGTCTCCGGCACTGCTAACAGAGTAGCCTAAACGATCATCTGGATTGATGCCGTCGATGGCAAAGCCATTTGTGCCGTTGAGGGTAGAGAGGTTGAGTTTGGCACCAAAACCCTCCTTGCTGCCAAACACCACGTAGCTTTGCCCTGATGAGTCGCCGTTGGGGTCGGCATATTCTGCCCCGATAATCAGGTCGTCAATACCGTCGCCGTTGATGTCTCCGCCACTGCTAACAGAGTAACCTGAATGGTCATCTGGATTGATGCCGTTGATGGCAAAGCCATTTGTGCCGTTGAGGGTGGAGAGGTCGAATTGGTCACCAAAACTTTTTTTGCTCCCAAACACCACGTAGGTTTGCCCTGAGGTGTCGCCATTGGGGGAGGCACTATCTGCCCCGATAATCAGGTCGTCAATACCATCGCCGTTGATATCTCCGGCACTGCTAACAGAGTTGCCTAAGGAGTCATTTTCATTGATGCCGTTGATGGCAAAGCCCGACGTGCCGTTGAGGGTGGAAAGGTCGAATTGGACACCAAAACTTTTCTTGCTGCCAAACACCACGTAGGTTTGCCCTGAGCTGATGTCGTTGGGGTCGGCAAAAGGTGCCCCGATAATCAGATCGCCAATGCCGTCGCCGTTGATGTCTCCGGCACTGCTAACAGAGTTGCCTAAGGAGTCAACTGAATTGATGCCGTTGATGGTGAAACCATTAGTGCCGTTGACAGTAGAAAGGTTAAATTGGGTAGCAAAACTTTTCTTGCTGCCAAACACCACGTAGGTTTGCCCTGAGGTGATGCCGTTGGGGGAGGCACTTTCTGCCCCGATAATCAGGTCGTCTAAACCGTCGCCATTGATGTCTCCAGCACTGCTAACAGAGTTGCCTAAGGAGTCATTTTCATTGATGCCGTTGATGGCAAAGCCCGACGTGCCGTTGAGGGTGGAGAGGTAGAATTGGGCACCAAAACTTTTCTTGCTGCCAAATACCACGTAGGTTTGGCCTGAGGAGTCGCCGTTGGGGTCGGCACCATCTGCCCCGATAATCAGATCGTCAAGACCGTCGCCATTGATGTCTCCGGCACTGGTAACAGAGTTGCCTGAACGGTCATCTGGATTGATGCCGTTGATGGCAAAGCCATTTGTGCCGTTAAGGTTAGATAAGTTTAAAACTGAACTTACCATGAGTGCGTCCTTTTATTTCTACTACTAAAAATCTAAACAATAGAAGAAGTCAGAATGACTGTTGAATATGAACACAATGAAATATACAACTTTTATGTGGAACAACTAATGAACGGGGGTTGCCACAGTGGTACAAATCCAAACTCGAAGTTTGCTGTTCCAAGCGAATTACGCAAGACCGATAAAATCAGATGCCGAAAGATTTGGCGCACCAACCAAAGTCGCAAATTGACCGCCATTGCCGAAACCATCTGCACTGCGATTTGGGTTGTAAAACAATTGCCCAGTCACAGGGTTATAGACAATTTTGGCTGTGCTGGCTTGGCCTAAATTAGTGACTTGAAAATCACTTGGATAACTGAAAAAACCTGTTCCGGGAGTAAAATCGATCGCACTAAAGCTAGTCTTATCCAGTACAATCTTGTCACCTTCAGAACTGTTGAAGTCACTAATGGTAATGGTATCTCGACTAATATAACCGTTGTAAAGAAATCTATCCGCACCTGCACCGCCAACGAGAGTATCATCGCCAGAATTACCGATGAGGGTATCATTACCAGTACCACCGCGCAGCAAATCATTGCCATTCTTACCGTCGATGATGTCATCACCTCCCTGACCGTTAATCACATCGTTGGAGAAGTCAAAACTCGTGATGTTATTGTTAAGGTCATTGAGGAAAGTTACCGTGTTCTTGTTAAACAAGTTAGTTTGAGTGGAGTTGGCATCGAAGACATCAAAACTGTCAGTGATGCTGGTCTTTTGATCAAACAGGATATTGCCAATAGCTGGTCTGGTATCAGATGCTGGTAAATCATCCAAGTTTTCTAATTTGAAGTTTTCCAGAATGACTTTAGTATTGCTTACATCTTCAAAAGTGACTTCTAAATTGTTGCCATTTTGATTTAATTGCAGATTTTTTGCAGTTAATCCACTACCTGTAAAATCCAGCGTGTCAACTTGAGAAATCACCCCTGCTGAAGGATTTGTGTCTTTACCAACGCCGCCAAAGTCGGTGATGGTGTCGATGCCATCGCCAGGACGGAAGATGAATTTGTCTCGACCACCGTTACCAGTGAGCTTGTCGTTACCAGCTTTTCCTTCGATGATATTATTGTTGCGTGTGCCTGTGAGGATATCTGCACTCGTGGTTCCCGTGATGAATTTCTGGATAGAACCCAAGGTGGTAGTTGCCACTACACTGGTGTTAAGAGGAGCCTGTCCGTCATCGACGACAAACTCAATTGTGGTGTTAACAGTGGTAGCTGTACTGTTGTAAGTAAGGCTGTTGAGGACTTGTCGGTAATTGGCAATGGTATCCGTGCCGCTAAGGGTGAGAGTGCCTGTGGTGGGGTTGTAGGTAGCCGTGATGTTACCAATGGTAGTGGCATTGAGAGTTTCGGTAGCGCCTTTTAAGAGATTGGTAATGGTGATAGTGGCACCTGCTAGGGTAGTTTTGTTGTCGCTCAGGGTAAAGTTGGGATCGACAATGGAGACGGGAGTACCGCTAAAGATGGTGCTAAAATCAATTCCTTCTAAGTTGCCATTGAGGTCGAGGACGGGGGCGCGGTTGCCAAACACCACGTAGCTCCGCCCTGACGGGATGCCGTCGCCCCAGACACCTCCTGCCGCAATAATCAGGTCGTCAAGACCGTCGCCGTTGAAGTCTCCCACACTGCTAACAGAGCTGCCTGAACCGTCACCTGAATTGATGCCGTTAATGACGAAGCCGTTAGTGCCATTGAGGTTGGAGACGTTGAATTGGGCACCAAAACTTTCCTTGCTGCCAAATACCACGTAGCTCTGCCCTGACTTTTCGCCGTTGGGGGAGGCAAGTGGTGCCCCGATAATCAGGTCGTCAAGACCGTCGCCGTTGAAGTCTCCCACACTGCTGACAGATGAAACCTCATTTGCATTGATGCCGTTGATGGTAAAGCCATTAGTGCCATTGAGGGTCTTGAGGTTGAATTGGGCACCAAAACTTTCCTTGCTGCCAAACACCACGTAGCTCTCCTCAGAACTGTTGAAGCCCCTACCCTTGATAATCAGATCGTCAAGACCGTCGCCGTTGATGTCTCCCGCACTGCTGACAGAAAGGCCTGAACCGTTACCTGAATTAATGCCGTTAATAGCAAAGCCATTAATACCGTTAAGGGTGGAGAGGTTAAATTGGGCACCAAAACTTTCCTTGCTGCCAAATACCACGTAGCTCTGCCCTGAATAGGAACCATTAGGGTCGGCACCTGGTGCCCCGATAATCAGGTCGTCGATGCCGTCGCCGTTGATGTCTCCCGCACTGCTGACAGAAGTACCTAAAATGTCACTTGGATTGATACCTTTAATGACAAAGCCATTTGTGCCGTTGAGGGTGGAGATGTTGAATTCGGCACCAAAACTTTTCTTGCTGCTAAACACCACGTAGCTCTGCCCAGCATTATAGATGCCATTGGGGTCGGCATCAGGTGCCCCGAAAATCAGGTCGTCAAGACCGTCGCCGTTGATGTCTCCTGCATTGCTGACAAAGATCTCTGAGTTGTCAAAATTGATGGCAAAGCCCGACGTACCGTTGAGGGTGGAGGCGTCAAAGCTGGCACCAAAACTTTCCTTGCTGCCAAACACCACATAGCTCTGGCCATTACCTGCTGCGTGGATAATCACGTCGTCAAGACCGTCGCCGTTGATATCTCCCGCACTGCTGATAGACCTGCCTAATTGGCTATAATAGCTACCGTTGATGGCAAAGCCATTTGTACCGTTGAGGGTGGAGACGTTGAATTGGGCACCAAAACTTTTCTGGCTACCAAACACTATGTAGCTTTGCCCTGAATAGGAACCATTGGGGTCGGCATTCCTTGCCCCGATGATCAGGTCGTCAAAACCGTCGCCATTGATGTCTCCCGCATCGCTAACGATGCCTAAATTTTCAAATCTATCGATGTTGATGGTAAAGCCGTTACTGCCGTTGAGGTTAGATAAGTTGAAAACTGAATTTGCCATGAGTTCGTCCTTTTGTTTCTACTACTAAAAATTTAAACAATTGAAGAAGTCAGAATGACTGTTGAGTGTGAACACAATGAAATATACAACTTTGAGCATTTTCACTAACCCCAGCGAATATGGATGACCGAAAACCAGTCACAGACATAACTTAAAGACTTAATTGGTAAAATATTTGGTGATAGAGGATACATTTGTCAAAAACTATTTGAGGAGTTATATGAGCGAGGGTTGCAGTTAGTTACAAAATCTAAGAAGAAAATGAAAAATCGTTTGGTAAGACTGATTGATAAGATTCTGTTACGCAAACGTGCTGTAATTGAATCGGTCAATGACCATCTGAAAAATATATGTCAAATCGAACACTCTCGTCATCGTAGCCCATTTAACTTTTTAGTTAATTTAATGGCTGGTAATCGTGCTTATACCTACTTGCCTAAAAAACCCTCGATTGACATTTACCCAAAAGATTTACCTGCACTACCTCCTGCCATTTTTTAGTTCCGTCGAACTCACGTTAATGTAAACCCACCCAGCAATAATCCCAACCATACTTCGTATTGGCATTTTAAAATCCGACACAACCTAAATTTCAAAAATTCCACTCATAAGCTGTTCCACATTTAATTTGCATATATTAGGCGTGCGAGACGCCCACCCCACAAAAATGTACAATTTCAGATTATGTAAACTAGATGTGGTTTAGCTTATCACCCAAATAACTCCCGATGCTGATAAGCAAATCGAGAAACATCCAGACTAACTACAGATTTAGCATAAATAGCCTGATTGCGAATTGCCTGTATCTGTTCTGACTCTCGCTCCATAGCTGGTGTAAATTCTTGTCGCTGTTTCAGCAAATCCTCAAACTCAATTTCCCCAGGTCTACTTTGATAAAAAGCCGACTCTGCACAACCATCTGCACCTGCTGTTGGTCTGGAAGTGGATTTGACAGTAAAGGAATAAAAGGCTGTAATTCTAGAGGTAGTTGAACGTAAGTTTCCAATAACACCCAGTAATGATGTTGCTGACTCCAGAGAGCTTAATGACAGGCATTGAGTAATTGATAGCTACATCTTTGACTTATTTTGCTACCATCACCCTGATTTAGCATTCTCTCCAGTAAATATAGCAGGAGGCAGGAGGTAAAACTATTGCTAACTCTCTTCTTTCACCGTTTCCAAATGTCCTAAACTGTGTGACTACGGCTATAAATGCCTGGTTGATATTCCTCCAAAAGATACTGAATAATGTCCCCGTCTTTACCCCTGTCAGTTGACTGTAAGATGTACTGACCTTGATGCTGAATTAATTGCTGTAGTCCACAATAACCAGGATTCCAGACAAAGATTGACAAAGAACGCTCCTCACCCCAATGGTAAAACTGCTGTAATATCTTCATTCTGTCAGGCGTATGATACTCCACAGCCACAATTGAAGTATTTTGGTTAGCTAGAGCAGGCCAGTCTGTCAACTTCATAAATCTGACTTCAACAACTTACTTTCCCCTTTTAGAGCAAATTTCTTACTGATGCTTTAGCCACACGGATAATTATTACTAACGGGTTGGTTATATTTCTTGTGTGAAAAAGAGCGATCGCCTCCAGCACCGCGTTAATTTCGGAAACTGCTCCGCGTCTACGTGCGATGGCTACGCCTACAGCCGTGCAGACAAGCTCCGGCAACCCGTAACGGACGCATGGTTTTACTCCCGGTGCTATTAAATGCTCACAGGCTATTGTTTTAAAATATTGGGGAAACATATATAGTGGCTTTGATACAAATCCTAAGCCGTTCAATATCATAGCTTTGACTACATGACCAGGACTGACTTTTTCTCCTTTTTCCTCTTTTATTAATTCATTTATTGTTTCTACTATCCCTCTTCTGTCACTTTCCGGTTATTCTAAATAAAAGGATTAGAAGAAAAAACTCTGCAAGGGAGGTAGGGCAATGGATGTAGAATTACAAA
>NZ_JBALDC010000025.1:0-95412 GCF_036917575.1 Nostoc sp. | reverse complement strand
GTGGATGTTTGAATGGTTCATTCAACACACTACCTTTGATTTTGCCACCCTTCAGATGTACGGGATTTGTTCAAAACTCAAATAGGATTCCTATAGTATCATTACTATTTCAGTGTTATCTTGTTTATTATTTTCAAAATTTAGCAATACTTTTTCATGCAGTTCATTAAAAAATTCTTTGTATTCCCACGAATTCTTTACTTTTTAATCCCGATTTTAATTATTAGCTTCGTATTCACAAACTTTGCATCAAATGGTATTGAAGTCAGTAGCATAGAATTTATTGGGGAAGCCACCTTACCGAAAGGTCTAATATTCCAAAAAACTGAAGTCGGAGGTTTATCTGGAATTACATATAATGCCAAAAATAACCTTTATTACACTATTTCCGACGACCGTGGTCAAAAATCTGCTACTCGTTTCTACACCTTGAAAATCGACTTGAGCAAAGGTTTACTAGAAAAAAATGGAATTATTCCAGTCAGTGTTACTACATTATTAAATGAAACTGATCAAACATTTCGCCCTGGTGAAACTGATACAGAAGGTATTGCATTAACTAATAAAGCAACTGTATTTATTTCTTCTGAAGGTGACGCGGCAAAATTAATTAATTCTTTTATTAAAGAGTTCTCCCTATCTTCTGGCAAAGAACTTTTCACACTTCCCATCCCAAACAAATTTTTGCCAGATAAAACTAGTCAACAGGGTATCCGCAACAATTTAGCTTTTGAAAGTCTCACCATCACACCCGATAACAAGCATCTATTCACAGCCACCGAAAATGCTCTAATTCAAGATGGGGTCGCCGCTAAACCTAATATCGGTAGTCCTTGCCGAATTTTGCAATACAACTTGCTCAACAATCAGCCAGAAAGGGAATTTCTTTATGAAACTGAACCAGTTACACCATTTTTGAATCTGATTGGCAAATTCGCTAGTGGATTACCTGATTTACTTGCTCTCGATAATCAAGGGCACTTCATAAGTTTAGAACGGTCTTTCACTGGTTTAGGATTTGCTATTTCGCTGTTTCAGGTTTCTTTAGAAGAAGCCGATGATATTCATAATATTAATAGCCTTCTAGCAGTTGATTTAAAAAATATTAAACCAGTTAATAAAAAACTGTTGTTAGATTTGAGAAAACTAGATGTACTCCTAGACAACATCGAAGGCTTAACTCTTGGCCCTAAACTACCCGATGGGCAGCAATCATTAATTCTCATTAGTGATAACAATTTCAATTCTCTACAACGCACCCAGATACTAGCCTTTAAAATTAAAATTGAAAATTCGCTAATTAGATTATTACATCGGTTACTCCCAAATCTTAACTTTTAACTATATAGAGATAAAATTGCGTAGGCATAGCCCGTCGTAAACATCGCGGGTTGACTGCTATTTAGTTATTCCTGATTATTCCTGTGTATTCACTGAATCTACTAAGTAACTTTATCTGGCTTATTTATAGTTTACGTGTAATTTCTCAACCGTAATTATTAATAAATATGTTACATAATGTTTAGTAGCTTTTGCAGAGAGCTTAAGTATATTTACAGCATATAATTAATTTTCTCAAACTCGGATATTTCTTAGATTTAAATTTAATAATTAGCTAAAATTATGAAAGTATTTTCTCAATAAAGTTTTTTGTAAATGATTTTTATGTCAGAAAATAAAATTGATACTATGGTAGGGCAAAAAGTAGAATTAGACGATTACATCGGACAATTTTTAAACAATCGCTATTTAATCAGAGATTTGATTGGCAAAGGCGGGATGGGTAGAGTTTATCTAGCAGAAGATACTGCTAAAGGCGGTATGCCGATCGCAATCAAAATCTTATCACTTAGTTTATCAAATCAACAAATGTGCCAACGTTTTGCCAGAGAGATTTTTATTGGCGCTCAATTAGGTCGCAAAAGTAAACATATTGTTCGCATTTTAAGTTATGGAGTTACTGAGGATAAAACTCCATTTTATGTAATGGAATGTCTTCAAGGAAAAAATCTCAAACAAATTCTAAAAATTCAGCCTTTAACAATATCGAAGTTTTTAGAAATTTCTAATCAAATTTGTTTAGGTTTACAATGTGCCCATCAAGGTATCAGCCTTAAAGGAGAGATTTATCCTATTGTTCACAGAGATATTAAACCAGAAAATATATTTATTGCTGAAGATAGTAAAAAAGGTGAAACTGTTAAAATACTAGATTTTGGTATTGCCAAGTTTTTAACAGAGCGAAGTGGTATGACCTTAACAGATTCTTTTATTGGTAGTTTACCTTACTGTTCTCCAGAACACATGGAAGGGCGTAAACTGCTAGATGTCCGCTCTGATATTTATAGTTTAGGAGTACTAATGTTTGAGATGCTAACAGGGAAACATCCATTTCAAACAAAAAGTAACTCTTTTGGTACTTGGTATCAAGCTCATCGCTTTCAGATGCCACCGACAGTTGAAGAAGTAAATCCGCAAGTTAAAATACCAGAAATATTGCAAAAAATATTAATGAGTTGTTTAGCTAAAGAAGTAAGCGATCGCCCTCAGAATATTAACCAAATATTAGAAGATTTAGAAAAAGTTAACGCTCAAGTTAACAATGTTATTCCTAGCAATAGTAGTGACATTATTAAAGTCTCACTTCCAGTTCAATTAGTACCCGTAACTTTACTATCAGAAAAAGAGTGTTTGCAGAAAAATTGGCCTAAAAATAAACCAATTGCACCAATTGGATTTCCTCATTTACTACAGACTGCTCAAAAACCTATACCAACTTTTTGGGCAATGTTGCCCAAACAAGAGATTGCAAAATTTTTGGATAAAATACATAGTACTGAATTTATTAGCAAAATGAATGTATACCCGATGCTACTGTGGGTAACAATACTATATGATATGCAATCTTCTACGACTAAGTGGTTACCTTATTTTTTGGATCTAAAAGATAATAAAGGTCAAAAAATAGCGCATAGTTTAGCAGAATTAGGCTACTATCATTTACTATTTTTCCCCTTAGAAGAGCCAACTCATTGCTCTCATGTAACAACTTTAAATCTTACAGCTAAACAGCGTCAACAACTTGTAGATTGGTTAGATATGAGTCAAAGTTCAAATGAATCAATTTTGCCTAGTCAAGCCAAAAATATTCTAAAAATAGAGTACGAAAAGCTGAAATCAGATATATTACGAAACTTAGTCACACATCAAAAATCTGAGACAGATGGTTTAAAAACTTGGATGATTAAATTTTTGGAAATATTTTTAAAACTACTATTACGTCGTTGAAAGTCTGCCATTTAAATCAAAATGCTTGCCACCATTACCTAATAATATTTTTATATATTTATTGCTAACTTTAAATGGACTCAGTATCAGAGGTGAACAAAGTGAATAAAAGCCCATTTACATCTCCAAGTAGTACGGGCTTGCTTGCCAATCGTTATCAACTCAAACAATTAATTGGTAGCGGTGGCATGGGTGAAGTTTTTTTAGCAAATGATGTTTTGTTAGGAGGTATACCAGTTGCTATCAAGTTTTTGACTCAAACTGTTGTTAATACCAAGATGCAACAAGACTTTGCTCGTGAAGCTTTAATGAGTGCAGCCTTGAGTCAAAAGAGCGTACATATAGTGCGGGCGTATGATTATGGTGTGAATGAGAAAGGAAAACCATACTACGTTATGGAATATCTATGTGGCAAGAATTTAAAGGATTTAATTCCACTACCTCTACCCATGTTTTTGACTCTCTCTCGTCAAATCTGTTTGGGCTTACAGTGTGCCCATCAAGGTATCAACATTGATGGCAAAATTTGTCCGTTAGTTCATCGAGATATCAAGCCTGCCAATATATTAGTTATTCCCGATCCGATATTGGGCCAGTTAGTTAAAATTCTTGATTTTGGTATTGCTAGATTTTTAAATTATGCATCAACAGCTAGTACAAGTAGCGGATTTAATGGCACTTTACCCTATTGTTCTCCTGAACAATTAGATGGAGAAAAATTAGATAGTTGTTCTGATATTTACAGCCTGGGTGTAATGATGTTTGAGATGCTCACAGGCAAAAAACCTTGGCAACCAGAAACTGATTACTTTGGTGCTTGGTATAAAGCACATCATTTTGAAACACCAAAAACGATCGCTGATGTTAAACCTAATCTTAAAATACCTCACAAGCTAAATAATTTAATTATGGCTTGTCTAGCTAAGAAAGCAAGCGATCGCCCTCAAAATATCGCTGAGATTTTACAAGTATTAAATAGTTTAGAACAGTCTAGTTGTGCTAGTTTTCCTCCAAATTTCGCCTCTAACTCCAGCCTTGACAGTCCCTTAAGTTTTGCATTACCAATCACAGCAGAACAAAGCTATCGCCAACTTTTGTGGCCTCAAAATAAACCCATTCAAGAAATTGTTTTTCCCCAGCTTATAGACACTCCACAAGGATCTATAACAGCGCTATGGTTGATGTTGTCTAAACAAGAAATCAAAAACTATACGGTTTCTACCCGTTACAACCAGTTTATCTTCATTACATCCCCCCACCCAATGTTGTTGTGGGTAACTGTACTCTATAATCAACAATTTCCTCCTAAGTGGCTACCATGCTATTTAAATATGCAAAATCCCCAAAATCTGAGGATGGTAAATTTCCTGGCTGAAAATGAACAATATCCTTTGATTTTCTTTACTCTGGAAGCACCACATTCCTGCATCAAGGTTCTCAGCAGTCGCATTGAGTTAACTCAGCGGCAAATGTTGAAAACTTGGGTGCAACAGAGCCATCGTCTACCACCTGCTTCTCAACCCCAATTGAGCAAACAGCTATTGAAACAGCAGTATAAACAAATGCAATCTCGAATATTGCAGCATTTAGAATCAGAGCCACAGGTTGTATTATCACGGTCTTTTTAATGAATAATTCGTATCTAAAAGATACAGAGCAAAACAATTCCTAATTCCTAACTCCCAAACACTTGACAAGTAGGAAAAAAATAGTGATAATAGCAAAGTTGCCAAACAAGGGACTGTAGTTCAATTGGTTAGAGCACCGCCCTGTCACGGCGGAAGTTGCGGGTTCGAGCCCCGTCAGTCCCGTTTTAAATTTAGAAGTAGCATATCACCGAATTTAGATGGTAGTGAATTTTGAATTAGCTAAAGAGGCTGATTCAGAGTTTAAATATAAGCTACATTTATCATGCTTTGCAAAAGAGAGAATTAACTGTGACTGTTAGAGTCCGTATTGCGCCGAGTCCAACCGGAAATTTACATATTGGTACAGCTAGAACGGCTGTATTCAACTGGTTATTTGCCCGTCACTACGGCGGGAAGTTTATACTGCGAATAGAAGATACAGATTTAGAGCGATCGCGTCCCGAATACACCGACAATATTCTTGAAGGATTGCGTTGGCTAGGACTTAACTGGGATGAAGGGCCATTTTACCAATCCCAACGCCTGGATCTTTATAAAGAAGCAGTAGAAAAACTGTTAAATCGAGGATTAGCCTATCGCTGCTACACTACTTCCGAAGAACTAGAAGCGCTTCGAGAAGCTCAAAAAGCTAGAGGCGAAGCACCCCGCTATGACAACCGTCACCGCAACCTCACCCCAGAACAACGCGCCGCTTTTGAAGCAGAAGGTCGCTCCTCTGTGATTCGCTTTAAAATCGAAGACGATCGCGAAATTGTCTGGAACGATTTAGTCAGGGGAAAAATGTCTTGGCGAGGTAGCGATTTAGGTGGTGATATGGTCATCGCCCGCGCCTCAGAAGAAAGTAGCGGTCAACCTTTATACAACTTTGTGGTTGTAGTGGATGACATAGATATGCAAATCACTCATGTCATTCGCGGAGAAGACCACATCGCCAACACCGCCAAGCAAATTTTGCTATATGAAGCAATGGGTGCAAAAATTCCAGAGTTTTCTCATACGCCATTGATTTTGAATATGGAAGGGCGCAAGCTTTCTAAGCGAGATGGTGTAACTTCCATTTCTGACTTTAAGCAAATGGGCTTTATTGCTGAAGGCTTGGTAAATTACATGACATTGCTGGGTTGGTCGCCACCAGACTCGACGCAAGAAATATTTACTTTAGAAACAGCAGCTAAAGAATTTGGTTTTGAGCGTGTAAATAAAGCAGGTGCAAAGTTTGACTGGGACAAGCTGGATTGGTTAAACAGTCAGTATATCCACAACACACCAATAGATAAACTTACAGATTTACTCATCCCCTATTGGGAAGCGGCTGGGTATAAATTTGATGGTGGAAGAGAACGTTCCTGGTTAGAACAGCTAGTAACTTTAATTAGTCAGAGTTTGACTCGCCTGGTAGATGGAGTAGCTCAAAGCCAACTGTTTTTTAGCGATACAGTTGAATTTAGCGAAGAAGGCAGTACACAACTGAAGCAAGAAGGTTCTACTGCTGTTCTGGAAGCGATTGTCACAGCTTTAGAAAATCAACCGCAACTGTCAGAAGCCGCCGCTCAGGAGATTATTAAACAAGTTGTCAAAGAGCAGAAAGTCAAAAAAGGCTTAGTGATGCGATCGCTCCGAGCAGCTTTAACTGGAGATGTTCATGGCCCCGACTTAATCCAATCTTGGTTATTACTAAATCAGATTGGTTTAGATAAGCCGCGCTTGAGTCGGGCGATAACGGAAGCTAAGTAGCGATCGCTTCTAGATTTTAGAAATATTTTAGATTTTAGGGGCGCACAAATGTGTGCCCCTATTCATAAGGTAAAGCAATTATGGAAACAAGAAATCATTGACTAATTACTAATGAATTATTCTCAATTTCACATCTAAAATAGTTAGTCAATTCTCCTCATGTTGGGAACTTGGTGTGTAAAATTCATGTCTTCAAAAACACTTAGAAATGAACGTAATTACAATGCCGACAAAAGCGCTCAATAGAGGGATGAGATTATCGTTCATAATAGTTACGCTCTTCATCACATCGACAGTGATTGCTGCGGTAGATGCTCAGGAAGCGCCAACGATATTTGGAGATGTCACCATTAGCCCTCAGTTTTCACCAGACCCCCTGACAGTTCGCGGGATGAGTGGTGGCTCAATATCTGGGAGTCAAGTAGGTGGGAGAACTGAAACAGCCACCGGGCCTTGTACTGGATTTGTTGATGAAACACCAGACCACACATTAGTGTTAACAAGTAAATTTGACTACCTGAAGTTGCAAGTGCAAAGTCCTGAAGACACCACCATGATTATCAAAGGGCCTGGTGGTACTTGGTGCAATGACGATTTTGATGGCAAAAATGCTGGCATTATTGGTGAATGGCTACCTGGAAGTTACCAAATTTGGGTTGGTTCTTACGAAAAAGGCAAGTATCTTCCTTACACTCTAAAAATTACAGAAGTAAAGTAGGGCATTGGGCATCGAGAAGAAACAAGGTAGACAAGGAAGAGGGGGAGACAAAAAAAAGGCTTGTTCAATAATTCCCCCTTGTCCCCAGTCCATAGTCCCCAGTCTCCACAATCATTATTGAGAGCGGCTTGAACGACGCGAGAAGCACTCCGAAGAAATTCTCTGTGTCTTTGCATCCCGTTGCGTTCCCTTTTCTCGTGCGATATTGTATTAAAATTAAGTTAACTTTGATTAAGATTCTTGTTGGCATCGCCATAATGCTCTAATTGCCTTACGGCAGTGCATATAAGAGATCAAATTAAATAAAATGGATTTATAAACATCCGTTTAACGGCTTAAAGTGACGGAGTGATGAACATTCGGTTATTAGAGCTAACAAGTTGTATAGGCATCTAGAGGCAAATTAAAATGAAATTCTCTTGGAAAGTCGTAGCACTCTGGACGTTGCCGGCTTTGGTAATTGGCTTTTTCTTCTGGCAAGGTGCGTTTGCCGGCGCTCCTGCCGACATGAGTAAGAATGCAGCCAATACCCGCATGACTTACGGTCGCTTTCTAGAATACTTGGACAGCGATCGCGTCAGCAGTGTGGATCTTTACGAAGGCGGTAGGACTGCAATTATAGAAGCCCGGGATCCAGATCTGGAAAATCGCGTCCAAAGGTGGCGTGTGGATTTGCCTGTTAACGCTCCTGAGTTAATTAGCAAGCTCAAAGAAAAAGCCATTAGTTTTGATGCTCACCCCATGCGGAATGATGGCGCAATCTGGGGATTGTTGGGCAATCTCATCTTTCCAGTTTTATTGATTACTGGGTTATTCTTTTTGTTCCGACGTTCTAGCAACCTCCCCGGCGGTCCTGGTCAAGCGATGAACTTCGGCAAATCCAAAGCACGTTTCCAAATGGAGGCAAAAACCGGGGTCAAATTTGACGATGTAGCCGGAATCGAAGAAGCTAAGGAAGAACTACAAGAAGTTGTCACCTTCCTAAAGCAGCCAGAAAAATTTACGGCTGTGGGCGCACGGATTCCTAAGGGAGTGCTGTTAGTTGGGCCTCCAGGAACTGGTAAAACTTTATTAGCAAAAGCGATCGCAGGTGAAGCAGGCGTACCTTTCTTCAGTATTTCTGGTTCAGAATTTGTAGAAATGTTTGTTGGGGTAGGTGCATCCCGCGTCCGTGATTTGTTCAAGAAAGCTAAAGATAACGCCCCCTGTATCATCTTCATCGATGAAATTGACGCTGTAGGACGGCAAAGGGGTGCTGGTATCGGTGGCGGTAACGACGAGAGAGAGCAAACCCTCAACCAATTGCTCACTGAAATGGATGGGTTTGAAGGTAACACAGGCATCATTATTATTGCTGCTACCAACCGTCCCGACGTATTAGACTCAGCCTTATTGCGTCCCGGTCGCTTTGACCGCCAAGTAACAGTCGATGCACCCGATATCAAAGGGCGTTTGGAAATATTGCAAGTCCATGCGCGGAACAAGAAATTAGACGCTAGTGTATCTTTGGATGCGATCGCTCGCCGCACTCCTGGATTTACTGGTGCTGACTTAGCCAACTTACTTAACGAAGCAGCAATTCTCACAGCTAGAAGACGTAAAGAAGCGATTACCCTTGGCGAAATCGATGATGCGGTAGATCGGGTAGTAGCTGGGATGGAAGGCACTCCCTTGGTAGATAGCAAGAGCAAGCGCTTAATTGCTTACCATGAAATCGGACACGCTTTAATTGGGACTTTGTTAAAAGACCATGACCCAGTACAGAAAGTTACCTTAATTCCACGGGGACAAGCACAGGGTTTAACTTGGTTTATGCCCGACGAAGAACAAGGATTAATTTCTCGTTCCCAGTTGAAAGCTAGAATTACTGGTGCTTTGGGTGGTCGTGCTGCTGAAGAGGTGATTTTTGGGGCTGCGGAAATTACAACTGGCGCTGGTGGCGACTTACAGCAACTATCGGGAATGGCCCGGCAAATGGTGACTCGTTTCGGGATGTCCGATTTAGGGCCACTGTCGTTAGAAAGCCAGCAGGGAGAAGTATTCTTGGGTCGTGACTGGACAACCCGATCTGAGTATTCTGAATCCATTGCTTCTCGTATTGATGGACAAGTTAGGGAAATTGTTGAGCAGTGCTACGACAATGCTAAGAAGATCATCCGTGACCATCGCACTGTTACCGATCGCTTAGTAGATTTGCTCATTGAAAAGGAAACCATTGACGGCGAAGAATTCCGCCAGATTGTAGCTGAATACGCTGAAGTACCTGAGAAGCAACAGTACGTACCGCAACTATAATAGTTGACTCTTTTATAGATACCATCAGGAAAAGAATAAAGTAACAACAACTCAAATGAGGATGGCGTCTACTATCCTCATTTTTTTGCGATTTTTTGGTGTTAGGAAGATTTTAATTTTAAAATTATCAAAATTTATAAACTCTACAACAAACCTTGTTTTTTTAACTTAGCTAGTGCATCTTCCGCAGCAGCTTTTTCTGCATCTTTTTTATTGCGTCCTTTACCTTCTCCGTAAATTTTTTCATCCACCAATACTTTAGCGATGAATTCTGGCGCATGAGAAGGGCCTCCTATTTGATCTGTGAAATATTTGGGGGGATTTGGAGTAACATTGCGTTGCACCCATTCTTGAAAGCGGTTTTTTGAATCTACATTAGAACGAGGCACAATTATATGCTTAGGATCTACAGAATCAAATAGTGGTTCTATAATTGCGCGAACTGTTTCAATATTGGACTGATTATCCAAATAGTAAGCACCAAGAACTGCTTCAAAGGTGCTACTGAGCAAATTAGGATTTTGGTAGCCTCCATCTCGAATTGCACCTTTTCCTAACCGCATTCTAAAGTCTAAACCTACCTCTTGGGCAAACTTTGCCAATTGCTTTTCATCTACCAGCGCCGAACGCCGTCGGGTTAATTCATCTTCTCCCATTTCTGCATGACGACCATAGAGATATTCGCCACTTAAGAAATTCAGCAAAGCATCACCAAGAAATTCTAGGCGTTCATTGTGTTCGCCTTCTCCGGGGTTTTCATGAACATAAGAACGGTGGGTAAGCGCACGGCGTAGAAGTTTTTCATCATGAAATATTAGAAGTTTGTGCATTTTTATATTGTGTTTTGTTGTGATTAACTGTTGAGAGACTTTATAATTATTGCTTTTTTCAGACAGAAAAAAACCGCGAATTGCGGTGTCTTGGTAAAACCTAGTTGTACTCAACTAGGTTTTTTAAATTTCTTTTAAGCAGCTAGTTTGTCTAACTCAACTAAAAACAATTCCTGACCTTGTTTTTGAACTTTACCGTCTCTGACAGCAGCATCAATAAACTGACTAAAGTTTTTAAACTTTTTACCGTTAGACATAGAAATAGAGGAAAACCCCTGATATTTATGGCAACGTTGACGCATCAATTTATCAATGTAGCTAAATTCTGTACGTTTGCCTTGACTTAAAGTAATTGTGATTGCTTTCATCAAGCATTCTGTAGCCTCATTGTAATTAACCTCAAACTCAATATAAGTGGTTTAAGATTTAGTTTTTTTATCAATTAACTCAGGTAACTTGTTTATAAAGTAAAATTCATCAGCAAGTTCTTTTAGCTTCTGTTTTACATTACCTGCTTGAGCAAAGATGATGACCCTTTTGCCCAAATTTTGCAAATTACGAACCAAATTTACAAAGTCTCCATCTCCTGAGGCTAGATTATTTTTTGCAGCCGCTTGATCTTCGCACTGCGAATTATAGTAGATGTTTTTGCCAATTAAACGTCCTCTGGATTTGGCAAAAACTAGTAATAGTTTGGCTAATTCCAGGTTTAATTTAGCATTTTGATAATCCCAATAAATCAAAACATTAAGTTGCTTATGACTGGTTCTATTTGAAGTTATATGAGTGTCTAACATTAGTAATGTGTCCAGAATTTATTTTTACGAAGAACTGGACAGCTTCAACAAATTACACATTTAGCAGTATTAAGAATTTATACGAGGAATTTGTACTTAAGAAGTACTTCTCTACGATAAAGCTTTTTACCGTCGCTTTCGTTTGGTTTAAGTCTCAGCAGTAGAACTCCCAGTTTCCTAGCAAGTTTCGCGTCATACCTTCCTCTGAATATTCATCCAAACATCTGTCTTCCCATTGAAGTCTAGCCAATCAGTTGACCTGACATTGGACTGAACATTCAGCCGAAGGAACAACACGAAGCTCGGCAGGAAACTAGGAATTCTGCTGCTGAGACAACACCAAAAACCTGCGCTTTAGAGTGCGGTTATTTTGCTGTCTTAAGTACATACTTTCATATCTGATGCCACATTGTCAATAAAGTTACTTATAAAGATTTCGTAAAAGCGTAGACGCGTAGTAGCTTGTGATAAAACATCACCTGTTATTGATAAACTTTAAGAATCATCTGTGGTATTCTTTCACAAGCACCATTTTTTAGTTAATAAATAATTTAGGGTTTGTTTTGCGCGATCGCACTATACAAAATACCTAAAATTTTCTTAATATCTTTAATATAGTATTCACTTAAATCAATCGAAACTACATTTCCTTCCAGCTTTAAAAATTGCCAAATAGTACCGATAGTAACAGCACCATATATAGCTTTAATTTGATTATTTCCACCTCTTTCGTTAAATAACTGAGCAGCTACCATTTCAGCAATACATTGCGCTAAACCAGACCTCAAGTTCTCATTTTTACTTTCTACTAAAACAACTACCGGACTACGTACAAGCAACTGTTCAGAAGAAAGACTCAAAATAAAATCACAAAAGCCGTTTAATCCTCGTTGGCTATCAACAGTAAAGTCCACTCCAGAAAAAAAGCTGATTTCATAATTAAATTTACGTCTAATTTCTAATAAAATTGGACTGATTATCATTTCGCTTCGAGCTTTTTCTGAACTTATCGCTACCGCTAAATCAACATTTTCTTGAAGTATGGTAGATAATAAATCACTGCCTTCTTGCTCCTGCACAGTCGCAAAGAGTCCAGATGACTCGTGGATAATTAACCCAAAAGAATCAATAACCTCAATAAGCTTGAAATCACTATAAGCCATAAAACTTACTCCCTGATTTTATGACTGAATATTATCTCATTGCTATCGCAAAGCTTAAAAATTCAGTTTGTGCGGAAACACCCTCACTAAATCAAGAGATAAATCTGGAAAGCAAGGAAAATTTATTACTTGATTCGATAAAATAATTCGCTATATTCTAAATGTGTCAGAAATTGGTATGCTAAAGGCCGAGACTCGCTATAAAAGCAAACAATGCCTGCGCCTACTATCAATCCCACCATCACTGCTTTTCCCTTAACAGCCGTAATCGGTCAAGAAGCAATTAAATTAGCCTTGCTGTTAGCAGCAGTCGATCCTGGTTTGGGAGGAGTAGCGATCGCAGGCCGTCGCGGTACAGCAAAATCTGTAATGGCTCGTGCTATCCACGCTTTACTACCGCCGATTGAAGTTGTCAAGGGTTCAATCAGTAATTGCGACCCCAACTACCCAGAAGAATGGGACGATCAACTGTTGGCGGAGTACGCAGATAAAGATATTCAAGATGTTCCCGTCGAAATCATTCCCGCACCTTTTTTGCAAATTCCTCTAGGTATCACAGAAGACCGACTTATCGGTTCAGTGGATGTGGAAAAGTCGGTAAAACAAGGTGATACTATTTTTCAACCAGGTTTACTCGCTACAGCAAACCGGGGTGTACTGTACGTAGATGAAATTAATTTATTAGATGATCAAATATCAAATCAGCTTTTAACAGTATTATCTGAGGGACGCAACCAAATTGAACGGGAAGGAATTAGTTTTCAGCATCCGTGCAAATCTCTATTTATTGCCACCTACAACCCAGAAGAAGGCGGATTACGGGAGCATTTACTAGATAGAATTGCGATCGCACTTTCTGCTGACGGTGTACTAGGCTTAGATCAAAGAGTAGCAGCAGTTGAGGTTGCGATCGCTTATTCTAAATCTCCCCAAGATTTTCTTCAGCAGTACGACGAAGATTTAGACGCCCTGAAAACCCAAATTATCTTGGCGCGGGAATGGTTGAAAGAAGTAACCATTACCCACGAACAAATTGCCTACTTAGTAGATGAAGCCATTCGCGGCGGAGTTCAGGGACATCGCGCCGAGTTATTCGCCACACGGGTTGCCAAGGCGGCGGCGGCTTTGGAGGGACGAACAACAGTGAATGCCGAAGATTTGCGCCGTGCTGTGGAATTGGTAATTGTACCACGCGCCACAATTGTGCAGACACCACCACCAGAACAACAAGCACCACCTCCGCCTCCGCCTCCACCCCAGAATCAAGAAGAACCTCCAGACGAATCAGAAGAGGAAGAAGAACAAGAAGAACAGGAAGAAAATCAAGAGCAAGAACCCCCCAGCATCCCGGAAGAGTTTATCTTTGATCCGGAAGGGGTAATTCTTGATGACAGCGTGCTTTACTTTACTCAAATGGCAAAGCGGCAAGGTAAATCTGGTAGTCGCAGTGTCATCTTTTCTGATGACAGAGGACGCTACATTAAGCCGATGTTACCCAAGGGGAAAGCGCGACGCATTGCAGTAGATGCCACCCTCAGAGCAGCGGCTCCTTATCAAAAAGCACGAAGAGAAAGACAACCAGATAGAAAAGTTATTGTCGAACAGCCTGATATTCGCTCGAAACGCCTGGTACGCAAAGCAGGGGCGTTAGTAGTATTTGTGGTAGATGCTTCTGGCTCAATGGCTTTGAATCGAATGCAATCGGCTAAAGGTGCGGTGATGCAACTGTTGACAGAAGCTTATCAAAACCGCGACCAAATAGCATTAATTCCCTTCCGAGGAGAACAGGCAGAGGTATTATTGCCTCCAACACGTTCTATTGCTTTGGCGCGTAACCGTTTGGAAAGGTTGCCCTGTGGTGGGGGTTCGCCCTTAGCGCATGGTTTAACTCAAGCTGTGCGCGTTGGCTTAAATGCTCAGATGAGTGGAGATATTGGGCAAGTTGTCCTTGTAGCAATCACCGATGGGCGAGGTAATATTCCCTTAGCGCGTTCTTTGGGTGAAGAACTAGAACCAGGAGAAAAGCCAGATATCAAAGGAGAATTATTAGAAATTGCTGCGAGAATCCGGGCTTTGGGTATGCAACTATTAGTAATTGATACAGAAAGTAAATTTGTGTCCACGGGCTTTGCTAAGGAACTATCGCAAACAGCAGGCGGTAAATATTATCATTTGCCAAAAGCGACAGACCAAGCTATTGCTGCTATGACCAAAGGTGCGATCGCTGATTTAAAATCTAGATAATTAGTCATTTATCATTGATCATTGGATTTTTGACTCAATATGACTACGATCCAGTGGGCATTACTTGTGGTTGTAAATAACAAATCAAATCTTGAATTCCCTTTTGCAGATAGCGTGTTACTGTCATTGGACTAGTACCAATATTTTTAGCAGCATCCTTGCGAGAAAGTTCCTTCAAGAATACCATTTCAACTGCCATACGGGGCTTTTCTTCTAACATATTTATTGCGCCTTGCAGTTGTTGGCGTTCTTCTTCTTGTTGTAGAAGCACATGAGAACGAGGACAAGGAAGTGCCTCACCCAAGGTTATTTGGCAATCAACATAGTTAACTGCGGTTGCATCTAAACTCAGAGGCATCCGGTTTTGAGCAGCTAACTTGGTTTCTTGCCACTCTTGTACAGATACCCGAAGGTGGCTGGCAATTTCAGCATCCTTGGGCGGGCGACCTAAAGAGATTGATAAGTACTTGCGAATCTTTTGTCCTTCATTATATAATTCTTGCCAACGACGAGGAATTTTTAATAAAGTACTGCGATCGCGCAAAAAGTGCAGCATCTCACCGCGAATATATGGTACTGCAAAGGAACTAAAAGCATATCCTTGGCTAGGGTCGAAGCGCTCAATTGCCCTAATTAAACCAAAATAACCGATTTGTTCTAAATCTTCATAAGGTTCATTACATTGATGGCTGAATTTATGAGCCATCTTCCGCACTAAGCCAGTGTGTAACTGTACAAGTTTATTACGAAGTTTAATAGAAGGATTCTGGTGGTACAAGTGTAATAATTCTATACCATCAGTTCGTAGAGAGGACTCACTTGCTGCCATATAAATTCCTTTGTTGTAACTCCTATTTATGAGAAAATGGAGTTGCGTATATATTTTTCAAAGCTGTCATTATTTTCCTTAGCTAAGGGTGAATAAGCCATCGTCGTTTCACTGAACTTATCAGAAGTCATACTCCATAATTCAGTATATGTACGCATGATTTTATTACTTCATCTCTGGCTGCTTATTTTTATTTACCAGGTAATAAATGAATAGCAGGTAATCCTTAGCTTTTGCGAAAAAACTAGCTATTTATGCTGAAAGATGCATCAGTTACCCAATATTTATCTTTCATACTGAGTACAACGCAGATTGGTACTAGATTAATGGTGAAAGAAACTGGGCAATCTAATTTTTTAGTTGGGCATGCATGGAGCTTGTGAATCTAATAAACAAATTAATTTATCTACTGGTTGTACAGATTTCTGTTTCTTCACCAGCGTTATTCAAGCTTCTGACAAGACACTTGGCGCTGATAGAACCTTCAAAATTGCAGAACTGTGTCAGAAATGCGTAAGTAATAAAACATGGAAACTTTGGAAACTTAATGGAAACATAGAAACATTTGATTGACACGCAAGTTTGCTGGGTGTCACACTTCTCCTAAATATGAGTGTGAACAATGAGAATCACCAAGCACCTACAAAAAATTCTCAATGCACTTGAGCAATGGTTTAGTATCCATCAACTGGGACCAACATTGGAAGAGTTGTGTCAAGAACTCGAAATGCAACCACGCCAGAAAGCAACACTTCAGAAGTGGTTGCTTTCTGGCGTGGTATAGATGTTGAATGGGATGACCATAGCGCCCGCAGTCTTTGCCTTCTTCAATCTGAATCGGAGACACCATCTTTACAGATATCTGTGACAGACACTCTACGGTATTTGGCTACCGGCGTAGTGCAGTGGGAAAAACTAGAGCTAGAAAAGCGAAGTCAAGTACCAGAAGCCTTTCGCATTGGAATGTCGCGTATGTACTTAACTTCCTTACTGCGGGGAGAACAAGCCTCAAAGAACCTACCGCAATTTTTTAATTGGGCGGAAACATCTAATCTATTACTTTCTGGAAACCTAACCCTAACTCAGGTTGCAGATATCTTCTACCAGAATGCTGCTGCTGAAATGGTCAATTTGAACTATACAGCGTGGTCTTTCCAACAACTAACAAAAGACGAGCGCTCAGTACTTTGCTGGACTCAGTTAGTAAGTATCTGTCAAATCATCGGGCGTTTGGTACGTGGTGGTGTACCAGCAGTAGTCCATTTTCTCGATGTGAAATTTGCCCCAAATTCAGCCATAGGCGAACAAGACAGCGAAACCACTTCACTTTTGGTTGCCATCATCAAAGTGCTGGAACCCTATATCGAAAGTGAGGATATTTTGGCGCGATCGCTTTATGGCCCTTTTTTAAATGCACTTCAACAAATGAAACAAAGAAACTTCAACTATGACTAAAATTATTCTTCCTGGTGCTTGGGAACCCACTGCAACGAATCCAACATACAAACTCTCTGCAATCTATGTTCCCACTGCATGGCGACAAGTCGCCAACAACCTTGCTCAACAGCGTGCCAGATTCAGAGGTCAAGGTTATCGAGCCGTACCAGTTTATTCTCTTGACCCTTTGATAGTTGGTAGCTTTCCTGAAATTATCAAAACTATGCGTAATGGCTGGCAGAAAGGCAATGTACCTTGGTTGTTAGCCACAGAAACCATAGACCTTTCTGACTTGGGTAACTATATCAAAGATTGGTTGATTGAAGAATTCAGTTCTTTAAAAGATGTTGAGTCACAGCTTGCAAATCTGAATAATCATGATTGGCACTGGGAAGAGCCAAAAATCTATGATTTACTTCATCCTCAAGATCAGGTCGAAACAAGCAACCTTTACCAAGCTATTCCAGATTACCTTGCCAAGGAGTTTCTCGTTGTTGATGAAGATAACCAATCTTCCAAGCCTAAAAAAGCCAAGAAATCTGAAGACCCAAATCATTCAGCTACGCCAATGCTGCGACCAAAATTAGCAGCACCAGCAGTCTTTCGTAAACTTGAAAATCCTCTTCACACCATACTGATTTTGTGGGAAACTCCACAATGTCGCGATGCATTAATTGATGAGATTTGTAAGTTACTGTATCTATCACCTACAAACGTAGATAATATTTATGAAGGAGTATACGGTTTCCTGTGCATCAAGACTCAACACGTTGGCGACCTCACACAAAACCTAGAAATTAAAAGTTTTTCTGAAGCAAAAAGAACTTCTCAACAGCAACGTCCTGATTTATTAGCAGAACGCATTAACAAGATTACTGCATTTCTACCCCCAACCAAAGAACTAAGCGGAGCATTAATTGAAATTAGACCTAAATCGTTCAGATCAGAAGCTGATCCCAAGCTTGCTTGGCGAATTAGGGCTGTGAAAGCAGGCTATCTCAATCAACATATCCATCGAATTACTACTATAACAGACCCGAATAAGCTGAAAAAATCTGGTTTAGAACCAGTGAAACAAGCAGTATCAGACTTACTAAGACAATTCGGAATTTTACCTGATACTCCTTTAATTGATTCCAAAAAAGATGGCATTGATATTGATATCTGGTTAACGTGCTTTTATGTTCTACGCCGCACCCGCAAAAATAATGCTGAAAATATTCCTAAAACTGTGGTTTTGATAATCAGAGTTAATCCATTAACAGCAAAAGTAGAATTAACAACTCCTGATTTCTTTAAAGAACAAGGCTGGTTATCATATCCTGTTGGACTTGCACATCTTTCAGATGAAGACTGGGACACTAACTTCTACGATGAAAGTAATGAAGAATTAGATGATGATCAAAAACGTAAAGAGCAAACGAAAGAACAAAGATTAATCAATAAATTTGTTGCTGAATGTTTGCAAGATTGCTTAAATACACCAATTACTGATAAAAAATCCCCACGTGTATTATTCATGGCAGAGGCACAAAATGCTCGCAAAATGCTGAACTGGCTACAAAACCGAAATCTACTAACTAATGACCCACTACAAACGCTCAAACAGCACCTTTCACAAGAAGAAATAAATCGCCTATGGATTGTGCGCTTACGAGTTGCAGAGAATGGTGAAGTGCCAGTTACTATTGTTAAAGATTCTCCCGGAAGTCGAACCAGTGGTGTTTATCGATGGCAGGGTGTGTGTGATGATGGAGAGCGATCGCTCTACCTAAGCGTTAGAAAACCTTTAAATACTGAAAAGCACATATTACGCACATGGCAGTCTCGTCTTGACAATGGCAGTAGACAAGCTGGAAAAGCGAGAATCTTAGAAATTGCCCTGATTCATCACCCACAAATCAAGGGTGACAAGCTAGCTCATTTTGTTCACTCTCTCAGAAGTCGCTGGCCTTATTTTGCAAATGACATTATTCTCCCATTGCCTTTTCGCTTTGCTATCAAGGCTAAAGAATATGCTGTCAGTACTAAAGATCCTGTAGAATTCTCAGAGACTGACGATTCTAATTTTTAACAACAATACTGCCATTAAGATTTTGCAACCTATTAAATCCTTGGCTGTTAACTTCAAAAATTGGTAAGAATAGGAATAGGTAGAACGTTTTCCTAAAAAACAGTATTTCAATATGAGCAATACCAGTAATTTTCGTGAAGCTATCCGTGAGGCTAAATCTCACGCTCTCGTTGGCCCAAACGTGATTGCCAACGCCCTCCCCTACGTTGGTGGTGGATTAGTGCTAACGGCATTAGGAACCTACGGCGGTTTGGGAATTATCCGTACTAACCCCGAAATATTCTTTCCCACCTTTCTTGGTGCAGTGATTCTGGAATTAATTTTGTTCTTTGTTGCCCAAAATGTTGCCCAAAAAGGTAACAGGGGACTTGCATTACCTCTGTTGGCAACCTACAGCCTCTTGTCTGGATATACTCTTAGTGGCTTAGTATTTGTCGCTTTAAGATCCCAAGGTGTTGGCATTCAAGGGATTGGCTTGGCTGCCCTTGGTTGTGGTATCACCTTTATTGCTGCCCGTCAAATAGGTTCAAATCTTTCTGAACAAGACGGCATGGCTTTGACGAAAACCATCAATCTTGGTGTCATTGCCTTGGTGGTTGTATGTCTAGCCCAATTTGGGTTTGCCATGTTTGGTGTCTACACGCCCAATTGGTTAGAAATTGCTATCTCCGGTTTGGGAGTATTCCTGTTTGTTGGGGTTTCTGTTGTCGATTTCTATATCTTGCCCCGCACTTACAGCGATGATCAGTATCTGCCTGCTGCTTTGTCGATGTACTTAACTTACATCAACTTGTTCGTCTTTATCTTGCGGTTGCTAATTGCCATAAATGGCCGCGATTAATTATCTGTAGGCGCTAACAAAAGTCAAGTTTTATAAAATAAAAACTGTGGTTAAATTTTTAGCAACCACGGTTTTTTCATTTATTTAATAGTAGAATATGTAGATAAGTTAAGTCTCAAGTGAGCAAAACTATGCTTGAATTCTTAAATATCAAAATCGAAGTAGAAAGATTGTCTAATATATTAGGAAAGGGTGAAGACTGTCTTTGACCTTGAATATTTGACTGCAAGAATTCAATATTTAGATCGAGTAATTGCTCAACCTGATTTTTGGAATAATCCAACGCTTGCTTATGAGACACTTCAAGAAATTGAATACTTCATATTCTACAAGCATCAGCAATATCAGCGCTGGTGTTCGATTTTAGAAGATATCAAGGCTGCTTTGGAATTGTTAGAATTATCAGATGATGAGGAATTGTGGCAAGAGGCACAAACCAATCTTATCCAACTCCAGCAAGAACTAGAAACAGCAGAAATACGACAATTATTGTCTGACCCCCACGACGAAAAAGCTGCATTACTCACTATTACTGCTGAAGTTGATAATGCAGACAGTCATTACTGGGCGTATATGTTGCTGCAAATGTACTGGCGTTGGGGAAAAAGCCACAATTATCAAGTGGATGTAGTAGAGATTTCTGAGGGTAATGAGGGCGGAATTAAGTATGCAACTTTAGAAATTACAGCAAGTTATGCATACGGCTACCTCAAATCAGAAACAGGCACACATCAACTACAGCAGATATCCCCCTTCGATGTTACGAACAGCTTGCGGACGAGTTTAACTAGTGTAGAATTTATCCCAATATTGGATGAGTCCATTGAGTGGAAGATTCTAGAGAAGGATTTGCAAATAACTAGGTGGCAGTGCAATAGCAGGAATATTAATCGCTCCGAAACTTGGGTAAAGGTGGTTCACATTCCTCTTGGGATTAGTATATTTTGTAACCAAGAGCGCAATCAGATGCAAAATAAAGAGAAAGCCTTAGCTATTCTCAAGAGTAAACTGTTGGCGATGTCTACGACGGGCTACGCCTACGCACTAGCCCAAAATGTCGAGCAAATTGACCAAATTCAACCCCGACAGATAAAACCTCTATCCAACAAGCTCATCCGTGAATATATCTTGCATCCTTACACCAGGGTAAAAAATTTACGTACCAATGTAGAAACAACTGTTACGACAGAGGTATTAGACGGTAAAATTAATTTGTTTATCAAAGCCTATCTGCAACAGCTAAATCACACTACTTCAGTAAGCACAGAAGCGCTTGATAATTTCAAGTAACTTTTGTATCTTAATATAAGTAGTGCAGAAAAAATTTGCCCAACTACAGCTAAAATTAAAAAACATTAAGTAGAATAAAGAGCAATTTTCCAAACCAAAGCGCTTTATTTATCATTCAGCAAGCACTATGGAAGTTTTAGAACTCAAACGCGAAATCGAAACGTTGTCTAGCCGCCTGGGTAAAACCCAGGACTATCTTTGACGTACCTGCACTGACAGCTAAAATTCAAGACCTGGAAAAAATATCAGCACAGCCAGAATTTTGGAATGACCAAACCCAGGCCCAACAAACGCTGCAAGAACTCAACGACCTGAAAGCCCATCTCCAGCAATACGATCGCTGGCACGCCAATTTAGAAGATACTAAAGCAGTTGTGGAATTATTGGAGTTAGAAACCGATGAGGCACTACTCCAAGAAGCCGAATCTACCATCACTAAACTCAATCGTGACCTCGATCAGTGGGAGTTACAACAGTTACTTTCTGGGTCCTATGATGCTGAAGGTGCTGTACTGACAATTACTGCTGGTGCTGGTGGCACAGATGCTCAAGACTGGGCATTTATGCTGATGCGGATGTACACCCGTTGGGGCGAAGCTCACGGCTATAAGGTAACTTTAGCCGAAGAGTCGGAGGGTGATGAAGCCGGAATTAAATCGGCAACGCTAGAAATTACTGGTCGCTATGCCTATGGTTACTTGCGTTCAGAAATGGGTACACATCGTTTAGTGCGAATTTCACCTTTTAATGCCAACGGTAAGCGGCAAACCAGTTTTGCTGGGATAGAAGTGATGCCACAGATAGATAACTCTGTGCAGCTGGATATTCCAGACAAAGATTTGGAAATCACCACAACTCGCTCTGGTGGTAAAGGTGGGCAGAATGTCAACAAAGTAGAAACTGCGGTGCGGATTGTTCACCTCCCTACAGGTCTTGCCGTGCGCTGTACAGAGGAGCGATCGCAGCTGCAAAATAAAGAAAAAGCCCTAAATCGCCTCAAAGCAAAGCTGTTGGTCATCGCTAAAGAGCAACGTGCCCAAGAAATTGCCGAAATTCGTGGTGATATGGTGGAAGCCTCTTGGGGAAACCAGATCCGTAATTATGTATTTCATCCATACCAAATGGTGAAAGATTTACGTACAAACACGGAAACAACAGCCATTGGTGATATAATGAATGGTGAACTTGATACATTCATCCAAGCTTATCTGCGCCAAGAAAATAAACTAGTAGAAAATACTTCGGTATAGAGGCAGTTGTTACATAACATCCCGATTGCTAAGGCGTTTCTTTTTGAAACGCCTTAGTAATATGTAGGCGATCGCAATTCATCCAATTCTATCCCAGACCAACTGTTACAGTTATAAAAGAAGAATCTGTAGACAAATAACTATGAGTAATTCTCCTTCAACAGAACCTCAACCTAGCTACGTCAAACTCGCCATGCGAAACATGGTGCGGAAGGGTGCAACTTCCCTAAAGCATTTTGCGTTGACTGCTGTAGGGCTTTTAGCTCTGCTTGTTGGTCTTGCTTACCTTACTCACTAGCAACGACAAATCGTAAACCTCAGACAAGGAGACTTTGTGCCCCTGAGAGTTGAACTATATGTGGAAGAGTCTTTTTATGAGTTGTCCTCGACAATATCTGTAAAAATTGACGAGACTAATGCCCGAATTACTCCTGAAACTTGGGAAAACTGGTTTAATCACTGGTTGGAAATACTTCACCCTCAGATTCCACCAGCGCCAAGTTATGAAATTGGGTTGCGTTTGACAGATGACTTGCAAATTCAAGAACTGAATGCTCAATATCGTCAGCAAAATAAGCCGACAGACGTTTTAGCTTTTGCTGCTTTGGAGGTGGATTTTCCTCAAAGCATAGAAATGCTTGCCTCTGTACCATTATATTTAGGTGATATTATTGTGTCTGTAGATACAGCACAACACCAAGCTCAACAACAGGAACATAGCTTATCAACTGAGCTAGCCTGGTTAGCTGCTCACGGTTTATTGCACCTGCTGGGCTGGGATCATCCTGATGAAAAAAGTTTAGAGCGAATGTTAGAACAGCAAGTGACATTGCTGAATGCAATAGGTATTGCTATTGACATGGAATAGTAGTGGCTGATGCATCTCTTAATGTTAATTTTGGGTAATACTTTTATAATACTTCTGTGGAAAATTGCTTAAAGATTGCCTCAAAGTTAATTCTGCCATTAAGATCGGCGAATATTCCCACTGTAGCAACTCTGTTCTTGTGTTTTTAAGTCTATGTCCCAAAAAATTTCTCCCTCACCAACGCCTACCTCGTTACAAACACTAGTGTCTAACGAACGGGAATTCTCCTGGAAAGTAGCCTCTAATTTATTTATTAGTTTTAAATATGCCTGGGCTGGAATCAGTTATAGTTTTCAAACTCAACGTAACTTTCGCATCCACATAAGTGTTTGTGCAATGGCGATCGCTTTGAGCGTTTTTTTGCATCTGCAAGCGGTCGAAATTGCGGTAATTGGTGTAACTAGTGGTTTAGTTTTGGCATTAGAGTTACTAAATACAGCGCTCGAGTCTGTTGTGGACTTAACCGTTAAGCAGACATACCATGATTTGGCAAAAATTGCTAAAGATTGTGCGGCTGGTGCAGTGCTTGTCTCTGCTTTCGTAGCGATGTTAGTCGCAGGTACGCTATTGCTACCTCCTCTGGTAAGGTTAATTATATCGACTTTGTAGAGGTGATTTGCTCCAACGTAGCCCGCACTTCTTTATGAGACGCTGCGTATAGCTTACTTTCACGTTCGCGTAGCGTGCCGTAGGCAAGTGATACGACAAAGCTTAGTGACCGCCGCAGGCATCGCCAAGTGAGCCAATAAGAGGATCTGTCCGATCCCCTGGAGAACACATTATAAGCAATTTAGAATTGAATAAGTGGCTTATCATTGAGTAGCCGCCTCATATTTACGTGTCCACTTTAGCGTTATTTTTACATCTAGCGAACAAATAAATAAGTAGGCAAGAATAAATCAAACTATGTTATCCAACGTGAAATTAATTAAATTGGTTCATAGTATCCGATAACTCTATTTTAAGGGCTAATGTCACTTACTACAAACCTTTAATTATTCACGCCCACTCACTTAGTATGAGATATTTGTCTATGCTATTGCAACTGATGAGTGATAGAGCTAGGAGTTATAAACTTTGATTATAGTTATCGACAATTACGATAGTTTTACATATAACTTAGTGCAGTACCTGGGAGAATTAGCTTCAGAGTTCCCAGTGGCAAATGATATTAAAGTTTTTCGTAACGACAAGATATCCATTGATGAGATTCAGGCATTAAAGCCGGAAGCCGTAGTTATTTCTCCTGGGCCTGGTCGCCCGGAAGATGCTGGTATTTCTTTAGAATTGATTGAACAGCTAGGACAAGAGTTAC
Source organism: Nostoc sp. (assembly GCF_036917575.1). GTDB lineage: Bacteria > Cyanobacteriota > Cyanobacteriia > Cyanobacteriales > Nostocaceae > Nostoc. The sequence goes on along the minus strand of NZ_JBALDC010000025.1, from coordinate 70,790 downwards.
CAATTTTAGGTGTCTGTTTGGGACATCAAAGCATTGGTCAAGTGTTCGGTGGTAAAATAATTTCTGCTCCAGAGTTGATGCATGGCAAAACCTCTCAAGTGTCTCACACTGGAGTGGGGGTTTTCCGGGGATTAGAAAATCCTTTGACCGCCACCAGGTATCATAGTTTGGTAATCGAACGTGAGACTTGCCCAGATGTGTTAGAAATCACCGCTTGGGTTGAAGATAACACCATTATGGGAGTGCGACACCGGAACTATCCTCACATTCAGGGCGTCCAGTTTCACCCAGAGAGTGTCCTGACATCTTCAGGAAAACAGTTATTGCGAAATTTTCTGGAACAGTTACAGTCAAGAGCATAATTAATGAAACGACGACAGTTGATGGGCTATGCTGGGGCGGGGTTGGTAACAGCTTTAGTTACTACCTTGGGTTCTGAATCTCAAGCTGACGCACAATCTAGCGGTTTATCAGTTCAGTGGTTGGGTCATACTTGCTTTCTTTTTACTGGTGGTGGTGCGAAAGTTCTCGTCAATCCATTTCGATCGGTTGGTTGTACTGCTAAGTATCGTCCTCCAAAAGTTGCAGCAGATTTGGTACTGATTAGCAGCCAACTACTAGATGAAGGTGCTGTGGATGTACTACCGGGAAATGCAAAACTCATCTACGAACCAGGAGTTTATGAGTTTAAAGGCATTAAATTCCAAGGAATTGCCATAGACCACGATCGCAAAGGTGGTAAGCAGTTTGGTTCAAATACTGCTTGGAGTTGGAAGCAAGGCGGAATTAATATCCTACACTTAGGCGGAGCTGCTGCACCTATTTCCATTGAGCAAAAAATCTTGATGGGGCGTCCCGATGTAGCGTTTATTCCAGTGGGAGGCAGTGCAAAAGCCTACAATGCCGAAGAAGCAAAGCAGGCTGTTCAAGTATTAAATCCCAAGTTGGTGATTCCGACTCATTACCGCACACAAGCGGCTGATGCTGCTAAGTGCGATCTTTCCCCACTAGATAATTTTCTGACCTTGATGCAAGGTACGACAGTGCAGCGTAGCAATGGAGATAGTATTTCCATTAGCCCTGGTAAATTGCCAGAAAAGGGAGAAATTCAGATTTTGAGTTACAAGTTTTGAATAAAAAGACTGGGGATTGGAAACTAGCAAAAAAGCAGGGGAAGCAAGGATATAATAATGACTCTTGCCTCCACCTGATGAATTCTGAAGTCTGAATTCTGATTTTAGAACGTATACCACTCTCCGGTCAGCTTATCTGCGTCGCTGATGGGGTTCTCAACTGCTGTCGTCCCATCTATAGTCCAAATGTTGTCTGTACCTGCTGTCTGATCGCGCCAGTAGATATCAGTCTTGCCATCGCCGTTGAAATCGCCAAGGGATGGTGTCAATGCCGCGTTATTAGCTGGTAAGAAAGCTTCAGTCGCAACTGTTGTGCCATCCATCAACCAAGCAGTGTTCGCACCTGTGGTTCCATTGTGCCAGAAAATATCAGTCTTGCCATCACCGTTGAAGTCACCAATTTTGGAAGTCCAGGATGAGTCAAGTGTGCCCAAAGCACCCTCTGTAACTAAGATGCCACTCATTGTCCAAACCTTGTTCTCACCGGTTTGAGCGTTTCTCCACAGAATATCAGTCTTATAGTCGCCGTTGAAATCACCAAGGGTAGGAGTCCAGGCGGGATCTTGTGATTGCAGTGCCAATTCAGTCTTTTGCGTACCATCCATAAACCAAGCGGTGTTATCGCCGGTGGTCTGATCGCGCCAGAAAATGTCACTCTTACCATTGCCGTCAAAATCAACAATGGTAGGAGTTAGTGCTGTGCTTGTAGTGTCTAGAACAGTTGCATTCAGAACTGTACTGCCATCCATCTGCCAGATAGCATTCTCGCCAGTTGTGCCATTATGCCAGAAGATATCGGTTTTGCGATCGCCGTTGAAATCTCCAATCTGAGGAGTCCAGGCTGGATCGACGGTACTTAGAGCAGCCGCACTAGCAACTTTGGTTCCATCCATCAACACAACGCTATTCTCGCCGGTTGTCTTATTGCGTAACAAGAAGTCGGTTTTGCCATCAGCATTGAAGTCAGCAATTTTGTAATCATAGGCGGATAGGTCGAATTGACCCAAAGAACCCTGTTCCAAAACTTTTGTGCCATCCATCAACCGAATGATAATCTCACCAGTTGAAGAATTGACCCAAACTTTATCTGTTTTACCATCACCGTTAAAGTCAGGAGTAATCGCCGCACTAGTTAAGTAAGGATTAGGATTGGGATTTGCTGACGTTTTAACAGGTGCAGTCACCGGTTCACTTTCTAGTGCTAGTGAAGAACTTTTATTTCCAAACCCTAAATCATAATTTAAACTTTTAAGAGAAGTTGTCAAGATTTCTGATTTTGCAAAAGAATCTGATAACAATCGAGATGTATTCAAAGCTAAGGGTGAGGAATTTGAATTTGCCGGCATGGTGTATTTTTATTATTGGTTGTTATATTCTTTTAACTTTTTTTTGTAATCTCTTTCTGTAACGAAATAACATTTACTAGGGTTTCAATTTTTCTTTACAACTATTATTTCTTTATTAATGTGAGTTTTTGAAGATAAATATTTGTTGATATTAAACTATTTTTTTAAGCTGTTTAAGTTATATATAAGCAATTGCAAAATATTATTTTGTATTTTATATATGATGCTTTATAGATAAACTTTGATTATTTTATTTATTTTCTTTGACATTTAAATATAGTACTTACGTACAATTAACGGAAAAATAACCATAAAGGGTGCAGAGGTCACGGAGAAATGAGAGTTTGAGAGGGTTTTTACGTAAGTTCTAAAATGTTTTATCAAAAATCTACTTATATATTTAAGACACTATTTATAAAGTAAATCTTAAGTAGCGTGTGTTATGGCATTAGCCTAACGCACCATATTATCTGGCGGTGCGTTAAGCGCTTAATCTCAAGTGTTAGCTCAATCCTCACTATTTTTTGTTTTGTCAACCAGCTTAGATAAAAAATAACCTTGACCACCAGCTAGACCTAAATCTGAGCCATCCAATCTAACCCAATAAAAATCAAAAGATATAAAGTTTTTGCTCGTACTTGAATGTATTTCCCAATGCCGCCAAGTAGTTGGTGTACATTGAGTTAATTCGAGATGATAAACATAACGTTCTTGAATTTCATTTCGAGCGGGAGTCATATTGTATTGATAAATACCCAATAACTCAATAATACGAACTCCTTTGATACCTGATTCTTCATAAATTTCTCGCAGTACAGTTTCAGATGGCTCCTCATTTTCTTCAACTGTACCAGCAGGTACTTGTACGCCAGCTTCTGGAAACTCAGTATGTGTAAACACCATTAATTTATCTTTGTTAATTACGTAAGCGATCGCTTTTTTTGTTGTAGATTGAGTAGACATATTTTTGACTGTGCGCTGTGAAATTTCTTAAATAGCGAAAATTAGATAAAATAAAGGATTATAATTTTTTTATGAATATTTTAAATCAGTTGATAATAAGAAGATTTACGAGTTGTTGAAAAACTAGAAAATCTAAGTCTTTCGAGATAATTAATTCTTCTCTAATGATTTATAACTTAAGTGGAAACAAATATTGGTTAGAATAATTTAGATTAGCAACTATTAAGAGGCATAATCTGTGCATCTATTAGTTGCTAAAAGTGTCAAATAACACAATATTTTTATAAGCACATCAACTATGCAAGCAGAATATCGGCAGCGTCGCGAGCAGTTAATGGCAAAAATTGGTGATGGTACAGCCATTTTTCGCAGTGCGCCAATGGCAGTAATGCACAATGATGTCGAGTATGTTTATCGCCAAGATAGTGATTTTTTTTACTTAACTGGTTTTAATGAACCACAAGCAGTAGCAGTGTTAGTGCCGCATCATTCAGAACATCGGTTTGTGCTGTTTGTCCAACCAAAGGATCGCGAAAAGGAAGTATGGACTGGTTATCTTTGTGGGGTAGAGGCAGCAAAAGAAATTTATGGTGCTGATGAAGCATACCCCATTAGCGAGTTAGATGAAAAGTTGCCGCAGTATTTGGAAAAAGCTAGCCGGATTTACTATCACTTAGGACGCGATCGCACTTTCAATGACCAAATCCTGCGACATTACCAAAGTTTACTGCGGACTTATCCGAAGCGCGGTACAGGGCCGATCGCTATTGAAGATACTGGCCCTGTCCTCAACAGCATGAGATTGATCAAAAGCGAAGCTGAGTTGGAATTGATGCGTCAAGCAGCAGCGATCGCCACTGAAGCGCACAATTATGCCCAAGAAATCGCTGCACCAGGACGTTATGAGTACGAAATACAAGCGGAGATGGAACGGATCTTTCGAGTCCGGGGTGGCTTAGGGCCTGCTTATCCTTCGATTGTGGCTTCTGGTGTAAATGCTTGTGTACTCCACTACATTGAAAATAATCGTCAAATGCAGGATGGAGAATTACTACTAATTGATGCCGGTTGTGCTTACGGTTATTACAACTCCGATATTACCCGGACATTTCCTGTAGGGGGTAAGTTTACGCCAGAACAAAAGACGCTGTATGAGATTGTTTTAGAAGCGCAAAAACAAGCGATCGCTCAAATCCAACCAGGTAATCCTTTCAAATTAGTTCACGATACAGCAGTGCGCGTTCTCACAGAAGGTTTAGTCGAAGTTGGCATTCTCAAGGGTGAAATTGATAAGTTAATTGAAGAAGAGAAATACAAGCCATATTATATGCACCGCACCAGTCATTGGTTAGGTTTAGATGTCCATGATGTCGGTGTTTATCAGCATGGTGAAGACAAATCTCAAATTTTACAACCAGGTCAAATTTTGACAGTGGAACCGGGACTATATATTGTGCCAGATACCAAACTAGCAGAAGACCAGCCACAGACCGATCCGCGATGGGTTGGGATTGGTATTCGGATTGAGGATGATGTATTAGTTACACCTGGGGGACATGAAGTATTAACTGCGGGGGTTCCCAAAGCTGTAGATGAAATCGAAAGATAGAAAATGGGGATGGTAGACGTCATCCCTAAGCCGCGACTTCTAGTCGCTTTTAAAATCCCACTTCTAAAGGAAAAGTTACGGTGAAAGTAGAACCAACGCCTACCTGCGAGGCTAGGTTAATTTGACCTTGCAATAGTTTTACCAACCGCGAGACGATCGCTAATCCCAATCCGGTACTATCAGGAAGATAGGGACGATCGCTATAACTCACGCGAAAGTAGGGTTCAAAGACCTGGGCTTGGTTTTCGGGTGCAATGCCAACTCCAGTGTCAGAAACTGCGATCGCCCATCTCTGGTTCTCTAACATCTGACACATGATAATAATTTTTCCCAACTCTGTATAACGAATCGCATTACTAATAAGATTCGTAACAATTTGTTGCAACTGAAAAGAATCTGTAATTAATTTTTCGGGAATGCGATCGCAATCAACTACGATTTGTAAATTTTTTCCCGTAGCTAAAGGTTGCAACATTTCACACGCATTATCGATTAATTTACGTACATCGGTAGGTGCTGATTGGAGTTTTATCTGCCCAGCGTCATAGCGCGAAAGTTCTAGTACATCATTAATTAGATGGAGTAACTGTTTACCATTGCGTAGTACCCGCTCAATATGTTCTAAATTGCTAAAGCAGTCTTTGATATCAGTCTTTCGGCGTTGTTGGCGTAAAAATAGATCCGAATAACCAATAATGGAAGTTAGGGGATGTTTCAATTCATGGGCTAGTTGGGAAACATACTCTTGATTAGCGCTAATTAGCCGCGTCAGTTCATCATTATGGAGCGTTAGTGATGCTTGCAATTTCTGTAATTCCCGTAAGCGTTCCTCAACATAACTCTTGAAACATCGAGCGATCGCTTCGTCTATAATAGCGTCAATCAAACGCATGGAACGAATTATCTCTGACGGGATTCCCTCTAATAAATCTGGTTGTAGAGCATCAAATATTACTGTTCGCAGCAGATGATGTTCTCTGGCAATTTCTGCTGGATCAAAACCTTGTTCGGCTCGAATCGTTCCATGCTGAAAACTGGCAGTAACTATTGATTGAATATCATTCTCTTGAGATTTTGAAAGCACTGTCACCATAGCTTTCAAAACATCAGGAATGTGATCCTTGACCGATGTATAAGATAAATCATCAGCACTTTCAATTCGTCTATCCCTACGAACTGCTAAAATCCATTTATCAAGGATGGTATCCGTTTTTTCAGCCAGTACTTGACTAAAATCCATTATCTTAAATTCAGCTAGAAGATAGATGAGTAAACTTCCATATCCAAATAGTTTAGCGACTAAAGTCAGGAATTACCACAACTAGTAATATTTTTAACCTACCAAAAGAAATAGATTTTTCAGAATTCTGTTATTAATAAGCATTAATACCCGTACACGAAAATTAGAAAGTATAATATGCATCTTAATTTATCAAGATAAATCTAGCAACTAACAGCCTTGTAACTTGACTTAACAAAATTATTGATCTCACTGTGCAAGGATTTGATTCACAAGATAATTAAAATTATCAATTTTCTGGATTAGCGAAAAGTTAGGTTATGCAGGTGGATGAAGTAACAAAATAAACAACAACTATCAGCAGACAGATATTGTTACTGAAGTACCTATGTTAGATTATGTATATCAATGTTATAATGTACATAAATTAGTATTTACTTAGAGTAAGTCAGCCTAATCCAACAGATCGCAGTGGGTGATGTTGGAGCGGAGGAACCAAATTGTGGGGCGTATCTCAGAGAAAGTCAGGAGTTAGAAGTTACTTTAGTAAATATTCAACTCATAACTGATAACTTTTTTTAGAAGGGCATCTCTCAGCCCTAGCCCGTCAGCTAACTTCGTAGGCATTGAGAGGAGACTGAAGAGACGGCATTTTTATAATGTTCCGATCTCATCGGTGTCCAAGGCTGGTACTGCTCAATTTTTTGTACCTGCACTTAAATCTGTTGAGGTCGGAGATGATATTTCAACTAAATTTAGCAGCGATCGCAGCGATCGCTGGACAAGCAACTTGGAAAAAAGCAAAACCTATTATCCTCAAAGATGTCTTCATTCTACCTGTATTGGGCTTCTTGGGAATAATTGTACTGTGGTGGATTATCGCACTTGCCAATCATGAATTGATGCCCACTCCACCAGAAGCGCTAATTGCGAATCTAGACTACATCTTAAATCCTTTCTACGAGCGAGGCCCAGGTAATTTAGGAATTGGTTGGTTGTTGATAGCAAGTCTGCGTCGAGTATTACTAGGCTTTTCGTTAGGTGCAGTAGTAGCGATTCCTCTGGGGTTTTTAATTGGGATGTCCAGACGGGCAATGCTAGCGTTTAATCCGATCATTCAAATTTTTAAACCAGTATCGCCTCTAGCTTGGCTACCCATCGCTTTAGCAATTTTTAACTTAGCAGATCCTTCCGCGATTTTTGTCATATTCATAACTTCTCTATGGCCGACAATTATTAATACAGCCTTAGGAGTTTCTAGTGTTCCCCAAGATTATTTAGATGTGGCACGAGTTTTGGAAATGCCGCGTTGGCGACGGATTACAAAAATAATTTTGCCTGCAAGTTTGCCGTATATTTTTACCGGCTTACGAATTAGTTTGGGGATAGCTTGGCTGGTTATCGTTGCTGTGGAAATGCTCACAGGCGGTATTGGTATCGGCTTTTTTGTCTGGGATGAATGGAGTCGCTTAAATTTAAGTTCAGTATTTTTAGCTGTGTTCGTAATTGGCTTAACTGGATTAATTCTTGATTACGCTGTGGGTAAAATCCAAGAATTAGTCACTCATCGCCCTAAAGCTTCCAACTAACAAAATTCGGCTGCGATTAAAACAGCAGATACTCCGCACCTAGAGTGTGAGTAATTAATCACCAATGGAGTTATAAGAATGGGCGATCCTAACTGGACTCGACGAGACTTTATCAAAGGAATCGGAGCAACCACAACTGGAATAGCGTTATCTTCCTGTGCGATTTCAGGAGATAGATCCGCCAAAGGACTAACTGAAGAAGCTTTAGCTGTACAACCAGTAGTTAGATCGCAAGACCTAGAAAAATCCAACCTGACCATTGGTTACGTTCCCGTTAATGATTGTGCGCCATTTGCGATCGCTTGGAAAAAAGGTTTCTTCCGCAAATATGGTTTGAACGTCACACTTAACCGCGAAGCCAGTTGGGCTACTTCCCGCGACGGTTTAATATTTGGTCGTTTGGATGCTTCACCCGTAGTATCAGGCGCAGTCACCAACGCTAGAATTGGTGCCGAAGGCGCACGCCACGCCCCCTTGTGTGCAGCCATGACTATCCATCGCCACGGTAACGCCATGACAATGGACAAAGCTATGTGGGATTTTGGGCTGCGTCCGTGGTATGAGTACCAAGAACAATATGGTGATGGCGCGCTAGAAGCCTTTGGGCGCGATTTTCGAGGCTACTTTGACAAGCAACCGCCAGAAGGCAAAGTTTGGGCAGTAGTGCTGAGTTCCTCTATTTACGAGTACTTTGTCCGCTACCTATCCGCCGCTGCTGGTGTCGATCCACTTAAAGAGTTTCGGATCATCATTGTTCCGCCACCCCAAATGGTAACAAACGTGCGGATTGGTGCAATGCAAGCTTACATGGTTGCAGAACCCTGGAATACACGAGCAATAACAGGTAACGAAAACATCGGCTTTACTTTTGCACAAGGTAAGGAAGTCTGGTTGGGACACCCAGATCGTTTATTGGGGGTGATGGAATCTTTTATTGATAAATATCCCAAAACTTATCGTTCCCTCGTCAAGGCGATGATTGAAGCTTGCCAATATTGCAGCAAAGTAGAAAACCGCCAAGAAGTAGCCGAACTGCTTACAGAACGTTCCTTTACAGGTGCTAAACCCAAAAAGAAAGATGCCCCAATTGCGAAATTTACAAGTCCAGGAATTCTCGGTAACTATAACTATGGCGGCTTTGACGGCAAAGACCGCACTATCAAAGCTGTTGACACCACGATTTTCTTCGATATCCCAGACAACCTTCCGAAACAGCCAGGAGAACACTCAACATTTTTATGGAGATCCAGAAGTATCTGGTTGATGACACAAGCAGCGCGGTGGGGACAAATTCATAAATTCCCCAAAAATGCTGAGAAACTTGCCCAACAAGGTTGGAGAACAGATTTATATCGGGAGATAGCATCGGAAATGGGCATCCAATGTCCCAAGGATGATTACAAGGTCGAACCACCAGAAGTCTTTATAGATAAGAAAGGCTTCGACCCCAGCGATCCTGTGGGTTATCTGAATAGTTTTGCCATCAGGGCTAACGCTCCGACTCGCTTTTTCATGTCTTAAATCCTAAGTTCAAATATTGATTGACTAAATTATTTGCGGAGCATTTGATGATGGAATATACCTCATTACCTATTAATACTCAGAACAAAGTTTTGCCCCGCCCTGGATTTTTAGAAATTGAAAATTTAGTCAAGTCTTATCCAACACCTGACAAAAATCATTTTGTTGTCTTAGATGGAGTTAATCTGACGATTGGTGAAGATGAATATATTTCTGTAATTGGTCACTCAGGTTGTGGGAAATCAACTCTATTAAAGATAGTAGCTGGTTTGGAAAAAGCAACTTCCGGCTCAGTCAGGCTAGATGGACAAGAAATTCGTCAGCCGGGAGCCGAAAGGATGATGGTATTTCAGAACTATTCGCTGTTACCTTGGTTAACAGTACGAGAAAATATCCGTTTAGCCGTGGATGAAGTGTTAAAAAATGCTAATCGCTCTGAAAAAATCAGCATTGTAAATCAACACTTGGCAATGGTAAACTTGACGGCGGCGGCTGACAAATATCCCGATGAAATTTCTGGAGGTATGAAACAACGAGTAGGTATTGCCAGAGCCTTAGCAATTCGTCCCAAAATGTTGCTGATGGATGAACCTTTCGGGGCGCTAGATGCACTAACTCGTGGCAAATTAGAGCGGCAGGTATTGGATCTTTGGGAAAATAATCGTCAGGCAGTGATGATGATTACCCACGATGTAGACGAAGCAATTTATATGTCCGATCGCATCGTCTTAATGACCAATGGCCCGGCTGCTAGTATCGGAGAGATTTTAGAAATTCCTTTTGAGCGTCCGCGCGATCGCGCCGCCATGCGAAACTCAAAAGAGTATTTTGAACTCCGCAACCATGCCTTAAATTTCCTCGATCGATATTTTACTCAAGACGAGTAAATTAGATTATCATTTTTTATAGTGGGTAGCCTAATTCAAATTCATGAAAGCTGGATTTGGAACGGAGGAACCAATGTTTGGGGCTAATCTTGCAGAGAGCCGTAATTTCAGAGTAAAAAGTGAAGAATAATTAATTTTTAACTCAGCACTCAACACTTAGCACTCATAAGAGAGAGACACCTTCCAGTCTTAGCCCGTCAGCTAACTCCGTAGGCAATGGAAGGAACCCCCAAGACTTTGGCTGTAATTACAGTTATTATTGGGGTTTCCTTAACTAATTTAAGATTTGAAATTTTGGTTATCGTCACTCAATCTAAAATGCAAAATCGTTTGACTGAGCGTAGCTGAAGTCCAAAATCTCAAATTGGTCGCCCTGCTTCTCATTGCTAATTCATTTCATTAGGAGAAGTAAAGCTGTGCAAATTAAGCCAATGTTAGCACGTCTGCAAAGTGCCACAGGTCGAGATGATTTAATTGAACAAATGGTACTGTTGCCAGAACCAAAAAAACCTTTTTCTAAAAAACTTCTAGAGGCGAAAGCAGTTAATCTAATTGTTGCTTATGACGCATCTCCTAAGAGTCATACAGCATTAGATATTGCTTTTTGGATTGCCCATCAAACGCGTTTAGCCACTAATGCAGAAGTTACAGTTCAAGCTGTTTATGTGGTAGAAGATAATCAAAGCAGTCAGTATCCAAATATTTTAAGCTTTCCCCAACAACAGCCTTCATTAGAATGTCAAGTTAGTGAAGTATCAAAGTCTGTCACACAGGTATTAACTCAACCCAAATTACAGACAGCGATCGCTCCTCTACAACAAGCAGATATAATTCTCTGGCAAGCCCGAAGTCTGGCTGAAGAATGGCAAGGTTCCTTCAAATCTCATCTGCGCTTTGGTTCCATTGCCACAGAACTTAACAAAGTTGTTGAATCAGAAGCTGCCGATATTCTATTTGTAGGTTGCAATTCTGTCAATCATCCGATGATTGAGGCTCTAGGTTCTAATTTTCCCTGTGCTGTTTTGGGTATTCCCAGTTCTATTGATGAATAATAACTGTTTAAAATTTCAGTAACTTTTGTCAAATTTTGCTCGGAGATAAGTCACCTAAAACAAGGTGGCTTTTTTCGCTACTATGCAACCAATTCAACTTCGCAAGCTGGGTGCGTAAAACTGATACCGTTATACTCTAGTATAATAATTGGTAAATAAGTAGAAGAAAAGAGTAAGCAAGTTGCTCAATTTTTTAATAAGTTCGTAGTAAGCAATTTAGTCCTTATCTAGGCAGTAAAGTGCTTAGATAAGGACTATTTTAACCTATCATAATGATTGTGGTAAGGCTACTAGTAGCCAATCAGATGTAAAACGTCGCGCAGGACGCTATAACCAGCTAAATCCCAAAGTAAATATGCAAGGAAGCCAATAGCCGCCAAGCGACCATTCCAAATTTCGGCTTGGGGAGTAAAACCAAACAAAAATGCATTCCGGTCTACGCCGTTGTATTCCGGTGCAACAGGTGGTAAATCAGTAGAAGAACGAGTTTCTTTAATTGCCATTTTTTTCTCCAAAATTTAGTAGGTTTTTAAGTGTTTAGTTTCTAGTAGCCAATCAGATGTAAAACGTCGCGCAGGACGCTATAACCAGCTAAATCCCAAAGTAAATAGGCAAGAAAACCAATAGCTGCCAAGCGACCATTCCAAATTTCGGCTTGGGGAGTAAAACCAAACAGAAATTCATTGCGATCGCGGCCATTGTAAGCTTTAGCAGTAGATGATAAATCAGTAGATGGACGAGTTTCCATTGTTTTTTCCTTCCTAATCAAGTTGGTTTTTATTCTTTAATGCTTTAGTAATCAATCAAGCGCAAAACGTCACGCAGAACGCTATAGCCAACTAAATCCCAAACTAGATAGGCAAGAAAGACAATCATTGCAAACGAGCGTTCTAAATTTCGGCTTGAGGAGTCCAACCAAATACAAAATAATTGCGATCGCAATTACTTAGTATTCTGTTAAAATTATTGGCACTCTGGAAAAGCGAGTTGCCATTTTTTACCCTCAATAATTCGTTTGTTAACTTTAATGTAGCTATTAATAATTAGAATGCTTTCTGCCTGTAGACACATACTATAAACACTTCTTAGGGACGATTCTCAGTAACGTATTTTTCTAAACAAATCCACCTGGAGAGGGTGAGAAAAAATAGATATTTAAATCTATTTAAATATTCATTTGTAAACCAACTAGTATTTAAATAGAATCACTCTCTCACAAGTAAGTAATTAAAATTACAAATTACCGATAAAGAATTAGTACTATTTGCCAATTTTATTAACATTTATACTGAGATAGAGTAAAATTTATATCTGACGCTGGATACAGTTTTCAGCCTTTGGAGAGATGCTTTAAACAGCTAAATTCTACGATTCTGATCTAAAGGGTTAGGTATTGCCATAGTTACACACATAATAAATACTAAGAGTTACTTCTCAAGAAATTCTTAATTCCCCCAAATTTAAACTTAGTAGAAGGAAATCCAATGTTCCAAAGTAGGGAAATCGTGGTGGGACTCTATAAACCGCTATTGTGGTTAGCACAGCTTCCAGAACGCTCAAACGTTACACCAGAACAAGCATCTGTTCTCATTTCCGGGCCGCGCTTTTTTGTGGCTTTAATCTCCGGCGTGATTCTTGCCTTTGCTTTCCAATTAGTTTTAACTAATCTCTCCCTTGCAGCCGGTATTTCTTACCTGGGGCAATCATCTGACTCGGATTCGGATAATGGGGAAGTCGGAAGTTTAGGCGGCAGCATTCGCAAAATCGGCACAGCAGTAGGGATTTGGACATTAGTCACTGTGACGGTCGCCTTATTAATCGCTTCTTTCCTGGCAGTAAAATTGAGCCTTGTGATTTCAGACCGAGGATTGGGAGCGATTCTCGGTTTGGTGATTTGGGGTGCTTACTTTTTGCTTTTAGTTTGGGTAAGTTCCACCACCGTAGGCTCCTTAATTGGCTCAGTTGTCAATACGGCAACATCTGGATTTCAGGCGATTATGGGGACAGCTACCGCCGCACTAGGCGCTAAAACTGTAAGTAACCAAGTGGTAGCTACGGCTGAAGCCGCCGCCGCCGCCCTCCGTCGAGAACTTGGAAGCGCCATCGACCCCACGAGTATCCGAGAAAACATTGAAGATTACTTAGAAAAGATCCGTCCTCCAGAGTTAGATGTGTCAAAGATTCGGAGTGATTTTGAAAATTTACTCAACGATCCGCAATTAAAATCGATTGCTGGGACTCAAGATATCCGCAACATCGACCGCCAAAAGTTTATCGAGTTAGTCAGCAGCCGCACCGATCTTTCCAAAAAAGACGTTAGTCGGATTGCTGATACTTTGTATAAAGTTTGGCAGCAAGTTGTCAGTCAACAACCACCCACCGAAGACCGTTTGGGTGATTTAATGGATTATCTGAAATCACTTCCAGCAGGACAAAGCAAAACAGATGAACTCAATGCCAAGCTAGATCGGTTATTAGCAGAAAAGCGTGATTCCAAAGAATCTGACCAAAAGCCAGCTAACGGGCCAATTCCAAGTACACTCCAGCAAGGACTATCTGCTTTAAGCTCCATTGTGTTGGGACGCACAGATTTGTCTGATTTGGATGTGGAAAAAATCTTGGGCAGTCTCACTAGCGCTAAAGATAAAGTTACCGAACAGGCAGATAAGCTAGGGTTGCCAACACCATCACAAACTTATAGTCCAATTCGGGCTGATATCGAAAACTATCTGTACAATACTTATGCTTGGCAACTGAGTCCAGAAAGAATTGCTCAGGAATTTCATGATGTCATCTACGACCCAGCAGCTGACCCTGGAATCGTTCGCAGGGAACTAGAACGACTATCCCGTAATGATTTCGCCAAAATTTTGCAACAAAGGGGATTGCTTACCCAAGGTCAAATTCAGCGCATTGCAAATCAGCTAGATACTGTCCGCCAAGAAGTGTTGGTAACAGTGAAAGCTACCGAAGAAAGAGATATAGTCCAAGACTTGCAACGCGCAGTAGAAAGTTATTTGCTCGTGACCCCCAAGGCAGATTTAACAGCCGAAGGCATTGAGCAGAATTTTAAACCACTGTTGGAAGACTCAGAGGTAGATTATGAAACTCTGACATTGCGACTAGCGCACCTTGACCGTCAAGAAATTCGGCAGATATTGCTACAACGTAATGATGTTCAGTTATATGAAGTAGATAGTATTGTCGATGAGTTGGAAAAACAACGCGATCGCGTCTTGGTAGAATCGAAAGGACTAGCAGAACAGGCACAATATCAAGCAGAAACTCTGTGGCTAAATGTAGAATCATATCTGCGTAACACCGGAAAATCAGAACTGAATCCTGATGGCATCCGCGCCGACTTCAAAAAGCTACTAGAAGATCCTCAAGCTGGAATTAGCTCAATTCAGGCACGCCTGTCTCGCTTTGACCGCGATACCTTAGTACAGTTGTTGAGTCAACGGGAAGATTTGAGTGAAGATCAAGTTAATCAAATCATCAATACTACTGAGGAGTCCTGGTATAATATTCGCCACACTCCCCAAATTGTAGTCGAGAAAGCTAAAGAGCAATACGACTCTGTGACGACAACGATCGCAGATTATCTTCGGAATACAGGTAAACAAGAACTGAATCCAGAAGGAATTGGGCGAGATTTGACCAAATTGTTTGAAAATCCCAAAGAGGGAGCCGTCGCACTGCGTCGTCGGTTGTCGCAGGTAGACCGGGATACACTGGTGAAATTGCTCAGTCAACGCCAAGACTTGAGTGAACAACAAGTCAATGAAATCATTGATTCCACTCAAAATTCTATTCGTAACTTTGTACGTGCGCCTCGTCGCCTAGCTAGCCGCACACAGCAAAGAGTAGAAACATTCACAAATAATTTGGAAGAGTATTTGCGCCAAACTGGCAAAGAAGAACTCAACCCAGAAGGAATCAAACGCGACTTGCAATTATTGTTGCACGATCCGCGAGTCGGCGTAGAAAGTTTTGGCGATCGCCTTGGACAGTTTGACCGTTCTACAATTATCGCTTTGCTGAAAATTCGGGAAGATATTTCTGATGAAGAAGCAGCGCGGATTGCCGATAACATGGTCTCCGTAAGGGATCAATTTGTCGAACAAGTACGGAGCATCCAACGCGGTATTCAAGATGCCATTGATGGGGTTTTTGGCCGCATTCGTAACTATCTTAACTCCCTGGATCGCCCAGAACTTAACTATGATAGTATTAAGCGCGATGTTCGCACAGTTTTTGACGATCCTCAAGCGGGGTTTGATGCCCTGCGCGATCGCTTGTCCTCCTTTGACCGTGATACCCTAGTGGCAATTATGAGTTCTCGTGAGGACATCTCCGAAGAAGATGCCAACCGAATCATTGACCAAATTGAACGCGCACGCAACACAGTATTGCAACGTGCAGAACGCATACAGCAGGAAGCCCAACGCCGTTTAGAACAGGTAAAGCATCAAGCACAACGGCAAGCAGAAGAAACCCGCAAAGCCGCAGCTACAGCAGCGTGGTGGCTGTTTGCCACAGCATTAGTCTCCGCAGTTTTCTCTGCATTAGGAGGAGCGATCGCTGTAGTTTAACAAGTTGTCTCCGCTAACTTTTCAGCCTCCCGATATGGGGGGCTTTTCTATGTTTTGCAGACTTACGAGTAGGGAGTAGAGCATCAGTGAGAGCTTAAGGTCATCAACTATTTCTTAATAAGTAATAGTGCTGCAAAAATTTTCAACAGGTTTTATTCCTCGTAAGAATTCAGCACCCAGGAGTCAGAAGTCAGAATTTCTAAGGAGTTTAGTATTAATAAGATATTCATTTACCAAATCTGACTCTGATTCTTTAACTATTCTGACTCCTGAATTCTGACTCCTGAATTCTTACTATTCCTCTAATCTCAGCAATTAGATAGGTGTAAATAGATTTGCTTTAATGTTTTAATACGATTAAATAACTTGCAATCACATTTCAGCCTACTATCAATAAATATACTCGTAATTTTTGCAAGTTAATAATTCTTACCTAAGTAGTACTTTCAAACAATGGAAAATACATTAATTGATAAAACTTTCCGTGACAGCGATGGCAAAATTGTTTTGGGTCAAATGCCAAACCCACCACTGATTCTTTGGATAGTTGCTAGTTTACTAACTTTAGTTTTTACAACTGGTAAAGTCAGTACAGTATTATACTTTCTGGCAAATGGCGCTTTGTTTACTTGGGCGTGGATGGAGCTATTTCAAGGCGTTAATTATTTTCGCAGAGCGCTAGGTCTTGCCGTATTGATTGGGATGATTGCATACAAAATCCAGTAAACATCAATAATAAAGTGACAAATAATACTAATAAAAGAGGAGTTATAAACTCCCTTTTTTTGTCCAAAGTTCAAAATGTGAATAAAGTCATACTGAAATTATGACTTTATGACACTGTGTTTGATTATTCAGCAATTTAAACTGAGAGCATACAGCAAATCAATTAAGTTGTGTAACAAAAAAACTTACTGTAAAGTTAATCAGTAAGAATATCTGTTCAAAAATTATTGATAAATACTGTATCAAACTCAAGAAAATTAATTGATGGATAGCTGAATATGAAACGTATTCTATTAGGTACATTACTTGCTTTGCCATTTGCAATTTCCTCCTTACCGTCACAAGCATCAGCAGCAGAAATCATTGTCAGACCCAATGTTCATAGAGCTGCTATTGTGCATAGACATGGTGTTGCCCGATTTGAACGAAAGTTAATTCCTGCACATTGGGAAACAGTACGACGTGGTAACAGGTGGGTTAAGGTTAGAGTTCCTGCTCGTTATGTAAATGTCAGAGTTTAATATCTAAATAGAGGCTAACAACTCAACTAGAGTTGTTAGCCGAATAAGATTTTGAATAAATACAAGTAGCTGACATCAGCCAATTTAATCAACATGAATATATATCAGAATTCTCGGCTTGTTAAAAAAATTTTAATTCTTATATTAGGAATTGGTTTAATAACAGCCTGCGATTCCAT
Source organism: Nostoc sp. (assembly GCF_036917575.1). Lineage (GTDB taxonomy): Bacteria > Cyanobacteriota > Cyanobacteriia > Cyanobacteriales > Nostocaceae > Nostoc. The sequence continues at coordinate 53,429 of NZ_JBALDC010000025.1, read as the reverse complement.
TCATGCTGATGAAAAAAGTATAACTAAAGAAAAAATCTTGATTGGTGATAATTCTGGAGAACTATACGATCAAGGAAAGTTACGTACTTACTATTTTTACACTCCAAAATCTTATAATTTAGACCGCCCGATGCCGTTAGTTTTGGTATTTCATGGAGATAATGGTAATGGTCGGTCTATCAGTAATGTGACTCGCTTCAATGAATTAGCAGATCAAAAAGGATTTATTGTTGTTTATCCAGATGGAATTGACCAAAAATGGAGCCTTAGAGGTAACACTCAAGGAAAAGTAGATGATGTTTTGTTTGTCAGTGCTTTGATTAATCATCTTCAACAGCAACTTAATATTGATAGTCATAAAGTTTATGCCACTGGTTTTTCTAGAGGTGGCATACTTACCCAAGCACTGGCTTGTAAGTTACCTGATAAAATTGCTGGTTTTGCATCAGTAGCTGGTTCGCTCCCAGTTAGACTCAAACCTAGTTGTCAGCCTCAAACTTCAATATCGATGTTAACCATCAACGGTACAAACGATCGCGATGTCCTTTATGAAGGTAATGACCACACTCAACGAGGAGCGCTGGTTTCGATCTCAGACATGGTAAAGTTTTGGCGATCGCACGATCAATGTACCTTATCGAATGCATCTTTGAATTTTTCTGAAGACAAAGTGAAAACCGCTATCTACACAGGTTGTAGTGGCAACTCTGAAGTCTGGCAGCTAGCGGTAGTCAACGGTGGACATTTCTGGCCTGGTGGTTCTTCAACTGACAAGAGTTTAAACAAATTCAATGCCAAGCTAGGACTGAACGCCAGTGAAACAATTTGGAATTTTTTTCAGCGTCACAGTTCATAAGTAGCTAGTTTTTTAAACACCATTTTGCTTAAACCATGCCAAGAGGCGTTTCCAACCATCCTGAGCTTCTTTCTCATGGTAGGAAGAGCGATAATCGGCAAAAAATGCGTGGGGTGCGTTGGGATAGACGATAATTTCAGATTTGCTGCTGCTGGACTGTAAGCGCTCGCGCATCTGCTCTACTGTATCAAGAGAAATACCTGTATCCTTCCCACCATAAAGTCCGAGAATGGGGACTGTCAGTTTTGATGCAATATCGACGGGATACTTGGGCTGAAGTTCGGTAGCATCGCCCACGAGTCGCCCATACCAAGCCACACCAGCCTTCACCTGGGGATTGTGTGCTGCATATAACCAGGTAATACGACCGCCCCAACAAAAGCCTGTAATTCCCAACTTCGCGCCATTACCTTTAGCTGATTTCTTTGCCCAGTCTACCGTAGCATCAAGATCGGATAACACTTGGGTATCTGGGACTTTGGCGACAATTGGGCGAATTTGGTCTATGCTGCTTAACTTTGAGACATCACCTTGACGGATAAATAATTCGGGTGCGATCGCTAAATATCCTAACTGAGCAAAGCGACGAGTGATATCCTGGATATGCTCGTGTACACCAAAAATTTCCTGGATTACCAGAACGATTGGGAAATTGTCACCAGTAGCCGGTGCTGCTCTATAGGCAGGAATTTCGCCATCTTTGACAGGAATTTTCACTGCACCAGCTACTAACCCCTTGGCATCAGTAGTGATGACTCCGGCAGAAATGGGTTGTACTGCTAGGGCAAAACCTGTCCCCACTGTCGCTGTTGCAATAAATTCGCGGCGCGTTAATTCTTTCATCATCTCTACGTTGAATTACTAAGTTCCTTTATATTTAGGTTACTGTATGGTCAAACGCGCGAAAGGGTAGGTGTACAAATTTCACACTTGAAAAAAAATGCTTCTATTTCAACACCAGCAAGCATTTCACCCAATTAATTGTCCAAATTAATCCGCGCAATCTCTAAAATACTTACAATAATTGAGTTTCAGCCTTCAACCTTTACCGACACTCTTCCCAAAGAAATTCTCTAATGCTATGATTGCTCTATAATCGCGCAACCGCACCTTGAAAACTAAATATAGCTTGGCTTTCAGGCTCCCGCTATTGCAATTCATCAAAATCCCTATTAGGGATTGAAACTAGATTCTGACGGCATGACGGGGGGCAGGATTGCTAATTGCAATTCATCAAAATCCCTATTAGGGATTGAAACGCGGAAGCACTCAGGTTTGTTTGATAACAAACTGGTATTGCAATTCATCAAAATCCCTATTAGGGATTGAAACCCCAATCACGCTTAATGTGGCACTAAGCAAAGATTATTGCAATTCATCAAAATCCCTATTAGGGATTGAAACCAACCAACTCGCAACCATTGCCCTTATTGCTTATTGCAATTCATCAAAATCCCTATTAGGGATTGAAACAGCAGATGTCATTGGCGATAGGGCAATCATTGATTGGGACGATATTGCAATTCATCAAAATCCCTATTAGGGATTGAAACATGACTCAATTCACGGCAAGCCACAGCGACCTCATTGCAATTCATCAAAATCCCTATTAGGGATTGAAACAAGGGTAAGCCCTTCGGGCAGGGGAAAGGTAAAATTGCAATTCATCAAAATCCCTATTAGGGATTGAAACATAATTAGCCATATATACACCCTGAAAACGAATTATTGCAATTCATCAAAATCCCTATTAGGGATTGAAACTTAGGTATTCGCGCGATCGCACTTCTATATTTTTATTGCAATTCATCAAAATCCCTATTAGGGATTGAAACGTAGGTTTCTCCAGTTATTGGATTTTGCATCATTATTGCAATTCATCAAAATCCCTATTAGGGATTGAAACACGGAAAGTTATAATCTGGTTTTTATCTAACGTCGCTGACAATTGAGAACGAGTAAATTTACCATTCATCACTTCCTCACTAGAATCAGCGATCGCATCCTCAATAATTTCCTCTTCTATCAAATTTTCCCATTCATCTAAATTAATATAGTAAGACGCTTTATTATCTTTAATATTCAGCTTTTTAATTTCTCGGATGGAATTACGAATAGAATTGGCCCATGAACCAGTTAGTCGTTGTTCTACTTGGTTTTTAATTAAATGAATTAGCAGAATGTTTAAATAGGCTTGGATATTTCGCAGAATAGCTTGTTTACTCATGCCCTCTAATTCATCTACAATTGCCAAAGCATCTGCATAACGTCCTTCCAAAATGCTATTTTTGAGGTCTATCAATTCTTGTGTCATTTTTTCATCGCCTACCTGCTTTCCAATCTTCTCCACCGATTAGCTGAGTTAAAGTTTCAGCCACAATTGTGGGTAACTCTTTAATTGAATAAGAATAAGTTAGCACTAAAAATTTCAAAGCAGTCTGAATTATTTGGTTTATATCCACCATTTCAGCCAGTTGAAATTGATTATATGCCCCATTCATTACTTCCTCACTAGCATCAGCGATCGCATCTTCAATAATTTCCTCTTCTATCAAATTTTCCCATTCATCTAAATTAATATAGTAAGATGTTTTATTATCTTTAATATTCAGCTTTTTAATTTCTCGGATGGAATTACGAATAGAATTGGCCCATGAACCAGTTAGTCGTTGTTCTACTTGATTTTTAATTAAATGAATCAGCAAAATCCTTAAATAGGCTTGGATATTCCGCAGAATAGCTTGTTTACTCATGCCTTCTAATTCATCTACAATTGCCAAAGCATCTGCGTAACGTCCTTCCTGAATACAAGTTCTGAGGTCTATTAATTCCTGTGTCATTTCTATTAACCTCAAAATTTCATTATGCCAATTTCAATATAACAATCACCTATACTTTATTAATAGCAGGATATCTTACCTACTATTAATAAAGTAGTATTATTCACTTATTCGCTTGTATCACTTGCAAACTCCCACCTGCATACAAAGTTGACTCGCTCACTTTAAAGCCAGTCTTAGCTAACAACTCAGCTAAATCAGTTTTCAGTAATTCCCAAGCTGTTTCTGTCTCAAACAATAACAAAAACACTGATACCCCAGGCCAAAATATCGGATTTGTTGGAGCGTGAAAATCCACCAGTGTAAACACTCCCCTTGGCTTCAGCACCCGATAAACTTCATTAATAATTTTTCGTAATTGCTGAGGCTGCATCTCGTGTAATGCAACGCTGGTATGCACCACATCGAACGAATTATCTGCAAATGGTATCTCCTCAGCAAAAGCTTCTATGTATGAAGCTTCCGGTACATTTAGCCGCGCCCGTTGCAAAGACTTAGGTGAAGCATCCAATCCTGTTACGTTTTGTGAAATTTTTACTAAAAACTCCGTCGTTTGGCCACTACCACAACATAAATCTAAAATCTGAGAATCTGAGTGAATTGTTAAGCCTTGCAAAGCAAGTTGCCGAAAACGGGCTTCACCACCTACACTTAAGGCTGCTAAACGAGAAATCCCATCATACAACCACTGATAACGGTAACTCCAATCCCTTAAAATTGTTGCCATTGCATATTTCCTTGCTATTAAGCTTTATATTTAATAAAGATATATTGTTAACATTAGTAAAAAACCTGAAAAGATTGGGGGAAAGTAACTGCTATGGGTCGTGTAGGCGTCTTATTACTCAATCTCGGTGGCCCTGATAAGCTAGAAGATGTTGGGCCGTTTTTGTACAATCTATTTTCCGATCCGGAAATTATTCGCCTACCATTTCGCTGGTTGCAAAAGCCCCTAGCCTGGTTTATTGCCACGCGGCGAACCAGAACATCTCGAGAAAATTATAAGCAAATCGGTGGTGGTTCCCCATTGCGACGGATTACAGAAGCCCAAGGGGAAGCTCTAAAAGAACAGTTAGGTTTTTTGGGGCAAGAAGTTAATATTTACGTGGGAATGCGTTATTGGCATCCTTATACAGAAGAGGCGATCGCCCAAATTACCCAAGATAAGGTAGAACACCTGGTAATTTTACCATTATATCCCCAGTTTTCTATCAGCACCAGTGGTTCTAGCTTCCGGCTTTTAGAAAAGCTTTGGCAAGAAGATCCAAAACTTCAACCTATTGATTACACCGTCATTCCTTCTTGGTACAAACAATCAGGCTATCTCCAAGCAATGGCGCAACTCATAGCCCAGGAACTTGAGCAATTCCCCAACCCAGATGACGTTCATATATTCTTTAGCGCTCACGGCGTTCCGAAAAGCTACGTTGAAGAAGCAGGCGACCCTTACCAGGTGGAAATTGAAGAGTGTACTGCATTGATTATGCAGACTCTCAATCGACCCAATACCCACACTTTAGCTTACCAAAGTCGTGTTGGCCCAGTAGAATGGCTTCAACCCTATACTGAAGATGCGCTCAAAGAACTAGGCACAGAAGGCGTGAAAGATTTGGTTGTCGTGCCAATTAGTTTTGTCTCAGAGCATATCGAGACATTACAAGAAATTGATATTGAGTATCGAGAAGTAGCCGAAGAATCAGGAATTCACAACTTCCGCCGCGTACCTGCTCCCAATACCCATCCAGTATTTATTAATGCACTAGCTGAATTAGTGATTGATGCACTGAGAAACCCCAGTTTCAAGCTTTCGCAAGCTGCCCAAATGAAGAAAATGGTAAAAATGTACCCTCAAGAGCGTTGGGAATGGGGTCTAACAACTAGTGCTGAAGTCTGGAATGGTCGAATTGCGATGCTGGGTTTTATTGCCTTAATCGTAGAGCTGATTACCGGTCACGGCTTCTTGCACATGATTGGGCTTTTGCAGTAAAGGGTACTGGGTACTGGGGACTGGGAATCGGGTACTGGCGAAGAGGCTCCAGGGGCAGACGAGGCAAGGGGAGAGTAATCTACAATCTCCACTCTTCTAATACCCAGTTTTTAATCCCTGCCGATACCAGTCATACCACTGTTTAGCACTACGAACTGCAAACCAGAGCAGTATTAAAGCAATTACTCCTCCTTGCCAGGGAGCATCAAAGGCAAATAGTACTAAAGCAATGCACAAGGTATCTTGAAGGAAGACTGCCCACAACGGTAGACCACGTAACCGATAAAACCAACCAATTTGGACGAGTTGGAGTACCAAAGCTAATAAACCTCCAATTATGGCAATCAGCCAGTTTGGGGTTGCTGTTGCTGTAGCTACTTCTAACCCCATAATTGCGCCTACAAAAGGGGACATGAATAACTGAACCACTTGGAGAAGTCTTTGTCCCCAGAGCTTTTTTGAGGCTAATAATTCAATTAATGACCAACTGGTGAGGCAACATAATAATATTGGTGGAGAAATGTGAGATAGAATTGGGACTTGTGACCACAAGTTGCTACCTTGCAATAATCCAATAATTAGCAAAGGTATGCCTATTCTCATTCCTGCTGCCGCAGAGGCAGAAAGTGTGGCTAGGATTTCAATCATCAAAGCACTCGTAATATTAATAAAGAAGTAAGTATTTGTTATGTATACTACCCAGTACTGGCAATAATTCGAGCATCAAACAGATTGCAATATTAAATGTTGTTGGTATAGCAGGAGGCAGGAGGTAAAACTATTGCTAACTTCTAGTATTCACCCCATCCTTATGTCCTAAGCTGTGTGACTACGGCTATATCTTTATACATTGGGTAAAGACGTGATAAATCGCGTCTCTACAAACGAGCTATTTGTCACATTTTTTTCAAATTGATATAACTTGACATTCTACTGTATCTTTTTTGATGATATCTGCGTATTTTTGGGATAATTTGCTTGTAGTAGGCGTTTAAGTGCTTATTACAAGCAAATTAATCCTAAATACCTAATCGTTGATAAACTTCTTCTAAATGCCGCAGATGTTGCTGGGGGTCGAAACAAACCTCTAGTTCTGCTGGAGACAACTTTTGAATAACACGCCGGTCTTTGCTAATCAAGTCCTGGAAGTTTCCTTCTGGCTGATTCCAAGCGGCGTGAGCGCTTTCTTGAACGATCGCATAAGCCTCTTCTCGGTTGCTTCCCTTGTCTATCAAAGCTAGTAACACTTTTTGGCTGAACACAACGCCGCCGTAACAGTTGAGATTGCGTTTCATGTTCTCAGGATAGACCAGCAAGTTTTTGACCAAATCAGTTATTTCTGACAACATAAAGTGGGTCAAAGTACAAGCATCTGGCAAAATTACCCGTTCTACAGAACTGTGGGAAATGTCTCGCTCATGCCATAAAGCAATGTTTTCTAAAGCTGCACCGGCATGACTTCTGACGAGTCGTGCCATTCCTGTCAATCGTTCCGAACGTATGGGGTTACGCTTGTGTGGCATTGCTGAGGAACCTTTTTGACCTTTGGCGAAGAATTCTTCAACTTCCAGAACGTCTGTTTTTTGGAGATTGCGAATTTCTACAGCAAAGCGTTCAATGGTTGCTGCTACCAAAGCTAATTGTTGCACATAGTCGGCGTGGCGATCGCGGGAAATAACTTGAGTTGAGGCCGTATCGGGTTCGAGTCCGAGTTTTTGACAAGCGATCGCTTCTACATGCGGTTCAATATTGGCATAAGTTCCCACCGCACCAGAAATCTTACCAACAGCGATCGTCTTGCGGAGTATTCTCAGACGTTCTTGGTGTCGCAATACTTCTGCTAACCAACCAGCTAGCTTAAAACCGAAAGTAATCGGTTCAGCGTGAATACCGTGCGATCGGCCAGCCATCACTGTATAGCGATGTTCCCGTGCTTTTTGGCGAATTACCTGAATCAAATCTTCCAGACGTTGCAATAATATATCCAAACTGGCAACTAATTGCAGTGCTAAAGCTGTATCCAAAACATCCGAACTAGTTAAACCCAGATGAATGTAGCGTCCGACATCACCTACATATTCATTGACATTTGTCAAGAAAGCAATAACATCGTGGCGGACTACAGCCTCAATCTCCAGCACCCGCTTTGGATCAAAATCTGCCTTGGCTTTAATTTCCTCAACGGCTTGGGATGGAATGTAACCAAGTTCAGCTTGAGCCTCACAAACAGCTATTTCGACTTGCAGCCAAGTTTTGAGTTTATAGGCTTCACTCCACAGATTAGCCATTTCCGGCAAAGTATAACGCTCAATCACAGTTCGGCACAGAATACAACCGTCATATTTTACAGTTTAATTAATGTAGATCGCTTTTTAACGCTATTTTCTGCTCACGGACGGCATTAGTTTTTGAATCCGACATGATGATACTAATCCTGCCGTCAGCCTCTATATACGCAAACTTCACATTAGCTAAAAATTTTACACCTTGCTGAGGTAACTTGCTCATCAATTCATCATCTGTAATTAACTCTTGTTGCAGATGGCGCTCAATTATCCGACCATTTTTTACCAATAGCAGCGGTGGCGGATTCAGGAAACGTTGAAACTGGGGAAGTTTGTAACCCAACCAGTTGAGTAAGTAATATCGTGTCCGGTAAAAGACTTATCATTAAGACTGCAAGGGAGCAGGGGACAGGGGGAAAAAGAGTTTTCTTTCTTTTTGCACAGATGCAGGAATTATAACTAATTAGGCGGACATGATATAGGACTCATATTTGATTTCTGAAATTATCTACGTAGCTGGGGAGTAGGGAATCAGGCTTTTCGAGTTGTACGAAGTTTTTTCACGCAATCAAATCATAGTCCTATATATAGCCGTAGTCACATAGGTTAGGACATTTTAAAAGAGTGAAAGCTAGGAATAGTAATAGTTTTACCTTTTGCCTTCTGCCTCCTGCCTCCTGCCTCCTGCTATAACTCCAAAAAAATCAACTGTGGCAAGAAGGGACTAATTCTCTAGACTGGATATTAAATACTTCAATCTCTATCAGATTTATAAATATAAACATCCAGCAATCAAGCATTAAAATCGCTGATTTTTTCTTTTCTACTTTAAGCGTTTTGGTTTCTTAAAATACTTAAATAAACGATTAATAAAGGACTTTTTCTTAGTTTTCGGTGCTTGTTGATTTGTAGCCTTGCCATTGTACTTTGTGTCATCAGATATATGTACAGCATTTTTAGTTGGAACTATGCCGCTTCCATGCCTTCGAGAATAAACTTGAGTAAATTCTGCACCGAAGAAAAGAATCTGTGCGGCATAGTTAACCCAAGCTAAAATCACCACCAGTGAGCCAGCAGCACCATAGGTTGAACCAAAACTACCATTACCTAGATATTGTCCTAATAAAAATCTTCCAATAGAGAACAAAACTGAGGTGAGAGCAGCTCCAATTAAAACATCACTCCATGCAATTTTGACATCTGGTAGAACTTTAAAAATTAGTCCGAACAATACTGTAGTTATTGTAAATGAGATGATGAAATTAGCAATTTGCCAGATAAAATCAAAACCTGGTAACAAATTACTAAAATATGTTACTAATGTTGCTAATATTGTACTAATTACTAGAGAAACTAAAAGTAAAAAGCCAATCCCAATCACCATTGCAAAGGATAAAAAGCGGAGGCGAATCATGTTATTTATGCCACGTCCAGGTTTGGTTTTCACTTCCCAAATTGTGTTCATGGCATCTTGCAACTCAGTAAATAAGCCTGTAGCACCCACTATTAAAATTAGGACACTAATAATTGAAGCGATCGCTCCTGTTTTTGGTTTATTAGCATTTTGGATAGCTGTTTCGAGAAACTTTGCGCCATCTACCCCGACTAAACCTTGAATTTGTTCGACAATTTGACCTCTTGCCGCTTCTTCTCCAAATACTGCACCTGCGATCGCAATTACAATAATTAGCAATGGTGCAATGGAAAAAATCGTGTAATAAGCTAACGCCGCCGCTAATCGTGAGGCTTTATCTTCACTCCATTCTTTGAACGTCTCTTGTAATAGCTTCCAAATTTCCTGCAAATTCATCCAATCAGTCTCCTTGTAGGGGATGTGGCTTAGTCCCTGATATATTGGATACTGATTTCCTGAGTTGTGACATCCTCCCAAGGATATTTGTGAAGTGTCCTAGAGGAGGAATTTAGCAAAGTCGATAATTTATTTGACGAGAATATCTATAAATAATTTCCTTTTTGGTAGACAATATGTAGCGCGATCGCTTTAGCATATAAAATGCAGTGGCAGCGATCACATAATACCTTGATTGATTCTCCTAATATCGTTTCGCTAAAATTCGGAGTTTGTTCATCGGTTAGCTATTTAAAGCATCAGACTGAAAATTTATTACTTACTCATATAAGGGTTCTGATTCAGTAACCAATTCTCCTGCTTGTTCTAAATTACGTAGGGTGTTTAATGATAGAAAACCAAACCCGACTTTAGAGGCAATATCTAGTAACGTATAACCCATTGTTTCCCCAACTTGACCAAAAGCGTTAAACCATTCTGGACTAAGAATCCACACTATTGGATAGAGTGTCCACAGCACCAGATGCACAGTTATCAGCTTGCGAAATGCTTGCTTGGATCTGGGATGTTTGCGTTCTGCCTCGATCCGGTAGGGCTTTACTAATAAGTAGAAAACCGCCAGGTAAGCACCACAACTTACAATATACCAGATGTAACTGATCGGCTTGGGTGTAACTGTAGCTAAAAAGCCAGTGGCAAGCATATAGGCGTTTGCTCCTAACAAGCTACCTGTAATCAGTAAGCTCGTTCTTCCCAAGAAAGTCAGATCCAACAACAACAGCGGCGTTGAGCAAAACCAAGTCACAAATCGCACCCAATAAGTTGGACGATCATTGATGATGTTAACTCCTTGACCGAGTGCCATTGCTAAGTACAGCCCACTAGCAATCAAGCAAATGAAAAAATTAAGTGTATAGAGTATTTTCCAGCGTTCGTTTTTACCATTGTGTGCGCCTACTCCGAAAAAAGCACAACCCACTGCCATACTGATGACACCAATCCACAGCCAAGTTTGAACCATAAGTATTTTCCAGCTTTTTGGTAACTATTAATGATAAATGGTTAATTAGAACTTTCACTAATTAACCTTATTTATTTTTGCTTGCATAGACACTATTATTTGTATTTATTATGTCAGTCTTAATCATTAAATAAAGTCTGCCCTACTTTGAAAATGCGATGTCTACGACGGGCTACACCTACGCACCAATTGGCGATAATAAAGATGCGTTGATGTTGTCATTGCTCCGTTTGCATCAGCGAGAGAACTGTACGCAGTTTTGCAAATTCTCAAGCGTATTGGTGAGTTGATTTATCCTGCGTCTTAGAGGCAAGGCGAATAGAATCATAGAGAGGCTAGTAGTCTGCCAACCCAAAGATGCGCTTTTTCGGGCTGGGGAAAGGGGAAAGGGAACTGGGTTTGGGATTTAAAACCTTTCCCCCTGCCCCTTATCCCCAGAGGGGGCCCCACCTTCCCCCTTACCCAATAAAGAGCTTTCGTCACGAAAGCGAACTACTAGATGAGTTGTTTGTTGGATGGTAATACCAATTCTCTAAAATAAGGCAACATATGTAAGCCAGAAAAGCCTTGCTGCATCTAAATTTCTCAATTGCGAATGGGCAAAAAAGCAAATTGCGAATTGGTATAAGTTGTCGGCTTATCGTTAATAGACTTGCCCCTGTTGCTGTTCATATTGCTGTACCCACACACAGCGTAAAATTTCTACCGCTTTGAGAGGATAAGCTAAGGAGCCAGTTGTGAAGTAAGAGCAGCTAGAGCCGACTTGATTTCCTCTTCAAATGCAAGGCTTTCATCAATTGCCAAGAACGAAACTAAATTGAGCGGCGCATTCTGCTGTGCTGCGGCATACATTTTATGGTGACCATCAAGGAGATAGTGAGCCAAACACCAATGCTCAGTAATCTTAGGATCGCCGTTCCAAACTGCTGGCTGCTTAATGTCCAAAATAGAGAGAGTAAATGCAGTTGGTTGCCCGCCATGCGCTATTTCATCCTCATAATGTATTAATCTCTCTTGACCAAGGCAAGTGAGAGGGAACATAGGAATGACAAACTCGAAAAGTTGGCGATGTTCGCCAAGCGCGAGTGAGTGACTACGATAGTAAGTGATGTGCGGATTATGTGGCAACGGATCGATTCCCCACAAAGCGACCTGCTCTTGAGCGAAATAGTCGTCAGGATCGCCGGGTGCAATTAGGCGTGGAAGTACTGTTGGAAAATTGACATAGTAAGCTCCGGTCGGGAGGATTTGGCTCAGAATAGAAGTAAATGTAGGATCAGTAATGTCAGTTCCAGTATTGAGTTGCTCCGCAATGCCTGCTGCCGAGATACTGCGGTTCGCGCCCTCAAGCCGCACAAAAAAGAAGGCGCAAGTTCCGCAGACATTACCGATGTGATAAGCTCGTTTGTTTTCAATTGTCAGGTAACGATCCCAAACTGGCCAGTCTCCGCCACCAGATTTCTGGAAGCCGATAATTGAAGAAGAATTAGCAATTGTGATACGACTTGGCTCAGTCATAGGTTGATCATATTGCAAGCTGTTGCTAACCATCTAATGATAGCTCTTAAACTTTAAGGGTTTGGCATAGAAATCGTCCTGACTGAGATGGCGACTGCCATAACACGAACTATTTGCGTCAACCTTTAACAGACTTAAGCTATCATCACAAAATTTCTACTGCATTCTATCGATTGTGCGATACTGAATTGCTTCTGCTACATGATTGGTTTTTAACTCATCTTCTCCTGCTAAATCTGCAATAGTTCGTGCTACTTTGAGAATGCGATCGCTTGCTCTTGCCGATAAACCTAATTTTCTAATTGCTGCTTCTAATAAATTGCGGCTAGCATCATCTAACTTGCACCATTTCTGGAGATGACTACTTTGCAAATGGGCATTGCAACGCAGATTTGCTTCTCCTTGGAAACGGGTAATTGCGCGATCGCTTGCTTGTTGCACTCGTTGGCGTACTGATATTGATGTTTCTCCTGTCGGTTGTTGGGTAATTTCTTCTGGTTTCAAGCGATTCACTGCAACTTGTAAATCAATTCGATCCATCAACGGCCCAGAAAGCTTTGCCCAATATTGCTCGCGTTGGCGGGGAGAACAAGTACATTGTTGGATGGTATCGCCATAGTAACCGCATGGACAGGGATTAGTACTCGCCACCAAAGTAAATTGTGCAGGAAACATTACTGATAGTTTGGTGCGGGAAATTGTGACGTAGCCATCTTCTAAAGGTTGACGCAGAAATTCCAACACATCACGTTTGAACTCAGTGAGTTCATCGAGAAAAAGTACACCCCTGTGAGATAATGAGATTTCTCCAGGGCGAGGGAAGCTACCACCACCCACCAGAGAAGGCCCGGATGCCGAGTGGTGGGGACTGCGAAAAGGGCGATCGCGTACCAATGTACCACGATTTTTTAATAAACCAGCTACCGAATGAATGCGAGTCACTTCCAAAGATTCAGCAAAACTCAACGGCGGTAAAATTCCCGGTAAGCGCCTTGCTAGCATCGTCTTCCCACTACCAGGCGGCCCGACAAAAATTAAATTATGCCCGCCAGCCGCAGCAATTTCTAAAGCACGACGCGCATGAGCTTGTCCTTTGACATCATGCAAATCTGCGCCAGGGTAGGATACTGTTGTTGTTTGTGTTGTACTATCTATCTGCACAGGTTTGTAACGCCCTGGATTATTTAAAAAATCCACCACATCAGACAGATGTTTGCAGCCGTAAACAGCCAAATCTTCAACTACTGCTGCTTCTTGGGCATTATCAGTAGGGAGAACTAAACCTGCAATTCCCATTTTTTGGGCTGCTGCTGCGATCGGTAATACACCAGCCACGGGACGCAAACTGCCATCCAAAGAAACTTCGCCCAAAAATAGATAATCCCCCAACAAATCAGCGCTAACTTGCTCAGAAGCTGCCAAAATTCCCACACTAATAGGTAAATCGAAACAGGGGCCTTCTTTGCGTAAATCTGCCGGAGTTAAATTAATTACTATCTTTCGCATCGGAAAGGCAAAGCCAGTATTTTTCAAAGTTGCTTTGACTCTTTCTCTTGATTCTTGAATCGCTGAATCTGGCAGTCCTAAAACAACTATTCCCGGTAATCCTCCTGACACATCGACTTCCACACCTACTTTGACGGCATCGATGCCCACAATTGACGCACTCCAGACTCTAGCAAGCATTGCTTATATAACACTAAACCTTTAGAATCTTTAGCAGATGAGTTGGTAGATTGACATTAGTGAAACCACATAGACAATTTTTCTGAATTACAGCAGTTTTCATCCACATCTGTCCTCAGGTAGCACAGCTGTGCGCCCCTATAACTATCTTTTGTAGAGTGTAAAGAAGTCCTTTATACCAATTTAAGAGATAAGATAACTAGTGGAAAAATTATTAAGAATATCAATACCTTCGCCAAAAAAGAGTATAGCTGTACGAAGAATAGCCGACTAAGTGTTTTTTTTTAATTAATGATTTTAAATATCAGTGTCAAAAGGCTGAGTTAACCTTATAGAACCCATTTGATATCTTTTAGACGAGCAAGTAGAATCAACAGAAATTAGGTGCATTGAAGCAGTTTAGGGTTGAAAATGGGGTATTCAAGCGATTTGACTGACGCATAGTGGGAAATAATTGAGCCATTATTGCCGACTAAAAAGAAAACTAGACCGCCTCTGTGGACAAAGCGGCAGATTCTTGACGGTGTATTTTATCAACTTAAGAATGGTTGCAATTGGGCTGACTTACAAGCGAGATTTCCCACCCTATTCGACTGTATTCTGGCACTACAAGCATTGGTGTCAGGAGGGTATCCTTGATAATATAGCAGGAGGCAGGAGGCAGGAGGTAAAACTATTACTATTCCTAGCTTTCACTCTTTTAAAATGTCCTAACCTATGTGACTACGGCTATAGCTAAAAAAGATATCAAATGGGTTCTATATATCCTTTGACTCCATAAACCTGTCAGTTCACAGATAAGGGCACTCTACTGCCGAGGCAAGGTCGGATCAAGTTATCCGGAAACTTCTCAACGTCTCCCCTCTATCAGGTTTCTGCGATGCGATCTGCTTTGCAGCAACGCTTCGTGATCGCTTTCAGCCCCGAATCATCCCTACTCAATCTTCCAATTAGGCGTATAACCAGAAGTAACTTGGCTATACATTTGCAAGACCGATGCAGAAATACGTCCTAAGAGTTTTGCGATCGCCCATAGCGTCAGGTAAAATCATTTTCAATTGTTGAGAATTCGCTCAGGAAAAAGTTTATGGCAGATAAGTCCGGTCAAGACCCCTCGGAAATCACAGTGGCAACGGTTGATGAAGAACGAAAAGGCACAACTTTCAGCGGTACGGTCATCCTTGGTATAGATCCTGAGGGTGGGGCAGTCGTTTTCTTTAGAGACTTTTTAATTGAAGATTATAAAGGCGAACTTACCGCTTATCTGGCAACAGATGGCAATATAACGAAAAGCATTGATTTAGGCGAACTCGATCATAAAAGCCCCAGTTTTAAGCTGCCAATTCCGCTGGGAACGGATACATTACCCTACAATACAGTCGTGTTGAGCGACAAAAAAAGCAAGAAAAAAATCCTGACGATCAATCTATAAAATTTGTAACTTAGCTCGTAGTTCAGCCAAATTCGATTGCCCTCCTGTATAGATCTCAAATGGGTTCTATAACATAAGTAAAGCTAATAAATCAGCCAAGTGTAAGAGCAGAGTATAGGGTGTAGTAAGACTTTCTTATTTTCTCTACACCCTATCCCTTGCCTTGATAAGGGTTTTGGTACTTCCCGTAAAAAGTTAGTTTTTGTGGGAACTGAGAGGAAGGAACCCCAAGAGGAAACGACTCTTCAGTAAAATATACTACTGCTTCCACGCACAAGTTTCACGTCGCGTATCTCGGCTCAATACCATATAATTGGCACTGTGCTTATGTCCTACCTCAGGAGAGAGTTGGATGATTACCCTGCCTGGAGTTGCCATTCAATGCAAAATCTATGAGAGTTCAGCCTCTTTAGTGTATCGAGGCATCCGAGTGCAAAATGGTCAGGCAGTCGTTGTCAAAATGCTCAAGCAAGATTATCCCTCACCTCAAGAAATCAAGCGCTATAGACAGGAGTATGCCATTACCTGCTCTTTGAACATAAAAGGTGTAATCAAGGCGTACAGCCAGGAGGACTACCAACGTACGCTAGTCATCCTCCTTGAAGATTTTGGTGCAGAGTCCTTGGATTACTGGATGCAGCAGCACCCAAAGATTTTCTGCCCGATGCCTGTATCCACTTTTCTTTTGCTTGCCGTCAAGCTCACACAAATTCTAGGTGAGATCCATGCCGCGAATATTATTCATAAAGACATTAATCCTGGCAATATCGTTCTCAATCCTAATACGGGCGTGGTCAAGATTATCGACTTTGGGATTGCCACTCAATTTAACCGCACCAATCCAACCTTTACAAGCCCTCATGTTTTAGAAGGAACCCTTGCCTACCTATCGCCAGAGCAGACCGGACGAATGAACCGTTTGCTCGATTACCGCACCGATTTTTATTCGCTCGGTGTGACATTCTATCAATTGCTCACTGGGCATCTGCCGTTTGCAACAACGGATATTCTAGAGCTAGTGCATTGTCATATTGCTAAACAGCCGATTCCTCCGTGTGAAATTAGGGGTGTGATGGATGATTCATCACCCATTAACAGTGCAATTCCTAAAGATGTTTCAGACATTGTGATGAAATTGATGGCGAAAAATGCAGAAGATCGTTATCAAAGTGCCTGGGGCATCAAAGCAGATTTAGAACGTTGTGCAGCCCAACTTACAGAAACAGGAAAAATTGGCAATATCCAACTGGGTCTACAAGATGTTTCTGATCGCTTTCACATTCCCCAGAAGTTGTATGGACGAGAAGCAGAGATTGCAGCATTATTAGCAGCATTTGACAGAGTGGCAGGAATAGGAAATCAGAAAAATGCTCAATGCAATATTGAGATGATGTTAGTGTCTGGTTATGCTGGTGTTGGTAAATCAGCCTTAGTACAGGAACTCTACAAACCCATCACAGCAAAGCGCGGTTATTTCACTTCGGGTAAGTTTGACCAATTTGGGCGCAATATTCCCTACAGCGCGATCGCAGATGCTCTACGAAAACTGGTTCAACAATTACTAAGTGAACCTGACGAGCAACTGCAAAAATGGCGATCGCAATTTCTCACCGCATTAGGCAGCAACGGACAACTGATTATTGATGTCATTCCAGAAGTTGAGTGGATTATTGGCAAGCAACCACCTGTAGCAGAAGTTGGAGCAACTGAGGCACAAAATCGGTTTAACCTTGTCTTTCAAAAGTTCATTCGAGCCTGCTGTTCTGTTGAGCATCCTCTGGTCATCTTTCTGGATGATTTGCAATGGGTAGACTCTGCTACGCTTAAGCTTATCGAGTTAATTATGAGCGATCGTGGGATACAAGCCCTGCTTTTAATTGGAGCTTATCGCGATCGCGAAGTCACTCAAACACATTCGCTGATTGCAACCTTAGAGAAGCTAAAGCAGGAAACTATTACTATTAGCCAGATAATGTTAGCTCCGCTAGGACTAGGGGCGGTGGCTCAACTAATTGCTGAAACCTTGCATACGCATACTGAGTCGATTGCACCTTTAGCAGAACTGATATGGCAAAAAGCGAACGGCAATCCCTACTTCACTAATCAATTTCTCAAAGCGCTGTACATTGAAGGTCTGATCGTCTTCGATATTAATCAACAACGCTGGCAATGGGACATTACTCATATTAAAGCCAAAAATATTACCGACAATGTTGTGGAGTTAATTATTGGAAAGCTGAAACAATTTCCAGAGCAAACTCAACAGGTTTTATCCTTAGCTGCTTGTGTTGGTGCTGAGTTTGATTTAGCGACACTCTCAGTCATCTGTGAACGACCAGCAGTTGAAATTTTTGCAGAACTCACAACCGTAATTCAGTCAGAGTTGCTTGTTGCAACCTCAGAGTTAGATGAGAATCTGCTGATTCAGAATTACAAGTTTTCGCACGATCGCGTTCAGCAAGCAGCTTACGATCTAATTCATGAATCCCACAAACAGGTGGTTCATCTTCAAATTGGTCGCAATTTGCTTAAAGAAGCGTTAGCAGATCGACTGTTTGAAGTTGTGGATCATCTCAATCATGGAATCGAATTGATTACTAATCAAGCAGAACGAGATGAAATTGCCAAATTGAACCTGATGGCAAGTCAGAAAGCCAAGGGAGCGATCGCTTATGGTACGGCACAAAACTATTTGGCGATGAGTAGAGCATGGCTGGCAGATTCTAGCTGGCAAACCAACTATGACCTGGCTTTAGAGTTATATACTGAAACAACAGAAGTCGCATATTTGTGTGGTGAGTTTGAAAATGTAGAACATTGGGCAGAGGCTGTTTTGCAGGACGCTAAAACAATTCTCGATCGCGTAAAAGTTTACGAAGTCAAAATTCAGGCTTATATCGCACAGGGTCAGCCCTTAAAGGCAATCAATACAGCATTACAGGTTTTGCCACAATTTGGGATTCATTTGCCCGAACAACCTAGCCAGTCGGATATTCAGCTTGAACTAGACGCAATCTCACACCTCTTGAGTGAGAAATCAATCGAAGACTTGACTTATTTGCCAGAAATGAGTGAGCAGGATAAGTTAGTGGCGATGCGAATTCTATCTATAATTACGATTTCGTCCTGGATTGCCGCTCCCGCTCTGATGGTGCTACTGGTAGCTAAACAGGTCAGCTTGTCAATCAAGCATGGGAATGCCCTTGTGTCTCCCTTTGCGTATGCCAACTTTGGATTAATTTTATGTGGAAAGGTCGGAGATATCGAGACGGGCTACGAATTTGGACAGCTCGCTTTAAGGCTATTGTCACACTCCAATACTCATTCACTCAGCACTAGAACATTGCTGATTGTGAATACTTTCATCATTCATTGGAAAGAGCATCTTATAAACACGTTGCAGCCATTATTAAAAGCCTACCACAATGGATTAGAAACCGGAGATTTGGAGTTTGTCGCCTATACTGCACACGCTTATTGCTTTAATTTCTATGCAGTCGGAAATGAACTCATAGAAGTTGAGCGCGAGATGAGAATATACAATCAGGCAATCGGTCAGATTAAACAGGAAACGGCGCTGACCTGGAATCAAATATTTCAGCAGGTAGTCGCAAATTTGATGGGCTGCTCAGACCATCCAATCCATCTAGCTGGTGAATTTTACAATGAGGAAAATAGATTACCACAACATGAAGTAGCAAATGATGGAACTGCGATTTTTGATGTCTATGCTAATAAACTTTTCCTATGCTACCTCTTTTGTGAGTACGCTCAGGCAGTCGAGAATGCAACGATAGCAGAGCGCTATTTGACTCAAATAGTTGGTACAGCTTTTGTTCCTTTCTACTACCTCTATGCTGCTTTGGCAAGACTTGCCATATACCCTGACAGCGTTGAGGTACAAGCAGAAATTCTGGAAAAAATTGCTGTTAGTCAGGAGAAAATGCAGCAATGGGCGCAATATGCACCCATGAATCATTTGCATAAATATCATCTCATACAAGCAGAGAGGGCGAGAGTTTTAGGTCAGTTGCTTGAGGCAGAGGATTTCTACGAACAAGCTATTCAAGGAGCGAAAGAAAATGGCTATTTGCGAGAAGAAGCCTTAGCCTATGAGTTAGCTGCTAAATTTTATCTGGGTCGTGGCAGAGAGAAGTTTGCCCAGCTTTATATGAGAGAAGCGCACTACTGCTATAAACGCTGGGGAGCCACAGCAAAGGTCAAAGATTTAGAAACTCGTTATCCTCAGTTCTTTCTTCAGTCATCCGGTATGGCTGATGCAACAAGCCTTAAAGCATCTAAAACGACCTCAAATACCTTACATGTCGCTTTCGATTTAGCAACAATCATGAAAGCATCACAAGCAATTTCTAGTGAAATTGAACTAGATCAGTTGCTTCACTCATTGATGCGGATTTTAATCGAGAACGCTGGCGCACAAACTGGATATCTGATTTTAGAAAACTCAGAAGAATGGGTAATTGAGGCTGCTTGTGAACTCCATGAGGGTGAGCAGGTATGTGCTACACAAGTGTTGCAATCGATGCTAATGGTAAATCGTTTACCCGAATCCATTATTCAGTATGTTATTCGGACTCATGAATCTGTCATCTTAAATGATGCAGCTCATGAAGGTAATTTTATTCATGATTCATATATTCAGCACCACAAAATCAGATCGCTGCTATGTTTGCCGCTAATCAATCAAAGTAAGCTCGTTGGTGTGTTGTATCTAGAAAATCAATTAGCAACTGGGGTATTTACACCAGAGCGATCGCAACTTCTGAATCTTCTATCTACTCAAGCAGCGATCGCGATTGAAAATGCCAAACTCTACTCAAACCTACAAAAGAGTGAAAGTAGAATGGCTCAATTTCTAGAAGCAGTTCCAGTAGCCATTGCAATATTAGATGCAAGGGGCCACCCTTATTACGCCAATCAACGGAGAATTCAGCTAGTAGGTAAAGGTGTCGATCCTGCCATAACACCAGAGCGGTTTGCAGAGGTTTATCAGTTTTATCGGGCAGGAACAAATGAAATATATCCAAGTGACCAACTGCCAATTGTCCGTGCATTAAGTGGTGAACGCATCACGGTTGATGACATGGAAATTCGCCGAAACGACAAAAATATTCCAATTGAAGCATGGGGAACTCCAGTTTTTGACGAACAGGGTGACGTGGCTTATGCAATCGTAGCTTTTCAAGACATTACAGAGCGCAGACGAGCAGAGAAACTGTTAACCGAATACAATCTTACCCTGGAACTTCAGGTGGCAGAACGAACGGCAGCTTTACAGCAAAGCGAAGCAGAACTGCGCGACCGAGAACAGGAATTGCGACTGATTGCCGACGCTCTACCAGTTCTGATCGGCTATGTAGATGCCAATCGGTGTTATCAATTCATCAACCGTACCTATGAGGTTTGGTTTAACCAAAGCCGCAATGAAATTCTGGGTAACTCTGTTCGCCAACTTCTCGGTGAGGCGGTTTATCAACGGTTTGAACCGTATATTGATCGGGTGTTTGAAGGGCAAACTGTATCTCTAGAAGCAGAAATCCCTTTTCCGTTTGGTAAGCGGTGCATCAGCGCGACCTTGATCCCTGATTTCGATGACAATGCTCAAGTCAGAGGCTTCTACAGTTTAATCGCAGACATTAGCGATCGCAAACTCGCTGAAGCCGCTTCCATTCTGGAAGAACGCAACCGGATGGCGCGCGAAATTCATGATACACTGGCTCAATCCTTCACAGGTATTCTACTTCAGGTTGGAGCAGCAACACAAGTGCTGGCAGATGACCTGGAAGCAACGCAAGTACATCTAGAAATGATTGAGGAACTAGCACGCGCTGGGCTGGCAGGGGCACGGCGATCTGTATCAGCACTCCGTCCGCGGCTACTAGAAGAAGGTAATTTAGAGAGTGCCCTGCATCGGATTGTGGCTCAAATGCGATCAATAACTGACACGGCTGTGATTTGCGAAACTCAGGGTACAGCCTATTCCTTACCAACCGAAGTGGAGAATAACTTACTCAGAATTGGGCAGGAAGCATTAACCAATGCAATTAAACACGCTTGTGCCAGCGAAATTCGGGTTGAGTTAGTGTATAACGAGACACAGTGTATTTTACGAGTTAAAGACGATGGCAGGGGCTTTGGAGTGGGTAGCATTCCTTTGAGCGGTGGGTTTGGCTTATTAGGGATGAGCGAACGAGCAGAGCGCATTAGCGCACAACTAGCGATTCAAAGCCAACCAGGTCAAGGAACAGAAATTATTGTCACTAGCAATCGAGAGTGAGAATTACAATGAGCCAATCCACTACGATTCGGGTGCTGATTGTTGACGACCATCCCATAGTTAGAAAGGGTTTAGTAACCATCATTAACCGCGATCCAGAAATGAGTGCGATCGCTCAAGCTGAAGATGGACAGCAAGCGATCAACGCCTTTCGAGAATACCAACCCGATGTCACACTAATGGATTTACGAATGCCCAAAATGGGAGGTGTTGAAGCCATTATGGCGATTTGTGCTGAATTTAAGCAGGCTCGGATTGCGGTACTCACGACCTACGATAGTGATGAAGATATCTATCGCGGCTTGCAGGCGGGCGCTCAAGGCTATCTGCTTAAGGATGCGAAACCTGGCGAGCTTTTAAATGCGATTCGCGCCATTCATAATGGTCAGAAATACATTCCGCCAGAAGTGGGCGCAAAATTATTGCAGCGAATGAGCAATCCAGAACTGAGCGAACGAGAGTTGGAAGTGCTGCGTTTGATGGCACAAGGAATGAGTAACCAAGAAATTGGGACTGCTTTGAGTATTGGTGAAAGCACTGTTAAATCGCATGTGAATCGCATTTTGAGCAAACTGGGAGTGAGCGATCGCACACAAGCCGTGATTACTGCTGTTAAGCGTGGGATTGTCAGTTTGTAAGTGGGGGAAAAGTTCACAAGGGTGTTAGGATTTAGCTATTTCACTACCACTATCGACCAAACCAGAGAGCAACCGCTTGTCTGATTAATTGCTCATCAGGTTCGCTCTCAGAAGCCCAGGCTATAATCCCATCAGGACGTATCAGTACAGTGCTCAAGCCTAATTGTTCTTTCGCCTGGGCCGAAACATACTTCATTCGGTCGCCGTATTCACTCGCCAAAGTTTTAAGTGAAGCATTCATATCGAAATTAAGCAGTATCCCGTGGCCATCGTGCATTAGCTCGCCAATTCTTGTACCGTCTTTGAACTCAAAGTTGGGAACGCTGTGGCCTACTAAAGGGTGGTCGCTACCGAGATTGTAATGTGTCAAAACGCCCCACACCCTTCCTGCAATATAAGTGGCACCATCGCGCGTATTCATCAGGTCGCGGATAATTGCATTCAGTGCGCGGGCATCTGGGCCTGGTCTCATGATTGCAACCTGGGCGCGTGACCAATCCAGAACCTGCACACCAACTGGGTGACGTTCGGTATAATAACTGTCCAACAATCCTGACGGCGCAATATTATGGATGGTTGCGGCGAGCTTCCAGCCCAAGTTCATGGCATCGCACAGTCCAAGGTTAAGCCCTTGGCCTCCTAACGGCGAATGAATGTGCGCGGCATCGCCGGCTAAAAGTACATGTCCGTTGCGGTAGATTGTAGCCTGCCGTGCTCGGTCAGTCCACGTGGTTGCGATATGCAGGGCGCTGATGGTAACGTCAGTGTTCGAGACGCGCCGTAACACCTCCTGCACGTGTTGAAGCGTGATTGGCTTTCCTGCATTATGAAATGCCCCACCATCAAAATCCTGAATTACGATGTAGCCCGGCTGAGATTGGAGGTATATACCGGTTGGTGTTACGTTTCGCCCTGGACTCAGCTTCTCTGGGTCTGCAATGTCTACTAAAGTAGTGTAGCCGGTGAATTCTGGCTCCGTACCGGCGAATTCAAAACCGCCTGCCTTGCGAACAACACTACGGCTTCCATCGCAACCCACGAGCCACTTACTTTTAAAAGATTGATCGCCTGACTGAACAGTTACCCGATCCTCAGTTTGGTGAAAGCCAGTCACAGCAAGTCCGCGCTTGATTTCTACATCCAAGGCTTCTGCGCGGCGAGACAGTACCGTTTCAAGCTCCTCCATTTCAGATATCAAACTTGTTTCGGTCGAGCTTGGTAGGCGATATGTCCATTGTGAGGTGTCAATATTGCCCTCATGAAATGGAATGCCGGCGAAGTGTCCAACCTGACGACGCGATCCTTGTCCGGCATTTTGATGGGGATTTTTAAGGCGTTTATGTATCTCAAGCTCATTTAGTAAACCACGACGGTAAAGTGCTTCAATAGTAGGCGCTGAGAGTCCCCGTATCCCAAAAGGAAGTTGCTTCAATAGCGAGTGTGGATTTTCCGCCTTTTCCAGTATTAGAACTGAACATTTGGTCAAGGCCAATTCACAGGCTAGGAAAAGTCCTACTGGCCCAGCCCCGGAAATGATTACATCGTAAACCGATTGATTTTTGTTGTTATTTATGAGTGTTTCCATTTGTACCACCTATTGGTCGGCAGATGTTGCGTATCACGATATTTGTCGTTGGGGTAACAGTAATTTTTGGATAGGTTTATATGGTGAGCTAGCACGATCTTGGGGGTTCTCCCCCAATCCCCAAAGGGGGCCCCGAGTCCCCCATGAGCGACTGGCGTTAGCGAGGAACGAGCGTCACCCGTAAGGGTCAAAATTGGATAGTTGCTTAGTATGAATGTCAAGCATGGGTCGAGGAACTGGTCGATTCCATTCGCAATAAGTAGGCATATTATCAGCAAGGCTTACTGGCTATAAAGCTGATACAGCAAGCACTTTAACTCACTTATCGTCCCTTGAACATGAAAGGCAGAGGGCAGAGGGTAGAGGGCAGGAGGCTCAGTTGGAATACTGCTCTGTGTTCTCTGCTGCGACCTCATTGAGCAAGGGTCTGAGTCCCTCACCATAATCTCCGCTGAAGGTGGCTAAGAATTAAGCGGGGTTAAAGCCCCGTTCAAATTCTTCACTTATCACCTCTGCCTCCAGCATAGCTGCCTTCTTTACCTTTTTCTCTTTAGATTGGCTTTAGACTCCAACTAAAGTTGGAGACAATCTTCCACTACCAGATGGACAGGTTCATCCATCACTTGATTGTACAAAAATGTCAACCCAGAGTGGACGACAACAGAGGGTCAATTCTCTATATTGAATTCATAGCGATGTTGATGCAGTTGGTTTGTGAGGCAAAAGTATTGCTTAATACAAACCGAAAGATGACTTACGACCATAATAATCGTTCTCTATTCGTTCCGCCTTTAACCCAGGATCATATCCAGGGTGTACTGAATGCTGCTGTAGTATTCGTCATGTATGGAGATTATGAATGTTTTCAAAGTGCCAACGTCTATCGATTGATTAAAGTTGCCGGGCAGCAATTGCAGGTTTCGTTTGGAGAAAACAATTTAGGTTTTCTCTTCCGTCATTTCCCTCAAGTACAGATTCATCCACATGCTCACCGGGCAGCGGAAGCCGTAGAAGCAGCAGCCGCTCAAGGGCAGTTTTGGCAAATGCATGAGATGCTATTTATCCATCAACAGGAGTTGGGAAATGGCTATCTAGTAGAGTACGCCAATCGTTTAGGACTTGATATTTCTCAATTTTTGCAGGATTTATCCAAGGGAGCGTATGTCAATCGGATCAATGCGGACATCGAAGGTGGACTGCGAAGTGGAGTGGAGGCTGCACCTGCTTTATTTATTAATGGAATTCGCTATCTCGATCGATGGACTGTTGAGCAGATAATGGCAGCTGTTGTTGCTACAAATGATTAAGATTTTTGGTGCTTATCTTAATAAGTATTTCAGCGGATATTATTTCATAACTTCTATACAGACAACAAGAATCAGAGAATTCAGCAATTTAGCAAGAATACAAAGGCGATCGCAATGATAGTTTTTACATGGAAAAAAGTTCAAAAATTGTTGCTGTGGTTATCTGCATTAAGTGTTGTCGTTGGCATATTAATGCATCCAACATCAGCCACCTCCAAGGAATTACCTCAAGCCTCCAACTCTAAACCTGCGATCGTTCTCGTTCATGGGGCTTTTGCTGACGGTACATCATGGCAACACGTTATTCCATTGTTACAGGAGGATGGCTATAGAGTGACCGCTGTGCAGATTCCGCTCACCTCGCTTGCTGATGATGTGGCAACAACGAAGCGGGTAATTGACAATCAAAAAGGTTCCGTTGTTTTGGTCGGACATTCCTATGGTGGAAATGTGATTACGGGTGCGGCGGCTGGCAATCCACAGGTGAAAGCTCTGGTTTATGTTAATGCTTTCGCCCCAGATGTCGGTGAAAAGACGAGTGATTTAAATAAAAAGTACGCAGCAGCTCCGATTAGCAAGGCGATCGCACCTGATGCTGCAAACTTTCTCTATATAGATCGCGGGAAGTTTCACGAATTTTTTGCCCAGGACGTATCGAAGGCTGAGGCGCGAGTGATGGCAGCAACCCAAAAACCGATCGCCAGCGCCGCGTTTGAGCAATCATTGAATGAAATCGCGTGGAAAACGATTCCTTCTTGGTTTATCGTCACTCAAAGCGATCGCGCCATCAACCCTGAACTTCAACGATTTATGGCTAAACGGATTAATGCTAAGACAACCGAAGTTAACTCCAGTCATGTTCCTTTTATCTCTCATCCAAAAGAGGTTAGCAAAGTGATTGAAGCAGCAAGCACGGCTCTGTGAAGTAATCCCAATTTTAAGAGAAGCAATGAATAACTAACAGTGTTTCAGCGATCGCTCTTTAAATCAGTTTATTCTTGACTCCATTTATCCATTGTAGATAACAGAGGAAGAGAACTTTATGACCAATTATGACTACATTGTAATCGGTGCAGGGTCGGCAGGTTGTGTGGTTGCCAATCGTCTAACTGAAGACTGTGACACAACCGTGTTACTCCTGGAAGCGGGCAACCCAGCTACAAAACCAGAAATTCCAATTCCGGCGCAATGCTTTAGCCTAATAGGCTCTGAAGTTGATTGGGGTTACTTTTCTGAGCCGGAACCCTACCCCCTACACCCTGCTTGCTCTATCTGATCTGCAAGCTTGAGCGTTCATAACACAATTCATTCATTAGAAGGAGTACTTCTATGACGAAATCATTCTGGCTTCTTAATAACTACCTTACCATCGTCGCCGATCACACCACAACTGACGGTAAATATGACCTGATTGAGGGCTATTTCCCTCCTGGTGCACAGACTCCACCCCATCGCCATACACGCTATTCAGAACAACTCTATGTGTTGGAAGGAGAGTTCACTGTCTGGGTTGGTAAGAATAAGGTTGTGCTAGGCGCAGGTGAAAGTGCCTTCATTCCGATGGGCATACCCCATGTTGTTGCTGCACTCAGCGATCAACCAGCTCGCGGGTTAGTCGTTGCTTCGCCTAGTGCTTTTGCTCAACTAATTGAAGCAACAGGGACGCTAAACCAGAATGAGGCACCTGACATGGAATTGTTCAATCGCATCTCTAGCGAAATTGGCGACGAAATTCTGGGTGCGCCCGGAGATCTACCCTAAGACTTCAGGTATAAGTACTCCGACAGAATTGATTACACAAACTTTTTTCTGACTCCTGACTCCTGATACCATTTCACAAAATGGCTGATACAAATGATTGGTCTTTAATTCTTTCCCCCAGCAAGAACTGTTCCCTGCCCCACTGCTGTCTATTTGTATCAACCTTAAAGTGAAATTGCACAGATTTGAGCGCTACTTAACTTGAAGCGTTACCCAAAAGTTAGCGCGACTAGCTTAATTGCTAAAAGCTGTGGGCTAGGTACAGCCTCGTCATTGTGCAAAAATTGCATTTAAACCCAATAATCAGAGGATTCGCAAAATGAAAAAACTAGAAGGAAAAATCGCCCTTGTCACAGGTGGCAACAGTGGTATCGGTCTTGCCACAGCCAAACAGTTTGTTGCTGAAGGTGCCTATGTCTATATCACGGGTCGTCGCCAAGTCGAACTGGATGCGGCTGTAGAAGCCATTGGGAAAAATGTTACGGCTGTGCAAAGCGATGTTTCTAACCTGGCAGACCTCGATCGCCTATTTGCCACCATTAAGCAAGACCAAGGACACCTCGATATCATCTTCGCTAATGCTGGCGGTGGACAAATTGCCCCACTTGGAGCAATCACAGAGGAAGACTTTGACAAAACATTCAACATAAACGTCAAAGGTTTGCTGTTCACCGTACAAAAGGCACTGCCACTGTTGCCAGAGGGCGCTTCTATTATCCTGAATGCTTCGACTACTTCTATAAAAGGTACGCCAGCTTTCAGTGTTTACAGCGCCACCAAAGCCGCCGTGCGATCGTTTGCTCGGAATTGGATACTCGACCTTAGAGAACGCAAGATCCGAGTAAATGCCATTAGCCCTGGTGTGGTTCCGACTCCTGGTTACGATCTTTTGGGACTGAATGACCAGCAGTTGCAAGAATTCGTGGATACCCAAGCCAGCGTTATCCCACTGGGAAGAGTCGGCAAACCCGATGAGATTGCCAAAGCCGTTGTCTTTCTCGCTTCAGCTGACAGCAGCTTTGTGAACGGTATTGAGTTGTTTGTCGATGGCGGTATGGCACAGATTTGAAGTGTCCTAAAAATATCCATCACCAAAACCGTTGAGGAGTTCGGTGCTATGAATGCAAATAACGGCATCATCAGTTAGTCCAGCCCATATTCAGTAACCGAAACCATTGATCGCTTAGAAGCTATCCTTCGGGCAAAAGGCATCACCATTTTTGCCCGCATCGATCAACGAGCTGAAGCCAAAAAAGTTGGACTCAGCCTGCGTCCAACACAGTTATTGCTATTTGGCACCATCACCACGATCGAATGTGAGGTTTTGCACAAACATTTTCACTTGTTTCTGATTTGGCTGAACGAGTAATCATTGATTTTCAATTTAGAAATATCGCTCAATGCCCGGTTTTATTAAATGACAATTTGATCCGGTGTCATAACGTACAACTTCATTCTGAACAAGGAGTAGTCCCATAACTACATATCGCACCGTTTCTATCGATGGTTTAGACATCTTCTACCGCGAAGCGGGTTCCCGTGATAATCCAACGATTCTGCTATTGCACGGCTTCCCAACGTCGTCTCACATGTTCCGTAATCTCATACCAGCACTTGCTGATAAATTCCATCTCGTTGCTCCTGATTACCCTGGCTAGGGTAACAGTTCGATGCCAACTGTAAATGAATTTGACTACACGTTTGATCGCTTGGCTGAGATTGTATAAAAATTCATTGCTGCGATCAATCTCAAAAAGTACAGCCTTTATGTGATGGATTATGGTGCTCCGATTGGCTATCGGATTGCGGCTAAATATCCAGAGCGCGTGCAATCTCTGATTGTTCAAAATGGCAATGCCTACGAGGAAGGTCTGCGCGAATTTTGGGAACCAATTAAAGCATACTGGCAAGAGCGATCGCCTGAGAATGCCCAAAAGCTCAAATATCTTTTCACCCTGGAAGCAACGAAGTGGCAATATACCAATGGTGTTCGTAATCTAGAAGCAATTAGTCCCGATACCTGGACGGTGGATCAACATTTCCTCGATCGTCCCGGAAACGAAGAGATTCAACTGGCGCTGTTTTATAGCTATGGCAGCAATCCACCGCTCTATCCCCAATGGCAAGAGTATTTCCGCAACTATCAACCCCCTACCTTGATTGTCTGGGGCAAGAACGACTACATCTTTCCTGCTGAGGGTGCTTATCCCTACCAGCGTGACTTGAAAGACGTTGAGTTCCATCTACTCGATACCGGACATTTTGCTCTAGAAGAGGATGGGGATGCGATCGCAAACTATATAGAGCAATTTCTCACATCACGACTGCAATCCGTTCTCACTTGATTGGTGGAAATGATAAATTATCCCAGGTATGAACCTTTGAATAAACAAGATCGACTATTTCTGATTCTGTTGAACGATTTGAATTCAAAAGAGTAAACCCATGATCACTTATCGTACAGTATCGATCAAATGTGTAGTTATATCCACAATGGCAAGCTTACTTGCGCCAATATCAACCACCGACGCTAATTGTATGGGGCAAAAATGACCAGGGCTTTTTAGTCGAGGGAGCTTATGCCTACAAACGCGATTTAAAAAACCTGGAGTTTCATTTGTTTGATACGAGACACTTTGCTCTAGAAGAAGATGGGGACGCGATCGCAGACCATATTCGCCGCTTTCTGACCACTCACAGAGAACACCAAGCTAACCACCAGTAACAAATAGTTTTGGCTGGGAAACGATGTCGGTAAAAAGTAATTGTCATTCTACAATTACTACTTATAAAGCAGTACTGTTAAATCAATTAAGTTAACAGTGCCATCTTAACAGATTGTTTACAATTCATTAGAGGAGAATGTCATGGTTGCTCAAGCAAACTCGCAAGCAGCAAAAATTCTGGAAGTTGCAGACGATCCACGTCTTTCCAAAGGAACGAAGGAATTTTTGAAAGTGCTGAATTCAGCGGGTGTGGCACTGGAGAAACTCACTCCAGTCGAAGCACGTCAAGTTCTTGTGGATGCACAGACTTCCGTTTCAGTAGACCTTTCAGGCATTGAAGAATCTGAAAAAACGATTACTGCTGATGGTTATTCAATTACCCTCAATATTGTACGACCTGAAGGGGTCAAGGGCACATTACCTGTTTTCATCTTTATTCATGGTGGTGGTTGGGTGCTGGGTGATTACCCAACACACAAGCGCATGGTTCGCGATCTGGTTGTGCTTTCAGGGTTTGCGGGTGTCTTCGTAAACTACACTCGCACGCCAGATGCTCAGTACCCACAGGCGATCAATGAGATTTTTGCTGCGACCAAATGGGTTGCCGAGCATGGTGAGGAGATTGGCGTGGATGGCAAGAATCTGGCAGTCGTTGGCAACAGTGTTGGTGGAAATATGACAGCGGTCACTACTTTGAAGGCGAAAGAAAACGGAGGACCACACATCAAGCTACAAATCATGATGTGGCCGATCGTCGATGCGGATTTTGAAACGAATTCTTATCATCAATTTGGCGACAAGCGGTTCCTAACCGTACCCACGATGAAGTGGATGTATGACATGTACATCGCTGACCCAGAAAAGCGCAAAGACATCTATGCCTCTCCCCTACAAGCAACGGTTGAGCAACTGAAAGGCTTGCCTCCAGCGTTAATTGTGATTGCAGAGAGCGATATTTTGCATGACGAAGGCACAGCGTATGCACGTAAGTTGGATGAAGCTGGGGTAGCGGTGACAGCGGTGCAGTACAACGGCATGATTCATGACTTTGGACTGCTCAATGGTTTAGCTGATCTGCCAGAAGTCCGTTCTCTGTTTGTTCAAGCTGCCGCTGAATTGAAGAAACATCTGCAATAGGCTGCAAAGATGGAAAGATGCGGTGAGGCAGTCGCAGTCCTGGCGGTTTCCGTCGGTTGCGTTAGCGAAGCGGTAGCGAGTCTTCTCCTGTCGGAGACGCTACGCGAACGAGCGTCACTGCCGAACCCGTTCGCTCTTAGCGTTCCCGAAGGGTAGGGTGACGCAAAGAGCTAAAAAATTGAGTAAGAGTCTTTGCGTCTGCCCTATCTCTGGATTTTCTTGTCATCCTCTTGCACGGCTGGCCCTACGACATTCATAGCTATGTCGATGTCGCGCCTTTACTGGCATCAGCAGGTTACCGGGTGATCGTCCCGTATCTGCGTGGCTATGGCACGACGCGCTTTCTTTCAAGTGAAACAGTCCGAAATGGTCAGCAGTCAGCATCGTCATTCATAACTATCGCTGGCGACTCGGATTGGCTGAAGGCGAACCTAAATATGACGCTCTAGAAAAGCGGCTCGCCGAAGCCCCGGTCATCACCGTGCCCACAATCACGCTTGAAGGTGATGCCAATGGAGCACCGCATCCAGATGCTTCATCCTATACCAAAAAATTCTCTGGTAAGTACACACACCGACTCATCAAAGGCGGTATCGGTCACAATTTGCCCCAAGAAGCCCCACAGAGCTTTGCTCAAGCTATTGTTGAAGTCGATGGTTATTAGTTTATGCACGACTTGTCGCAATCGAGGAAGATACTAAAGCATTTGCATTTGCGGTCTGGGAATTCGCATCGAAGAAACGTTGATCGCTTCTTCAAAGCTATGACTCTGCACTTATTCACCTGCAAAGGGATAGTCATATAAACTACTTTCAGATACTTATCCGCTATGAACAGCCACACACCGAGCGCTAGGGACATTATCGGACCATCACCGTTGATTGCGATCGCAAACGAAGCACCACCCAAGCTGATTGTCGATCCACCGCTTCCCGAACCACTAGCCCAAGGCCACGTCTTTATCCAGTACCGGACAGAGAATTTGCGTGTGTTGCCAGTGTTTGGTAAAGGTGCCCTCGACGTATCGCCGTGCATTGGGCATATCCACATCACCGTTGACGACGCGCTGTGGCACTTTGTTGATGCCAGTGGCGAAACGATTATCCTGGTCGGACTAGAACCTGGTCCGCACAAGGTGCTGATCGAACTAGCTGACCCCACACACAAGGTCATTACTAGCGAAACTGTGACATTCACGGTTCCCGATCTTAATAAATCATGAAAAAACTAGACGAAAAATTGCAATTGTGACGGGGGCATCTGGGGAAACGCTGCACATCGCGGATGGTATTCATTGAACTGTATCAAACAGCTTTTGAGGTAATTCGGTCGGCATGCACTTACAGCATAACCCAGAAGTAAAACAGGGTTCATACCTAGCTTTGGGACTTAGTTTGTGTACTTCACCTTCTTTGAAATCTGTTGTAATTTTAATCCAACCATGCTGAGACGAGCGCGATTCTACCGCTTACATACTATGAACAACCTCGAAAATCCTCAACTACTCCTGCCGCCTTTCGATAATGAATCCGCTATCCAAAAAGTCCGAATCGCAGAGGATGCTTGGAACACACGTAACCCTGAACTAGTATCACTTGCTTACACGTCGGATAGCAATTGGCGCAACCGCTCAGAATTTTTATCTGGTCGTGAGGCGATCGTCCAGTTCTTAACACGTAAGTGGCTTAAAGAATTGGAATACCGTCTGATCAAAGAGCTTTGGGCTTTTCAAGCCAACCGAATTGCTGTACGGTTTGCTTACGAATGGCATGATGATTCCGGCAACTGGTTTCGCTCTTACGGCAATGAAAATTGGGAGTTTGACGAATACGGATTCATGCGATGGCGTATTGCCAGCATCAACGACCTGCCAATTCACCAGAGCGAACGCAAATACCACTGGATACTAGGTCGTCGTCCTGACGATCATCCCGGATTGTCAGACCTCAATCTTTAAATGCAACAGCTGCTCCTCGAGATCCAAAACTGGGTGACGGCTATAAGGCAGCACCGATCTAACTTTGGGTATATCGCCAATGCAGTCCTGTCTACAGATGAAGTTGTAGCAGCAATAAAATAATGTCAAGCTTATTAATTTTACAACACTTATGAAAACATCCGCGTTACTTTTTGCCCTGCCAATCAGTATCTTAGCTAATTTTTCCTTACCTGCTTCTGCTGATTCTACTGCTGGTATCATCCTGAGTACGAAATGCCGGAGCGGCTACAACGTAAATATTTGGCAGAATCATACTTCAGGTGAACTGCTTTATCGCGCCACTAGTCCCAACGGTAATTTAAGTTTGGGCAAAGGGACTAGCCAAGCGACAGAAGGTGTTCGAGTGTATAAGTTTCAAAATGGAATTTATCAATACTGGGTGTGGGATGGCACGTTAGATAATCCGCAGTCTGGAACTTTAGAGGTGTATAAAAACAACCGTCTATTGATGAAGCAAGCTTGTAAAAAAAGTTGAATCTTCTAGGGGGTGTTATGCACTTTTTGTCAACCCAGCTAGAGCAAGCATCTTTAGTTACGCTTGCCAAATACATTATCGCTAAAACTTTCTTGGTCAGTTTTTTCTGAAATTCATAACACCTTCTAAAAATCGTATTCACCCGATCAAACTCAAAGGATATGGAAGTGAACGCTCAACACTATGACGACATTATTATCGGCGGCGGCAAAGCGGGTAAAACACTTGCACCAGCATTAGTCGCTGACGGACGTAAAACCGCTCTGGTTGAACGCAGTTTAAATATGATTGGTGGCGGGTGCATTAATATTGCCTGCATTCCTACTAAAACTATGGTGGCGAGTGCCAATGTGGCAAACACAGTGCGAAACAGTGCCGCTTATGGTGTTAAAGCTAATACACCGATCGTCGATCTAGCAAAGGTGATTCAACGAAAACGAGCAGTTGTGCAATCTGCGCGTGAAATAAACTTGCACAATTTAGAAACGGCTCTGAATAACAACTTGATCATTGCCACAGCAAGATTTGTTGCTGCTAAAACAATTGAAGTGACGACGGCTGAGGGGAATACTCGCATACTTACCGCCGAACGATTGTTTGTTAATACAGGCACACGACCGTTAATTCCATCTCTACCCGGACTCACAGAAGCGGGATTTTTAACAAGTGAGTCGATTATGGAACTAGAACATCTGCCTGAACACCTGATTGTTCTCGGTAGTGGCTATATTGGTTTAGAGTTTGCCCAGATGTTTCGGCGCTTTGGCTCTGGTGTTACTGTCATTGGGCAAAGTGAGCAAATCCTGTCACAGCAAGATCCAGATATAGCGATCGCAGTTCAAACATTGCTGGAACAAGATGGTATTGAATTCTTGCTGAAGGCGAAGGTGTTGAGGGTGGAGCGCACTGGTAATCAAACCATCCTGCAAATCCAAGTTGGCGATCGTGAAATCACTCTCCAGGGGTCGCATTTGCTCGTCGCCGTTGGTCGTGCGCCCAATAGCGAGAGCTTAAATTTAGCTGCTGCTGGTGTAGCAACCGATACACGCGGATTTATTCAAGTCAACCATCGCTTAGAGACGAACATTCCGGGAATTTGGGCGTTAGGCGACATCAACGGCGGCCCGCAATACACTCATATATCACTCGATGATTATCGCATTATCAAAGCTAATTTAATTGATCGGGGCAACCGTAGTACACAGGATCTATTGGTTCCATCTTGTCTGTTCATAGATCCAGAACTGGCTCATGTGGGTTTGACTGAAACTGAAGCACAGCAACAAGGATATGCTATCCGCGTGGCGAAAGTGGATGCATCAGTTGTTCCGAGAGCGAAAACACTCGGTCAAACCGATGGACTTTTGAAGGCGATCGTGGATACAGATACAGGTCGTATTCTAGGGTGTTCCCTGTTGTGTCATGAAGCAGGTGAAGTGATTTCAACGGTGCAGATGGTGATGCAAGCTCAGATGCCCTACACCGTTCTGTGTGATGGTATTTTGACTCATCCTACGATGACCGAAGGGTTAAATATATTGTTTTCCAAGTTGTAAGGAATCCCCAATGAGTGAAGCCGACATAGAAAAACTACTGCGGCTTCAAGATGAAAGCTACCAATGGCTAAAACTTAGTCTGGAGCTAGAAGGAAAATCTTTTCTAGAGCTTTTAGCAATAAGTCTAGCGCTTAACCGGCATCGAAACTGGCAGGCTCCCAGAAAATGAACTGACCAGGGAATTAACCAAATACCGCGACTCACTCAAAGCTAACGTCAGCGAACAAGGCGAGAAACTGCTAGGTGGTAAACACATCCAAGGAAAGCTGATGAGTAAAGTAGTAAACCTACTGTTTCAGGAATTGTGTAAAATAATTCCTCTAACCTGATGCGATCGCCTTTGTCAAAGCATGAAGGGTTTTTAAATCTAAACTTTTACTTATCACCCTGAACAGACAAATAGTTTGGAGTCAAGAATATATAATATCAATACGCTTAGGTACATAACTGACTCTCCTTTCCTCAGCGCCCTGCCGATAAACTTGTTCAATAAAACACTTTGATAGCCCAAAACGATGAAAGCATCTGCTAATTTCGACTTTGAAGACGATAAATTTAATGCACCGCCTTCTCAAGTCCTTCCCTGGTGTCAGATGATTAATCCTCGATATGGCACAGATGGTATGCAATCCCACGGTTTGGCAATTAAGCTGGATAATGCCAATGCTGTCGGCTTTGTGCCAGATGATAATTGGCAGCAAATAGAGCATGAATTTACCTCTGGAGTCGAAACAATCTTTATTACCACTACTCCACGCGTGGTTATAGTGCGTCGGGGACCATTATCTGTCAAAGATCGGGAAAGTGGTCTAAAACTGGGTACGCTCAAAGAGAATTATGATGCTTTTTTAGCCGACAAACTTAAATTTAAAACCTTTACTCGCTATCTAATTTTTATAGTCGGAGAGAATAAAAAGTTTTTACATGAATTACCACTACAACTAACACTTAATGGTGCTGCCGGAGCGAGTTTCAGCAAAACCTACTGCGAATATCAACAAGGTAAAATAGTTAGCGGATTCGTTGCTGAATTAGAAAAAGCTTATGCTGTTTATCGCAAGCAACCTTTGACACCAAAAGGGCCTTTATTCCACGCTCACGGGATTTTTTGTCCCATCATTGAGTGTGAAGAAAGAGGCATTGAACCAAATACAGTTTTGGTAGCTTCAACTGTGGATTATAAACATCCTACCGTAGGGACTTTAACGCAATATTTAATTGCTTCCGATGCTCTTGAGTCTGCAATGATTTGTAAGACTTTTGAAGAATATAAAGATTTCGGCAAGGAACCGATAAAATCAGAAACGCCTAAATTGGCAATGGCAGGAGTTTCCAACTCTTACGTTTATGCTGATGAGGATGATTTTGCTTATCCGCCGTATTAGCCAAGGAGTGGGGAGTGGGCAATGGGGATGAGGGAGCAGGGGAGGCTCTTGAGGCAGGGGGACAAGGGAGATAAATCAATTCAAAATTCAAAATTCAAAATTAAAGAACTTCTGCCTCTTGCCTCTTCTTTTTCAATGCCCCATGCCCTGTTTGCCCCATGCCCAATATTTATTCTTTGAGCAGTAAATAATATAGTGAGCCATTACCGCCTGTAACACCAGCGCGATCGCCCGCTAGTTTACCAGACCCCATGAAATAATCCACCCGGCCCGGCCCTTTGATGGCGCTTCCTGTATCTTGGTCAAGCACAAAGCGGCTGACAGTACGCCTCTCTAGTTTGCCACCACTGGCAGAATAGGGAAACGAATTGTAAATCAGGGCTAGCGCTCCTGGTGGCATAAGAGACTTATCTGTAGCAATGGAACGTTCTGCTGTCACCGGTACATGAATACTGCCTGTAGCACCAGTACCACCAGTTTCTTGGAAGAAAATAAACCGTTTCCATCGCGGTAGATAATTGCTTAACTCCTGAGGTTTTTGCCGGAAATAAGCAATCATCCGTGGCATTGTCAATCCATTTAGTGGAAGTTTGCCATCTTTCGCCAGTTCTTTACCGATACTAGTCCAAGGATAATCAGTTCCACCTGCATAGCCAATTGATGTTGTTTTGCCATTGGTTAATTTAATTTGGGCAGAACCTTGGATATGTACCATGTATGCCTCTAGGCGATCGCGAAACCAAAGCAGTTCTAAACCATGTAACTTGCTCTTATTCCCTTTTAAACCATCCCTCCCTTCCAAATCAATTCGTTTTGGATGAGGTTTTGGCCATTGGCTGAAATTAGGTGGAAGCCGATAAAGAGGATATTTATAGATTGCAGTTCTGACACGGCTAGCAGTGTAAACAGGTTCGTAATAAGCAGTGAACTTAACAGTACCCTTGCCATCGTTGCCCACAGATTGGTAGAACACAAACTCACGTTGGACAGCAGCTTGTAATTGCGCTGCTGACTCAGAACTGACAACCAGTTGGCGGAAACGTAGCAAACTCCGACGGACACGATCGAGAGTAATTTCCCGAACTGGATAATTTTGATATGCTGCGATCGCATCACCCTTTGTTAGGTAAAGCAGACTGTTATCAATGGAATCCAACAGCGCCTTGCGATCGCCTATTTTACCTCTTTGATCCCAAATTTGCTCATCCCAACCCAAGCAATTCGGCCGGAGTGTACAATCGCTGACGACAGTGATTGGTTTTAGCGGCGGCGCGATCTCAGGAGTGATAGGTATTGGTATAGGTGGAAAGTCGGGAGTAGTCGGTAGTGGCAACGGCAGAAAGTTAGGAACCTGAGCAACAGCCGACCAGAGAGGATTTACAAAGGCAATTCCTAAACTCAAGGAAAGCAAAGCAAGGGTTTTTCTCATCATTTAGTTGAATCTTTCAACACTAGAACTAAAAATGGGTTCTACCCGGATTGCCACAATCCGAGAAGGGCGTACTACCATATATTCCCCTTGAATATTTTTGATCGGCACGCTAATAAAGTCATTAGAAGCAGATTTTGGCACAAGTTCGCCGCTATACCATTTCTGAAACTCTTGAATAGTAGGAAAACGTACTTCTTCTCGGTGGCCGCTTTCCAATAGGAGGTATACGGCATATTCATTTGCGGTTCTAGCCATAAAGTTGAATCATTTAAAAAAACATTCAACCCATTGTTAACCACGTAACCTCCGAATGAAAAGGGTAAGCATACGGGAGGTTGGGAGCAAGAAAGCAGAGGGGCAGGGGGGCAGAGGAGATAAGGAGGACAAAAAGAACAAGGGGGAATTATTAAACAAGTCTCTCCCTTGTCTCCTTCCCTTCTTGGTCTACCTTGTTTCTTCTTCATGCCCAATGCCCAATGCCCAATGCCCCATGTCCAATACTCAATGACTCTTCACTCTAGACGCCTAATCCTTTAAGCAGTTCCTTAAAAAGTGTAAGTTTACATTAGCTTTTGTATAACATTCCAATCAATCTCTGATAAGAAAAACCTTACTTGAAATTTTGGCACTAACTACTTTCTGTTTCGACAAACCTTACCAAAGCTGGTAGTTGTGGCAAGATTAATTTGAGGACTTAAGGCAAGTGACACAATGTTAGGACAATTACTAGACGGACGTTACCAAGTCCTCCAGATATTAGGTGGGGGTGGATTCGGTCAAACTTATATAGCCCAAGATACCCATCGCCCAGGTTTGCCAAAATGCGTTGTTAAACACCTTAAGCCCGTCACTCGTAGCCCTGAATTTCTCGAAACTGCCAGACGGCTATTTACTAGTGAGGCAGAAACACTAGAACAACTGGGCAGCCATGACCAAATTCCTCGACTTTTAGCCTATTTTGAAGACAACCAAGAGTTTTTCTTGGTGCAAGAGTTTATTGAAGGGCATACTCTGAAAGCAGAACTATTCCCCAATCAGCGTTGGACAGAAGATCGGGTAATTCAACTACTCGAACAGATTTTGAGTATTCTACAATTTATTCACAGCCACAACGTTATCCATCGAGATATTAAGCCGGACAATATAATCAGGCGGCAACACGATGGTAAGTTAGTGCTGATTGACTTTGGCGCAGTTAAACAAGTCCAAACTCAACTGCTTGCAATTCCAGGGCAGACGAGGGCTACTATTATCATTGGTACTCCTGGATATATGTCTACAGAACAAGGACAAGGTAAGCCCCGCCCCAACAGCGATATTTATTCCTTGGGCATTATTGCTATACAATCGCTGACAGGGTTACATCCAGTAAACTTTCAGGAAGACCCAGATACAGGAGAAATTTCTTGGCAGCATCAAGCTAACGTCAGTTCTGAGTTGGCATCTGTGCTATCTAAGATGGTGCTACATCACTTTAAACAACGTTATCAGTCTGCGGCTGAAGTTTTACACGTGCTTAAGGATCTCGATACTAGAATAGAACCTCAATCACTTCAACTACTATCTTTTACACAACCACCTCAAGCTTCGCTTTCTCAACAAAACTCAATTCGGTATCCGCCCGCTTCTATCTTGTTTGGGGAAAGTTATAACCGCTTAGAAACAATTCTTTTAGAATTTGTCGGCCCCATCGCTTCAAGATTGCTACGACAAGTTGCAGCATCAGCGTCCAGTTTTGAGGAATTAATTAGTCAATTAGCCCTTCATCTTCCAGAAAATCAGCAAATTACTTTTAAGAAGAAAACTATATTTTTACTAGAGAAACCTACTCTCTTACAAGAACTTACTGTTAAATCCGAGCGCTCTGGTATTAACTCAAATAATTTACTGAACCAAGAATCTCAAGTCATCAGTGACAAATTTCTGGAAAAGTGCGAACGTGAGTTGGCTGATTTAATTGGCCCAATAGCTAAGTTTTTAGTTCAAAAAGCTCTGAAATCTTCAGGACAAATCTCTCGTGCAGAATTTGTTAAAATTTTAGCATCCCAAATTTCCGAACCTCAAAAAGCTTTGCAATTTGAGCAACGCCTACTATCTTGATTTTTTCAATATTACGTTTTTCTCTCGGTGAGTTACGTAGCTTGTTCTATACTAAGGTGAGTATTGCGGATTATTAACCTTGATTATTCAACATATCCATAGCTATTTTTAAGCTAGCTTTCATCCGATTAAATGCTTGTGCCAACCCGCCAATTTCATCATGAGAGCTTTCTTCAAAATCAGCGCTCATATCACCAATACTAACTTTTTGAGCTATTTTCTCTATTCTTCTAATGCGCTGAATTACATATTTTGTAATTAAGAAGTTAATTAATAAAACTATAAGTGCAAAGATTGCAATTAAAAGTCCCATTATTAATGTCCAAGTCCGTTTGGCATTAGCAAAAATATCTTCAGAAGGAACAGAGATTATTTGGGCAGAAACAATCTGATTTAGTTTCCAGCCAAAACCATTTTCCGATCCATAAGTTATTAGTTGACTCTTAGGAGCCTGATCTGGTGTAGTATGACATCGCAGACATTTCTGTTGTGTAATCTTGAGTGGTTGGGCAATATAAAATACTTCGCCTTCTGACAATTTACGAAAGCCAGTAATTTCTAGAGTGTTGGGTTCGTTGCGAAAACGCTCTACAAGTTGAGTTTCAAAAATATCGGCTTTATCTGCTAAATTAGTTGGATTAAGTGTTGCATCTTTATGAAAAAAGTTTTTATATTCCGGCTTTTTACGAAAATTCTCAAAAACTTCTTTAGAGGAAAAAGTTGGTACTACTTCAGGCATGAATGTTGGGTTAGTATCTAATCTAGGTTCCAATAGAGGAACTATACGATTTTGTGTATAATCTCTAACTGCGTTCACCATTTGGATGAGAGTCTGTGCTTGAGAAGCCACTTCATTTTGCGCTCTCTCTTGAAGTACACTGGATAAGGCAAAGCCACTCCCTACAATACTGACTATGAAAACTAATATTAAAAGTAAGTTAAATTTAGCACCTATTTTTAAGTTTTTTAACGTAATGTTGTTCAACATAACCTAACTAAGGAAGGCGGTATCTGAGTTTGTCTAATATTTATTTATACCTGTTAGAAAGCATCTCAACAATATTTAAATAAATATTAATTGTTTGCTGTAATATAACCTACTTAGGCAGCAGTCAAACTTATCTAAATTAGTCCTGAAAGCCAAGTTACTTTCTTAAGCATAATTAGTGATGTTTTTGCGATTTCCCCGTCGTTTCTTTCTGTTTAATCTGCTAGGTTTGACATTTGCTGCCTGCCAACCACGAAAAGAGTTTGAGGGTACGTTAACTATTGGTGTGCTCAACTATGGTGGAGGCGAACAGATAATTAATCAATATGCTAAATTTAATAGTTACTTGGGTGAAAAAACAAACTCATATATTCAGCTAGAGCCTGTTTTTAATGAAAATAGAGCGGTTGAGCGCCTTAATGCTCGTGCTTGGTCATTGGTATTTGCTCCACCAGGTTTAGCGGCTATTGCGATCGCACGCCACCAATATGTTCCTCTATTTCCTTTAATAGGTATTAGTAATTTACGTTCAATCTTCGTTGTTCGCAAAGACAATCCCATAACAAACTTGAAACAGCTACAAGGCAAAACAGTGGCTTTAGGACAGTTGGGTTCAGCAACAGGATATTATTTTCCTGTTTACAATTTTTATGGTACAACACTGGCTGAGATACTATTTGCACCCACACCTCAAGCAGCACTAGAATTGGTTGCTCAAGGAAAAGCGATCGCCTGTGCTGTCTCTGAGGCTGAATTAAATCTCTACAGCTCACAGTTGGCGCCAACGGAATTCCGCATACTATTTAGAGATCCTCATTATGTACCATTAGGTGTAGTCTTGATTGGGCCGAATGTAGAACGTAACCGTCAAGAGTTTATCCGCAAAGTGATGAGTGATTTGCCTTCAGGTTTAGCTCAAGAAGTGGGGTATGTACCCAATGGACAAGTACCAGATTACAAATACATGATTTCTGTAGTCGATCGGGTAAGCTCAATTAGTTCCAAGCTGCAAAGTAAACCTGCTCGTTTATTTTAGTCAAAGCAATAATAATACTTTTAGCCTTTGTTCTCTCTAAAATGCTTATCTAATGCTCAAATACCCTACTTTCAGCATTTAAGTATAATCAATTTGTATTAAATAATACTTATTAAAGTCTTCACAAAAAGAAAGACCCTTTAAAGGATCTTGCCGTACTGTTTAAAGAATTAACTTTTTGGTAAATAAGTATTATCTTGTATTATCTTTCTCAAAAAAATAATTTGAATCGTGCTAGCTGGTTTTCAATGGTTCCTGTCAGGATTTTATTCAGTTCTGTAGTGTCTTGAAATTGCAAAATTTGCTGTGTTGGTAAGTCGAAGGGAGATTCACCTTCAAAATCTGGGCGTTGCATTTGCGCTAGTAGAATCTGTTCAGATCGCTTACTTTGAATGGCATAGCCAATCTCAATACAGACATTCGGACTGGGAATTAACTGAGGCGTTTCCTTACCATCAATACTAGCAATGGGCGTGGTGTCAGCTACAAATAATAAACTCTTACGGATTTTCCGCATGATTGTGCGATTAATTCGGAAAGTAGCACCGCTAGGACGAGAGGATTCTATTAATGTTAGGGGAAGACGCGATCGTAAGTTTAAATTGTCCAAACTTTTTCGCAGTTCTTCTTTGAGAATATTTGTCGCTGCGATATACTCAGTTTGATAGGATAAAAAAATCGTTGGTTCTAACTGAGCCAACACCGCCTGCTTTGTGAAATAAATTTCATGACTAATTAAGTCAATGTTAGAGACGCAATAGC
Organism: Nostoc sp.; assembly: GCF_036917575.1. Classification (GTDB taxonomy): domain Bacteria; phylum Cyanobacteriota; class Cyanobacteriia; order Cyanobacteriales; family Nostocaceae; genus Nostoc. Next base: position 10,809 of record NZ_JBALDC010000025.1, on the reverse strand, counting down.
CACCACTACCTTCAATATAAAATTCAATATTTTCCCCTTCCAAATAGCGCCCAAACCAAGTTGATGTCTTAACTTCGTCACTGTCTTCCAAAAAATCTGCTCGTAATGCTGATTTCAGCAGACTTTTTTTGCTTAAACGAATGTCTGGCGCACGTTTTTCCAGTTCTGGAATCGGCTCATAATCCTGTAGATACCACGCTCTGAGCGCAATTATTGACATAAGGCGCTATTTCAACTGTTTCTCGCTATTCAACTTCGTATAATCTTACACCCAGAGGAGGCCCTATTTTAGACTTCTTTTTAAACACAACAACACCCAAACCTGTACTCACTGAACTATCTCCCCTTTTTGTTGATCGTATCCAGGGATATATTAACTTCCATTGCTTTTGTAAACAAGTAATGAAAATCAGTTACAGTACCCCCTAATCTTATACATTTGAGAAAACAGCAGTTTTTGCGTTGGGTGTTGCTGTATTTTGACAAGACAGATGTAAATTAAACAGCATCTTATACCTCTTACTAACATTTCAAATGCAGCTGTTATATCTGCCAAGGAAGCTTGTTTCTTAGCTTATACTATTAAATTATCAATTTGTAACTGGGAAGGATTTATTTTGCAACTAAACTTTACTTTTAAATAATTTTTAATCAAATTCTTCAAAATATTACACACTTGAAATCGCTGATAGATATTTTTTAATTTATATATAAAGAAAATTATCATCTACCTTTTGAATTAATTTAAAAATTATAAGTCAATTTTGAAGTTTTGAAACTAACAATTGAGCATTACTCAATAAGCAATAGTGATTCTTCGCCTACGTCCTCATCCTTTACTCTTTATTGCTGGTTAACTATTTTGCCTGGAGGCTTGATGGGAATCTCAATCCAGAACTCTGTGCCTTTGCCAGGTTCTGAAATACACTCCATTGTTCCCCCATGTTTTTCGACAATAATCTGATAGCTGATTGCTAGTCCCAATCCTGTCCCTTTGCCCACAGGCTTGGTAGTGTAAAATGGGTCAAAAATTCGCTTTTTCACATCTTCATTCATTCCGGGGCCGTTGTCAGTAATCCGAATTAACAGACGAGAGTTGTCTGCTGAGACTTTAGTGGAAATTTCGATAGTTGGAATTGGGCATGAGTTCTTTTCTTTGTCATTCTGACTTTGCCACCCTTTACTTCCTACTTCTAGAGCATCTATGGCATTGCTGAAAATATTCATGAATACTTGATTCATTTGACCGGCATAGCATTCTACCAGTGGGATGTTGCCATAATCTTTAATTATCTCTATGCGTGGAAATTCAGGATTTCCTTTGATCCGATGTTGCAAAATTAACAAGGTATTGTCAATGCCTTCATGCAGGTCAACGCGCTTGTTTTCAGCCTCATCCAAGCGAGAAAAATTGCGTAACGACAACACTATTGAGCGGATGCGCTCGGTTCCTACTTGCATTGAGGTCATGATTTTTGGGAGGTCTTCTACCAAAAATTCAAAATCGATCGCTTGGATCGCAGCTTTAATTTCACTATTGGGATGGGGATAATGTAGCTGGTAAAGACGTAAAATTTCTAGTAGTTGTTCAGTGTAATCACTGGCATGGCACAGATTACCGTAAATAAAGTTAACGGGGTTGTTGATTTCGTGGGCGACACCTGCTACTAACTGTCCTAAGCCGGACATTTTTTCGGTCTGAATCAATTTTGTCTGTGTTTCTTGCAGTTCATGTAAAGTCTGTTCTAACTGAGTAGCTTGATTTCTGGCTTCAGTTTCGGCCTCAGAAGTTTGTTCATAGAGTTGTGCTTGTTGAATAGCGATCGCAGCCTGATCTGCCACCTGCTGCAATAAATCAATTTCTGTATCCTGCCAATTTCTGGGAGTCTTACATTCATGGGCAATTAGTAAGCCCCATAGTTCCATACCCATATTAATCGGAACTATTAAGTTTGCTCGCACTTGCAGACTTTGCAAAAACTCTCGATGACAATCACTTAAAGAAGTTGTTGAAAGGTTATTAATTGCTCGTACCCTACCCTGACAGTATAGACGAGTATACTCATCAGGAAAGCATTCCGGTGGTGGATTCACTCCCAAAACTGACTCCCAATTGCCATTAATCTCTTCTACAATCACCGATCTAGTTTTGAGGTAGAAAATCAACACTCGGTCTGAATCTAGCAGGGGACGGACTTCCCGAACGATGGATTGCAGGGTTGCTTGCAAGTCCAATGTGCGGCGAATATGCTCTGTGACTTGCTTGATTACTTTGGTAAACATTAATGATTTTTCGAGTTCAGCAGTTTGCTCTTGTACTCGCAGTTCTAAGTTGGTATTCAGAGATTGTACCTGTTTATACATTTGCTGCTGCTGAATAGCCATTGAGAAATGATCATATAAGGCTTGCCCTAATAAGATATCTTCTAACTTCCACTCAGGTGCTTGCCCTTTTTTCTGCTCTCGCCAAACCTCAAAAGAAAGCTGGGGTAAAAGTTGTCGCCGATTTTGTTCGCATCGTCCCGCCCACAAAATTTCTGTTTCAAATTCCGAGCGGAAAATACTTAATACACCGATAAATTTTTCGCGGTAATGTAGCGGAATCACCATTAGTCCGCGAATTTGAGTAGAACGGAATGCTAAAGCCAAAACTCGCAAACGTGGTTCTTTATAGAGGTCAGTGGTTGCCCAAATATTACCTTGTTGAAACTCAGCCATCCAGTTTTCCCAGATAGAATGCTGTTCGATAATACTGTTATCTAACTCGTAGGAGAGTGTTGGTTGGTCGCCCCAAGTGTATAGTTCTTGACTCTCTGCAATGTAAAGTCTGCCACCGACTCCAGAGAAAGCAGTAATAACTTCTTCTAGTGCTGCTTGTAATTGGATTGTCGGCAGTTTATGCAATAGTGTGGTAACTCGATTAATAGTAGCTTCTCGCTTTTGCTTGGCTTGGGCTTCAGTGAGTAGATTACTTTGAGCGATCGCGATCGCTACCTGGTCAGCAACTTGCTGCAATACTTTTAGTTCTCGCTTCAAAATCTTTTGCGGTTCAGTGTGGTGAGCTACCAACAATCCCCACAATTTAGGTTTTGCTGATTGTCCTTGTGGGTCACAATCTAAAATTGGTACTATCAACGAAGACTGCACGCCCATTGCTTTTAGGTATTGAATATGGCACTGGTCTACCTGCCGATAGTAGATATTCGTTTCTAGACGTTTGCCAGTTTCTTTTGACTGTAGAGGCGATAGCCCGATCTTCTCATTTGGGACATCGACAATCGAACGTTGTCCCACTAACAAAAACATCTCTCTGGCGGCTTCTGGAATATCATCAGCTGGGAAGCGTTGACCCAATAAGGATGGCAGACGTTGTTCATGAATAGATTCTGCAATGACTTCACCACTACCATCAGCATCAAAGCGATACACTTTCACCCGATCTGCACTCAAAAATAAACGCACTTCGCTAACAGTAGTCGTTAATATCTCTTGAAGGTCGAGCGATCGCCTGATCTGTTTTGTCATCCGGTGCAGTAAACTTTCTTGATCAAAGGTTTCCTGCAACTCGTTTGGTTTGTATCTACGTATCATTATTTATAAACACCATTGCAAAAGTATAATTTGCTATATAATTGTCTTTGATAAAAATCTCAACTTACAATACTTTGATTTTTATTCTATTTCAATAAATTCTTGGTACTAATGCATTACTAAGGGCATACATATATTACAAATATTTTTGGAAATAGATTCATTCAAGGATGTTTGAAAAGTAACAGATATTGTGCTTGTTCCCTGTAGCACCTTAAAAAGTGGATCTAGGGATAGATAAAGCCGTTGTATCATTAGATACTTTTAAAATTCCATTTTTAGTCTAAAGTTAAAAAAATTTTAATCATTGACATTTACTAATTTTATATTCTTAATCATTAAACTATTCCAGTAATTTTACTTAATTTGGCTTAGGAAGAATTTCTTGAAATTAAAAATCTTTTTTTAACATTTTTGCCCATTAATTTAATTAATTAAAACTTTTTCAAGAAAATAACTAAATTATTAATAATTTTTGAAAATATTTTTGACTGGGGAATTTGACTATTCCCCGTTTAATTGCTGATTTGATGTTAAATGTAACTATTTTGATGAAATTATTCGTAAATTACTGTTAAAGATAGTAAATTACGAATTTCTTCACGCACACTCATGAGAGTTTTACCGAGATGATTTTGACCGCTTTTATTAGCACCACAGCCCCAAAAAGAATCGGTTGGGGAGTTTTCAACCAAAATCTCATCACCTGTCTTCAGGAGAACTTCTCTAATATCGGCATGAGTGAGAAACTTTTTGAGTATAGCTTCTCGCATAATTTGAGTTTTGACCAAATCCCAGTCTTGTCGGAGTTGTCGAGTACCACATCTTCCTAAAGTGGCAGCTTCTTCTGGGGTGGGGGCAGCATAAATGAGAGGTATAGTTGCCGCATCTGTGCTGCCGACAAACTTTTGCGCTTGATAATAATGCTCAACCGTTGGCCAGTAAGCACCCTCGATCTGGATTCCGTGGAGAGAAAAGTTAGAAAAACAGCCATAAGGCTGCCAAACCTTATAAAAGTAAATGGTCATTTGAAAATTGCTCTTTTATATATCAATTTCACTCTAACTGAGTAGGTAAAGCCTTAACAAACTCTCTAGACGTAAACTAAAACATAAACTGTAAAACTTTAGATATTTGGTGAAATTAAATATGCGTTATCCAAAACCCTTCTAGAGACGTAGCACTACTACGTCTCTACATTTTTTCTACCAAATGTCTCTTGAATAGAGTAAGTCAAAGAGGTAAGTTCTTTTGGAATGGTATGAGATGGGTTAGTTTTATGTTCGTCGATTAACTAGGGTAGCGCTAGCTTGGTCAACAGGCATTAGCACAACTTCATTAATATTGACATGGGGCGATCGCGTTACACAGAAAAATATTACATCGGCCACATCATCTGCTGTTAGGGGTGTAACTCCTTGGTAGACTTTATTGGCGCGTTCAGTATTTCCGTGAAAGCGTACCTCACTAAATTCCGTTTCTACCATACCAGGATCGACAGAAGTTACACGTACCCGCGTACCCAACAGGTCTTGTTTTAAACCTTCAGAAATTGCTCTGACAGCAGCTTTGGTAGCACAGTAAACATTGCCACCAGGATAGGTTTGATGTCCGGCGATGGAACCTAAATTTACTATATGACCGCGATCGCGACTTACCATTCCCGGAACGACATAGCGGGAGACATAAAGTAAACCCTTAACGTTAGTATCAATCATATCTTCCCAGTCTTGAAAGCTGCCTTCGTGCAACTTGTCTAAACCACGACTTAGACCAGCATTATTAATGAGAATGTCAATGTCAGACCAGGTAGAGGGTAGATTTGCAATGGCAGATTCAACAGCATTGCGATCGCGCACATCTAGCTGTAATAAATGAATTTCAGTACTAAAATCTTTAGTAAGAGTATCTGCTAGCTGCTGCAAACGTTCTAACCTTCGTGCTGCTAAAATCAGTTTTGCACCTGCACCAGCAAATATTTTTGCACAAGCAGTACCAATACCGCTGCTTGCACCAGTGATCAAAATGATTTGATTTTCTAGGGAAGTCATTGTTAGTCAAAAGTCAAGAGTCCAGTGTCAATTGTCCAATAATTTGGAACTCAAGCTCTCTAATTCTTGTTTGATTGGGCTAGAAGAGAAGCTGTTGAGTAGTTTTATATCTGAAAAATGACAGTTTAACTCAGATAGACCGCCTTAAGAATATACCCTAAGGTTTAGGAAGATTTGGCTCAATTGACTCGTGAAGCAAATAATCAATGACTTGGAGAACAACATTCATCTTTATGATACTGGCAACTCTGGTAGTGGTACTTATGGGTTGGCTGACCTCAATCGGAATATTACCAATTAGTCAAGTGATTAATTATAGCGATGCTGGACTGAGATTTATTCGAGTCTGGATATTATTAGCGATCGCAATTGGCCTTATTATTCCTACGATTACATTTGTTATTTGGTTTAAATATTCTGAAGTTCGCAAAATTTTTGGCTTCTATTTGCTAGTTATTGTTATCCAAATTGTCACTGAACATATAGCCAGTAGAGTTTTGTTTCCAAGTATAGTGGTGATTATTGGTACACTTTACACTGCATTTCGAGTTTGGCAACTTTGGTATGAGCAGCAATTCATCAAAAGTATTGATTTCTATCAAGCGAACTTCAGGATAATTAGTGGTGTCTTGTGGCTACTGCTTTTGTTTTGGTCGAGTAATTTAATCATGCTGCTGACTCTCTCGTGGCCAAGTATTTTGTAGTTTTGCAGCAATTTTGAGATTTTTGACCTACAAGCGATGGCTGCTGTCAAAGTGAGTTTGGATTAAACTACAATTTCTATTCATTACTAACTCAAAACTCGCCACTTCAGCTTCAGAACTCGGAATTTTTGGAATTCTCAAAGAAAAAGTGAAGTTTAGAGTTGAACAAATATGAAACTAAAGCTATATCTCACCTTGACAGAATTACTCCTAACTCCTAACTAAGTAAGTCGGTGCAATAAAACCAAACTGTGTGAATAAAAGTAAATAAAGCTCAAACTCTTTCTCCCCCTTCTGTCTGCCCCCTGCCTTATTTCAACAATAACTATTTACGCCGACCTACTTACTTCTTCACCACTTGCAAGCGCTGAGTTACCATCGTCATCCCATTACCTCGGAGGATGACAGCAGAAACCCATTGGCTACCTGGGGTAGATGGTGCTTGTCCCGTTTTAAACAATCCGCCAGATGTTAGTAATTCCAAATCGACGGGTGTAGGATTAAGAAATTTATCTGGTTGGATAGATTCTTCTAACGCCGTTCCTAGTATAAAATCATCACCAAGTGGCTGTTGAACGATCGCATCAAAACTATATTTCTGACCGACTTGCACTTGCTGTGGTAATTTAATATCAATTTGGGGCGGATTACTACCAGAAGTAAGTAGGGTGCGTTCTGACAAAATATCTTGGCGGACTATTTTTCCACCTTCAATGCGCTGACGTGATTTAATCGTGGCATTGAGAGCTAACTTATTACTGTTACCAGAGGGTAAGCCAGTTATCTTCGTTTCAGTTTCAGCAATAATCCCATTGGCTTCAGGTTTTGAAGATAGCAGTTTCGTGCTGTATTGCAATTTCGGATATCGTTGCCAAAGTGAAGTCAAAGACCTTTCCAAGGTTTGGCGGTTTAATCCATCGCCATGAGTGAAATTGGGACTGTAGAATTGCAACACCCCTTTGACATCGCCTCGGCTAGCAGCGCTATCAACTTGTGTCAATAGGTTTGTCAAAGCGGCTGGTGCATTTTGGGGTGTTGTGGCTTGGGATAATTGCTGTGGTGTCGTCGCTTGAGTACGTTGCCAACCACTTGTTAAACCAATGGTCAGCAAGAATGAAACTAGCCAGATATTTGCTGGAAATTTGAGTTGGCGTTTCACTAAGGCGGTAATAATGTTAGTCATTGGTAAGAGTTTACTGATTTGATTAGAGAAAGTAAGCAAATTGTTTTATCTTAGTTAAGCTAGACGCTAAACGGTAGAGGTTTGATGGCAAACGCACCGATACGATTATTAATAGCTGCCAGTGGGACTGGTGGACATTTGTTTCCAGCGATCGCACTGGCCCAAAAACTTCCAGCAGATTATCAAATAGAATGGCTGGGAGTACCCAATCGGCTAGAAACTCAACTTGTCCCCAAACAGTATCCCTTGAATACTATTGCAGTTGAAGGGTTTCAGCAAGGGTTTGGACTTTCCTCGATTCGCATTTTGGGTAAACTTGCCCTTTCGATTCTAGAAGTCAGACGAATTCTTAAACAGGGAAATTTTCAAGGAGTGTTTACCACAGGGGGTTACATTGCCGGGCCAGCCGTCATTGCGGCGTGTTCTCTCGGTTTACCCGTGATTTTCCACGAATCTAACGCTTTACCTGGTAAAGTAACTCGCTTTTTTGGCCCTTGGTGTAGTGCGGTAGCTTTAGGATTTGAAGTAGCTGCTAAGTATTTACCTCGTGCCAAAAATGTTTGTGTTGGTACTCCCGTAAGAGCGCAATTTCTTGATGGAGCAATTGATGCACCACTGGATTTAGCTATTCCTGATGGTGTTCCTTTAATTGTTGTTTTTGGAGGTAGCCAGGGTGCAGTTGCAATCAATAAATTGGTGCGCGAATCTGCAAAAGCTTGGTTTGATGCTGGTATTTATGTAGTACACTTAACTGGCGATCGCGATCCCGAAGCAGATAGTCTCAAACATCCACAGTACATAGCCTTACCTTTTTACAACAATATGGCGGCGTTGTTGCAACGAGCAACTCTTGCTATTAGCCGTTCTGGCGCGGGTAGCTTGACAGAATTGGCAGTGTGTGGAACGCCAGCAATTTTGATTCCTTACCCGTTTGCCGCAGAAGACCATCAATCATACAATGCAGACGTATTTACAAAAGCGGGTGCAGCGTTAACTTTGAAGCAATCTGAGTTGACGACTGAAGCGTTGCAAAGTCATGTGTTGAATTTATTGCAGTCACCGCAAGAGTTAGCAAAAATGGCAGAGAAAGCAAAAGCGATCGCAGTTCCCGATAGTGCCGAAAAGTTGGCGCAGTTAGTGTGTGAAGTGATAGAAACATAACGTTAATTATTTAGCATTAAAGAATATGTTATTTAGCAAAAAAACTCGCTTCACAGTAGGTTGTACTGCCTTATTACTTGTCAGTTTAGCAAGTAGTTATCTATATACCCACTCAAAAAATAAACAACTAATTCAACAAAATCAGTCATTTACTCAACAACCAGATTCTGCTTTACCTCAATCACAGATGTATCTGACCTCAAATCAAGCTGGCGAGCAATTTACCTCAATATTTCAAAATGCTTTTACATCTCGACAGAATTTATTAGCAGCATCTGTACCCTATCCAGTTGTTGATGAGTTCAAAAAATATAAATTTAACATTAATGGCAGCCAGATTGCTACTTCAGGAAAACTACCAAACAGTAAGGTAAAGTTCAATCAAGGAGATTTATTAACCGTTCTCGTTAATACTAGAAAATATTTTCAAGATTATGCTTCAGAAGATCCAGATATTATGCGTACAGGAGTGCTTGCTACTCAAGGAGTTAGTGTAGCAGATGTCCTCAAAACTTTGGATTTCATGATTGCTGTTTTGAAAGAGGATATTGCTAATAATCGGGCTACTCGTTTACAAGACTCTAAATTTATCAATACCAATTTTAGAGTCATTAAATGGTCTGCTTACAATCCCAAAAGTAAACAGCAAAAACAATTACGAATTACCAAATATGCTGTTTTTACTCACTCTGGTTCCCGCAAGAAAACCTCTACTTTTAATATACCAATTTATAGCTTAAAAGAAAACTCTAATAACGATAAGTTCTATACTAGATACACAAAGCAAGATGTTTTATCTGGTATTTATGAACCAGGGGGTAGAGAATTTGGAAAAGTTACAACTCTTGCTTATCTAACCAGAAATGGCTTAGAAGAAGCAATTATGGAAGGAACAATCCTGATTAATTTTACAGATGGTTATAAGGCATTTTTTAATGTAGATAGAAACAATGGAATAGCTTATATCCGTGGATTAAAGGCAACAGCGCAAAAGCGTTATTGGTATTTTAGAGAAGTTGATGCGATTAAAGGCTATGGATACAAAATAGATGCAAAAATTTCTATCAAACCTGGAGTGACTTTTGCTGGAGATGTTTTGAATATTGGTTTAGGTAAAGTTATTGTAATTGAGCATAATCAAGGTGGTCGTAAACATCTGCAAATGGGAGTCATCGCAGATACAGGCGGAGCATTTTTACCCAATCTTTATCAACTTGATTTTTTGGCAGGTATTTTTAAGAATAAAAAAGAATTTGGGCAGAATGTCAGTCAATTACCAGACTATGCCACAGCATATTTTTTAGTTAAGAAGTAATGCATTGACCTGATATTAAAAATCTATGCACGGGTTAACAATTCTAAGTTATGGCCATCAAAGTTATAGAAATAGAAGCCACGACCCTCATATTAGTGGTTAATTTGTTTTTTATTCTGATGCATGGGGTCACTAGTGTATTCAATACCTGCTCTTTGACACTTGCAAATATTGCATCAAATTCTTCATCACTGACATGGAACGCATAATGATGCGTCTCAAACGCCTCAACGTCAGCGAAGTCAAGCGTTAATGCATCATTTAATGTACAGCAGCGAAGTGACGAACGGGAAGCTCGACTCTAAACCAAAAATTTTTGCAAAAAACCGCGCTGATACCTCTTTGTCATGTACGGGCACTATGTATGGTGTGATTTAGAGTAATTGTCATGTCACACCTTCCCTCATAATTTTGGTAGTAATCCATATCAACTCTCTATTTAGAGTCAATCGCAACAATGTTCTTTTCGATTTTATCTTTTCAGTGCTAACACCAGAGTAAATACATCGAAATTCTGTACTCGCTGTATTTGGAACACCCGCAAACACTAAGATACAACGTTTGAATAAGTAAACCTGATACGATTTATCAAGTTTACTGAAGCAAAAAAGCTTGATTAAAAATTGTAAAGCAGTGTAAAATAATCTCATAGGCGAAAACAAAACCGCCTAATACATAGATAACCGCAATCATAAAACCATGACAACAACCTTACAACGTCGCGAAAGCGCCAACGTATGGGATCGATTCTGCGAATGGATCACCAGCACCAATAACCGGATTTACATCGGTTGGTTCGGCGTA
>NZ_JBALDC010000024.1:0-5217 GCF_036917575.1 Nostoc sp. | reverse complement strand
ACTACGTGCTTATCAGACATATAAGCCTTTAAGTTGGTTACATTCTGATGATCTAAGCATTCGGTAAATTGTTCAAGTTATTTTTACATGATGCCCTAGTTCGTGCAGGTGTTGCTAAGGAAGATATAGTTTTGGCATTCCATGAGCCTAAGATGCGTCAGTACACAGATTTTGCAGTGGCATCGTAGCGGTGACGTTTCGGTTTGAATATCTTGCTCGCTGCTAACCCAAAATTACGTGCTCATCTGTACGTAACCAAATAGTCACAAAAATGGGGTTTAACGCGTTAATCCTCAACTGGATATCAACATATTATCGCTCAAATGAGTTAAATTCGTTAAGACCACCTTAACAGAGATACCCCCTGACACTCCCCCATTCCCCATTTCCCTAACATATTTGTCAAATTAACTGTTAATTTTTTAGTTGTTGGGCTTTATAACAAAGACTACTGACAACTTTATTTAAGATGCTAACTCTGTTCAAAACAATTCGAGATGAGATCGCAAGTTGGTGGTCGGAATTCACCCTCCAGACCAAACTGCTGGCTGTGGCCACAATGGTAGTTTCGTTGGTGATGAGTGGTTTGACCTTCTGGGCTGTGAATACAATTCAGCAGGATGCGCGGATGAATGACACTCGCTTTGGTCGTGACTTAGGGCTGCTGCTTGCTGCCAACGTTGCCCCCTTGGTCGCGGACAATAATCTCACAGAGGTTGCCCAATTTTCCCAACGCTTTTATAGCAGCACCTCTAGTGTGCGTTATATGCTTTATGCCGATGAAAATGGGGAAATCTTTTTTGGCATTCCTTTTTGGGAAGCGGAGGTAGAAAACTCCCTTACCATTAAACGGCGAATACAACTGCCAGAAGATTACCCTGGGGATGGGGAAAAGCCGATGGTGCGGCAACATACAACACCAGATGGGATAGTCACTGATGTATTTATTCCCCTGATTGTTAATAAAAAATACTTAGGTGTATTAGCGATCGGGATCAACCCCAATCAAACTGCTGTTATCTCCACCAATTTTACCCGCGATGTCACCATTGCCGTTTTTATCACAATTTGGGTAATGGTGATATTGGCAGGAGTGATTAACGCCTTGACCATCACCAAGCCGATTAAAGAACTACTGGTGGGGGTGAAGCAAATTGCTACCGGGAATTTTAAGCAACGAATTAATTTACCTTTAGGCGGCGAACTAGGGGAATTAATTTTAAGCTTTAATGAGATGGCAGAGCGATTAGAGCGCTATGAAGAACAGAATATTGAAGAACTGACCGCAGAAAAAGCCAAGTTAGAAACCTTAGTTTCCACGATCGCAGATGGTGCGGTGTTGATTGATAACAATATGCAGGTGATTTTAGTCAACCCTACAGCAGAGCGAATTTTTGGCTGGGAAGCCGCTAATGTAGTAGGTTGCAACGTCTTACATCACTTGCCAGGATCAGTACAAATCGAAATCACCCGTCCCTTGTACGAAATGGCAGCAGGCGAATGTGAAAGCGCCGAATTCCGAATTTTTATTAAACAACCCACTCCACGAACGATCCGCATTCTCTTGACTACAGTACTCAATCTGCAAAGAGAAAGCATCAAAGGTATTGCGATTACTATTCAAGATATAAGCCGTGAAGTCGAACTAAACGAGGCAAAAAGTCAATTTATCAGCAACGTTTCTCACGAACTGCGAACGCCTCTATTTAACATTAAAACTTATATTGAAACCCTGCACGACTACGGCGAAGACTTAGCTGTACAAGAACGGCAAGAGTTTCTGCAAACAGTCAACCATGAAACCGATCGTTTAACCCGGCTAGTTAACGATGTTTTGGATTTATCAAAACTCGAATCTGGTCGCAACTACAGCTTTGATGGCGTAGATTTAGCCCAAGCAATTGAGCAAACCTTGCGTACTTACCAACTCAATGCAAAAGATAAAGGTGTTGAACTTGTTCAAGAAGTTGCTCCTAATTTGCCGCTAGTATTAGGTAATTACGATCTGTTAGTACAAGTGTTTGGCAACCTGATTGGTAATGCCCTTAAATTCACCAAAGCCGGTGGTAAAGTCGCAATCCGCGCCTACCAACTAGATTTCAAACCCAATCACACCGAATCTGCTCCTGTGCGAATTGAAATTTCTGATACTGGAATTGGCATCGCCACAGAAGATCAACACTCAATTTTTGAACGCTTCTTTCGCGTGGAAAACCGAGTTCACACTTTAGAAGGTACGGGTTTGGGTTTATCAATTGTGAGAAATATTATCGACAGACATCGTAGTAAAGTCTATCTAGTGAGTGAAGTCGGTATTGGCACCACCTTTTGGTTCGACTTAGCCACCTTTGAGGAAAAAGCGGCAACGATACAAGTTGAACCTATTGCAGAGACATCCAAAATTACCACAGTTTGAAAATTGCAGAACCATCTAAAATCTATCACAGCTTGAAGATTAGGGATTGGGCATGGTTTGTTATTTTTGATCATTCCCGATAGTGGCGATTTTAGATGAGGCGTTTGAGGAGACTGCCGCATGAAGGAGGGATAGCTGCACTAGACTATAAGTAGGTTGAATTGACTCGATATCTATATCTATAGGAATCCTATTTGATTTTTGAAAAAGAATACGAGAGAATACGTAGGAGAGCAAAAGTGTAAGAACAAACAATGGTAAAGCAGCATTCACAAACGGCAATACCGACTGTGGGAGTGACAACTGTGATATTTCCATCTGAAGAAACCGCCTTGGATGCGATAGCAGAACTACAAGAATTTATAGCTCTTCGCCCAAATGCCCGTGAGGTAAGGAAAGCGCTGGCAGTAAAGTTAGTTTATCAAGGTTACTTGTATGAAGAAATTCAAACAATTTTAGATGTATCACTGGGTTTGATAACAGGTTGGAAGCAGGCCTACGAACAGTACGGAATTGATGGATTGCGCTTAGATCACAAAGGCAAAAAAAGTTACTTAAGTAGCGAACAAAGAGAACAGGTATTGAGTTGGTTGCAAACCAAGGATTTTTGGGAACTGGGGGAACTCGAATATAAACTAGCTTTTGAGTATGATGTGATTTATGAGTCAAAACAAAGCTACTATGACTTGTTCAACGCAGCAGGAATTAGTTGGAAGAAAACCACCAAAGTAAACCCTAAAGGAAATCCAAATGCTGTCGCAGAAAAAAAAAAAGAGCTTGAAACAGTGTTGGCAGATAACCGGGAGGAAATCGAAGCAGGAAAGTTAAGAGTACTGCTAATAGATGAGTGTCATTTAATGTGGGGAGATTTAAGTGGTTATGTATGGGGTAGAAGTGACCAAGAAATAGCAGTTCCAGTAGTTAACGAGCGAGAAAAGCAAACATATTATGGTGCTGTTGACTACCTCGAAGGAGAGTTAATTCTCAAAGCCTACGAAGCCGGAAACTCAAAAAATACTATCGACTACCTACGATATTTACTAGCTGAATCGAAGGAACAGCGATTGCTGATTTTTTGGGATGGTGCGAGCTACCATCGTTCTAAAGAAATTCAAGATTTCTTGTCCGAGGTAAATCAAGATTTACCAACAGAGGAATGGAAAATACATTGTGTTCGTTTTGCTCCCAATTGCCCTACGCAAAATCCGATTGAAGATATTTGGTTGCAAGCAAAAACATGGGTTCGACGCTTCTGCGCCTTAATTCCAACATTCCTGCATCTAAAGTGGATGGAAGAAGTGGTTTATTCGACACACTACATTTGATTTCGCCACCCTTCAGATGTACGGAGTTTTTTCAAAAATCAAATAGGATTCCTATATGAAAGCAATTGAAATCACAGCGACAATTAATTCTAATTTAGCTGGGGAGACAATTTAAATATAAGATCATAACTATTTAGGTCTGTACTAGACTCAACATAGAAGCGTTATATTCTCTACTCCCCAGAGAACCCAAATCAAGACCTTAATATCACGAACAACAAACAGACCAATAATAAACCCAAAAGTAACAGCAAAGCCTGATTGCGTTTTACCCAACTTTTCACAGTTACCGCAAAACTGTTAGTGTAACGCTGCTGTTGCAAATCTAACTTTGTCTCTTCAATATTTTGGTAGAGGGTACAGTCTTTAGCATAGGGACGCTGAGGAAAATTGCAAGTATCATCAGCATGATAGGTGCAGGTGTCGCACAGATACCCGTCCCCAGTGGCGCGGTGTAATGGAATACCAGGATGACCGTAAGCTTTGAGTGTCGTCCGGCAATAGGGACAACTAATAGCTTGACTATCAACGAGTTGATGGCAGTGGGGACAAGATACAGTAGCCAAAACCTTTAGCGCAAATAGGTAAACACTATGATTCTAACTATTCTTGAATTTTACTAACAATAGAGGCAAAAATTGTTATAAAGGAGAAATTATTAGATGCGTTTGCCCTGCACGATCGCTTTAATTTGTTAAACGTCAATTAAGCAAGCTGACTACTAAACTAGTGCATCGGGGCAGAAATAACTAACCAGTTGAAGCAGTATTTGGATAGCCTAAAAACTTCCAAACAAATGGTTTCGCAAATGTCCGATTAAAGTAATCAATGAAATTCACAATTTGGCATTTAAGGTTATTGGTTGAAGTAAAGTTTCCACGTCTAAGTAAACGACGCGTCAGTATACTAAACCAACACTCAATTTGATTAAGCCATGAACTATGTTTTGGTGTATAAACAAAGCGAATACGGTGGCTTGTATCAATCAAAAAGGCTGCACGAGATTCCATTGAACGTAAAATACCAGACTTACCTTTAATGCCTAAATCGATATGGATATCACAATTTTTTGCTACAAGTCGAACTAAAGACTCAGATTTATGAGTGTTAAGTTGGTCAGTGACAAAAATCCATCCGTCAGATGGTTTGGTTGCTATAATCGCAGCGATATGACGGTTAAAATCTTCTTCATTGCGTGTTGGAGCAATAGTAAAATGATATATCCCTCCATTTGCCACATCCCATGATGCTCCCGAGAAAGTGTTCCATGCCGAATATATTCAAATTCTTGAAATTCGATTTTACCTGGTTTCATTGTATCTGTTGGATATGCTCGTTCCAGAGCCTGAATACCAGTCATTTCATCAATACTTACAGTATGTATAGGAATCCTATTTGAGTTTTGAACAAATCCCGTACATCTGAAGGGTGGCAAAATCAAAGGTAGTGTGTTGAATGAACCATTCAAACATCCAC
>NZ_JBALDC010000023.1:0-7434 GCF_036917575.1 Nostoc sp. | reverse complement strand
CTGACTGAGCTGCCTGAAGAGTCATTTGCTGCTATGCCGTTAATCAAAAAGCCATTAGTGCCATCTAGGGAAGAGAGGTTGAGGGTGCCGCCACTTCCCAGATTCCTTCCCCCAAACACTATATAGCTTTGCCCAGTACGCTCGCTGCCTTTGTTGCTCTTTGCACCCGGTGCGCCAATAATCAGGTCGTCAATGCCATCGTTGTTGATGTCCCCCGCATTGCTGACTGAGTAGCTTGATAAGTCATTTACTGCAATGCCGTTAATTATAAAGCCATTAGTGCCATTCAAATCAGAGAGGTTAAGGATACCGCCACTGCCCAGATTCCTTCCCCCAAATACTACATAGCTTTGCCCAGCATCAGATTTGCCGTTGGCGTCGGCACCAGTTGCCCCAATAATCAGGTCGTCAATGCCATCGTTGTTGATGTCCCCCGCATTGCTAACTGAGCCGCCTGAGTAGCTATCTGCTGCAATGCCGTTAATTATAAAGCCATTAGTACCATTCAAATCAGAAAGGTTGAGGGTGCCGCCACTTCCCAGATTCCTTCCCCCAAACACTACATAGCTTTGCCCAGCATTAAATTTGCCGTTATGGTCGGCATATCGTGCGTTAATAATCAGGTCGTCAATGCCATCGTTGTTGATGTCCCCTGCATTGCTGACTGAGTTGCCTGATAAGTCATTTTCTACAATGCCGTTGATTATAAAGCCATTAGTGCCATTCAAAGTAGAGAGGTTCAGCAGGTTGAATGATGAACTAACCATGATTTTCTCCTGTGTTTATTTCTTATCGGTCAGCGAGTGAACTTTGAGGTTCTACATCTTCTTAAGTTGACACCAATGGGCAGTGCCGTACCCTACACTCCTCGGTATAAAGCTGTACCGCATTGGAATTGAAACGGCTATATCTAATTTTAATTACAGTTTGAGCATTCCTAACTACAAAAGAAGCTCTGTTAACTACAGCTTGAGCATTCATAACTACAGAAGAAACTGTGTTAACTACGCCTTGAGCATTCATAATTACAGAAGAAGCTGTATTAACTACAGCTTAAAAATTACTTATCATATAAAGAAGATTTATAATTAATGGTGAAGTTGTATTAACTAAGGCTTCAAGATTTCTCGGTTAAGCATTTTTAATTTAGAATTGAGTTTTGGGAAAAGGATAAGGGTTATAAGGTTTTTTCTTTCCCTTTCCTCTTCCCCAAAACACGATAAGTATTGGGTTTCAAGCTTATTTATTCTGACTTTTGAATTCTGAATTATACTACATTTCGTTTCCATGCTCTGCATGGAAACGAAATCAAAGGATTATCTCACTTTGGCAAAGCTACCTCTAGCTAATAAATAACTATCTGAGGTTGCTCAACTGTACCATCAGGCATGATAGTATCTCGCAACTTCGCATAAATCAAATTTGTTTTCCAAAGGTTTGCCTTATTCAAGTTTGCTTTAGTTAAATTTGCCCATGTCAAGTCTGCACCGGTTAAGTTAGCCTCAGTCAAATTCGCTTCTAGTAATTTTGCTCCACATAGCTTGGCTCGTGTGAGATTTGCAAAACTTAAGTTAGCTTCAATCAGCGATGCTTCAATTAATTTGGCTTCACTTAAGTCTGCTTCTCTCAAATCCACATCACATAAAGAAGTACCCCAAAGGTTACTACCTATGAATTTCACTCGCCATAAGAATGTTCCGCACAAATTTGCTTGTGTTAAATTAGCATTAGTCAAATTGGCTTCACATAAAGATGCTTCATACAAATTAGCTTCACGTAAGCTAGCTTGCATTAAATTTGCGCCACTTAAATTAGCACGAGTCAGAACACAGCCAGATAAATTTGCATCACGCAAATCTGCTCCAATTAAATTAATACCACTTAAATCAATTCCTTTCAGGTCGATTCCTCTCAAGTCACATCCACTGAAATCCCGACGCTGAAAATATTTATTTGTGATTTGACTTAAAATAAATTCCTGTTGTTGAGTATAATTTTTCATGGTATTCACCTCTGGGTGTAATTGATCTCAAAGGTTGAGTGTAGTAGTTACCGTATATTGAGAGTACACCGCAAACAGAGATTAGCTCAGTAAATAATCAAAAATAAATTACCAAAAAATTGGCAATCACTTGAAAATACGTTTTTTCAGTGGTTTTTAAAACAAAAAATGCTGACATAAGTCAGGAAATATTCATACAACAAGAATCATGTTGCTTACTCCAAATTCAAAATTAGCATAAGTAATCTCAATAGCGTATCCTTTTGTTGCTTTCATTACTGCACTTTTTGATTTACTTGTAACCAAATTTCTAAACTAGCAAGCAACCACAGCTTGACTCCATAACGACTCCAAGTATCTCCTTGATAGTTTAACCAACTACGAATTGGTAATTTGTTCAAGTAAGGAGTAATATATGCATTTTGATTGAGCAATAAATCTTTGGCTTCTCGCTGCCAATATTTCCGAAATCCTAACTGCACCGGTCCCATCATCCCACTTTTGGGACGATGAATAATTTTGTCTGGTAAAATATCTGCGCTCGCCAAAGACGTACTGTAGGTAATCGCTTGCTTTAAAACTGCTTTTTCTTCTACTCCAGAAAGCTTATACTCTGGTGGTATTTCCATACTTAAGTCTACTATTCGTTGGTCAAACAGAGGAGAACGACCTTGCAAAAGAACAGCTTGAGTCAAGTTACTGACTTTGGTCAGAATTTGGTCAGCGCCTTTAAATTTGATATTCATTGCCATCAAACGATTCAGATAGCTGGCTTGAGAATATAAATCTTCTGCAAAAACCCAAGGTGCTGTTTGTACTGCTGTCCAGACTTCTGGTTTTAAAAGTTGCGGTAAGTCAACAGCACACTTTTGAAAAGAAATTAAATAAGCACACAATGCATCTTGATTGGTGACAGAGCCTCCAGGTCGCAGTTCCCGCACTTGTTCCCAAAGGGTTCGTTCTCCGGGAACAAAGGCACAACAAAGATAATCTCGCAACGCCACTAAATCTAAATCGGATGAACGATGAGGTGCTAAAGTTCTTAGTTGAGGCGCAATCCAACGAACTGAACCAGTGGTAGTGTAATAGAGAGTATGAACACCGATGCGATCGCGAACCAACCTCAACACCTGTTTGTCTCTATCCCAAATAACTAGCGCAAACATCCCGATAAGTTGGCTAAGACTTTCATTACCCCATTGTTCCCAAAGATTAGCCACCAGTTGCAGAGAACTTCCTTGAAAGCTATCCGGTTCAATTCCCAACTTTTGCAGCAACTGCACTCGGTTAGTTAACCAAACATCACCAACAACAACAAATCGTCCTCTAGAACTGACTGCTAATTTCTCCATCGGAAATTCCGAAGTTGTGCGTGGTAAAATTACAGAAATTTTTTCATCTCGCCAAGCTATATTTTCATAATTTACATCAACTGTTCCCCATGCTACGCGCCAGGTTAGGTTAGTTTTGATGAATTCGATTTTAGGAGATTTGCGATTTTTAAACGCATCAAATAGCATGGGAAATTTTTAATGCCTAATTCAATAAGAATCTCACTCCTAACCACCTAAAGTTAACCACTTATGATTAGCGCAGATGTGCAAAAATTGGAAAAGCCTCCTACCTCCTTATAAAGATCCAGCAATCATCCCAGCAAGTAAAATAAAACCAATCCACACGTTTTGCTGGAACATCTTACCATAAGCAGAATTAGGTAAGTGTCGCTTTCTTAATCGCAGAGACTGCCAAACCCATCCCATAGTAGCAATTGCAAGGCTAATCCAGAAGGCTAAGTGCAGATGTATAACTACGCCTAACCAAGACAACAACAAGATTGTGCCAGCAAAGAAAATTCCAATGGCTAGAGGAGCATAATTACCAAAAAATAGAGCGCTAGAATTAACACCAATGCGGCGATCGTCTTCTTTGTCGCTCATGGCGTAAACTGTATCAAATCCCAATGTCCACAGTACAGTTGCGCCCCAAAGTAACCAAGTTGCTTGAGAAAGATTTTGCGTTACCGCACTCCAGCTAATCAATACTCCAAAACCCCAAGCGATGGAAAGCACTAGTTGCGGTATCGGAAACACCCGCTTTGCGCCTGGATAAAGCAAAATTACAGGCACTGCTGCCACGCATAACCAGAAACTCACGGGGTTAAGATAAAAAGCCAAGATTGCTGCACAAGCTAAAGATACGATCGCGACTACAATCCCAACTTTCACAGATAAGGCACGAGAAGCGAGGGGGCGATCGCGTGTTCTCTCCACTTGTGGATCGATATTCCGATCCCACAAATCATTGACAACACATCCAGTCGCACTCGTAGCCAAAGTACCCAATATAATCACACCAACTAGAGGTAAAGGCGGTTTCCCTGAAGCTGCCAAAAACACAGCCCAAAGGGCAGGAATCATCAAAATTAACCGCCCTTCTGGTTTATGCCAGCGTAAAAGCCGGATAATTACAAGCCAAATTGGTTCCTGGGGACGTTCTGGCGTCGTTAACATAGGATTGATGGGGGATTGGGGACTGGGAACTGGGGATTGGGAATTAGTTATTTCTATTCCTTGCTTTTTTACTCCTATTCCCTAATTCACACTTCTTTACATCTATAGAATAACGTTATTTGTTATTTGTAAAAACATAACTGAAAGTGGCAACTTTAAATATCTTTAAATAGTCACTGAGGTTATAAGTAGTAGGGTAAATATACATAGCTCAGTTACTCTCGATTAAACTGAACTGCTCAGGCTGAGTATTTTTTAATTTACTCAATATGGGCTAAACCCTAGCTATCTACTAACAGCACTCAGCCTAAGCAAGTGTGTTGTCATAAATATCAGTGCTAGCTACCCCGACATATCACCGTTTGCCATCATTTCTTAATAAAGAGAGAAAACTAGATGCTGGATTTAGTTTCTAGCTGGGAGAGTGTTCCAACTCAACCATCTAAGCAACATCGGATTATTGCTGCCATTGACCTGGGAACAAATTCTCTACACATGGTAGTAGTCAAGATTGACCCTACACTACCAGCTTTTAGCATTATTGCCAGAGAAAAAGAAACCGTGAGGCTTGGCGATCGCCATCTTACCACTGGAGAACTCAAACCAGAGATCATTAAAAAGGCGATCGCGGCTTTAGGACGCTTCCAAGAAGTTGCCAAAACGATCAACGCTGAAACTATCATTGCTGTGGCAACTAGTGCTGTGCGAGAAGCCCCCAATGGTAAAGATTTTTTGCACACAATAGAAACGGAGTTGGGTTTAAGCGTTAACTTGATTTCTGGTCAAGAAGAAGCGCGGCGAATCTATCTTGGTGTGCTGTCGGGGATGGAATTTAACAACCAGCCTCATACCATTATTGATATTGGCGGTGGTTCTACAGAATTGATTTTAGGCGATAGTCAGCAAGCCCGCATTCTCACCAGTACGAAAGTTGGTGCAGTGCGACTCACTAGCGAATTAATCACTACTGACCCCATTAACAACACTGAGTTCCAGTATCTGCAAGCTTTTGCACGCGGGATGTTGGAACGTTCTGTAGAAGAAATCTTAGCAAACCTAGAGTTTGGAGAATCTCCGCGTTTGGTGGGTACGGCGGGCACAATTGAAACCCTGGCGATGATTCATGCACGGGAAAAGTCCGGTGTTATTCCTTCTACTCTCAATGGCTACCAATTTAATTTTAAAGACTTGCAAGAGTTGGTAAATCGCTTGCGGAAACTGAGTAATTCCGAAAAAGCTGAGATTCCGGGTATGCCAGAGAAGCGCCCTGAAGTTATCCTCGCTGGCGCAGTCATATTACAGGAAGCAATGACCCTTTTGGGTAGTGAATCAGTAACAGTTTGTGAGCGTTCTCTGAGGGAAGGCGTAATCGTAGACTGGATGTTAACCCACGGTTTGATTGAAGATAAGCTACGCTACCAAAGTTCAGTTCGGGAACGAAATGTTCTCAAGCTGGCGGATAAATACCACATCAATTTAGAATACAGCGATCGCGTGGCAAAGTTTGCCGAGAGTTTATTTGACCAAACTCAAGGTACGTTACACCACTGGGGAACTGATGAGCGACAAATGCTGTGGGCAGCGGCCATATTACACAATTGCGGTCATTATATTAGCCATTCGTCTCACCACAAGCACTCTTACTATTTAATTCGCAATGGAGAATTACTCGGCTATACAGAAACCGAGATTGAAATTATTGCCAATATAGCGCGTTATCATCGCAAATCGCCGCCCAAGAAAAAACATGAAAGCTACCAAAATTTGCTGACTAAACAACAGCGACAAATTGTTAGTCAATTAAGTGCAATTCTAAGATTAGCAGTGGCATTAGATAGACGACAAATTGGTGCGATCTCTCAAATGCAATGTGAGTATTATTCACAGCTTAGGCAGGTTAATATGCTAATTTTTCCATCCCAATCAGATGATGATTGCGCTTTAGAACTTTGGAGTTTAGATTATAAAAAAGGAGTGTTTGAGGAAGAATTTGGAGTTAAATTAGTAGCGAATTTAGAAAAGTCTAGCATTGCTAACTTCTCTTAAAAAGTCTGGTGCGTTAACGCAATGTAACGCACCTGTACATAGCTTATACGCTTTGGTGCAATTGCTTGCGCGTAGCTTGCTTCCCTGTAAGGGTACGCAGATCCGTTACTGCTGCGCTATCCGCCAGTAGTGCAGAATATCCAACTAAATTCTGATTCACTCTTGAATTCTGTTTGGATGAAAGCTTGAGGTAAAAATCAGACAAATTTTTCTAATAACTAATTGTTTAAGAAGGTATAATTAGCAAAGAGCATTCCATTATACAAAAATTTGAATTCAATATGCTTTGGAAATTGAATCAAAATATATATCTAATTTTGACATCCAACTTAAGGACGAATTTATAACTGTCCTAAGAAGCATTTAAAAATAAAAACTATTAATTATAATACAGATAACAATCTATTAAATGTAGGTTATGTTGCTAGTGGATATCTAAGCCGGGAAAACTTGGATATCCTTATATAAAGTTTTAATAAGTTAACAAGTAATTAAGCAGACATAATGTTAAAGGCTGAAGAAAACTTGTGCAAACTTTTACTAATAGGTATGGCGATATCTACGACGGGCTACGCCTACGCAGTTGCTGGAGACTTAAAGGTAAAATTTCGCTAGGCTTATCACCTATGCGTGGGATGGAGCATAGTTGCCAAAGTCATATACAATGTTTCTAGCAATAATAATTCAGTCTTACACACCCTTACAATAATTAGGGAAGACATCAACTTGCAAGCATTCTTTCCGATGCTCCACAAGAAATTTTTCCTTTTTTATAATTTGAAGATATCCCTCTTCTGTCACTTTCCGGAATAAGCAAGTAGTTTAGGAGCTAAATCATCCAGAAGCATAAGAGGGTTTAAATTGATTCATTGCAGC
>NZ_JBALDC010000022.1:0-95882 GCF_036917575.1 Nostoc sp. | reverse complement strand
GTAATTCTACATCCATTGCCCTACCTCCCTTGCAGAGTTTTTTCTTCTAATCCTTTTATTTAGAATAACCGGAAAGTGACAGAAGAGGGATATATACCACTTCTTGTTTGAATACAGTACACCCCAATAAACGGTAGGGGCACAGCATTGCTGTGCACCTACGAACGCTTGTATTTGACGCAAGCGAGAACAGCTATAGTTTTGTGTAAAAGCGTGGCGCTTTTAATGCAAGCCAACGCATTCACAATGCAAGCTGACACATTGGCGTTGTGGGGTATTGCCTTTCATTAATTCGCTATGAATTAATGAAATGCTGTATTAAGTGTTGACTTAGGTCTTAAACCCTTAAATTTATGAGAAAACTTGCGATTTATCTATAGGCTCTTTGAGATATACAGATTAAAGTAATATAGCAACGGTGGTATTATTGCATCCAAATGATACCGTAATTTTGTCTAGATATAGAATTCTATCGCCCTGCCAACGGGAGATTATTTCTAAAAGGAGTTTGCTGTAATGTCCACAACCCCAACTACTCGATTAATTTTAGAGACTTTACTCCCCCATCTCAAAGTGGCAGCAGCCTATGCCCATTTTCTACAACCAAAAATTGCTGCACTTCCCGCCAAAAAACAAGGAAACAACTTTTTTAGTGCTGCACTTACTGATGCAGATGTAGCTATTCAAAATCTGATAGAAGTGGTATTACTAGCGACTTTCCCAGATACTCGCTTTTATGGAGAAGAATATGAAAGTTCTAATAATACCAAATATTTTCGAGCTACCGAACTTGGTTCAGAAGGTGATTACTTAGTCACACTCGACCCGATTGATGGCACTAAGTTTTACATGGATGGACATTCTAATTACCAAATTATTCTCAGTATTCTAAATGCGGATGACTTTGAAGCAGTAATTGCCATTTCCCCTGCTCAAAACATTTATTTTTATGCCCTCCGAGGTGAAGGTGCTTTTAAAGGGACGTTGGAAATGAACTTAGAAGGCTGTGCCCCGTTACATATAACATCTCCTAAACCTGCTATTTTGTTGGGATGGGGAATGAATTCCATCGCACATTTACTAAAAAATCAATATAAAGTAATCGATATAGCAAATGATTACTCTAGTGATATTCAAATTCCCAATCTCAATGGTATTCTCAGTGGCGACTTGAGTGGAGCAGTGATCAAATCGGGCAAATTTATTGATAGTGCTGCACTCGCTTTTATTGCAAAAGAGGCTGGCTGGATTGTAACTACTCTGGACGGTTCGACTTTACCACCATTGCATACTTGTAAAAACTATAGCCTGCCTGGATTGCTCATAGCTGCCTCAAAATCTGTTCATCAACACCTGCTGTCAGCGATGCAAAGCCTAGCTGTTTAAGGGTTAATCAATATTGGGTAAGCTAAACCACATCTAGTTTACATAATCTGAAATTGTACATTTCTTGTGGGGTGGGCGTCTCGCCCGCCCAATATATGCAAGTTAAATGTGGAACAGCTTACTGTTGCATCTACAGGTTGATGTTGAAGATGAGTTAGTCCAAGGTACTCGGTCTAGATCGCCAATGAAAATGTACTCTCAACGACTCTGTTTAGAACCACTAGAACCAGATCATGCTGAACTGCTTTTTGATGGATTACAAAGTGCGAGTATATACAAGTTTATTGAAGATGTGCCGCCACAAAGCGTTCAATCACTTCGCGATCGCTAAATGGTTTTGGCACGTCGTCAATCACCAGATGGAACGGAAATTTGGTTAAATTGGGCTGTCTGGTCTCTTGTAGAGAAATGCTACGTTGGATATGTTCAAGCAACAATTACTATATATAATAGTGCAATGCTTGGATATGTGTTTTTCCCTAATTTCTGGGGAAAAGGTTATGCGCTCGAAGCCGTAAAGTGTATGATTAATTATTTAGTTAAGACATACCAAAATCTTGATTTTCGTGCTGACGTTGATGTAGAAAATCACCGTTCTATTACCTTACTACATAATTTGGGATTTGTCAGAGCGACATTTATTCAAAATATTGAGTCTAACCAAGATGAATTCAACCACGAAGTACAGTACCGCTGTGCGTAAGTCAAAAGTCAAAAGTCAAAAGTCAAAAGTATTGTATTCCGGGCTTTCGCGTCATTTTGAATAGTATGTTTATTTAGGCAGTGTTGTACTAGATACTGTCTTCCACGACTCATATTCTTTTGACAAAATGAAAATCTGTATTGTTGGCGCGGGTGCAATTGGTGGATATTTAGGGGCAAAACTGGCACTAGCAGGTGAAGCAGTGACACTGATTGCTCGTGGTTCTCATCTGGAGGCAATTCAAAAAAATGGGCTGAAGTTGCTTCTGGCAGATGGTTCTAGCCAAATTGCTACTCCATTTCTGGCAACTAGCGATATTCAGTCAGCAGGAAAACAGGATGTAGTAATTTTAACTGTGAAGGCTCACAGTGTGCCTGCGATCGCACCTTTTCTCCCAGCACTTTACGATGCTTACACAATGGTGGTGACAGCCCAAAATGGCGTTCCTTGGTGGTACTTTCGTCAGCATGGCGGTGAGTATGAAGGTACGCGGATTCAATCTGTCGATCCAGATGGGATTATTGAAGCTAGTATCGGTGCTGAACGTGCTATTGGTTGTGTGGTTTACCCGGCAACTGAGATAATTGAACCAGGTGTAATTAAACATATTGAAGGCGATCGCTTTACTCTTGGTGAAATCGACGGTACTAAAACAGAACGCATCCAATTATTGGCACAGACTTTAAAACAAGCAGGATTTAAAGCACCAATCCGCAATCAAATTCGCACGGAAATTTGGATCAAATTGTGGGGGAATGTGGCATTTAATCCGATCAGTGCTTTAACTGGTGCTACTCTAGAAGATATTTGCCGCTATCCTCTCACCCGCGAACTAGCGCGGCAAATGATGAGTGAAACTCAAGCGATCGCCGAAAATTTGGGTATAAAGTTTGGCATTACTTTAAAACAACGAATTAATGGGGCAGAAAATGTTGGTGCCCATAAAACCTCAATGCTACAAGATATTGAAGCCGGACGCGCTACAGAGATAGATGCTATTGTTGGCGCGGTGGCAGAATTGGGAAAACTTACTCAAATTCCTACACCTTATATTGATGCTATTTATGCCAGCGTCAAGTTGCTGGAAGCGACCAAAGTCAGAATTTGACAGTCCCGAAGTTTTCATGGAATTAGGCAGATATATTACCTACAGAAATGGATATTAGAATTTTTCTTGTTCGTAATGATATACAGCTCTTAGTAGTGTTTGAGTAAGGCGATCGCTTTGGGGCTTAAAAAATAATCAAACGCGAAATCCTGATTTTTTCGTTGCTTCTTAACCTTTGTTGCGATCAAGAGTAATTTAGATGCGTTTGCCCTGGGTTTTACCTGCTCTCAGCATTAAATCGTCACGTAGCTGCCTTGAATCTAAAACATTTGTGGCAATAATGAAACGCCCTGCACTCAGAATTTATGTATTGATTTTACTTTCATTTTTGCATACTGTAGCTGAAAGTCGGTAATATATTCCGGCTTGATTATCTTTTTTATTAGATATAAATTCCGTAACTTTACTCTCCTGAATTTGGTGATATTTAAATTATTTTGATAGTTTTGATAATGCTTTGATAGCATCAGCTTCACAAGAAAATTTATCTTGTGATAACTTTTTCAACTCAAGAAGTGCTGAGGAGTAACCCAAGTTGGTGCAAGTGGAAAACCAATCATTTCCAACACAAAGACAAATGTTGATGCTTGCCATCGGGTTTTGCGTGAGTATGTCGGTATTATTTCGATGAGCAATGTATCGTGAAGGTGTCAAGTATCTCCCTAAGTCCGCGCAGTTATTGAAGACAACCTATTCTTACCTCTTGATTCTTCACCCAGCTAAATACTCTCGTATCACACGCAGGATACTTGCACTACCTTTACTGTTAACCAAAAGAATCGGCGCAAGATGCGATGGACGATTCGCTTCAATAAAACCTGTGGCTGCGTGTTTAGCACTAGCCGTCACCATCACAACAATGTCAGAATTTCTCACCCACTGACGCAGCCTATCATTACCTCCCTTGTCATGACTGAGATAAACTGTCACTTCTTTACAAGCTGCTTCTAAAATACTTTTTACTCTGATTGCTACGGTTTCTGTGAGAGTGTAAATAAGAACAGATTTACTCTTGAGTTTTTGGAAAATATTCACCTCAACTTCCAGATTTTGCTCGACTAAACTCGCTGGTTCGTCAAGCAAATCTGGAAACGATTCTCCTAAGTGTAAATCTTTTACCAAAGCGCGAAAGATTCCCCTTTGCACTTCATCAATACGTTCTGTAAAACGGCGTAGAGTTTCAGCCGTAGCAAATAGAAGTTGTTCGCGCTTTTCTAGGACTGGGCAGGGATATGATATTAGTACATCAATTAAATCAAGCATCCAATCAACTTTTTTGGGTGAGGCGAACCTGTCCCAAAGCTCCAAAGCATAGTCTACAATCTCAGTATATTTTGCTGTATTAACTCCCAAAGTTAAAATAGCGATCGCTAAATCATTGAACAAAACCAAATCAACATCCCCACCCTCTGTACTCAGGACTAGTAGTTCTAGCAATGAGTAATAAAGGCTCTCGAACTCGCCACGGGGAAATTGCTCATCTTTCTGAAAAAATCCCAGCAAGTAAGGAAGCGCATCGTGCAGGATAGACTCAGCTGTTGAGCCTACTTTACTTAACAATTCGTCAAATTCTGCTACCGCCTGTGGTTGCATCAGCAAGCTAGTCACATCCCACTCGGCAGAACCCTGGTGTGCAGTGTATAACGCTCGTTCCCAGGTTGGCTTTTTATCCAGTTGCCATAACCACTCCAACCAATTCGTTGGGACAGATAAAGCTGTTGGGGTGTCTTTTGTTGTACCTTCCTGGCTTCCCCGCAGTTGGGTAAGAAAATCTTGGTTCCAACGTACCTTTAGTAAGGCTGTTTGCTCGTCAGCAGTCAACTCGTCAAAGGCTTGCAATACAGCTTTTTCCACTGCCAAAGTTTGTAACTCGTAGGCGCATTGAAGGAGCAAGCGAACTTTCTCTTTCGACGACGGAGCATTACAAAGCAATGAAAAAGCTTGATCAAAGTCTCCATTTTTGGATAGCTGTTCGGCTTGTTGCAGGGGGTCGCCTTCGCTGTTCGGGGTAGCATCTTTTAGCAGTGCAGCTAACCTTTGCAAATAGCTGCGGTGAGTTTCTTCAACTTCCGCAATTGCTAACAGTTCGTCTCGAAGTGCAGGTTTCGTTGGTTCTCCACCCACCGCCAGCAGCATAAATAATTTCAATACTTCCGGGATTTTACTGCCTGCACGGACAGCAAAAAGATTGTTGTAACGCGGGAAAACTACTTCTTGGAAATAGGTTACAGCACTGCTTGGGGCGTTATTGTCCTCAAAATGTTGTAGTTCAGTGCGGTATACTGCCTTCAGCAGAGCTTGGGTAACGGCGAAGGGGCGGCGAACCTGCAAAAGATTGCCTAGTTCCGGGAGGGTAAGCAACTCGTTCCATTGCTCTAGTTCTGCTAAGAGTTGCACCCGCAGAAACAGCAGATTCAGCGCATCCAGACGATGCTGGTCTACAAGGTATTGTAGTGAGTTTTCCGCAGCAATGCGATCGCCTGCTTGCAATGCCATATAAAAGTCCCGCAGTACGCGACCTGTGGGACGGGGAATATCTGCGACCCGTTTCACCCGTCTCTCACTCACTCGGCGCATCTGCTCTAGTGCTTCCCAAACATCTGTCGCTTGTCCGCACAGTTTGACCGCAGCGCCTCCAGTAAATTCGTAAACTGCTAATTCTATAGGGTCTTGGGGGTTTAGTTGCGCTCTTTGTCCACGAAATGTCGAATATGTGGGGCCAACAAACGCCATTAATTCTTCACTCAAACGGCGTAATTGGCGTTCCGAAAGGGCGATGGCGTACCAATCTACACTCTCGTAACGCCAGCAGGGAAGAATTGTTGGCTGAGGTTCGCCTTTGGTCAACAACTCGACCCAAGGACGGATTTTGGCTTGTTTTCCTTCGCCACGTTCAATCTTGCCAAGGTCAAATTTGTTGTCAGTGCCAAAAAACTGCTCTAGGAAGTGGCGGATATCTGCATTGCTGGCATTAGTCATTGCTTTTGAATATCACATGGTTAATATATTATGGTGTGTAATAAAAAGTACTTAAATCGTTACAGGATAAAAATTAAATAATCCAAAATCCAAAATAGTATTACGCCCCTCCCCATCGGTTAGTAAAAATCAACTGTTGTTCGGCGATCGCTTCTGAGGATGTTTCATAAGTTACAACTTCCTCATTGATTGTAATACCGTTGTAGGTGAAGTTCATCGAACCTGCAAGATAATACCCATCTCCCAGGATACCTTTTGCGTGGAGTTCTTCGGTAATGTGGAATCGCACGGGAACGTCCTGATAGTCAGTTTTGCCTTTGATTTGTTCAATAAATCTGTGATTGTGAGAGTCGGGACGGGTAGCAATGTGTACAGTCGTTCCCCGTTCGGCTAGGGTGGCGAGGACTTGGGAGAGGCGAATGCGGGAACGACTCCATGAGGGTTCTAAGCATAGGAAGGTGTTGGCGGTGTTATCGATAACGGGGATGTCAGATATCCACGGAGAAACAAGCCACACGCATTGGCTGGGGGTGATAAGTTCGGCGACGAAGATTGTTTGGAGTAAGTCAGGGATTTGGCGGGAACTTAGGCGGGAGTGAATATAGCGGGATGACATTTCTTCTTATTCTTGACGTGAATCTAACTGAGGCGGATGCCAACCCGCTTCTACCCAAAAACGACGAGCAACTTGAATCGAAGGCTCATCCCGACGTTGATCATTGAAGTCAAAACGATCGCTAGTAGCTCTTCCTGTAGGAGTTGTACCTATAATTTTTATTCCATCTTTTGTCCAGATAAAATGCTCAGACCATTGTTACTGACGGGGATGAAATAGAGGGACTTGTTTTTGAGTGTTGGGATCAGTACTTACTGTAAAATTATAGTGACGCTCATTACAGCGATGACAAGCTAATGCCAAATTATCCAATTCATCAGAGCCACCCAAAGACTGCGGCATGATATGGTCAATGGTAAAACGGTCTGGACTCAAGTATTCTGGAGAGTGACAGTATTCGCAGAGATATTCAGCTCGTTTTCTTACAAGTCTTCGAGTTTGTTCGGACACCATTTACTTTTGGCTGCTAGTTGAGCGTTAATCAAGGTAAATATTCGCTCAAGTTCGGAAATGCCTACATATTCAGCTTCTTCTTCAGGAGTGAGCGTATCAGCTTTTTTCTTCTGCAACAGTTCTTCAAAGCGAGACTGTAGCTCATCGGTAAATTTAAAAAGATAAATATCACCGAATTCGCTCATCCTGATACCAGAAGACATTAAGGATGAGGGTTGAACCATCAATTGAGTAGTCATCGTGTATTCACAGTGCCTTTGGTTCTATTGTGCCTCAATTAATCAATGATTATAGCGTTCTAGGTGCGAGCGAGTAATTTTCAGATAATTCTACGTATATGAACTTTTGCCGATGTTATCGATAACGAGCATACTAGATATCCAGGTAAAACTAGCTAGATGCACTGGCTGCGGTTGGTGAGTTAGGTGACGAAGATTGTTTAGAGTAAGTTGGAGATTTGGCAAAAGTTTAGCTTAGGCTGTAGTGGATATAGCAAGAGGACATTCTGAGTTGCTAGAAGATGTGATAATCAAATTATCAGGTGCTTCAAGATCCACTTAAAGTCACTAGAATATCGAGTATATAAACTAACAAAAGGAGTCAAAATAAATGGATATTGAAGAACAAGATAGCGATGTAATTGAAAAAGATGAAGATACTGCTGAAGAAGATAGAAGTGATAATGGAGGGTTGTATCCATATGACCCTACTCAAGCAGATATTGACATTAGAGTAGATATTCAAACAGTTTTCGATTTAATGAGAAGATATGATAACAACAAACTGATTATTGATCCTGATTTTCAACGTAATTTAGTTTGGACACAAGAGAAAAAAAGCAAATTTATTGAATCACTAATACTTAACTTTCCATTACCTCCTTTGTGTGTTAATCAAACTGTAAAAGGTAAGTATATTATTGTAGACGGTTTACAAAGAATAACCACATTACACGAATTTGTTAATGATGAATTTAACTTAACAGGCTTAGAAGCTTTAACAGATTTGAATGATTATAATTTTTCAACCCTCAAAGAATTACCAGGTGACTATCAAACGAGAATAGAAGATAAACAACTTTATATATACATTATTAAACCTTCTGTACCAGCCAAAGTTGTTTACGATATTTTTAATAGAATTAATACGAGTGGGACATATCTTGAGCGTCAAGAAGTCCGAAACGGTATTTTTTCAGGAAAATCTACTCAACTCCTAAAAGACTTATCAGAAAAAGATTATTTTAAAAGAGCTATTGATTATGGAATATCTCCTAAAAGAATGAAAGATAGAGAAGCCATTTTGCGCTACTTAGCATTTAAAATTTTTGATTATGAAAGAGAATATCAGGGAAGATTAAGCGATTTCTTGGACAATGCAATGAAAAAAATTAATCTTATGAAAGATGATGAAATAGAAATTTTAAAAAAAGATTTTATCAGAGTTATGAATTTAAGTTATGACTTTTTTGGTAAAAGAAACTTCCGTTTGCCAGCAGCAGAAAGGAGAGGAAGAATAAATATTGCTATTTTTGAATCGGTTTCTTATTTTTTCTCAATCAACAGTGATGATTTTTTACAAGACCATAAAATTAATATTCAGCATAACTTTGATAAGTTACTACAAAATCCAGAATATATTGATGCTATAAGATATGCTACAAGTAGTAAAGCTAAAGTAATCACTAGATTTAAACTAGCACAAGAAGTTTTAGGAAATGTATAATGCTTACACAAATAGAATTAGAAAATTTTAAAGTTTTTAAAGAAAGAACATCTTTCCTATTAGGTCAAATAACTCTGTTAACAGGAATAAATGGATGTGGTAAGTCTACGCTTCTTCAGTCTTTGCTATTAATGAGGCAATCTATTGAGCATAATGATAGTGCGTCTCAAGTTGTATTAAATGGTAGTTGTGTAAACTTAAGTAGCTTTACAGATATTAAAAACACTAGTATTTCCAGAAATGAATCAATCAAATTTATCTACCATTATGAAGATAAACATATTCTGAATCCTAATCAAGAAGATAATCTCAAACTTCACGGCTATGCAGAATATGATTTTGAGGAAAATTTTGAAGATGATATGGTAGCTCAGATAAGCAATATTACCTTTTCCGATCAAGGGATCATAAATTTTAATAGAAAAAAATCTGATTATGGATTTGAAGGAGTATACAAAAAGATTAAAGATTCAGATATTTTGAATCTAAATAGATTTGATTTTGATGAAGGAAACCAAGGTGAATTACCAGGGCTAGTACCGGAACGAACAGGATCTTGTCGTCTTCTTAATTTATTACCTTTCTATGGCGAGGGATATGATTTTAAAACCCCAGAAAAATACAGCCTCAGATTGGATGTGTATTCGTTGCATAAATCTCTATATTTTTACAAGATACATTACATTTCAGCAGACCGTTTAGGCCCGCAAGAATTTTATCCTAAAGCTACTTTGAACAAATTTCCAAATGTAGGAGCAAAAGGAGAATTTACAGTTAACTTACTCTATAAAAAGAGAGATGATTTAATCAATGAAAAGTTATGTCTAGGTCAAGATGCCAAGACTTTATATACTCAAACAGAAGAATGGCTTAACGAAATTTTTAATGGAGCAAAGGTCGAAATTCCTAGTTCTGACAGTAATATACTCGAGCTTTTATTTAATACGAGTAATTCAAAAGAGCGTTTTAAACCAGCTAATGTTGGGTTTGGATACCATTGTATTTTGCCAATTGTTGTTTCAGGATTGATTGCTCAACCAGGTGAAATATT
Source organism: Nostoc sp. (assembly GCF_036917575.1). Lineage (GTDB taxonomy): Bacteria > Cyanobacteriota > Cyanobacteriia > Cyanobacteriales > Nostocaceae > Nostoc. The sequence continues at coordinate 85,861 of NZ_JBALDC010000022.1, read as the reverse complement.
AATCGTAGAAAATCCAGAAGCACATTTGCATCCAAGAGCGCAATCCCGATTAGCTCAATTTTTAGCTAGAGTTAGCAGTTGTGGTGTACAAGTTTTTATTGAATCACACAGCGACCACATCTTGAATGCTCTGCGGATAGCTGTTCTTGATACAATTGTCACTCCAGACGATTTAAGGATATTATATTTTCAGCAAAATCCAGAGCAGCCAGTAGTGCAAATCCCCGTCCAGCCAAACGGAGGAATTGAAGAATGGCCAGAAGGATTTTTTGACCAAATGGATAAAGATTTCTCTCGGCTTTTTGGAATGTAAGTAATGGAAATATTTATTAACGAAGTATCCCTAGAAGGACAGTTTATGACAGAGGCAGAATTCCGGGATGCTATAAAAATATTTAATTTGATTTTTGAATTAATCAATCAAAAAATTAAAGATAAAGAACTTTATAAAGAAGATAGCAATATATATGCTAACTATGAAGCCATCAAAGGATCTAGTTTCAATGCTAGTCTTAACCAACTGAAAGATAAATCCTTGAAAACTGCTTTTATTAATATCGTCTTCAATAAGTCAAATCCCAAGCAATGGCGTACAGAGCAGTTGCATTCTTCAAAAGATTTATTTGATTGCTTAACTATTGACAATGATTATAAAAATGTTTGTAATACTTCTTTGGCAGAAGTAGCTGAACGAAAAGGTCAAAACAGTAATAAAGAATATCTGTTAGTTAATTTTATTAATTCTAGTTTTCAAATCACTCACCCAGATATTGTTAACTGTTGTTTAATTACAGTCATTAAAAATAATATTGAAGACAATGAGATATGTATAGATGGTGTTGATAGTAAACCAGCACTGGAATATTGGTTAGAAAATAAATTAAATCTAAGCTCACTAGAATATTCTTTAGATGTTACTGAACCTCCAAGAGATGAACAAACGATTTTCCGAGACACCACAAGATTTCAAAAAACTTCGCGAAAGTATGATGGCAGATGTATTTATTGTGAATTGCTTACAGTAATGTATTGGTATGTAGATAATTTACATTATGGTGAAGCTGCTCACTTAGAAGTTTTTGATAAAAGAGGATATCATGTTGGGGAAGCTGACTTGCAAGGAAATATTGATACTAGTAAAAAAGATAAAAACAAAACTATGAATTTGTCCTAAACCCCGTCCATTTTGAAACCCGTAGTTTTTCAGCAGAATGCTATGATTCGGTCGTAGGGAGATTTAATATAGTTCTCATCCAGAATACCTATAGATGTACATTTTAGTTGTAGTTATAGTCTAGGGGAAAGGATTTTACCTGTACCACCTCTACAGACTATGCCTAAATTTACGCTGTCGTTATCAACTTCTGGTCTATACAAAGAATAACCTGCAACGGCGGCGATCGCTCTAATATAGCTAATACTAAATTGTTCTTTTTGTTGGTTAATATCCATATTGTGTTGGATGGTCAGACTTTATCTTCAAGCAGATTATCACTGCACCGTTTCTCGCACCCGTAGCCTCACCCCAAACCCTCGCGGATACCTCTGCACCCCCTCCACCAATGGATAAACCTGCAAAAACCCAAGTTCCATCGGTTCGACTGCTAAACTCAAAATCGCTGACTTTAAATCTCCTCTCGCATCAGGAGGCGCTATCAGCGAAACCGATGCACCTTGCTTAAACGCTTCCTCCACCTGTTCTCGCCAGTTGGGTTCATTCAGCCAAACTGTACGTAGGCATAGCCCGTTGAAAGCATCGCCCACTTGCAAAACATCCAGTAAAATTTCTCTATCTGCTTCAGGAATCACAACAAAGGGATTATAGGAAGATAAGGCGCGAGAACGAATAATATTTCCCCTCGCCCACAACAGCCCATAAATCACTTGAAACCGCCAATAAGGATTAGGCTGCACTAAACCAAGATGCAACAACGCTTGATCCAACTGGTCATCGTTGCTGGCGACATAGGCAAACACCCGCGCATCAATTTCAATACCTAAACGCGCTTCTTCCTGATGCCACAAACGAATCAAATCCAGCAGTAGTTTATCGGTTTCCGGGGTACTTCCAGGACGCAAAACTCGTGCGTTAATTGCAGTCATCACCGGATGCGTTACCAAAATTCCCTCAGAGGACAGGACTTTGCGGAGGCGATCGCTTGCTTGTTTTAATTCACTATGTCCTTCGGCTAACTGCACATCAGCCATTGCATCGACAACCTCAACACTGGTTTGGGTTAACTCCAATAACCGCGTCAGTTCCGAGTCCACAATCTCAAAATCCGCAGGTGACAACGCACTCCCCGCCAATTGGAAAAAATTCGCCGGATCAGCAGCATAGCGCCGCAAGATTTCCTCAATCACCCCGCCGCCACCAATGGTAGATTCAGTTATCCAGATTTCTTCTACTCCCTCTGAAATAGCAGGTGCATCTAGTGGACGCGGGCCAGGATCGATATCTAAAATCAGGTCGCCCAAATCAAAGTGGGGGCACAATTGCCCGCAAGCATCCAGCAGCGCCCCTCCCAAGGTCGCTTTAAAACGTAAAGCTGCCCAAGAATGCCACGCCTCTTCAGGTTCTGACCAGAGAATCGGTGCAAGATCATTTAATATAGTTTGGATGATATCTGCGTTGGCAAGTGCCAGCAACCTATCATGTACCCTCTGCCGTCCCTGAATTTGTTCCGGTGCAGATTCCCCTTCTTCCAGTAGGGTTTCTTCGACATTCAAGGTTTGAAAGATATTGTCCAGAACCCTTGCCATTTCTTGACCCATATTTTCACCCAAAAGCACCTCAAAAGCTTCAGGTAGTGAGATTTGGTCTGCCAAGGCGCGGGCGGTAAGCATCGATATATATATTTGATAAAGCCACTCTCGTTGAAAGACATTTGTTAATTCACACAATCTGGCATCTATCAAGAACCGATATCGGAAATATGCCGTGCGAAACGCCCAAATCTTCTCTGGATTAGAATCGCTGGGACTGATGCTGAAATTAGGCGGAATACAAAAGCGAAATACTAGACCATCAACAGATTGGGCAAATCCTACAGCTGCTGGACTACCATCGTGTCTTTGGGTGAAGCGAATTGTCGTATCGAGTTCGTCACCTTTTTGAAAACGGATGTTAGCATGGGAGGCGATCGCAAACCGCCGCACTTCAAGGGGCGATTGTTGGATGTGGGTAAAGGAGCAAACTTCTCTAATAATTTTGCACCACGAGGAACCTTGGGGTAATTCGAGTTTAATACCGGAGTCGGGAGGAATTATTTGACTGCACCATTTTAATTGGGCATTAGAACGAACGGAAATGCTGGCAGGAACTTGTGTAAGATTGATTGCCCAAGGACGAATGCAGCGAATATCTACAATTTCTCCATTTTGCCAAAGTTGAAAAATTCCCGCTTCTTCAAATTCAGTACAGTAGTCTTCTATTGGTAAATTTTGTTCTCTTTCTTGCCAATTCGGGGGAGCAATCCAGTGAGTTGCATGGATGTGTTGTACCCCAAAACGACGACTAGCCCTGCCTGGTGTAAAGGTTTTCAGTGCTTGAATAATGGGCATGAGGTTAATATCTGGCTGGCTATTACGCAATTTGGGAGGTGTCGTAATCTTTACTTCTGGTAAGAGCAAGTCGCTAAATAAACTGGGGGGAACGAAATCGGGTAAGGGGTCGTTGGTTTGATAATCTTGGTTTGATTCATTTAGATGTACTGAAAAGCGATACCAATTAGACTTTAAACGCCGCAGCAAAGTGGGAAGTACCACCATCATCAATGACCTTGGGGCTTCCCAGAGAATAGCTTCGACCTCATCTTTGCTCAAATTCAAGGCTGATTGCAGATATGCTGCCAATTCGAGTTGTCTTGTTTCTGTTTCGAGAATCTTTTCAATTAGTTCTATTTCTAATTGCTGGCGTTTTTTTGCGTATTCAGATGGGCTGGCAAAATCATACCAAACACTTCCTTTGATTGCTGCTAACTGGTGTCCTACCCAATCCATAAAAGCGAAAACCGCAGATGTGCGAATAACATAGCGGTTTTGGATGGGGAGCGATCGCTTTTCTAAAACTGGGTTAAATAACATATCATAGCCTTGATAGACAATGCGATCGCGTCCGTAGTCAGAAAGCACCACCACTGTCCAAGGTCGCATAATTCGCCGTCGTCCAGCACGTCCTTTTCTTTGGAGAAATGAAGCCATATCTCGCGGTGATTTGTGCTGAATTACACCTCCAACCTCTGGGTCGTTGAATCCCACTTCCAGGGATGCAGTAGCAACAATTACATCACTATTTGGGGTAACTCCAGTATCTTGGGAACTAGTGCGGCCAATACTTAAAGGCAATTCCAACCCATGACCAATTTCTTCACATAAAAGCCAAGATTGCCCAGCAACCAAGCGTTCGCTCCCCTCAGATGCACTATGCGATCGCAATGCTGCAAATGGCTGTCTTCCCCGCAGAGGACGACCCCAACTGTCGCATCCTTCGGCATCCAAAAGGTTATGAAATAAGCGGTTGGTAACATCTAAATCGTCAGTAAAAGCAAAAACACGGGAACCATAGAACCCTTGGCTGGGAGGGTCTTCAGATGGATCAAGGATGCGCCGTAGCAGCATCGAAGTTAGTATCGTTGTAGACAGTAAACTCGTTCCAGATACGGGGTCGCCTCTGAGAACTAATTGATATTCCGTGCCTTCCGCAACTTGATTTTCGCTGGGGGAAACTTCCTCGATAGAACCAGGATTTAAGCCTATAAGTTGGCTAAAAAACTCTGCTGCACTTTCTAATGTTGCCGAAAGACCCGTAAATTGGACTTTTGTGGCAATTATTTTCTGCCAACGTCGTAACAGGTAAGCAACCTGTGCGCCGTGGATACCTGTATAAGTATGCACCTCATCGAGCAAAACTATCTGAGGCTTTTTCGCAGTTGCAATGCCGAATATATGACCGTAACGGGAGTCTCCCATAGACCGATTGAGCATTTCTGTGCTGGTAAAAACCAAGTCTGGGGGAGTTTTCGTCATGCGATCGCGTGTTAAAATTACTTCATCTTCTTGGATAACAGCACCGCAAGATGGATTGAGACAAGAAAGTTGTTCTTTACCTGCTTCTAAATCAGCCCGTCGCCAAGATAGCGCACCCTCACATCTGGGACACCGCAGGTAAGGACAAGTAAACCCACCACTTTCAGCTTCCCATTTATCCTGTACCCGATCCAGAGTTGCGCTTTTGGGAGTTAAGCCAAAAAATGCACCAATAAGAATTTTACGCTTACCTTCTGCCTTGAGGACAGCATCAAGACGACGTGCTTCTTGATAGGTTTCAGAAAATTGGTCTTTGAGAAGTTCGTTACGGGGATAAATTGCTAGTCCTTTACTCCAATACTCATTCTTTTTCAACAACCCTGCAATATGCGCCAGTGCTGGTAAGTAAAAAGATAAAGTCTTCCCCGTTCCTGTCCCAGCACAGACAATCATCCCGCGACTTTTCGTGCTATTTAAATCCCGCAGCATCCGGCTTGTAGCGCGTAGCTGAAAATCTGCAAGTTGAACCTCACCACGCAATGGCGAATTTAGTATAGCTGCAACAGCTTTTTTTCGTATTGGAGTTAATAGTTTATCTGCCTCTAGCTGTTTAATTACTGTTTCTGGCGTAATATATCTTTTGGGATAAATTCTCGGACGGATTTGTAGGCGATAATCAGCAACTAAGGTAGGAGATGTTTGCCAACTATTATTCGGGAACAGTTGGCGGAGACGGGCAAATAATCTCACCCCTTCCGCCATCCTGGTGCGAAAAAGGCGATCGCCTCTGAGGTTGAATTCAAATAACAATTTGCGATCAACGATTTGCTCTATAAAATCCCAAACATCCTCATCAATCTCGCAATTATTTAGAAAATCGTCCGCAAGTTCTTTAATTTCATCTTCAGAAAATCCACCATCAATAATTCCCCACGTCAAAAGTTGGACTTCCTGGCGTTCCAACTTATCTAAAAATTCTCTAATTATTTTATCCCAATTGGTAGTCACCCTTGCTCTGCCTTTACTTTAAGTCAAGCGAATTTTAAAAGAATCAGAAATGCCATTTTGATTAATCCAATCTTGAACTTCTGGAGTTAAAAGACTTAAATCCGCTCCTTCCTCAGATACTGCTTGGAGGAAATGCGATACAGCTTCTGGAAATTCATCAGACTTGAGACTCTTCCAAGAATGTTTTAATTGTTCTATTTTAAGTTCACATATTGCAAATTCAGCATTATTTTTAGGATAACGAATGTTTTTTAAATCTTTCTCTATATCCTGAATTTGTAAAACTGTTTGTTTAAAAGCTTCTACTTTAGCCAGTAAATTGAGTATTTCATTGTTAGTGCTAGGCATTTTTTGATCGCGATACCTTTGCCAACATTTACTCAATTGCTGTTCTAGCGTATTTTTTAGTCTTTCAGCATCGGACTTTAAATTATTAATTTCAATGTTTTCAATATCAAAAATCCATTCATTATTATTACTTAATTTTTCCTCTATCTTGATAATTAAATTCACTATTTTATCTGTTTTATTAGCCAACTCGATATCTATCATACCTCTTTGTCGAAAAGCTTGTAATCCTTCCGCTAGCGGCTGAATAGCAGCAATTGTATCATTAATTTTATTTTTTCTATCTTGAATAATTTGAAGATTAGCTGCAAAGTTTTGCAGAGATTTTCTACGTTGAGATAACTCAATTAGTTCCTGTGATTTTTCTAAGAGCATTTTGTATCCCCTTTAATTTCATTCATGAGATTCCGTAAGTTAGCTAACCCCTCACAAATTTCTTGGTAACTAGATTCTACTGTTGCAGCATCAGATTTTTCTAATTCTGCAATACGACTTTTTGCTTCAAGAATCGAAGCATCGAGAAAATTATTAGTATTATCGAAGAATTCTGAAGAATCAGTAATAATTTTTTGATAATCTTCACTCAAGTCTTGAAGTAATTTACCAACTTTACTTTCTGGGTTGTCTTTCTCAGTTTGTACGCGCTTCATTGTATCTTGATACTTGGTAATTGCGGTACGTCTAAATTTATTTAGTATATCTTTCATTCCAACAAAGTCTTTCCTACCACGAAACACACCCTCACCTTGTGCTGAAATCATTGCAGTTTCGAGAGTCTTAAGAACTTTCTCTTTATTAATCTCCTCTCCCAACTCAGATACTAGAGATTGATAAATATTAAACTGACGTTCGTACTCTTCTTGGATAGCTTTCTCTAGGAGTTCATCGACTTGTTGACGTACCTTTTGCAACTCTGGAAACTTATCGCGGACATCTTCAGGAATTTGCTCTTGAGGTTGCCAAGATTTACGCACTTTTTCTAGAGGTTCAATAATTTGAATTGCATCAATAATTTGAAAATTTGAATTACTGCCTTTTGTACAAGCAATTCGACTTTTAACAATATCTAATAATGCTTCTCGGTTTCTCTTGAGACTAAAAGTATCAAACAGCTTTTTCCAACTAGATGCACGATTTGTATCATCATTTTTATCTAAGTCGATAAACAAAGAATTAATCAGATTTTCGAGCGTATTAGTAGGATACCCTGCCATCGTGGCACTAATCGCTAGTAATTCCACCGCAGCAGGTACGGGGTTCCAAGGTTCACCAGATTCGCGGGGATAAAGGCGAATTTTTTCGATGACGTACTGACTCCAACGTTCTAGATACTTTGCATACATGCGAAAATAGCGATCGCCATTGGTAAATTTCCAGTTCTTATAGTAATTGTATTTTAAAATACCTTGAAATACGTATGCAGTTTCTGTAAATTCCTTGTCATCGTCTGGGTTAAGGGGAAGTGATAAAATAACCCCAGAATAGCTCCCTCTCTTGACTTTAGGGTTATAGAAAATGAGATTTCGCTGCTGAACCAACTTACCACCAGTACCGACGAAACTACTTTTCAGCAGCATTTCAGTATCCCATTCAATTTTTTCGATGATAGCGGGGAAAAGCAACTCGCGGATATCTTTGGCGATCGCATCTGGTAAAATTTCTTGATTGTTCCAACTGTCGAGGATCTCCAGCTTTTTTGTCAGCGTTTCTGGAATCTCTTGAACTAAAGTATCAATCTTATATTCCCCTGAAGGATCTACAACGCTTGGTGTTACTTGACGAGGTTGGGGTGTAACCTGCTGAATTTGTCTCGGTTTAGTCTTAACATCAAGCAGAGGTAAATTAAAAGCAGTATGAACTTCTGGCGACAAATTACAAAGTTCATTACTATCATCCCACAAGTCTAAAAATACCTCACGACGCTTGATATTTTGCGCGTCTTTAGCTTGAATATTTAACCTAACTTCAGCACTCAATCTCATGTTACCAAAGTGTTTTCCTAAAGTAACTGAAGGGAAACGCCCATTTTCAATATCATCAATAGAATTTTCCAAGGTGTATTTTAATACATCTCTAATTAAAATTCTGGGGTTAAATTCATCTGGATTTACCCTACCAAACATCTGTTCTAAAGCTTTAGAATTGAAAGGATAAAGACCCATTCCTTCAACATGGCCAAAACCTGTATGACAAGCGTGGGAATGTTCGCATTCGCTACAAGCACTTTCTATTTCATCTCTATTTTGAGAATTAGCCCAGTTTTCAATGTCTTGTTCCTTTAAGCGAACAGCATTCAGATATCTAGCAACAAATACTTGAATATCATCCTGAGTAATTAAAGATTGCTTCCCAACTGTATCAATATTAAGATTGACGCTGAAAGTAACGCGCTGTTGCACTGTATCAATCAAATTTTTAAAATAACCTGTAGTACAAGCTAAGGCTGTACGCATAGCACATAATGGCTTATTTCCAGCTTGCTGAGGTCTTGCTAAAACTGCTTCCAATACTTCTCTATCAATACCTTGCAATTTAGCAAAATCTTCAATTAAAAGTACTAATTCAATATTTTTTTCTGCTAATGTTTCTCGTACTTCGCGCATTAATTGCTGCAAGTCTTCTCGACCAAAATTCAAAACTTGGGTGATAGCTTCATCTAAGTGATCATTCAACCAAGTCACAGTTTGCTTTTGTATATCCTCATCATTTATTAATAAACTATAAAATTCTCGTGCCTTTTCTCCAGCTTTTTGAATATTCAAAATATTAAGAGGCAAATCTTCGATAGAAAACTCACGGCGTTCATTAATATCTTCAATAGTATATTGATATCCCAATGTATGAATTACTAAACGATGAATAATCTCTCCATCTCTTAATAAATGCTCTCGAAAAAAATTATCATATAGCAAAGCAGGTAAATTTTCGATTAAATATTCCTGAGTTTCCTCATCAGCAAGTTTAGCGCGTGTATGTTGTCCGTTAATGCCAACTTGAAACGCTAAATTGTTTAATAATTGTTCTCTTGCACCCTTATCTGTAAAAGTACGACTTGATTGATTTAAACGTTTGCGATACTCATCTAATTTATCTACTTCAAATTCTGCAATATTTAAAATCTTTTCAATTATATCTTTTAAATTTGTCCCAATTCTGGGAATTAGCAGCACTTTCCGTTTATCTGTTGATTTTATATTAGCTTGCAACCAACGAATCAGGTGAGATTTTCCTATACCCGTCTCACCCAAAACAGGTACAAAGACAAAATCTTTTTCACATAAAAAATCTTTGAGAAACTGTGCTTCATCATATTCCTTTTGTGATAACGCCTTAATAGAGTCCTGACGGTACATTGTAATAGGATGATGTGTAGCTAGAAACAAATGATTTGCAGTTTGGGTTGCTTCCACATTCATCACCTGACGGATCATATCCAGCTTCCAACAGACAAACTTTTCAAAACGCTCATATACTAACCTCTGTACAAAATACATCAAATTTAAAATATCTGCCTGAAAAAATATTAATTAATAGTCGGTCTTCTCTATCTGGGTCTGGTGTATTTATAGGAAGTAAAATGATGCGCATTGTACTTGATATACTGTAATTAGATAAATATTTTGCAGGTAGAGGTGTTCCTGGAGGATGAAAAATCAGAGTGGGTATTCGTGGCATTAGCACAGGTTCGTAATTATCAAATATAAAAATAAATGAGTTATGTATTCTACTAGTTTCTTTCAAAAATTGATTATATTCTGGAGAAATTACAATATTATTCATACCCTGTTATATTAACCACTTGAACAATTTTCGACCTCTTGAAAACTTATTTAATTGTTCCAGTGAATCATAGAAAATAAGCAGATTTTTTTCACCTGCAAGGACTCTTTGCATTTCTTTACCTGGAATAAAATTAGGTTTTTGCCATACAGGTTTAGAAGCAGGCATTATTCCCGGAAAAGGTGTGACTCCATTTTTTCTACAAATAGGACAACCTCCACAAGCAGGAAAAACTATCACAGTATTTCTGTTTTCTGGAGTGTGACGTGGGGGGATACTATACGCTTGTGCAAATATTTCGGAAATACAACGTTTAGAGTTTAAAGCCTCTTTCATCAATTGCAGGTTTTTATAACTCCAGTTTTGGCGTTTCTGGCGCACTGGTTCAACTTCAGATTCCCAAGTGAATTTTTTATCGTGAAATTGATTACGGATACAAATAACGCGAGAATTGCGGTACAAATCCCAAGCGGCTTGATAAGCTTCTTCAGATTTTGATTCAAAGTTTTTCTTCTGGGGAGGCTCGACTGAATCGATTGCAATTAAATTGGCTCGGTTCATCAACGTTAAAGTGCGGATATTCCAAGCCCTGTTTTGGTCACTTCGCATATCAATATCTCTTTCTAGCAAAGAGGGAGGATTATTAATAGGCACACTATATTTACCGTCTTTTAGGGGTTCTTTTTTCGCAAACATACTTTGCCAACGCTGCAATCCTCTCTCGATAGTAATTGTCGATTTTTCGTTTAAACCACGAGCAACATTGAAGTCTTCAGTTGTATATAATGTTAGCGACATACATGCTTTTCCATCCCTTCCTCCCCGTCCAACTTCTTGATAGAAACGGTCAATAGTTTCGGGAATACAGACGTGAATTACTGCTCTGACATCTGATTGGTCAATACCTAATCCGAAGGCAGAAGTAGCAATAACTATATCAATTTTCCCTTCCCGCCATTTTTCAATTAATTGCTCCCGCTGCTCAGTTGTAGATTTACCTGTCATCAGGTCGCATCTTTTAAATCCAGCACGGGTTAATTCTCGTTTCCAATCCTCGACATCCTTAACTTTAGTCCCGTAAATAATTAACGGGCGAGGAAGATGATAAACTGCCTCAAGTAACCTTTGTTTTCTAATTTCTTCAGTCTCACATCGTTTAAACCAATAAGCAGGTTCTGGTCGCAACTGTACAGCAGATATAACTTGTAAATCTTGACCAAATAATGTTTCGAGGGTGTCTAAACAAGATTCCGTTAAAGTTGCTGTTAGCAATAAAGTTCTGAAGGGACTAAGACGCAATAAATCTCGTCGCAAACCAGGAATTTCTTGAAATGCGGGACGAAAATCATCACCCCATTGCTCTACCATGTGGGCTTCATCGATAATAAAATACCGTAAAATACCCCGATGGGCTGCTTCATACAGAGCAGATGCCAGAGAATCCATTAAACTTTCAGGAGAGGTAAAAATTATCCTTTGGGTTCCGGCGCGAATGCGATCGCGTATCCCTTCTCTTCTTTCTTTACCCTCCACAGAATCATCGCTATAATACGCTGTGGCATGGTGTACCAAAGATTTTGATTTTAATGCTCGTTCTTGGTCAATAGCTAATGCTGTAGTCGGGACAACTACCACGCTGACACCATTATTGTTTCTGGAGTTCAGCAATGCAGGTAGTTGGGCGCAAAGGCTTTTTCCCGCACCCGTAGGTAAGTTAATGATTAAAGTTGAATTATCAGGAGCGGTCAAAACTGCACGAATTGCTTCACGCTGTCCGATACTGCTGTATTTTTCAAACTTCATTAATTGCAAAAACGGGTCGCCGGAAACTAATTGGTAATTCCGTCGAGGTTTTTCATCAAGTAAGGGTGTATCTGGGGGATATTTGTCAGCAAGGTCAAGCCATTCCGGTTGCCAAGGACGGGCGCTGATGAGATAGTGTTCTTTATCTTCGCGCAGCACAATTATGCTAGCCTGCTCCCAAATAGTGCTATCGACAAAAGGAGGTTTCCGAGGTATTTGGAGATAAGTTGGAGAACTTCCACCCTGTTTTTCATCTTCACGCCGCAGCACATGACGCACTAGACTTATAAGGACGTTGCAGGATATTTAATAGTGTTTCATCTTTAACAGCACACATTGGTTCATATCGTGCATCAATAAATACACTTTCTACAATTGGAGCGAATAACCCATCTACGCGTCTTTGCAAAGTTTTATCTTTTGTGGTGTTTTTGTAATTCGTTAAATTTGTTTCAATAACGTAATTAAATCGGAAACCATACCACTCTTCACCTTCCCCAGAATCCGAAGTTTCTGCAACTCGCCACATAGCAAAAGCTTGACCCCGATCGTCCCAATGAATATAAGATGATAGTGCGTCTACAAATTTTTCACCAATGCGGTAGAGTTTTGCACCAAGCTGTTGATTTGCTACACTGCGGTTAAAAGTCCCAAATTCTTCTAAAACCCCTGCAAAATTGCTGCTTAAATCATTTGCTGGAATTAATGTATTTTCGGTAGGTTTATAACGCGTTAGTGCCGACAAATTAGGATTAGTAATTGGCTTAAATCTCAACACATCACAAATCCAATCTTTAGTTACTTGCTGGATTTCCTGATGACGGGCATCATAATCGTCTAAAGCTTGAAAATATTGGGTAGCGTTTTCATCTAGAGCATCAATTTCATCTAGGGCATTTTGTTCGCTAATTTTTACTTGCTCTTGCTGAATTTTTTTTTGAATGATTTCTATGCTTTCTAATAGTCCATTTGCACCCGATTTAAACAGAATTTCTGCTAATAAGGGTAATTTCTCATCAACATAAAATTGGAGACTGGCAATAGATTGCCCAAAGATATTAAACCCTTCTTTCAATAAGCGATACCATGCATCATGGAGACTATCGGGTAAGTCTACGCCAGCAAATACTGTCAACTTAACTTCCAATAAACGACCAATCCGGTCTATCCTACCAATTCTTTGTTCTAGGCGATTTGGCGACCAAGGCAAGTCAAAACATATCATGTAGTTAGTAAATTGTAAGTTACGACCTTCTTCGCCGGAGGAGTCGCAAACTAAAATAAAGCATTTGGGGTCTTTTTTAAACCGATTTAAGTTCTCCTCTACTTGAGAGCGAGTTTGTCCAACTTGATGACTGACGATAGTCCCCTCACCAAAACGATCGCTCAAGTAACGGACAATTTCGGCACAAGTTTGTACAAAACTCGTAATATATAACAATTTTGGGCAGACTGTCTCCCGGTATGGGTCTTTTTAGCCGTTGTTGAACCTCTGCAAGTAATTTAGGGAGGTTAAATTTCAAGGATTGTATAGCCGTAGTCACATAGTTTAGGACATTTTAAAAGAGTGAAAGCTAGGAATAGTAATAGTTTTACCTCCAGCATAGCTGCCTCCTGCCTCCTGCCTCCTGCTATAACAGATGAGCAGTTCTTCCAACTGTGTCAGAATAATCGAGATTTGCGACTTGAGCGCACGGCAGAGGGAGAATTGATTATCATGCCACCAACTGGATGGGAAAGCGGAAATCGAAATAGTAGACTTACACAGCGCTTAGGTAATTGGGCTGACGTTGATGGGACAGGTTTGGCTTTTGATTCCTCAACAGGTTTCAAACTTCCTAATGGTGCAAACCGTTCTCCCGATGCATCTTGGGTGAGCCGAGAGCGATTATAAGCCCTGAATCCAGACCCCGACAAATTTCTACCGATCGCTCCAGATTTTGCGGTAGAATTACGCTTTGCTTCAGACAGTTTAAAGACTGTGCAACACAAAATGCAGGAGTATATTGACAATGGTGTGCGTTTAGGATGGCTAATCGATCCGCAAAACCAACAGGTGGAAATTTACCGCCCAAGAAAAAATGTTGAAGTTTTACAATCGCCTACTAATTTATCTGGAGAGGATGTATTAGCTGGCTTTGTGCTTGATTTAGCGCAGATTTTGAGTTAGGCGATCGCTTTTTACTCACATCTCTTCTCAAAAGGCGTAGGCGTAGCCCGTCGTAGACATCGCTCAATTCTCCTCACTTCATAGTTTGACGAAATTGCAACTATAGTTTGATCAAATTTTACAAATAAAAACAAAAAATTAATATTGACTTAATATTAAAAATACTGTCTGCAATAACCCGATAACAAAACCTAAAACACCACCTAAAGTCACAATCGCTTGCAATTCACTTTTTACAATTCCCTCAATGGCAGCTTCTAAATCAGCCGGTGAAGTTGATTTTACACGGTCAACTATCACTTCATCTATTGACAAAATTGGAATAGCCTGTGCCACAATTGCTTCTAAATCTTTTTCCAAATACTTCTCTAAAATTAAAGCCAACTCTTGACTCATGACTTCTAAAGAAGTACTTACAACAGGTGAAGTACTAAGACGATTCAGCAGCACTACAGCAATATTTTGCCAATCGACAGAATCAGTTAATCCTTGTAGAAAATCGCTGCCACTGTTTTGCAGGTAATGGCGGACACTTTCGCGGGTGGTCTTTCGGAGTTGACGCACTGTTCCCATTGGCAAGTTTTGTAATGATAAATTTTGCAGTAATTTCCGAATGCGATCGCGTATTTGCAAATCTTGAGTCAATTCCTGCAAGCGAGTATTAGCAGCCTCTTTTTCATCCAAACAAAAAGTTCGTAGCCGTGTAAGAGTATTACGTAAGCCAAACAAATTTGCTACTACCCAATAAGTTCCACTGGTTTTTTCGCGGAAGCCTTCATCAATAATTTGAATGGTGCGATCGGTCAAAAAATCAACTATCGTTTGGCGGAGAAGATCCGGCGGTAAAACTACTTGCAACAACCAATCAGCAAGTCGCGTAGCTTGTTCTTCACTCAGTTGAAATTCCAGCAATATCTGGTCAAAAATTTGATTGATTTGTACTTCTAAAAAATCTTCACGCCGCGCTAAAACCTTGAGCAATCGTGGCAAAGATTCCCCTAGTAAATCCCGCAAAATTCCCGCGACAATTTTGGCACTTTTCTCGTTCTGATCTGTTTTAATTTGTTCAATTGCCAAGCGCAATAACCAGAGAATTGCTGATTGTACGCGTTCTGTTTGCAACAAACGCCGCGCCAGATTTTGCAATTCTTGTGGTGTCAACAGTGACCCCATGATTGTATTGGAAATGTTTTTAGCCAGACGCTCCTGATTGCGGGGGATCAATCCAGGCGTGAAGGGTACTTTTTGTCCAGCGATAAAAATTGCTCGGTAAGGACGGAACAACATTTTGATGGCTATATCATTTGTGAAATAGCCAATAATTCCACCCAGTACCGGGGGAGACAGATAAAGCCAAAGATGAGACCAGTCCAAGGGAAGAATTAAAAAAGTTAGGAATAGAGATGCGATTAATCGCGTCTGTACAAGAGTGAGGAGTTAAGAATGATAAATTTTAAACGAGAATTTATCAGTACTGATAATTTATAACTTATAACTTATAACTCCTAACTCCTCACTCATTTTTGTTGATTACCAGCATTCCCATCATACCGTTCGCAATGGGGTAGTGTGTGGCAACAGCAAAACCAACTTGATAAGCTAACTCTATTTGCTCTTTACCGATGGGAAAGCGATCTAAGCTGGGACTGATGTAAGCATATTCTTCTTTTAAGCCGAAATAATTGGCAACTGGTACCACGAAACTGTCCAGATACAACTGTTGAAAGGCACGTAGCTGAGGATTACTCGGTCGATGAAAGTCTAGAATTGCAGCTTTAGCTCCCGGTTTCAAAACACGGTATAACTCTTGGAGACTCCGGGGAATATCTTTAACATTTCTTAAACCATAGCCCATTGTTGCGGCATCAAATTGGTTGTCGTCAAAGGGTAAATTGAGGACATCAGCTTCTACCCAGCTGATAGCAGGTTGGGGATACTGCCTTTGAGAGCGTTCTTTAGCGTTTTCTAGCAGGTTTGGAGAAAAATCTACACCGTATACCTGTCCTGTGGCTCCGATATGTCGTGCTAAACGTAAAGCTAAATCACCACTACCGCAACACAAATCTAATGCAGTATCTCCTGGTTTAGCTGCACTCCATTTTACTGCCATTTCCTTCCAGATTCGATGCTGTCCCAGACTCAACCAATCGTTCAATTGGTCATAAACTGGAGCAATACGGTTAAAAATGGACTGAATTTCGTTAGTCATTGGCCAATAAGTCATTAGTCCTTGGTGATTAGTCCTCTCTTACAAAGTTCTGATTGGAGTAAACCTCCGCTCAGACTTTGCGCTTTGTCATTTACCAAGGACAAAGGACAAATGACAACTACACAGTGGTTTGATGGCAACGACTACTAGTCAGAGCGATCGCTATTAATTGTGCTGATAAATTAATTAGCACTATTTCATCTTCTCGCAAAGTGCAAGGTTGTTTCCACTGGAGCG
The DNA here is from genome assembly GCF_036917575.1 of Nostoc sp. Classification (GTDB taxonomy): domain Bacteria; phylum Cyanobacteriota; class Cyanobacteriia; order Cyanobacteriales; family Nostocaceae; genus Nostoc. The sequence continues at coordinate 69,278 of NZ_JBALDC010000022.1, read as the reverse complement.
ACAATACACCCAAAAGTTGATGGCGGTAATTAATTGGGATCACTAAGTGCGCTTGTACACCCGTATTTTTGTAGTGAATTGCATCAATTAATTTGGTGTCTTTCAGTACATTTGAGGAAACTTGCATTTGTCCGGTGGCGATCGCTTCGGTAGTCAGTGGATCTTGAGATAGCCAATTCTCTATTGTACCTGTATAGCTGTAAGTTCCTTGAGTTGCAACCAGAGTATTTCCATCTGTAAGTTGTAAAATACAGCCGTCTGCCCCAAAAGTTTCACTTACAGCTCTAGTAATGGGAGCGAGAGTTTCTTCTAAGCTAGAAGCTGCTTGAGTTACCTGTACCAAAACACTCAGCAGCGCCATTTGAGCGTGAGCACGGCGTAATTCTTCTGTTCGTTGCTTGAGCAAGTCGTAGGTTTCTGCTGCTCTTTGCACCACTGCCTTCAGTTCCCCTGGGTCCCAAGGCTTGGTAATATATTTGTAGACTTGTCCGGCATTAATCGCTTCTACCAAGTCTTCAATATCAGTAAATCCGGTAAGAATAATTCTCACTGTATCGGGAAACTGAGGTACAGTCTTGCTGAGAAACTCAGTCCCTTTCATTTCTGGCATCCGTTGATCGGAGATAATTACCGCTACTTCACCTTCTGCTGCCAAAACTTGTAGGGCGTTCACCCCACTATCAGCTTTGAGAACATTAAAGTCGCGTCGAAATGTGCGATAAAGTAAATCGAGATTATCTGGCTCATCGTCAACTACCAAGATTTTCAGCTTTTTTGGTCGTTCGAGAGTCATAACTTGAGATTGGACTTTATCAATTTCGAGATTAGGTTTATCCATAAGATATTTCCTTTAAATATTCACTCTATTGTTATATTCCATACCAAGTTTAGTTGAGAATAGCCGAAAACAGCCAAGGGTTTATACGGAGTTGCTTCGCATATTTGAGAACGTTAATAGCGTTCGCTACAGAAGAAATTTGTCTAAATATCTGAATTAAAAAATGTTGCGCTATAAAAACTAACAAAATTAGCGAAACTATGGCAGTTTTAATCGTGAATGAAGTGTAGGTCTAGGTATAGATTAGAATAAGACTTGCTCATGAGGTGTTATAGCCGTAGTCACACAGGTTAGGACATTTGGAAAGAGTGAAAGAAGAGAGTTAGCAATAGTTTTACCTCCTGCCCTCTGCCTCCTGCCTCCTGCCTCCTGCTATAATTAGCCTCTTAAGTTGAAGCTCGCACTCCGATTATGACTGATTTACCACCCAACACTCAGAATCCCGAAGATAATACTACCAACGATGTAGCACAAGAGTTACTGCGAAGACTGAGGCAAAAACAAGGCAACTGGGTGGAATGGGGAACCGCGATCGCCTCGTTGTTAAAAATCGGTTACAACCCTCAAGAAATTTTTGAGGCGACTGGATTTGAGCCGATTCAACAAAACCAGGTGGTTGTTGGTTCTCAAGTTTACAATTCTTTAGAAAAGTTTGGAGTATCGCCAGAAACGCGATCGCACTATACCACACGCGGCAGCGATGTTTTATACGAGCTGCGTTTGCTTACTCAAGAAGAACGCGCCGCCGCCGCCGAACTGATCTTTGTCCACAAACTTGACGCTGATGAGGTGAAGGAAGTGGCAAAAGAAATTAAAGAATTCTCCTATTTCCGTATTTTGCCAGAAGGATTTTCTGCTCATCCTGGAGATGCTGTTGCTCACCAAGTTTGGAAACTGGCACGCCAAAATGCAGATTTACAACAGCGATCGCGCCTAATCGCCAAAGGTTTACGTTTTGCTCACACGCCAGGTGCAAGACAAAAAATCGAACAGTTGCTGACTGATTTTACTACCGTTCCCCAGCGTCCAGCGCCGATTTTTCCCTTTTACCGTCTGGAATTTGAGGAACAGTTACCCCGAATCTTGCCTGTGGTAGGCGAGTTGCCATTATCGCGGCAAGACTTGCAAGCTGTGCCCATAGTGACAGAAATAGAACCATTTCGGATGGTGAAGTTTTCTGGAGAGCAAGCTTGGATACCTTTACCAGGTTGGCAAGTGCTATTGGCGGCAGAAGATCCAGTAGTGATTTTAACGAATAGCGATCGCTTCCAAACCCAAAGCCAAACGGAGCCAGTCGTAGTTGTGGTAGATCGTGCCCAACGAGAATGGGATGCCTCTAGTTATTTTGTGGTCGAAAATGGTGGTGAATTAGATTTTCAGTGGTTTGAAACTGAGCCAGAAATTCCTCTACTAGGACAAATTATTATCATCGTCCGTCCTAAGAAAATTCTAGATGAAGAATTAACTAAAGATTCCTGGCAGATTGACGAATAAATTTAATTTTAGACAGAACTAACTGCGTGATGCGATCAGTTAAGACTGTCCAAACAGCGAATAGCAAATGGCGGTATTGATTCAATTTTTTGTTTGGTCAATGCCCCATCTGCTTTAACTTTCTTAACATGAACTTGGCACTGGCTTGGCAATGCTTTGCCTAAACCCTTGATTTTTCGTTGACTTGTGTAAGTCCATATTTTGAGGGATAATCACATCCCCTGAACAGTCACAAAGTAACGACTGTAACAGGAAAAACCCAAAGTTTTTAAGCTGAAAGTGTATAAAGCACAAAAATTATTTGAATTTTGTAATAACTATATTTTATCACCACAATTATTGAGGAAAAAACAAATTCCTATTTTTTCGATTTAGTTTCATAACCAAACAAACGCAATGGATTTTTTGTTGACAGAAATGACTCAAGCATTATTCAACATAGCCATTACTCGTTTGTAGCTGAACTAGGAGTTTTCCGAAAATGTCTATCACGAAACGTTGTTTGGCCGAATTTATCGGTACATTCTGGCTTGTTTTAGGTGGCTGTGGTAGTGCTGTTATAGCCGCCGCCTACACAGAAGATGCTGCAAGAATCAGTGATAATACTTATTTTCCATTGGGTATTGGATTAGTAGGTGTATCCCTGGCATTTGGGCTTACTGTCCTCACAGGGGCTTATGCTTTTGGTCATATTTCTGGTGGTCATTTCAACCCAGCTGTTTCGTTTGGACTATGGGCAGGTAAGCGCTTTCCGGGGTCTGATTTACTACCTTACATCCTCTCTCAAGTGAGCGGCGCAGTTGTTGCTGGAGGGATTATTTACCTGATTGCTAGCGGCAAAACTGGATTTACGCTGACTGGCTTCAACCCACTGGCTACCAACGGTTATGGTGCTCATTCTCCAGGTGGTTACACGCTATTTGCTTGCCTGATTACTGAAGTTGTGATGACTTTCATGTTTCTGCTGATTATTCTGGGTGTGACTGATAGCCGCGCTCCTAGAGGATTTGCACCACTGGCAATTGGTTTTGGACTCACTTTGATTCACCTAATCAGCATTCCTGTAACTAATACCTCGGTTAATCCTGCTCGTAGTACCGGAGTTGCTCTATTTGCAGGTGTAGAACTCTTTTCGCAAATCTGGCTGTTTTGGATAGCTCCTATCTTGGGAGCTATTTTAGCCGGATGGTTGTACGTAGCTATGTTTAGTGAATCAACTGTGGAAGAACGCTAAAATCTCAAAGAGCTAGTCTAAAAGTCATTTTCAACTGTACGAGTTAGCCCGGTATTTCTGGTTTTTATAGCAGTTCATCAAAACGGGCAATAGTTGGATCTGCATTGTGCCTATAATCAATCTTCAGGTGAGGCTGCACCTACAGCCTGCCGTAGGCATCGCTTGAAATTTCGTTTTTAGATTTCTTAACAATCCCGTGATTGAACAAATAACGCTTGGCTAATTTGTTTAGTCATACGATTGACAGAATATTTAAGTTTATGAAAATTCACGGTGTACAGTTCCCCGACTTTTTTGATAAGTCGGGGAACTTACTTTTCACGAATGATTTAGGGCTGTTATATACACTCTCTTTTAAAAAAAATTAGATTACTATTCTACTAGAAAACAACCAATTTTTTAATTATTCTACATTTTTAATCATTAGACTTATTTACGAATTAATTAGTACAATACAGCATAAATATACATACTATCTCAATTAACGAGACTTGGGTCTTGACAAGGATATTTTGCTTTTTGTTAAAGTTAGGCAAACTTCCGCCTCAATGTACTAGTTAGTGATATTTTGAGCCGGAAGAACCCCCTGCTTTTTAAGGGAGGCTTAAGATATATTTACAGAGAATCACCAAAGATTATTCATATCTGTGGTTTGGGAATTACATTCAACATCTATTTAAAATATAAAATTTGATATGTCAGACTCTAAATTTACTGCTCCTGTTGTTCAAGAATTACTCGACTCAGAATTGTCTGAGCGATCGCTAATTCCTTCTTTGCAGGAAAAGATTCTCACAATCCGCAACAGTCTCCGCCCTGGACAGCAGCAAATGGCTGATTGGCAATCTGGCCCTTTGGCTATTTCAGCCGTTCCTGGTGCAGGCAAATCTACTGGGATGGCGGCAGCAGCAGCGATCGCGATCGCACGTCAATATGAGCGTTCATCCTCTCGCCGTCAGTTGGTAGTTGTTACTTTTACTCGCTCTGCTGCTGCCAATATTAAAGCGAAGATTCGCAAATTCTTACGAGATAATTTATCTTTACCTCAAACGGGATTTTTTGTCTATACCCTACATGGTTTAGCGTTGAACATTGCCAGTCGCCATTCTGATTTATCTGGTTTGCAATTAGAAAATGTTATATTAATTACGCCAACTCAAAGTCACCGCTTTATCAGAACGGCTGTAGAACAATGGATTGTAAATTATCCAGATGTATATTTGCGGTTGTTGGAAGGTCATCAATTTGACGGGGAAGAGACAGAAAGGTTGCGTCGTCAATCAGTGCTGCGAACAGAAGTATTGCCAGAATTGGCTAATACGGTAATTCATGAAGCAAAAAGTTCTGGGATATCGCCAGAAAAATTGCGGGAGTGGAGTAAACAAACCACAGACGAATATGCAATTTTGAGCGTAGCGGCGGGATTGTACGAGCAATATCAAAACTTGATGCGATCGCGTGATTTCATAGATTACGACGATATGATTTTAGCTGCACTGCGCGTTTTAGAAAACGACAGTGCCCGTCACATCGAGCAAAACCAAATATTCGCTGTCTTTGAAGACGAAGCCCAAGATTCTAGCCCTCTTCAAACGCAGCTATTAGAAATTTTGGCAAGTAATCGGGAATATGAGGGGATGAATACAGACGCGATGAATCTCGTCTCTACGCACTTCCCACTAAATTTAGTCCGAGTTGGCGACCCTAACCAGGCAATTAACTCTACCTTTACTCCAGCCGATCCGATTTATTTTCGGCAATTTTGCGAAGAGTGCGATCGCATCGAACGATTGGCAACGATGGATCGAGCTGGTCGCAGTACTAGAATTATCATTGAAGCCGCTAACTTTGCCCTGAAATGGATCAATAATCAGTGGTTAGCAACAACTAAAACCAACAACAAACAACATCCTGACAACCGACAAGTACCATTTCGCTTGCAGACAATTCGCCCTGTGGAAGTTGGCGATCCGCAAGATAACGCCAACCCTGCACCCGTAGGACGAGGATTAGAACTTTATACACCGCGTGACATTCATCACACCGTTGAATTATTATCTCAAAGAGTAATTGAGTTATTTGGTGAAGACCCAACAAAAAATAGTGCCGCGATTTTAGTCCGAGAAAATCGTCAAGGACGATGGTTAGCAGAGGCTCTGACACCTATGTGCAAAGAGCATAAAATTACACTTTATGATGTCGGAGAACGCGATCGCCGTTCCCATGTTCCCCAAGAAATTTTGGCATTATTGCAATTTTGCGATCGCCCCCACTCTCCCGATTACCTCAAAGCTGCTCTAGAAGCATTAGTACAGCGCCAATTAATTCCTACCCAAGACCTCAACGCCCTTGCTAGTCTGCCAGAAGAGTTTTTGTATCCTGGCCCCCTAGCAGAACCCCAGCCAGAAACAGTACAAAAAGCTGCCCGCTTGTGTCGCAGCTTACTCCGCGCTCGTTTAGAATTGCCTCTTTACCAGCTAATTTCCTTTCTCGCCTTGACCTTAAATTACGACCAAGCAGAATTGGCAACTGCTGATAAACTCGCAGAACGGGTAAATCAGCAGATAGCTGGCAATAGTTCGATGGGGGGAATGCTATCAGCTTTAAGTGAAATCGTTAGTTCCGAACGGTTTGAACCAGTGGAAACCGAGGATTCGGAAGAACGTTACACCCGTCGCGGTCAACTGACGATTATCACTATGCACAAAGCTAAAGGGCTAGATTGGGACTATGTGTTTCTTCCCTTTCTGCACGAAAACTTGATTCCTGGCAGATTTTGGGTTCCTCCCCAAAGCCAATTTTTAGGCGACTTTACCTTATCAGAAGTAGCCCGTGCCCAAATTCGCGCTACTCTCCATGAAGAATCTATCATACCGGATGTAAGTCAAGCATGGGAGGTGGCAAAGAATTTGAAAACATCTGAAGAATATCGTTTACTTTATGTTGCCATGACACGAGCAAAGGTTATGCTGTGGATGTCTGCGGCGCAGAAAGCTCCCTTTACTTGGAGTAAACCGGACAATTTACAAGAACAAGCGCCTTGTCCAGTGTTTCCAGCATTAAAACGCCAATTTCCTGAATGTGTGGTGAATTTAGCGGCAATCAGCAAACAAGTATAAGGGATGGGATATTGGGCATTGGGCACTGGGTAAAACAGTTCCGTTAGTGGATAACGAACCGCAGAGGCACAGAGAAGCCAGTGCATTGGGCGGGTTCCCCGACTTGAAGCAACTGGCGCGGCACAAATAAATCAGAGTTTGAGAGATATTCTGCGTAAGTCCCAATAAAGAAACTGAATTAAGAGTGCAACGTCAAACAAATTATGATTGCAATTGCGTTTTAACAATTGATACATAAATATATGAAAAAATCAATCATCCAAGCATCTGCCGTGATTAAAAGCACCTTCCAGTTACCCAAAGGAGTTTTATTAACGCTAGTGTTGACAAGCTTGCTATCCTGCGGATTTGGACTCGTTGAAAATAATTCTGCTAAAGCTATACCTCTGACTAACAGCACTCAATTATCCCAATCGCAAGTAAACGAGTTGCCGAAAGCGATCGCTAATAAAATTTTAGGAGATGCAGCCTTCCGTTCCAGCCTACCTAAACGGGAATTAGAGATTACCCAAGTCACATCGAAAACCTTTGGTAATCCCTGTGAATTCAAATTTGGAGAAGTTTGTACCAGGGAATACAACCCCATTGAAGGCTGGGAAGTAGTTGTCAAAGTCCGCCAAGATTCGTGGACTTACCATGTAGATAAATCTAGAAAGCAAATCCTTTTAGATCCGAAAGTGGTTGCTTTACAAACATTGCCTAAGGCGATCGCAGATGCAATTTTGAGCGATGCCTCAAGCCGTTCTGGGGTGGGAATTACTGATTTAAAAATTACTAAAACTACACCAAAAACTTTTGGTAATCTCTGTCAATTCAACTTTGGCGAAGTCTGCACCCAGCAGTATGATCCCGTGGAAGGTTGGGAAGTGATTCTCAAGGTTAAAGAGCAATCTTGGACTTACCATGTGAATAAATCCACTTCGCAAATAATTTTAGATCCCAAAGTCAACATAATTCGTAATTGATAATTCTTAATTCGTAATTGCAATTAGTGGGAGCTTGAACTCACTACTAATTCTAGATTGCTTAATTTTCAATTTAGCGGGGGCTTGTACCTCTTTAATTACGAATTACGAATTACGAATTAGTAATTATTTGGTCAATGCCACTGAAAAAAGTTAAATAAATCAATGGCTTTGGCTTTTTTTCATCTCCTCATTCCGTGCTTTGACCATCACAGCACGGATATACTCATTTTTACCATTGGTATAAGCCTCGCGATCGCTCGAAAAACTTGCCGCCAAATCGCGTTTTAGAACTTCGTAACGTTTCGCCTCTTCAGGATGCTTTCTCAAATAGTCACAAAATAGCTTGCGTTCCCAAAATTCGCTGTCAATCTCGACTATGTGAATATGATGAGTACGTTGCTTTCCGTATGGTGGCATTCCTTTAACAAAAAACATCCGTCTAGGATCTGGGTTTTCACGCCAATAAACGTATCCCAAAGATTCTAAAGCTAAAATAGCAGATTTTGCATCTACCAAGGAACGCACTCCCACCATGATGTCAATAACTGGTTTGGCTGCCATTCCTGGTACTGCGGTACTACCAATATGTTCAATTTCTACAACGAAGTCATTGCCTAGTAGTTGCCAAATCCGCTCGGCTTCCTCTGTAAACAAAGTCTGCCAACGTGGATCATATTCGACTATATTGACCTCATCCATAGGTGAAATTAATTTGATCTAAAGCGATCGCCGTTGCTTAAATCCTTTATTTAATTGCAGTTATAGCAATTTTAATAGTATATAATAATGGATCGTGTCGAATCAAAGCTAGACCATGCCAAAACTAAAGACTCGTAAAGCTGCGGCAAAGCGATTCCGTGCCACCGGTAGCGGTAAAATCGTCCGTCGTAAAGCGTTCAAAAGCCACCTTTTAGAACACAAATCTTCTAATAAAAAGCGTAGTATGCGTAAGAGTGCCCTTGTACACGAACGCGACGAACTTAACGTGCGGTTGATGATGCCATATTTGTAAGTATTTTAGGAAATAAATTATGACTCGGGTAAAACGCGGTAATGTAGCTCGCAAACGCCGCAATAAAATTCTCAAACTAGCAAAAGGTTTTCGCGGTTCCCATTCAACTCTGTTTAGAACTGCCAACCAACAAGTGATGAAGGCGCTACGGAGTGCCTACCGCGATCGCAAAAAGAAAAAGCGCGATTTTCGTCGCCTCTGGATCGCCCGCATCAACGCTGCTTCTAGGCAACACGGCTTGAGTTACAGCCAGTTGATCGGTAACTTGAAAAAAGCAGAGATCCAACTAAATCGCAAGATGTTGGCGCAATTGGCAGTTCTCGATCCAGCTAGCTTCGGCAAAGTTGCTGAATTGGCACTTCAAGCTAAAGGATAAAGGTGTAAGGGATGTATAACAGATGTAACAAATGGCAAATAATTACTCGGTTACATCTGGTATTATCCGTCACTATATTTTGGATTTTTTGCTTTTCTCTAGTGGGGACAGGATTAACTGCATCTGCTGCCGAAATGTCAGAAATTCAGCAGCGCGGCTATTTAAATGTTGCTGTTAAAGATAACTTGCGTCCCTTGGGATTTAAAGATGACAACGGGAATTTGCAAGGTTTAGAAATTGACTTGGCAAAGCGTTTGGCAGTTGACTTGGTTGGTAAAGCAGAAGCTGTAAAATTTCAACCTGTAGCGAATCGCGATCGCCTGTCTGTAGTCTTAGACAAGAAAGTTGATTTTGCGATCGCTAGAGTCACAGCAACCGAGTCACGCGCCCGCATAGTTAGTTTCAGTGTTCCCTATTATTTGGATGGCACTGTACTAGTTACAAAAGATGCATCTGTGCAGCAGTTGAGCGATCTATCCAAACAAAAAGTTGCCGTACTTAACAACTCCAGCACCATTCCTAAAGTGCGATACTATCTGTCAAACGCCGAGTTAGTAGGAGTGAATTCCTATGAAGAAGCGCGAGAGAAAATAGAAAATAATGCAGCCTTTGCCTTTGCCGCAGATGCTAGTGTTTTAAGCGGTTGGGTACAACAATATCCTCAATATCGGCTATTGCCAATTAAGTTATCAACTGAACCTCTGGCTGTAGTAATGCCCAAGGGATTACAATACGATGAATTAAGACGAAACGTAAATCAAGCGATCGCTCGTTATTTAGAAAAAGGTTGGCTCCAACAACGCTCTCAATATTGGGGTTTACCGTAAATTGGTCATTGGTCATTGGTCATTGGTCATTAGTCATTAACGAATAACAAAGGACAAATGACAAAGGACAAATAACAAACTTTATAATATTTGTATTTGCAGCAATGGATAATAGTCTAGCCGTTGTTTATCTCTCAATTTTGGTGGTTATACTCACAATTGCAGCCGTGAGTGTGTTTCGCCAAATTTTTAAAACTCGCAAGGTTGAAGGCTCTTTTGCAAAGTTGCGAAAGAAGTTAGAGAAAGAAAAGGGTACGACTCAAGAATATTATGAGTTAGCCAGTATTTATTCAGAAAAAAAAATGTATTCTCCAGCGATCGCGCTATTTCAAAAAGCTCTCAAAGCTGCCCAAGAAGAGGAAGAAGCAAATATCGCCCCCATCTACAACGGGTTGGGCTATGTTTATTTTACCCAAGACCAATATGACTTAGCAATTCGTCAGTACAAAGAAGCTATTAAGTCTAAACCAGACTACGTAACAGGATTGAATAATCTTGGTCATGCCTACGAGAAGAAAAAATTAACTACTCAGGCGTTACAAAGTTACGAAGAAGCACTCAAATTTGCTCCAAATAACTCTATTGCTAAACGTCGTGCTGAATCTTTACGCCGTTTGGTATCGGCATAAATAGGGGACTAGGGATTGGGGATTAGGTATTGAGTATTAGAAAAGATTTCCCAGTCCCAAGTCCCTAGTAACCAGTCCCTAAGTATTAACAAATTAATTTCGCTTTCGCCTCTTAATTTATCGGTTTTCACTCTAAAGGTTGGAAATAGATAACTACAAGTCTTTTGTAAAAATGTAAAAGATGATTAAGCGGCTAAAGCGTTTTTTCTGGCTAGCTATTGCCATCATTGTTATCATTTCTATCTCAATCGGATTAATGGAAACATTGACGGCTCAACAGCCTTCAATCTCCCATCCTCTCACTTCGCTAACTGAGGTAGAAATTAGCACAGCTGTTTCGATTATCAAAAGAGAAAAAACTTTGAGCGAAACGGCAGCTTTTCCACTTATTGCTTTACAAGAGCCAGATAAAGAAGAAGTTCTAAATTTTACCCCTGGTAAAGTCTTTGGGCGAAAAATTTTTTTGGTAATCTATGAACGTTCAGAAAACAAAACCTTTGAAGGAATTGTTGACATCAGAAGCAAAACCTTAAGTTCTTGGAAAGAAATAGCATCTGTTCAACCTGCGATTATTAATTCAGAATATGAACTAGCAACTCAGGTGGTTAAAGCCGATCCTCAATGGCAAAAAGCAATGCAAAGGCGGGGAATTACTGATTTTGAGCAAGTCAAAATTAGTTGGTGGGCACCAGGCATTCTGAGTCAACAGGAACAAGCAACAGGTAATCGTCTTTGTCGCGGCTTATTTTACTACAAAGGTAAAAGCTGGAACTATTACGGTAGTCCGATTGAAGGAGTCTTAGCAACAGTCAATTTGAATACAGGTAAAATTGCTAGTTTTGTTGATAGAGGAAATGTACCTTTCTCTAAAGAAAACTGGAATTATGATGTCAATTCCTTGGGGAAATTACTATCACCCCTTAAAGCCTTGAAAAGCCTCCAACCTAATGGTAGAAATTTCCAGATAAAAGACAATGAAATTAACTGGCAAGGTTGGAAGTTTCGCTATTCAATGCATCCTCGTAATGGATTAATGCTCTACCAAGTGACGCATAATGACGGGGAAAAGATTCGACCAGTTTTATACCGCGCTAGTCTCTCAGAAATGGTAGTACCTTATGGCAATCCTGAACCTATTTGGTCATTCAGAAATGCCTTTGATGTTGGAGAATATAACTTAGGTATACTAGCAAATACGATGGAATTAGGTAAAGAAATTCCCGAAAATGGCTTGTTACTAAATGCTGTATTTGCTAATGAGCAGGGAGAACCTTATCAAATACCAGGGGTTATCGGCATCTACGAGCGCGATAACGGAATGCTGTGGAAACACTATGAGTATAATACTCAGCGTAATGATGTCCGTCGCAGCCGAGAATTAGTGATGAAGATGACGGTAGCCATTGATAACTACGATTACAGCATCAATTGGATCTTTCATCAGGATGGGGCTTTGGAAGTCCAAAATGAATTAACAGGTATTATACTGGCGCAAGGAACGGCTGCCCAGAAGCAATCTGATGATGATTCTTATGGTCGGTTAATTGCGAAGAATATCTTTGGAGTAAATCATCAGCACTTTTTCAACTATCGCCTAGATTTTGATGTTGATGGTCAGGCGAATTCTGTGATGGAAATGAATGTGAATGCTTTGCCGATGAATGAGAAAAATCCTTTAGGAAATGCGATCGCAGTTGCAGAAACCCCACTAGCCAAAGAAAGTGCTGCTGTGCGCGATTTGAACATGAAAAGCAGTCGCGAATGGATGATTGTTAGTGCAGACAAAAAGAATATTTTAGGGGCTGCACCCGGATATATGCTAATGCCTGAAGGAAACTCTGTATTTTTCCCGGTGGAAGGCTCAAAAATCCGTCAACGGGCAGAATTTGCAACTCATCACCTCTGGGTAACAAAATATAAACCTACTGAACTTTATGCTGGAGGCGATTATCCGAACCAGACGAAACCCGAACAGGGTTTACCAAAATATATCTCAGACAATGAGTCTTTGCTAAGTGAAGATATCGTACTGTGGTACACAATGGGCCTAACTCATATTCCGCGATCGGAAGATTGGCCTGTAATGCCTGTTCACCGAGTTGGCTTTAAGTTAGTCCCTAGAGGATTCTTTAGCCGGAATCCAGCGATAAATTTGCCAGAGTAAAATATTCGTTTTCTAAAGTTTCCCTTAGTTCAGTTTTTTGTAATCTGTAAACCTGTAACTTGAATGCTGATAAGCTTATCGTAGATCAAACACTGGCAATTTTCACAATAGGATACCTCATGAATTTTCCAGAAATTAATATTCCCGGTGATGGAACACTGCACGCTCGTTTAATCACTTCCTTGGGTGAAATTGTAGTTCGTTTGGAAGAAGAGCGAACTCCTAACACCGTCAAAAATTTTGTCGGTTTAGCAACCGGAACAATCGACTGGAAAGACCCTAAAACTGGTCAATCTGGTAAGGGAACTCCAGCTTACGATGGAGTTCGCTTTCACCGAGTCATCCCTGATTTTATGATTCAGTGTGGCGATCCTCTGAGTCGTTATCTAGATACAGCCAGCCGATGGGGTACTGGTGGGCCAGGATATCAATTTGAAGATGAGTTTCATCCTGAATTGAGACATACTGGTGCAGGTATCCTGTCGATGGCTAATGCCGGACGCGGTACTAATGGTTCGCAATGGTTCATTACAGAAGCACCAACACCTCACCTTGACAAAAAACACAGTGTTTTTGGTGAAGTTGTCGAAGGTCTAGATATAGTCAGCAAGATTGCTAATGTGCCTACAACTAGAGATCGTCCGAATCAAGAAGTGGTGTTAGAAAAAGTAGAAATTTTTCGGAAGTAATTAGCACTTCAATTTGTAGTAAGGACTTTAGTGCTTAAAAAATAAAGACTAAAGTCCTTACTACGAATCTTGCTTATCCATCGAGATTTTGCAGTCCCATCGCAATCTTACTGTGTTTTTCAATTTGCCCCATAACTTGTTTTGCACGTTGAATAACTACGGCTGGTAAACCCGCTAATCTTCCCGCTTCAATTCCATAAGACTTATCAGCACCTCCTGGTTGAACTTGGTGCAAAAAGATAATTTGGTCGGGTAATTCTTTCACTGTCACTTGATAGTTAGCCACATTCGGTATAATACTAGCCAGTTCATTTAATTCATGGTAATGGGTGGCAAAAATTGTCCGCGACCGAATATCCACTGCTATATATTCTGCCACCGCCCAAGCTATGGAAAGACCATCAAATGTTGCTGTCCCGCGACCAATTTCATCTAATAGTACTAACGACCTAGATGTGGCATGGTTGAGAATATTTGCGGTTTCATTCATCTCCACCATAAACGTAGATTGACCAGTTGCTAAATCATCTACTGCACCGACACGGGTGAAAATGCGATCGCATATTCCCAATCTGGCAAACCTTGCTGGTACAAAACTACCAATCTGCGCCATTAACTGAATTAATCCCACTTGACGCAAATAACAACTTTTACCACTGGCGTTTGGCCCGGTAAGAATAATTAAATCGGGACTGTCATTTGTTATTTTTTCTTGGTCATTTGTGATTTGTTCTTGGTCATCTGCTAATGACTCTTGACCTAATTGCGTTGAATTCGGCACAAAGAAACCCGCAGGTAAAGACTGTTCTACTACTGGATGACGGCCATCAACAATGTTTATCTCTCTTCCTGGCAACATTTCGGGACGACAGTAACCTTGATGTACGGCCAACTCAGCCAAACCACACAACACATCCGCCGCCGCCACTGCACGAGATAAATTGCGAATTACTTCCGCTTCTTGTGCTACCTCTTCCCGCAAGGCCGTAAAAATCTCATATTCCAACTGATTTAAATCATCTCGCGCTGTGAGAATTCTAGCTTCTCGTTCTTTCAAATCTGGAGTGATATAACGTTCCTCATTGGTCAAGGTTTGCTTACGGATATAATTAGCGGGTACAAGGTCTGCTTTGGTGCGGGAAATACTGATGTAATAACCAAAGGTTTTGTTAAATCCTACCTTTAGTGTGGAAATTCCTGTCTTAGCTCTCTCATCAACTTCCAAGTTGGCAATCCATTGCTGGTCTGCTTCGACAGTCGCTTTTCTTTCATCCAATAGGGGATTTACACTAGGGCGAATCAATCCGCCTTCTTTAATTAGTATGGGTGGGGACTCTACAAGATGCACGTGTAACTTTTGTGCCAATTCTTCTAACACACTGGGGACTTTCTGTAAAGCTTTCAGGAAGGGAGAACGCGTCTCAATTACTAAATTGGCTAATTCTGGTAAGCGTGAGAGAGAATCTGCTAAAGCTACTAAATCTCTAGCATTAGCTGTACCAGAACCTGTCCTTCCTGTGAGGCGTTCCAAATCGTAAATTTGCTTTAACAACTGGCGTAAATCTTGACGCAGGGGCGTATTTTCCATTAATTCTTGAATGGTATCTTGCCGCGCCCGAATGCCTTTAATATCGACTAACGGTTGCAACAACCACCGCCGCAAAGCGCGCCCACCCATTGCTGTACTAGTTTTATCTAACGCCCAAAGTAAAGAACCGTGAAAAGTACCATCTCGTACAGTTTGGGTAATTTCCAAGTTACGGCGGGTTTGATTGTCAACAATTAGGTAGTCAGTAACAGTATAGCTGCGGAGTCTCTGGAGGGTGATGGGGTTTTCTTTTTGAGTATCTTCCAGGTATTCCAGAAGACCGCCAGCCGCACGAACAGCGAGGGGAAGACGATCGCAACCGAGTCCTTCAAGCGATCGCACCTTAAATTTCTGCAATAATCTTGGTCTAGCTTCACCTTGAGAAAAGGGAAATTGCGATCGCAAACTATAACAAAATGATGGTGGCAAACACTCCGGCAAATGTGGCGAAGTTTCTCCCGGACGCAGCAAACTCCCCAAATCAGGTGCATTTGTCGGAACTAACACCTCTGAAGGTTGCAAGCGCATTAATTCTTGTGTCAAATGTTCTAAATCACTACCTTGAGTAGTGAGAAATTCACCTGTAGAGATATCTGCATAAGCTAAACCCCAATGATTTGCGGCAATTACTACTGCTGCAAGGTAATTATTGCGACTGGATTTTAGCATTCCTTCTTCTAGCAAAGTCCCAGGAGTCAGAATGCGCGTTACTTCTCGTCGCACCAATCTCCCAGCAGCTTCCGAAGCATCTTCCACTTGATCGCAAATTACCACTGCGTAGCCTTTCTCTACCAGCATCGTCGCGTAGCGTTCCCAAGCGTGATGCGGAACACCAGACATCGCCACCCGTCCCTGTTCCCCGGCTTGCTTACTAGTGAGAACTAATTCTAATTCTTGCGCTAGTTTTACTGCATCTTGGAAATAGCATTCAAAGAAATCTCCTACCCGATACAGCAATACCGCGTGAGGATATTTATCCTTTGTCTCGACATAATGCAAGTACATTTGACTTAGCTTACTGCGATCCACCTGTTGATGGTCAGAAATAAAAGTACTTGCATCGGGCTTGGTAGATGGAGTTTCGGAGTGAGAGGCAGTCATAGATGCTATCGAGTTATGCACGGAAATTCCCCAAGATCCGATGATAACGTGATGTGAAAGTTGAATGGCGATCGCTCAAGGATATTTTACCTTCACAGCAGATTGCAAGTTAATCAAGTACAAAAATACCCCTCCCTAACCCCTGCCCTTACAGCTATTTTCAGGTAAATAGACCACGCGGTAGGGGCGCAATACCTTACGTCCCTACTACTCAAACAAAATTATTTCATATTCTAAATTTGGCAACCCCAAATTAAAATGGTAAATGAGTGAGGTTGCAAGTCAAAAAAGATTACTCCTCTTCTTCCTCTTCTTCCTCTTCTTCTTCTCCTTCCTCTTCTTCCTCTTCTTCTTCTCCAAATACTCCGTCTATGAGTTCTTGTGCGCGTTCGTCTGAAATATTTAAGGCTTCCTGAAGCTCAGAGATATAATTTTGTTCGCTTTCGGGTACTTCTTCGTCAACTCCTACCACTAAGATAGCTGTGATGTATGCAGCTTCGCGATAATCTGTATTGGGTAAGGATTCGATAGACTGGGCGATTAAATCTTCTGGTTCTTCTTCTTCAATCAAACTGACAACTTTTTCGTTCAATTCTTCAAAATCTTCTTCAGAGTAATCTTCAAATAAATCAACCTGACCGAGAAATTCACTCAAAGCGTATTCTTCTGTAGAAGAAATACCTTCATCATCAGCCGCTGCGGAAAACAACCCAAGGATTGCGATCGCAACTTCTGGTTCTAGAGCAACTGAACTAACACTACGGCCTTTGGGCAACTTGCGTTTAGACATAATTATCCTCTAAAAGTTACGTGATATTTCAGGAAGTAATACCTTGTGGCTTATAATACTTCCTCGATTTATGATTCCCAAAAGAATACGGAAATATACATTGGGATGAATCTTTTTTTCATAAAAAATACGTAGATAATTATATTACTTGCGTATAAAAAAGTTAAATTGTTTTAAGCAATGAGGTTTTTAGGACTTTTATACGCCACCGCAGCCTAAAAGGATGTTTGAAAATTTATGGTTGATGTATCAAATATTCTTTTACCCCACCCTAACCCTCCCCGTATGTATTGGGGAGGGAACTAGATTCCTGTCTCCCCCCTTTCCAAGGGGGGATTAAGGGGGGTAATCCAGGGAATAGTAAGCACAGTCCAGGAATATGAAAATGCTGATGACAAAACTGTATAACCAAACCTCAGAAAAGCAAAAACGGCAAACTCTCAGAAACAATATGCCCCCATCTGAAAAAATAGTTTGGGCAAAACTTAGAAATCAACAAATTGAAAGCTGTAAATTTCGCAGACAATACAGTATTGACAGATTTGTTGTGGATTTTTATTCTTCGGAATTGAGACTTGCCATAGAAATTGATGGTGATAGTCACTATCAAAATGCAGTTCCAGAATATGATCGCGATCGCCAAGCATTTTTGGAATCAAAAGGTACGAGGATTTTGAGATTTACGAATCAAGAAGTTTATCAAGATATTGATAGTGTGGTGGATAAGATTAGGGAAGTTATTTGTAGGTTGAAAGGAGTTACCCCACCCTAACCCTCCCCTTATAAAGGGGAGGGAACCGGAAATCTTTTTCGCCCCTTCTAAGGGGGGATTAAGGGGGGTAATTCGACTTGTGTGTACACCGTAGCTTATAAAGGGGAGGGAATTAGATGTTTTAGTTTCTCCTTTATGATGTTATTTTGGCGTTCGCATTTGCTGATTTGGCGTTCGCATTTGCTGATTTGGCGTTCGCATTTGCTGATTCGACGTTCGCATTTGCTGATTCGGCGTTCGCATTTGTTGATTTAGCGATCGCATTTGTTGATTCGACGTTCGCATTTGTTGATTCGGCGATCGCATTTGTTGATTCGGCGTTCGCATTTGCTGATTCGGCGTTCGCATTTGTTGATTCGGCGATCGCATTTGCTGATTCGGCGTTCGCATTTGCTGATTTGCCGTTCGCATTTGCTGATTCGGCGTTCGCATTTGTTGATTCGGCGTTGAACTAAGTAAAAAGGAGTGACGAGATTTTATTGCATTGACACCTCACCCGTCACTCCTTATAACTTGCGCGTTGATTAGCTGTTACGCATTGTTAAATTACACCAGCTTACTACTTCATTTATCCTCTAACTAAAGAGAGAGGCAGATAACTATTAAGTTAATATGTGATTCTCTATACAAATATTTTTAATTTATTAATATTTATCTTTGCAATTCTAGATATAGTAGTTTGACTATTGCTTAAAACGTCCTCTTAAACAAGTTAGGAATCTTGTTGTGAATTTAATTAATAGAGAACGTATTTAAAATCACAAACAAACTTAACTTAGATTATATGTCTTTAGTAGTAGTTGCATAATCCTTGTGATGGAAGTTAGGGAAACTATTATTAGTTACTCTTAGTAAAAATGGAAACAATAATTAGCTATAAATTATTCATACAAAGAATAAAAAAGCGGGCTTAATCAATCATATTAGTCATAAATGTAGAGTTTTCCTACTGTGGTATCTGCCATTTGCTAGTAATAATTTTGACTGGTTTATCAGTTAACCGAAAAATTTAGTCCAAATATTAGTATCATCTGAGAACAAGAGATTTAGCACTAGTATTTAGCTGAGTTTACAGAGTTATACCACCAAAGATAGAAGTACTACTTAAAAAAATCTGATATAATAGGTTTTGAAAAAAGATTAAGAAGTAAAAGCTACAATAACCATTTTGTAATTTTCTAGATTCAATTTTGTTTTGAGCATCAAGGTTGAATGCGATACGTGTTATTTAAAAACTGGCACATCTGTAGCGACTGTACGGATATACAGCAGTTTGCAAGTAAATGAAACACAAATGCAGGACTCATAAAAAGTTTCTATCTCCTGCCTCCAGCATCAAAACCCGTGGCTTTGTACTTCATGCAAAAGAAAACTGCTGTAAATTATCAAAAACTTAAAATAAATGTAATTTTATAAGTTCAATTGTGTAAAAATTATAGTTTATAACCACTTAAATTTATCACTCAATTAAATTAAGACTGCTGCAATTTTTTCAAATATTTATCTAGTAGATTTTTTGCTCAACTTCTGCAAGCAAGTAGCGGTTATTTAAAGTGAACATAGAAAAATTTATCCAACGCACAGAAATATTGCACAAGCGTTTATCAGATTTATACCAAACTGCTAGTGTACTACCTTGGATTTCCCCCGAACTGTTGCCGGAAGCTTTTAAGGAACTTTATAACACCTCAAAAATAGCACAATTAGCGGCGGAGGAACTTTATCAACAAAACGAGGAATTAGTAAAAACACGGAATTGGCTAGAAGCAGAACGCCACTACTACCAAGATTTATTTGAGTTAGCGCCAGACGGCTATTTAGTAACTAATACAGAAGGAATCATCCAAGAAGCTAACCTCACCGCAGCTAAGTCGTTGAATATTTCAAAGCATTTTTTAGTGGGAAAACCAATAGTTAACTTTATTCCTCTAGAAGAACGTCAGCAAGTTCGTTACGAACTGATACAGCTATCGAAATCAGACAGAGTTAAAGAGTTATTGGTACGTTTTCAACAACGTCATGGTGATTTCTTTGATGCAGCATTGACTGTGGCAGTTGTCCGTAACAACCAGGGTAAGGCAATCTCTCTGCGCTGGATACTGCGTAACATTACTGAGCGTCAGCACTTAGAATCAGCAAAAGTTAAGGACGATAGTCACATCTTCAACAATCGTCCCCTACAGAAATATACTAAAGGAGAAACTATTGCCCTCCATCCATCAGTAATTTCGTATGTTTCTCAGGGTTTTGTCAAACTCAGTACCTACTGTGAAACGGGTGAAGAAGTGGTGATAGGATTGGCAACAGCAGGAATGGTTTTTGGTTCTAGTTTGACTTCTTTAAGCATTTACCAAGCAACAGCCCTCGCTGATGTTGATCTGGTGTCAATTTACGCGGGAGAGATAGCAGCTTCTCCAACACTTAGCCATACGCTTTTACCAAAAATTAATCAACGGTTACAGCAAACAGAATCTTTTTTAGTTATTTGTGGAAGACGGCGAGTACAAGATCGCTTGCACGATCTATTACAACTTTTGAAACGAGAAGTGGGTGAAACTGTACCAGAAGGAACTTGCCTAAGTGTTCGCCTTACTCACGAAGATATTGCTAACGCCTGTTGTACTACCAGAGTAACAATCACACGATTGATGAGTAAATTACAAGAACAAGGTATAATCAGTTACGACTTTAAAAAACGGATTATCTTGAGAAATTTTGATTAGTTATTTTGCTATAGATTGATGACATTTTTGTTAAGCAAAGATAAGTTGCCAGCCAATCAGGAAAATTGCTATATCTGCAAAAACATGGCTGATGTATCCAGGCCAAATTGAGCAATAATTCAAGTAGCACCATGACCAAATCGCCCCTGCTATAAACACCCCCAATGAGCATAATATTGTCGCACGCCAGTCGAAGTAAGCTGCCAAACCAATAACGTGATGAATCGTAAAAAATAGTGCAGATAGTACAGCCGTAGTCACATAGGTTAGGACGTAATGACAAGCGTGAATGCTAGGAATAGTAATAGTTCGACCTCCTGCCTCCTGCTATACTACAGCTAAAGGACTTGATACCAAAATTTCACATTTACGATAGACAAATCAACGCCAGACAAATTCCTCAAGCAAAGAGTTGATAAATATCCAATATCCTGAACCTACTAAGTAAATCGCAAAACTGTTTAATCCAATTTGCGTTGCTCGCTCGCGAACATATTCAACATCTATCTATATCGCGCCCAGCAGCCAATAAACAATCAACATGATACCTAGCATTAATAGCCCTAATCCGACTCCAGCTAATAAATCGCGTATTTTAGGATATTCAAATTTGAAATTCTCTTTATCGATAAATAATAACCAAGTAATGGGTAGTATCAACAACCAGATTTTAGATAATAAGGCTACTAAATGTCCAGGGAAGCCAGGGAGTATATACAGTTGAGTTGCAATACCAATGCTTGGAACTGGCACAAGTAACAACAGAGCTAGTAGTCTGCCAACCCAAAGATGCGCTTTTTCGGGCTGGGGAAAGGGGAAAGGGAACTGGGTTTGGGATTTAAAACCTTTCCCCCTGCCCCTTATCCCCAGAGGGGGCCCCACCTTCCCTCTTACCCAATAAAGAGCTTTCGTCACGAAAGCGAACTACTAGTAGTGCATTTTTATTTTGGTTAAGTTTTAACATCGGAAAGTTTTGTTATATTTTGATAGTTTTAACTTTTAAACTACATCTATTTTTAAATCCATAGTTTTGATGTCAAGTTAGGGTGATTACTTCTAATAAAATCGAGGAATATGAGTTAGAAAGGTTTTTTGCCTAAGTTCTAACAAACAAGGAATTCAAAATGTACCCAAAATAATGTATATCTGATTGAGGGCGTATTGCTAAAATCGCAATACCTATGACGGGCTACGCCTACGCAGCATTCAAAGCAGCTATGCACACATCTGGCACAAAAATTCCATCATCGGGCTACATCTTAGCATTGGATTTAGGTACAACAGGCAACCGCGCCTTTATATTTAACGTAGACGGCAAGATTGTTGGACAGGCATATAAAGAATTAACTCAGTATTATCCTCAGCCAGGATGGTTAGAACATGACCCTCAACAAATCTGGCAGGATACTTGTTGGGTGATGCAAACCGCAATTGAGAATGCCCAGATTGCACCATCAGCGATCGCAGCTTTGGGACTAACTGTACAGCGCGAAACCTGTTTGATTTGGGACAAAACTACTGGTAAACCACTCCATAATGCGATCGTCTGGCAAGATCGCCGCACTGCTCCTTTTTGCCACCAGTTACAACAGCAAGGCTACGCTGATGAAATTTACGATCGCACCGGATTAATCATTGATGCCTATTTTTCCGCTACCAAGCTCAGATGGCTATTAGACAATTGTACTGATATCGATCTAAACAATGTCTTAGCAGGTACTATTGATACCTGGGTGTTGTGGAACCTCACAGGTAGGAAAGTCCATGCTACTGACCACAGCAACGCCAGCCGTACAATGTTGATGAATCTCAAAACCTGTGAATGGGATGAGATTTTGCTGGATCTGTTTCAGATTCCGGCTCAGATTTTGCCCCAGATTCAACCGAGTTTAGGAGTATTTGGAGTCACTGATGCGACTTTGTTGGGCGCTGAAATACCGATTACAGCCATCTTAGGAGATCAGCAAGCGGCTCTATTTGGTCATGGCTGCGATCGCCCCGGCTTAATCAAATGCACTTATGGTACTGGTAGCTTTTTGGTTGCTCATACAAGCGATCAAATTGTGCGCTCTCGCCATCAACTTATTTCTACAGTGGCATGGACACAAGCAAATACCAAAGATACTTTAGATGTCGGCTATGCCTTAGAAGGCAGTATGTTTACTAGTGGCGCTTGTATTCAATGGTTGCGCGATCGCCTGAAGTTGATTAAAACTGCTGCTGAAACTGAAGCGATGGCCAATCAGGTAAAAGATAATGGCGGAGTCTACTTTGTACCTGCATTTAGTGGACTGGGCGCACCCTATTGGGATATGAGTGCCAGGGGAGCTTTTTTCGGCATTACCGCCAGTGTACAACCAGAGCATCTAGTTCGCGCCGTCTTGGAAGCGATCGCTTATCAAGTTCTGGAGGTGGTGCAAGCGATAAACGCATCCAGCAGTACTCCAGTTGGGCGATTAACCGTAGATGGTGGTGCTTGCGAGAATAATTTTTTGATGCAGTTTCAAGCTGATGTGTTAGGTATTCCAGTTGAACGCCCGATGATGCGCGATACGACCGTTCAGGGTGCAGCATTTGCGGCAGGTTTAGCTGTAGGATTTTGGGAAAGCTATGAAGCACTGGTAAAACAACGGCAAATTGAGCGTGTGTTTGAGCCAAAGAGTGATTTCCCCTTATCCAACTTTGGTACTTGGCAAAAGGCAGTGAAACGTACTTTGGCTTGGGAGAAGTAGCCGATCAAAATTAATCAGTCAAAATATCACTCACATATAAGAAGCGCATGACTACTAAACCGAAGATTTTCATTGATGGAGAATCAGGAACCACAGGCTTACAAATTTACTCACGCCTAAACCATCGGGATGACATTGAGTTAGTTAGCATTGAAGCATCTAAACGTAAGGATGCAACCGAGCGAACCAAACTAATCAATGCTGTTGATGTTATCATTCTCTGCTTACCTGATGATGCAGCCCGCGAAGCTGTTAGCTTAGTCAGTAATACTAAAGTTAAGATCCTTGATGCTAGCACTGCCCATCGCACGGCTAAGGACTGGGTATATGGTTTCCCTGAACTAAATCCAGGACAGCGAGAGAAAATCGCCAGCGCCCAGTTTGTCAGCAATCCAGGCTGTTATCCCACAGGATTTTTAGCTTGTATCCGTCCGTTGATTGCCAAAGGACTCCTGAATAGCAACTTTCCCATCACCGTTAATGCAGTGTCAGGTTACTCTGGTGGCGGAAAGAATCTGATTATACAGTATCATACCTTCCACGAACAGCAAGCCGGTGCAGAGTCGCTCCACCCTTATGGTATCTACGGTTTGCAGTTTGGGCATAAGCACGTCAAAGAAATGCAGCAGTATTCAGGGTTAGCATCACCGCCGCTTTTTGTACCAGCTGTGGGAGATTTTGAGCAAGGGATGCTGGTACAGATACCTTTACCACTAGCGACTTTGGATAATCCACTATCAGGTAAGATTATTCATCAAGCGATCGCTGATTACTACCAAAGTGAAAAGTTTGTGCAGGTTGCTCCATTCCAAGATTCAACTCTGCTGAGAGACGGAACATTTCTAGATGCGATCGCACTCAACGATACTAATATTGTTCAGGTTTTTGTATTTGCTAATGATACTACCAAAGAAGTCTTACTAGTTGCTCGTCTTGACAATCTGGGTAAAGGCGCATCAGGAGCCGCAGTTCAAAACCTAAATATCATGCTCGGTTTTCCAGAAGAGTTAGGATTGTCATGAAAGAGAGTTAAGCACTGAGGAGCAGAGGAGAAGTTGTAGTAAATTTATTCCTCTCTGCTTCTTGTGCCCAATGCCCATTATCTTGATTTTTCTTTCAGTTCCTCAAGCAATTGAATTACATTATGCTCAAATGCTTTGTTTCGCTGTTGAACTGATTCAATTAACGGTTTATCAAACAAATTAATGACATACTTGCCGAATTGAATACCTAAAGGTCTTAAATGTCCACCTGCTACAGTTTTCCGAAAATCTTCAGGTGGCTTTTGCAGAATATTAGTAAACCATTCACAGGTTGATTTAGCAATATTATCTGATTTGAAACAGACTAAACCCATGATCTTAAATAGCTTACTATCCTTGATTAAATTTCGGGTTTCTTGAACAGTTGGTTTCACACCCCAACCAAGATTATCAATGATATCCGCTAAAAATTGAGGACGAATTGCGCTCCCTGTGTCAGCAATAGCAGGTGCTAATAAGATAGAAACTTGTCCTTTAATGAAAATACTATTAATTTTGATTTTCCGACCTACATAAGTACAAATTAATTTTTCAACTTCATCCCTTTTTCGGATTAGTTCATCAAATAGAACATTAATATCTGCAATAACACTTTTTATATGTGAATCATCAGAAGTATGAGCTAACAGGTTACGAATAAACTGTTCTCTATGTTGAGCTTTTGCAGGTAGAGCAGTAAATCCTTCTAATAAAGAGATATATTTACAGCCAAGGCTATGTCCAATCCAAGAAAAGTTTTTATCATCTAAATAGGCTTCATAATCGTATCCCTCAACAGTTGCCATTTTCACAAGCTCTGGCAGAATTTCATACTGCTCTTTCATGAGAAAACCAGCTTCTACATAATGGTTAAAAGTAAAATTAAACGGCAAAAGAATAATTGTATATCCTTGCTCGAATAGAGATTGAAGCAGATAACTATAAAAAAGCATAGGGCCAAATGTTCCAAAGAAAGCCCCAGCAATAAATTGAATTACTCCTTTAGGCTTTGGATGTAGAGCAACCCAACTGTGAGAAACTGGTTTAAATCTCAGTTTTAGATTCATATTTACCATGACTTATTTGTAGGTATATGCTGAATCTCCAAACTGAAATTGCTGCTTTTCGGATTATTCAAAAGATATTTTTACAAAATCGAGATACTTTAGCGAACTGCGATCGCCTCGTTACCGAACAGCCTGAACTCTCCTAATAATGTTAATTTCACTAGTTAGCAGTGGTTAAACCAGGGCAAACGCATCTAAATATTGACGAGCTTGAATAAGGGTGAAATACACCCCTTCTCCAACCACATAAGGCTTTCAGTAAATTAAATCTCACTTTTTATGGAAATAATAATCATTGCAATGGGGAGTTAGAGGCAGCCGACGGCTGCCTGACTTTTCACGCTCAGTTCTCAAAACACTAAATAGCGTAGGTTTTCTCACAGTCTGATTCTCAATAGTTTTAGATTAATGACTAGGAGTTATGAGAAGATCAGCGTTTGCACCGCTCAATTTATGCGATCGCTATTGAGACAATAACCAGAAATAACTTGTCTACTTATTTTATGTTTACCCTTGAGAATCAAAGCTGGTAAATACAGGTGTGTGTAATTTACTACTTAAATTTTATTATTCTAAGATATAAATAGGGATGTAGCTTTTAAAGCAAAAAAAGTCTTCGTACAAATAAGTAACTTCTTTAGCCCTGAATTAGTCCATCAAAGCTGAAAAATTAACTTTATTTTGGCAATATACATAGCATTTTTAGTGGTTTAATCATCAGATGCTAAAAACACTCAAATTTATATATATAGATGTTTTTGAGTCTTTACTGTCAGAAATGTATACTGCTCTGTAGAGTTATTTATATAAAAAAGTTGAAAGTTAACCATCCGTGAAAGGTTAAGGTAATTGCACATTTGTCAAGAGGGTGCAGGAAAAGGAGATAAATCCAGCTTGGAGACTGGCAATCGTCTGGCTTTGACAACTCCTAAATCTTGATTTTCTAACGCAGCAAAGTACTTAATGGGGTCATCCGCCTTCCCTTTGTCGTAAGCAACACTAAAATGATACAAACCACGAAAAATCATTTCTAAAGAAATGCGGTCAAATGGTAGAGATAATTCATCGGCAACAGCATCTGCTAAATCAATTAAAACAGCATAAAATAACCAAGTTGCCCAGACTTGTAACTTGATACCATTAAGAGAACCAGTCCACAAATAAGACAGTGCCAATAAACGTTTAACTACATAAAAAGCCTCTTCAATTCTCCATCTTCTTCGATATAAATCAGCTACGACGTAGGGAGGTAGTATTTGTGGCTCGAGGATAGAAGTAATATAAGAATAGTTAGTTTTTCCAACTTTTATCTCGATGAAACGTCAAGTCAGTACTGGTGCGCCACCACGACCACTACCAAGTTGAATCAATTGGTCTTTAATAGAATGGTCATAGCTAAAAATCTTTATATATTTAATAGATGCTTTGGCTTTTAAACGAGTAATAAAATGGACTTCTTGATTAATCAGTTGTTGTAAAAATTGGAAATGATAGAAACCTCTGTCAAGTAAAATTAAAGTCTTAGCAGCGACTAAATTTAGTAATGCAGATTCAAAATTTGTGTCAGAAGCAGCAGGATTAGTGTGAAACCAAACTTCGACAGGTAAACGAGTAACTAAATCAATAACTGTACAAATCTTACCTGCGAGTTGACCTTTTTTCATGTCTTCCAGGCTTTTCAGCTTCCGAAATAGAGCTTCTAATGTAGACCCATCAGCTATCCATATTCGTTCAAAATTACAGAGTGCAAATTTAACACTATCTGGCAATGGTCGCTTAAGTCTTTGTTGCCAATTCCGTTGTAATTGAGGTAGTAAATCTTTAAAGACACGTTCAAATAATTCAGATGGGAAAACTAAAAATCTTTCGGAAAGTGATTGTTGTGCAACTTTGGTAACATCACACCATAAGAAACCTTCTCTTGCTAACAATCTATTTAACTCCTGAACGCCAGGAATTTGTCGCCACAATAACGTTAATACTGCTGCCACCATTAACGATAAATTCAGAATCCTGTCTCGACATCCTAACTGCTTATAATATTTTTGTTGAGCAAAAATAGCTGGGGTTAATAAAACTTCTAAATGTTTGGAGATCGCTTCATTATCTATAGTAGGAGTATTATGTCGGTGTGCGTGATCAGAGTTTTGTTTTGGTCGTTTTGGCATGGTGGTAAACCAAATTTTTCATTACCTCGTTTGATAATTGAATTTACCTAAGAATTCAGTCCACTTTTGACAAAGTTATTCTCTCGTTACAATACTGTTTCATATCCTATTTTAATTTGTGAAAGACCTTAAAGATAATGATAATCAAATAGAGGGGGAGGAGGCGAGCGTCGCTCGCCTCCTCCCCCTCTGCCCACACACGATTATCATTCTTATTAAGACTATTTTGAGTATTTTAGCTGATTGACAAAAGGCGCTTTATTCTAACCTCTCACGGATGGGGAGAAACTCGCATCGCTTCACAGAATCAATTTTTGACATAGCCGCACATGGGAAAGTTCATCTAGTATTAATCATTCTAAAGATATTGGCACTGTATGATATGAGTATCTGCGATCGCAGATTGTAGAAAAATATAAACTCGTTGTAGAAATACAGCTGATAAATACTTGTAAATGATCTATTGCTGGAAATTCCAGAATCGAATCATACCCTGTAATTTGGTGTCTGGCTTTTAGTAAATACCACAGGCAATACACTATAAGTCTAAATATTCTTTTGCATTTGATAGGCTTTGGGATTTACACCATATTTTTTCCTAAACGCACTTGCAAACCGACTACGGTTAACATAACCAACAATTTGAGTAATTTGTTCAATTTTCATTTGCCCTGATAGCAGTAATTGCCTGGCTTGTTCCATGCGATAGTCGTGTAAGTAACCAAACACTGTAGTCCCAAAAATTTGACGAAACCCGCGTTTAAGAGTGTATTCGTTAATACCCACTTGTCGAGCTAGATCGATTAATGAAGGTGGATTACCGATATTCCTTAGTAAAATGTCTCTGGCATGATGGATGCAATCAATTTCTTGAAGCCGTACCAGTTTTTCTGTTGGCGCTGCTAATCGATCTACTAGCTTGAGGGATACTAATTCTAGCACTTTGCTTTCCAGATACATTTTGCGTGTTAGTCCTTGATAAGGACAATGAAGAATCTGCTGGAGTGCGATTTGTTTGGCTGGGGTAATTAGACTGGGACGTAGATTAAAATATTCTGGTACACCTGCGATCGCTTTTTCTAAATCTTTTGGTAGTGGTTCCCCATAACTTTCGATCAACATCCTCAGTGTTTCTGGCTTAATTATCAAACTCACCCAACTCAGATTACCAGCTCCATCAACGTTGTTATTCGACTGTGGATAGACACCACCAAAAATATAGTCTTCTCCTGACTTTTTTGGTTGTCCATCACAATCTTGTCCCGATCCAGCTAGAATAAATCCAAATTCTAAACTGTTTTGGTGATGGGCATGAGTAATCCACTTGATTGACTGCGGCAAATAGGTTTCAAAAATTTCGATGATAATGCCTTCACGCAGCGGTATCCAGCGATAACAGCCTTGACCAAGTTCTTGAGGATACCGACAAAGACGATCCTCTTGATGGATTGGATCGATTAATAGTTGTGGATTTGCTGCTTTCCTCAAATCCCAAAAATCGTAAACTGTGATGTTAATTGTCATCGTGTATTGTACTATGCAATCGCTGTGTTTAGATATAGCCGTAGTCACATAGGTTAGGACATTTTAAAAGAGTGAAAGCTAGGAATAGTAATAGTTTTACCTCCAGCATAGCTGCCTCCTGCCTCCTGCTATATATTACATGTGTGCGATCGCCTAATTCATACTTCAATCAAGTTTAAAAATTGCCAAAATAATTGTTCAATAATACTGAACAAGCTTTAGTAAAGAATGAAACTTGCACCAAAGAATGACGTATGCTTTATAGATTGACGATTGATTTTTACGCAAGCAAATCACAGTTGTATTAATATGCAAAGGAATCTCGGTTCTAGTGGGGAACAGTCACTAAAGGAAACGAGGAGTTCTGCTTTTACCCATTACCAAATTTAAAAAACTTTTTCCTAGTTCCCAGTGCACCATTATCCCAGAGGAGGCCTTGATTTCCCAGTCTCTAGAAAGAAGAGTGGCGTTCTTGCCGCCACGAACTAAGCGTTAAGTAAGAGACTCACAAAATGCGACAAATTAAAAGTGCAACAAAGTTTTAAGTACCTCCAACACGATTTTTAAGTACCTCAACACGACTTTTAAGTACCTCAACATCGTGTTGAAGTACTTGAACACAATTTTCAAGTACCTCAACATCGTGTTGAAGTACCTGAACACGATTTTCAAGTACCTCAACATCGTGTTGAAGTACCTGAACACGACTTTTAAGTACCTCAACATCGTGTTGAAGTACCTGAACACGATTTTCAAGTACCTCAACATCGTGTTGAGGTACTTCAACATGACTTCGATGTATGCCCTTGTAATCCCTGCTTCCCCTGCTTCCCCTGCTCCCCCTGCTCTTTTCACGATGATCTCACTTTTTCGCGTTGCTCCCAGTCCGATGCCTGCTCTGGGCTACGCCATCGCTTGATATTGTAGCGACTGTCTTAAAAGTCAAGCGTATTGTCCTATAAGTGAATTGCTCCTTCTGCCTCCTGCCTCTTTCCTTCTGCCTTCATCAATAAAGTCGAGCTAACAGCAGAAAAGTTTGTATCAATCAAGCAGTCAGTACACCAATTAATTTTGAGTAACCATCATCTAACTCACAAATTATCTCAGCTATTTATTGCAAGCGTACAGATACACTACCTGCATGGGCTGGCAAACCTTCTGTTTCTGCTAAGGTGACAGCTGCTTTGCCTATTGTCTGTAATGATTGTTTGCCACATTCTAAAAAAGTAATTCGTTTAAGAAAATCGAACACACTCAAACCAGAGGCAAAGCGGGCAGAACGGGCAGTTGGCAGTACATGGTTGGGGCCACCTAAATAATCACCAATCGCTTCTGGAGTATAGCGTCCTAAAAACACGCTCCCGGCACACTTAATTTGATTAGCAAGCTGTTGCGGGTTTTCTGTGCACAATTCCACATGTTCAGGAGCTAGTTGATTGAGCAATGGTATACTCTCTACCAAATCGCTAACCACAATTACGGCTGCATAATTTTGCCAACTAGCACTGGCAACTTTTCTGGTGGGTAAATCGGCGAGAATTTTCTCAACAGCTTTTATTACTTGTTGCGCGAAAATTTCGGAATCAGTGATTAAAATTGACTGGGCACTAGGATCGTGTTCTGCTTGCGATAGCAAATCCCAGGCAATCCAATCCGGGTTGTTCTGGCTGTCAGCTACCACTAAAATTTCAGAAGGGCCAGCGATGCTATCAATGCCAACAGTGCCAAAGACTTGACGCTTGGCTTCAGCAACATAAGCATTACCAGGGCCAACAATTTTATCCACAGGGGCAATACTTTCTGTACCATAAGCTAATGCTGCGATCGCTTGCGCCCCACCAATGCCATATATTTCTGTAACACCAGCAACTTGAGCAGCAGCCAATACGGCGGGATTAATCTCACCACCAGGCATTGGTACAGTCATGACAATTCTTTCAACACCAGCAATTTTGGCTGGTAAGGCATTCATCAACAAAGAACTCGGATAGCTAGCCCGTCCTCCTGGTACATAAATTCCCACTTGCGACAGCGCTACCCAATTCAATCCCAGTTTTACCCCGACTTCATCAGTATAAGCAATATCTTGTGGTAGTTGTTTTTCATGAAAAGCCACAATCCTTTGAGCAGCAAATTCCAGTGCAGCCAAGACATCAGCAGGACATTGTGCTGCGTGTTCGGCAATAAAAGTTTCGCTTAGATGCAAAGATTGGAGATTGTTGCGGTCAAAGCGGTTAGTATAGTCCTTGACTGCGCCATCACCACGCACTTTCACATCAGCTAGAATCTCACGTACTGTGCCACTAACATCAACTGTAACTTCCCGGCGATCGCTTACAAGAGTTTTGAATTTGACAGAAAAATCTTTGTCGGTAGTTTGAAGTAGCTGCATGGACAGTACCTTAAAAGCAGTGAGGTCAATAATTAGTTTAACTCTTGATTAACTTGTTCGATATGACTGTGTTATGTGCATGACTCTTTTTGGGATGTAAGTTAAAAGCACAAAAGATTATGAGTTAACATCTTATGCAGCAGTCCACTGTAATCTTGACTCTCGTCATGGTATTGATTGCAACAACAGTTGCAGCAGTTATAGTTATCCAGCTTCGAGACATTGCCTATACAGGAGTAACACTCTGGGCATTGGTAGCGATGGCTGCGCCAACGTCTGCGACGAACGCACTCAAGCATTCTGGCAACTCAATACTTAAAAATACCGTATTCGTTTTAGCAATTATCCTAGTTTTAACCGCTACGATTAACAGCTTACGCACCCGAAAAGAACATATTTAAGTGTGATGACATCCCCCCAGCGCTAGTCAAGAGACAACTTTTAGAAGCGTTCATTAAGCACGTGCAATCATGGTCGGTTATTACACATACCAGTCTAATTATTATTAGTCAAAATAGATAGTTAGAGCCATAATCTTCTGAAAATACCAAAATTCATAAAAATGAAAAATATTATCTCGATTGGTTGGAATAACTTGTTAAAACGGCATAAAGAATCTGTTTTACTATTTGACTCAATTGCTGCTGCTAGTGAGATTGCCCTGATGCTTAACGGTCAGTGGGATGGCTGCAATGG
This sequence comes from Nostoc sp., assembly GCF_036917575.1. Taxonomy (GTDB): domain Bacteria; phylum Cyanobacteriota; class Cyanobacteriia; order Cyanobacteriales; family Nostocaceae; genus Nostoc. Next base: position 37,353 of record NZ_JBALDC010000022.1, on the reverse strand, counting down.
TGTAATTGTAGCTTTTAGTGATGAGGTAGCTGTTAAAACTGCTGCCAAACTATTAAAAGCTACATGGTGTTATCAAGGTGCATCAAAAGCTGTTTTAGGCAGAGTAACAGCTGATGAAATTTTACGCCGTTATGCAATAGGAGAAAGAAATTTTGTTAATGCTAATTTGAGGTGTGCAGTACTTACATCAGTGAAGTTAAGTAAAATTAACCTAAGTTATGCCTCGTTGAGTTGGGCAAACTTAAGTCAAGCTAATCTAAGTAAAGCTGATTTAACAGCAGCAGACCTAACTCAAGCCAATTTAAGTGGAGCCGATTTGAGTAAAGCATACCTGATAAGAGCAAACCTAAGTGAGGCAGACCTGCAACAAGCTTCACTTCAGGGAGCTAATCTAAGTAGTGCTAACTTAAGTGAAGTCAACCTCACTGGTGCAGATTTAACAGGAGCTAATCTGTCATTAGCAGACCTCAGAGGAGCAAATTTTCACTTGTGCAATTTGAGTCAGGCTAACTTAACAGATGCCAAGTTAATTGAAAGTGACTTGGCTTTTGCTCAACAATATCCGAACAAATACTAAATTTAATTTATTGTTAGATTTTATACCAAATTTAAAAAAGAATACGACAAATAGACCATTCGTAGAGACGCGATTCATCGCGTCTTGATTCAAGGATGTGTTGCAATCATTAATTGAATTGGTATTAGTAATTAATTGAAGAGAAATTTTAGATTCATCCAAATGAAGGGTTTTAAAATCTCTCAAACTTTCAGTTACCCTGAACATTGAAACACTACTGAAAGATTATTAGCTGGCATTTGGTAAATCTGTTGCAAGATCAGATTTTGTGCCCTAGCTACTGCTATGACATCATCCAAGTTACGCACACCCCACTCTCGGTTTTCAGTGCGTAAATATTCGTCAAAAGCTGCATTACTTGCAGATGTATGTTCTCCACCTTGTTTGAAGGGGCCATATAAATAGAGGATACCTCCTGCTTTTAGAATACGACCTGCCCCTGCCATTAACCCCAGACAAGCTGACCAAGGTGAAATGTGAATCATATTGATGTTGACAATAACGACAATTGGCTTGGTATTCAGCCAATCAAATCTACCATTTTCCACAGCCCAAACTGGTTCTCTTGCATCTAGCTCAAGCGGTGCATAAACGTTATCACATACATTGTGTTCAGTCCATGAAATAATGCTGGCTCTTGATTGTGGATTTACATCGGTTGGAAGCCATTGATAATCTCTGAGCCTGGATGCAAAAAAGACTGCGTGCTCACCAGTACCACTTGCTATTTCTAAAATAGTGCCGCTCTTTGGCAACACTTGTAAAAGTACTTCTAGAATTGGTTCGCGGTTACGCTCGGTTGCCGATGCGTATTTTCGTGCATTTTGTGGTGTCATCTGGATCGTTATATTTATAATTAATATGAATCAGGACTTACGTAAAATCATAAAAAAAACGAACCGCAAAGACAAGGCAGTGCGCCCTTGGGATTCCCCGACTTATTTGCTCTTAGCGTTCCCGTTCGCGCATCGTCTTTGTCAGGAGAAGGGTAGCAACTGCCGTGCAAAGGACACAAATAAATAAGAGTTTCAGAGACTTTTTGCGTAAGTTTTATGAATATAAAACTATAGACATTTCTCAAATATTAAACGAATAACTCGACAAATTTTTACAAAATATTTGCACAAGTCTGAGCAAGTAACTTTTTGCAGGCTTATCGCCATACAACCATTTTATCAAATCACCAGGAGATAACCAAAAACTTTCAATAAAATCATTTTTATTGTACTCTGGGCTACAATAACGCGATGTGCGACTTTTTTTATTCTTATAGAATCTTATCCGTCCTTTCTGGGCAGGCAAGATGCCTACCCCACAATGGAATCAAGGTTTAAGATTTGACTCTGAGTTTAGTGGTAGGATTGCCAAGTTATGGTAGCAAGTACTGGCTCATTCCATTCTGAACCACACCCTGAACTTGCTAATTTGGCATGAATGAAGAGAGAATCTATCAGTCAAGTCAAACTAACTCTCCAAAACGCAATAGTGGATGTTACCGAATTAGTCAAAGTTTCAATTATTCTCTTGCTCGTTGCTACAGGTGTAGCTTTGCTATCCCGGCGGTTGCGAATCCCTTATGTTGTGGGTTTAGTATTAGCAGGTTTGCCCATCACTGAGCTACTATCTCGTCCGATTGGTTTAAATCCAACCCTTGTTTTGGATCTTTTCCTGCCAATTCTCCTCTTTGAAGCTGGTATTAATACAGATGTCAGCCGCCTACGCAGCACTTTTAAACCAATTGCCCTACTTGCTGGGCCTGGGGCTGTGCTTTCCAGCGCGATTATTGCCGTACTGTTGAAATTTGGGCTGGGACTGAGTTGGATACCTGCCTTATTTGTAGGAGTAATGCTGGCAAACACTGATACAGTTTCAATGATTGCCGTCTTCAAGGAAATATCAGTACCCTCGCGGCTTTCCACCATCGTTGAAGGAGAAACTCTATTTAATGATGCTGCTGCCCTGGTTATGTTCAACCTGATTGTGCAAGTATATTCGACAGGTTCACTCACATTTATGGAGGGAATCCAACAACTGTTTGTTATCTCTCTAGGAGGCTGCGTTGTCGGGTTAGTCTTGGGCTACTTGAGTATACCCATATTCGCCCGTTTAGATGATGCTCTTAGCAGTCTTTTGCTGACAGTTGCAGTTGCATTAGGCACTTTTCAGGCTGGAGAATTTCTAGGTGTATCAGGTGCTGTCGCCGTAGTTGTCGCTGGATTAATTTTCGGGAATTTAGCGCTTTCTCGCAATACTTCTGCTTCTAGTCGCATCACCTTGTTGAGTTTCTGGGAATATGCCGGTTTTACCGTCAACACCTTTATTTTTCTGTTGATTGGTGTAGAAATAGACCTGGTAACACTCTGGAGGACTTTACCAGCAATTTTACTTGCAGTTTTGGCTTATCAAGTTGGGCGAGTTCTTACGGTCTATCCACTGCTGGGAGTGGTTCGTTGGTTCGACCGCCCAATTCCGCTACGCTGGCAACATTTACTGTTTTTTGGCAATATTAAAGGCTCACTCTCAATGGCTCTGGCATTGAGTTTACCTACAACACTGCCAGGGCGAGAAGTCTTGATAGCTATAGTCTTCGGCTGTGTGCTGGTGTCGTTAGTGGGACAGGGTTTAAGTTTGCCTTGGGTGGTAAAACGCTTAAAATTATCTAAATTTTCCGAAATTCAACAACAAGTTGAAGAATTACAAGCCCAGTTGATGACGGGTAAGGCTGCACAAGATGAATTAGATAGCCTGTTGAGATCGGGAGTATTACCAAAAGCCGTTTATGAAGAGATGCGTTCAGCTTATCAGGTAAGAATTGCCGGTGCAGAAAAAACACTGCGGGAACTATATAATCGTCGCCCTGATGAGGTGGAAGGTAGAAGTGGCAAGAGCAGTAAACTTGAAGCTATTCGCCGACGTTTATTGCTGGCAGAAAAAGGAGCGCTCAATGAGGCAATGCGGAAGCGAATTCTCTCAGAAGAAATTGTGCGCGGGCGGATACAAACTCTTGATGAACAATTGTTGCAACTAGAAGATGATTAAATATGGGGTATAGGGCATAGGGCATTGGGTATAGGGGAGATAGTCTGGGCTTCGTCGATGAACCTCTAAGCTTTAGCTGATTGATTAGGAACTGCCGCCTTCAGCTAGAGATTGAGTCAGATACTCAATGAATGCATTCCCATGCTTTGCATAGAAACGAGAAAACTTAATTACGAATTACGAATTACGAATTACGAATTACGAATTATTTTAAAGGCGATCGCTTATTATTATTTTGACTTTTAATTACTCTACCAGGACTGATAAAAGAAATTCCTTGTTGAAAGTCAGTGCCAATCATGACTGCTTCCACTATCGGTTCGGATATTTCTGTTTGGGCTACCCACTCGACAATGAAGTTTGCGCCTAAGCCTCCACTGGTGTCATTTCTATTGATAAAAAAATCTGTGGAAGCTAGGGGTTCAAGTTGAATAGGGCGCTCTAAATACTGTTTAACTAGTTTTCCTTCTGAGTTATAGTAGCGCACAGAAGTAATAATAATCGGATTGGTCAAATCTGTATTCCGAATACTAAGCGTAACTGCTAACTCAAAAATCTCTTGGCGATTGTGATGATAGATATGAGAATAGACCGGAACATAAAAAGTTTGACCGCTTGCTATCTTAAAATTATTATCCAGCGTCACTGTTTTTTGCAATGGGGTTGCTGGAATGGCATCGGGTTGTGACTTGAGTGTTGATTCACAAGATGCAAGAATAATAACAGCGATCGCTAAATAAATATATCGATACGGCTTCATCAAAACTCACCAATTTTTTTATATGTGGAGCTAACCCTACCTAATAAACAGTTTAGGTAGGAACTGTACTCAACATCTTTGTTCAATAAAATCAATGACTTGATGTAAAGATCCTGGTTTAGTCACAATCAGCACAGTTGAGTGAGGTTCCAGTATTGTACTACCGTTGGGAATCATCAAATCTTCATGGGGATGGGATTGATAACCAATAATTAGCGAACCAGTAGGGAATTGCGAATCCTGAGCAATTTCGGCAACGCTACGACCAGCAACATAGCAATTGTTGGGGATGGAAAGTTTCAGAACCTCAATCTGTCCCTGCTCAAAATGCATCATTGATTCCACTTGCGGATACTCAATAGCGTTCACCATTGTTGCAACTGATAGTTCAACAGTACTAATAACATGGTTGGCTCCAGCTATCCGCAGTGGTTCGGCAAAGTCGGGGTGGCGCATCCGACTCAAAATATGAGGAGCTCCATAATGTTTAGCAAGAGTTATCATTGCCAAGTTTAAGGCATCACTTCTCAGAACTGCTGCTAAGGAATCGGCTTTGCGAATCCCCGCTTCTAGCAAGACTTCTGTACTCACAGCACTGCCTTCAAAAGCCATTGCTCCCACTTGTTCGCGGGCGTAGCGGCAAGCGATCGGATCGATGTCAATTACAGCAACAGTATGTCCTAGTTCTACCAGTTTTTGCGCTAAACTTAAGCCCACTAAGCCGGCTCCACCGATGAGTACGTACATGAATGCTCCTAATGCTCTTTCACTTCTTACTTCACTTTATAAGCTAACAAAGAATGAAGTATAGTTTGTGAGCCTCGCTCGGTACTCAAACCATAATGCAATAAGCATGGGAGGAATTAGTAAAACTGTGTTGTCTGTGAATTTGGCACAACAAATATATGAATCGTATTTAATTTGTGACCATTGAAAGCTATAGAGTTTTAGCAGATATAGCAGGAGGCAGGAGGCAGAAGGCAGAAGGCAGCTATGCTGGAGGCAGAAGGCAGCTATGCTGGAGGTAAAACTATTACTATTCCTAGCTTTCACCCTTTCAAAATGTCCTAACCTGTGTGACTACGGCTATATTAAACCTCAAATACTGCCTTTAGCTCAAATTCAAAACCTTGCTTTGTCAATACTATTTAGTAGCAATGAAAACAAAAAAATTATTCTAGCAGAGGTTTTTTCAATTACAATTTTTAAACTTGTGTTTTTCGAGCAGCTCTTTAACTTGAACGGATACTAAAGGATGTGGATCTTTTTGTAACTGGGGGAGGATTTGCAGGAGAACGCGATATGAAACCATATTTAAGTATGCGATCGCAGCTTCTCTGACAAAGCCGGTGGGATGACGCAAACTCACTAATATCTCAGAACTGGTTAGTCGGATGCGTGTAACTTGAGCATAATGAAAACAGCAAGCTAAACACCAGTCAGAAAGTAAATTACCTAACGTCAGCAATCTGTGGAGGCGATCGCTAACTACCATGTTCTCATATTCTACGATCTTGGCTTCTATAAGATATTGTAATTTTTCTGCCTGTGGTCGGTTATCTAAAATATTCAGCAATAAAGACTTTGAAGGCAAAGTTATAGTATGCTCTAAAATTTCTAAGCCCCGCGCTAAGTTTACCACTGAGAGCGATCGCAGATTGAAGGATGCTGCCTGCATTTTTTCTGGCGAGTAAAGCAGTCTCAGTAATAGTAGCAGCCGCTCTTTCACATCCAATTCTAATTCTAGAAGGGCGCGTTGCAGTAATTCACAGACAATCACAATCCTTTCACTAGATTGATGATTTTCTTTTTGATCTAGTATTTGAAAGTCAATATATGCAGCGTAAATTTCACCTAAAAACTTTAATTCCTGCTTAATTAAATTTTCCACTCGACTTTCATAAAACCGATCTACTAAACCTTTGATTCCTGGTTGTTTGTGTATTTTTAATAAGCTGCGGAGAATATGATCTCTAGTAGTACCCCAGGATGTCTCCAACTTTTCCCATAAAGTCTCCAATGCCTGCTGGGTACCAACTTGAGCAATGGTACGCCAAGCATACATTCGTACTACTTCTGGTTTGTAAATATTGGTCGCCAACCGCAACAGCATTTCTAAAGCTTCATTTTCTAGTCGTACTAGCGCTGACATGGCTGTGCTGCGAGTTGATTTGTAATAAAGTGCTGCAATCAGTGCTGAATAGTATTCTTCTAAATGGGTGGCTGCAATCATTTCTAATACGGCACAGCGCACCCGTAGTGACTCATCTTGTAATAAATTTGGGATATGAATCCGCAATGCCTGCAAATAAACTGCTTCTCTAAGCGCTCTAACTCCATTCATCCGTTCCCGTTCTTGTTTATGAGTCAGCATCCGACGCATGGTTTGAGTAGCTGCTACCTTTTGCATCGGCGTTCCTTGGCGTAAAACTAAAGCGGCGGCGGTGGCGCGGATAAGTGAGTTTTGCCGGGGGTGTAAATATTCTTCTAAGAGGCTTAAATTGGGATTTGGTTCAGCCAGCCAAACGTAACGCAGCGCTAAGGCAAAAACTTCAGGATTAGTTTCTTGGGATTCTTCTAACAAAGGACGGATGGCGGCTAGATAAACCGGATTTACACCTCCCATCAGCATCACTTCTAAACTTTGGCGCTGCAAATCTGGGGTTAACTTTAATAGTAGAGGTGCTAAAACTTCCGCAGCTCCTTGGGAATCAATTTGGGCTAAAAGTTCAATACAAGAGCGCTTATCAGCCTCAGAGCCTTTTTCTGCTAAAGCTTTGACTACACCCTGTTTGAAAAATCGTAAGCCGACATTGGTTGCACTCAACTGACCCCGCGCTACACTCAAGACTAACAGTTCCACATAGCGCGATCGCAATTCCCAAACTACTGTTAGACAAGTGCCAGTTATCAGCATTGTTTCTGCTACCAACACCCATTTTTGTAGTGGTTCCGGTACAAACCGCCCACAAAACAAGATAGTTGCGAAAATTAGCACTCCTGTCAAACCTGTAGCGATCGCTTCGGCTGTTCCACCAGATAAAGTCTGCATCCGGCTGCGAATTGCCTCTGGAATCGGTTGATACAGAATGGGGCCGCTACTCATGACAAAGGTGTAACGCAGAAGTTCGTCGCAGAATTTGACAATTATCAAACCCCAGAAAAAGCTTTGCGATTGGATGGCTGGAATTAAATGTAGCAATACCAGCATTCCTGGGAGTGAAAAGCCGACGGTGATTGGTAAAAGCGTGGCCGTGAAAAATACCCCCATTCGTTCGATGAGGCGGCTGGAAAAAAACCACTGCAACAACAACTCACACAGTCCTAACATTCCACCAAAAAGACCCAAAAAGCTCGCAAGTTCTCGGTCGTCCAAATTGGATTGGAGCTCGCGTAAATACTGAAAATCTATTAACAACCCAATAACTTGCAACAGACCCACAAAAGCAAACAACTGGCAAACGTACCGCTTTAGCGGACTTTTAATGAAACGCTCTCGTGAAGCTTGTTGTTCGGGAACTAGTCTTTGTGGAGTTTCAGGAAAAGCTGCTCGATAATGATGAGTTAAATAGAATAGAATCCCCGATCCTAATAAAATCACCATACAGGCGATGAAGATGATCTTATTCAGTGTGGTGTATTGCAATAGCCAAGGCAAACTAAAGCCACTGATTACATCTGCTACTAAAAGACCACTACTCACGAGTGGGTAAGTTCTTTTAATCTCCCGAATATTAAATATTTGGTTGGCAACAATGGAAGTGTTGAGGTCATTGACCACATAAAGTGCATCTACCCATAACCGCAGTAGAAAAGCTGATATCACTGCCAGGTAGGCAAAATGCGATCCCCAACGTAATACAACTAATAAAATTAATGGCATCAACATGCAAGGTGTGATCGCCACAATTACCCGACGTAAAGGAAAAATCTTTTGCAGCCAAGAGTATAAAAAGACCAGTCCGGCACTCATTACCGCATTAGCAATGTACATCCACGGTAGTAGATGAGTTCCATATTCATCCAAAAACAGCGCCACCGTACTGTCTTCTGCCCACCGCAATCCTACACATACAATTGTGTAGAAAAGAAACATTATCTGGGTTCGTTCACTCTCCTCCGGTCGGAGATTCACCCACTGTAGTAGTCGTGGTAAAGCAACTTTATTTGCAGCCAACCAGTGATTTTTCAGTTCCATGCAGTTTTATTTTCTGGTAGTATCACCGCCTAATGGGGCAGGGGGAGCAGGGGAGGCAGGGGGGCAGGGGTTTTTGTCTTCCTTGTCCTTCATCTCTTGGAAATAGCAAAAGTCCTGAGCAACTGAGTATTATGTTTCCCACTCAGGCTTGAGAATTATCGATTTTAGATAAATTGATACAACCTCACAGCTTTGGGTGCATGTTGCATGGAAACAAAACATCAAAAAATCCCCTAACTTTCTTTTAGCCAGGGGATTTTCAAACTTGGTCTATTAAATAGTTAAAGAATTATTTTTTAGGCGAGATGAGCATCATCATGTTTCGTCCTTCTTTTTTAGGCGCTTGTTGAAGCTCACCAAAAGGCTCCAAATCAGTTGCCATTCGCTTGAGCAAATCTTCCGCTAAGTCGCTGTGTTGAATTTCTCGACCCCGGAACATCACAGTCGCTTTGACTTTATCGCCATCTTTCAAAAAGCGCTCTGCTTGCTTAACACGCACGTTGTAGTCGTGTTCTTCTATTTTGTAGCGCATCTTAACTTCTTTGACATCAGCCGTGTGCTGCTTTTTCCGGGCTTCCCGCGCCTTTTTTTCCTGTTCAAACTTGTATTTCCCGTAGTCCATAATCCGACAAACTGGCGGGTCAGCTTTATCGCTGATTAGCACCAAATCTAGCTCTTTTTCTTCTGCTAGTTGTAGTGCTTCCTGTGGAGGCAAAATTCCCAGTTGAGCACCGTCAGTGTCAATCACCCGAATTTTAGGGAAGCGAATTCGTTCGTTAATTTGGGGCAAATCGCGAGTTCTTTTCTTCTCAATCACAGGCATTATGATTTGTGGGAGCTCTTAAATGAAGGATTTGGTGTGGTCTAAATTGGTATGCCTCAGAGGCAAAATACAGAAGTAACTCAGGACTGAAAACATAGTCTCCAGTTCTAGGGTAACTAATCTATAAAATAGTTGCCTCTTTGTATTTGTCATTTTATTTAGTCTAAAAGAATTTCTCTGCGATAGTTAATCTAAATTAGACAACTTAGACTCATATTAAATATTATTACAATTATTTAGCAAGACTTTTTGCGATCGCGTAACTGCCCACCGTAGGCGATCGCATTGAGTCACATTATCAGGACTAGTACAACACGGCCTAAATAAACATACCATTTCAAATGGAGTAAAAGCCTGAAATACAATTATTATGCATGACTTTTGACTTTCGCCTTGTGGTACTAGCCTTTGAGCCAAATTTAGATTTTGAAAGCTAAATCTCCCAAAACCCGCAAGGTGCAGATTACTTTAAAGCCAATTCCCCACTAAAACATAGGGTGCCCAATAAAATGGATGTTCTTTATCCTTCAAAACAAACTCTTGAGCGCGACGTAGGGCTTCTGCTTTACTTAAATTGGGATTTTTTGTTAATTGTTCATAGAATTTACTCATCAGAACGGAAGTAGATTTATCATCTACTTGCCACAATGAAGCCAGGGTACTGCGTGCGCCGGAACGCACAGCAACACCAGCGAGTCCCAAAGCAGCACGCTTATCTCCACTCGCTGTTTCACAAGCACTAAGAACAAGTAATTCAATTGGAGGTGGTACGCGGTTGGAGCGCCCTACTACTTGTTTTCTAGTTTGCAGTATTTCACGCAACAGTTTAATATTAATCTTGCGATTCCAAGTAAGAATATATGTATCTTCAACTTTAGAACTGAATCTGCCGTGAGTTGCTAAGTGAACTACAGGAAAAGAAACTGAACTGACTTGCTGCTCAATGTTGGTATCAGTAAAAGCTTGGTTGATGAGTTGTTTAGAAGGAATAATAGACTTTATTTGCTCCAATTCCGTAGTGACATTTGATAAGGAACTAAAGCCGAAGCGAGATTCTGTTAATCCGGCGATTAATGCTTCTAATCGTCTTTGTTTTTGTTTGGGTGCTAGCAATTGCAAACCGGGCAAGAGGGCAACGCTGTATTTTTCTATCAAATATTTATTGCCGTCGTAAAGTGCAGCCATTGGGATATTCCGCAACGAACCATCCATCACAAAGACTAGATTTTTGACATTATTTTCCTCTAAGTCTGCAATGGCAGGTTTGATAATCCAGTTGTATACTTCTTGAGAAAGCTCCTCGCGATCGCGAAATGTATAACGTTGTTCTAATTTTTGTCGCAGTGCTTCTAAAATCTTTTCTACTTCAACTTTGGATTTGTAAGTTGTGTAATGCCGTAATTCTTCAGAATGCGGTAATTTGACAATTATTTCGATGCTGTTTGGTAAGATAATTGAGTAAAAAACTGCTGTCACTGAATTAGGATTGTTCACCACTTCCCCAATCTGCGTTGGCTGGATGGTAATACAAGTATCTTGGAAAAAGTTGTCTAATTCAGCCAATTGTAAAGCTTCAATCACCTCACGAGCTTGCTTTAAATTTTTCTGACTGACTTGTTTGGTTACTGCTTTGTCAGTCAACGTTTGATCCGATTGTAAAAGTAATCCTACCAATTGACGATATACTGGTTCTACTTGATCTCGAAAGTCAAATTGAATGTCGGGATTAAGAGCTACCAAATCACCGCGTAAAGTCTGAAGAGTTCCCACTGCTGTGGTGTAAGCTGCTACTGCTCTTTGGGAGTCTCCTTGTACCGAAAGCAGACGTCCGAGTTGCCATTCCCACTGATAAGCAATATCTGGTGCATTTACGATCTGAGCAAGATTTAAAGCTGACTCAGTATATCGCTGTGCGTTTGGCAATTGTTTTTTCATCTCGTAAAATTGAGCCAGATAACCCAGACTATAAGACTCGGCTCGTTGGTCTTTAATGTCTTTGGCTTGTTGCACTGCGGTGTTTAATAGCTCAACAATTTCTTCGGGATTTTGGATTTTAGCTTGTTCCCTCGTTGCTGCTTGGAAATCCTGATTTTGAATTGGGAAATTAAAAACTTCTTTTGTTGTCTGCTTCTGTGCCTTTTCAAGACAAACCAAACTCTGGGCAAAATTTATTCTGGCGTATACTGCGGCTCGACTAGGAGTTAAATTTGAAAGTGCAGATTTAATTGCTCCCAGATATTCGCTCGTCGGTTGTTCCCCAAGAAACTGCAATGCGCTCAAGCGATTGAGTTGGGCTTGTACAGCAATAATCGGAGAACTTGACTTATTAGCGATTTCATGATAATAGTTAGATGCTTTTTTAAAGTAATTGGTATCTTCTGTTTGGGCAGACATTACTGTTTGTCCACACCGCGACGGGAGAAAATTATCCTCTTCAATAGTGCTTTCTTTGATGAGATTTCTCTTGCCCCTTGCGAATGCGGCATTACCTAAACTGAGTAAAGTTGCACTTTCTTCTTGTGGCGATCGCAACTGTTGCGCTACTAGCAAACTTTGCTCCAGCATTTTCTGAGACTTTTCTATATCTCCACTAGCTAGCAGCGAATTTCCAAAACTTCGCAATCCATCTGCTTTTAAAAGCGAGTTTGGCATCGAAATGAGATTTTTTTCTACCTGCTCAAATATTTTCATTGTGCGGCGGTAAAACCCCAAAGATTGGAAAGCTGTAGCCTGGTTAATTAAAGTACCAGTATTACCAGCACTATCACCAATTTCAATATAGGTTTTAGCCGCCTTTTGCCATGATTGCAAAGCATTTTCAACTTGCCCTAATATTAATTGTAAATTGCCTTGAGTGTTGAGAACCAGAGCAAGAATATGTTTTGCGTTACTAGTATTTAAATTTGCTTGCTTTAATAAATCAAGACTAGTTGTAATTGCTACACTTGCTTGGTTCAAATGTCCCAGTTTTTCCTCAGTTAAAGAAAGGAAATTTAACGCCAAAGCTTGGTTGAGTGCGTCATTTTGGGACTGATAAATCTGTGCAGCCTGCTGAAAACTTTGCGCCGCAAAGGCAAATTGTCCTGATTGGTATAAAGTCTTGCCCTTTTGCATCAGTTGTTCAATGCTTTGGGGCACTTCGTTATGGGATATAGAAGTATTGCTAATTGGCTGACTCGATAGAATGGGAACTTTCTCAATAATTGGGACAACGGCAGCAGCCGATAGCAGATGAACACTAAAGCTGAAAGTAAATCCCAGCAAAGCTAACAAGATAATTTGCCACTTGCGAAATCCACCCTTTTTTCTAGCCGTGTCCCAAAAATTAAGTCTTGCCATTCCAATCCCTTCCTAAACAATCATCATTGCCTGATACCGCGTGTCCATTAATTGGCAATTGGCGGTTGACATCCCAATGATGAGCTTCCCACTTTCTGTAGTGTAGCTGTGGAAGGATAAGCAGTGAGTGTCACTTCCCCATTCTGATTAATTATCCACCCCTGCGCTTCCACAATTTGAGTAGGGCGTGAGGAATCATTCTCTCCCTTTATCCCCACAAGAGACTGCGAGTTCCCCTTATCTTTTTCTCCCTCTTTTCCCTTTGGTACAGCCGTGAGTCGCCAATCTTCCCATACCGCATCACTATTAAGTGTGTTGTTCGGAGAGGGAGGTAAACCACCACTTCCGGTATAAGTGAAGCTACTTTTAGCGGTTCTGGCGCAGATATTATCGTCTACTAAACGGGCGACATCAACCACATCTGCTGTTAAAGAAACTAATCCTTTACTAGGGTCTGTATCAAAGGTATTGATTTGTATATTTCCGCTCAAGTCAGAACTTGCTCCTGTTGCAGTAATACTATTTATTAGTGGAAATGATGTTGTTGGAGATTGAAAACCAAAGATTTGAGCGACATTAATTGTGATATTTCCACCACGAAAGTTTTCCGAATCAGCACGAATATTATTATTTTCATTTGCAGCTGCAACAACAAAGGCATTTTTGCCATCGATTGTAATATTTCCACCAGTAATATTGTTTCCAGAAGCTTTAGTGGTGATTTCACTATTACGATGCATTAATAATAAATTTCTGGGATTTAGATTTATATTGCCTTGTCCGGCGATGGTGTCAGCTGAAATTTTGCCTCGGTTGTCAAGATCAATCAAATTAGCATTTACTGTTAAATTGCCTGCTGTTCCATTCCCCTGACTGCTGCTAGATAGTTCAGCGCCATTGGTAATAAAAAGCGACCTAGTTGTAACATCAACATCACCTCCATTGCCCACAGCATTTTCTGCTACCTTACTCTCAATCGTACTTGGCAATCCATTAGCGCTTGCTCCATCAATAGATACCATATCTTGGGCAAACAGATTTATTTTTCCTGCATTCCCTTCTCCCTGCGTGCCTGCGCTCAAGATCCCACCATTTCGCAAAAAAAGTGAGCCTGTATTAATATTAATATCATTTGCCGCACCTGTTCCTAGAGGTAACACAAGACTATAAGCACCACTTCTGTTGTTGTTACTGCTTACACCATCAAATAAAACGAAATCAGTCGCATTGATATTGACACTACCAGCATTTCCATTACCATTTGTACTAGTAGCCAAGCGGGCACCATCAGTAACTTTCAACGATCTAGCAGTGATATTTACATTGCCTCCATTACTATTTGGTTGAATGGTCGCAACTTCGCTGTAAATGCCTCCTGGAAAACCTTCTTTGCTGACTCCACTTAAATTAACGGCATTAGCGGCGTTAATAGTTACACTGCCAGAATTTCCTTGTCCTAGAGTACTTGCTGCTAAAAAGGAACCATCGCTCAGGGTTAAAGAATCCGCTGTAACATCTATATTGCCCCCCTTGCCATTTGCACCTAATTGTACTCTGGTATAAGCTCCTCCCTCAGTTATAAAAGACACATTATCTTTTGCTTTAATACTAATATTACCTCCGTCTCCCTCTCCATAAGTATCAGCTTGGAACGAGGAACCACTGGCAACTGAAAGTGAACCTGTGCTAATGCTGATATTACCTGCTTTACCCTTTATTTGCCCTCCCAACAGGGTTTTTATAGAACTTCCATCTGATAGAGAGACGCTATCGCGGGCATCAATTATCACATTACCTGCATTTCCTTCTTTGCCATAGCTTTCTGCTGTTAATATGGCTTGGTTGGTCAGCTGAAGCGAACCTGTAGAGATTTTTACTATACCTCCGTTGCCTGAACCTTCGCCATAATCTCGTAAACCTACGCTGCTAGCAGCATAACTTTTACTACCATCAAATAGAACCGAATCGGTAGCATCAATTAGTACATTACCTGCGTTGCCTTCACCGAAAGTACCTGCTGTTAAAAATGACCCATCAGTAACCGAAACTGACCTTGCTTGGATTGAAAGGTCATTTCCATTTCCTTGGCCGCCTGGTTGAACTGCGGTATCCGCCTTACTATTATTTGCAAAGGATACAGTATCGCCAGCTTGTATTTTCACACTGCCTGCATCTCCTTTTGCAAGGGTACTGGCACTAAGAAACGAATTATCGTTCAGTGTCAGTGAATCTGTGTTGATTTTTATAATCCCGCCATTACCTTCTCCTTTTTCAACCTGGCTCAAGGCAAAAGAATTATTATAAAAATCAACGGTATTACGAGCATCAATTGTTAAATTGCCAGCATCTCCCGTACCTAAAGTACTAACCTTTAATTGAGAGCCGTTACCAACCAACACAGAATCAGCTTGAATCTGCAAATCTCCACTTTTTCCTATATCTGTAGGTTCTGTAGGTTCTAAAGTAGTCGAGCCAAAACTTCCATCTAGAAAAGAGACTTGTCCACGAGCATTGATATTGATATTGCCGGCATTACCTGGACGCAGCAAGGAATGATCGCCCAAGGAACGAGTGTAAATTCCAGATCCACCCTTTACGGACAATAAGCCAGTAGCAATATTAATATCACCAGCATTGCCGCTACCATTCGTTCTAACTTGGTTTCTAATTTCGCTTCCCTCTTCTATTCTGGTTGCTTCCGTGGCGTTAAGAGTAATATTTCCTGCTTTTGCAGTTACCGATCCTAAATTTGCCTCGATACCACCATTGAGTGCACTTCCTTTTAACAAATCTATGTTGCGTGCGTTGACTGCAATACTACCACCACTCTCATAAGAAACATTAGCGATCGCACCATTATTCAAAAATACATCACTTCTGGATAATTCAGGTACTTGAGTAGTAAAAGTGTCGCCATTAATAGCAAGATTTATACTTCCTGGAGCAGCTAATCCTGCTAATTCGATTCGTCCACCATAAGCATTTAATTGCCCATTATCCATCGATACATTACCACCGATTAGTAATAAGCTTTTACCATCAGGTACTCGCAAACCGTATGTATCAAAACCTGCTAAATGAGGACCAGCAGGTGCAACTGAGTTATTTTGAATTGCTCCTGTAGGGATTTGGTTGTATAAAAAAGCTGAAGGGTTAATCGTCAGTAACGATGAAGGTGCTTCTGGATTTGTAGCGCTGAAGCTGCCTAGACTACCGAATTGTAAAGCGTTGGCTGTTGTTGCAACAAAAGAACCACGAATATCTAAGCTGCCATTTTTTCCAAATACAATTCCATTCGGATTAAGTAAGAATAAGTTTGCTTTCCCGTTAAGATTAGCACGAATTAAGCCATCAATATTAGAAATTGAATTACCTGTTACTCGTGTCAGGATGTTCTGAATATCTGGTAAATTATTGAAAAAAGCAGTAGTTCCATTGGGAACAGAAAACTCAGAGAAACTGTGAAATAGATTAGTGCCTCTTGTCGTTCCACCCTCAATAATTCTGGTGTTGCCATCTAATTTGACAGTAGAATTATTCGGCAGAGTACCATCCGGTGTGATTTGGGCGATCGCGCAATTAGCAGAGAATATGATTGTACCAGCGAACTGACAAGTTAGGACTTGGGCGATCGCAATTTCTAATCCTCTAAAGCACCCAAAACGCAGATATTTTTTCAAAATTGTATTCCTCTAAAAAAATAGAAAATGTTTTTGCAGATATCCAATGCGATTTCCCCATGTTAGAAAGTACAACATGGTGCGATCGCTTCGGTAGAAATATCTTCCAACCCCACAGAATCCAACAAATCTTTCCAATCAGTTGCCAAGCTTGCATCTTGGCTTTGGCGAGTGCGAAGTTCTCCTAAAGTAGTTAGAGCGTCTTGCCAAATACCTGCTTGAGCATAAAGAGCTACTCGCTGACGTGGGGTTGCTGTCTGTAAGCGACGTGTTAATTCATCTTTTGGGACAATGCGTTCCACTAATCCTTCAACTGCTATATCTTCTGAGCGGCTTTGCGGGTTACAATCAATTAAAAAGTACCAGTGATAATATTGTCCAATTTCCAGGGGTTTCTCTGTTGTCGGAACACTAATCCTAATCACTCCTGGTGTGTTGGATAAACTAATCGGAATTGGTTCTTTGGTAAGAGAGTTATTTTTTTCATCCAATAAGACAAATTTCACTGAGTTGATATTCTTGGGTAAATAGGGAACGTAAAACCAAAAAGTTGGATGTTTATCTGTGGTTAAGCTTAAAACATATTGTGTGGTATCTTTGCCTGTTATTGCTTGCTTCTGATTTGCAGTTTTTGATACTAAAGGTACTAAGGCGGTAAGAGGTTTGTTCGTAACTGAGCTAACTGGGCAATCACCGCGAGTTCCTGCACCTCTTCTGTCTCTTGGTGCACCCCGATTTTCTGGTTGTCTATCTAAGATTGGCTGAACAAAATTTATTTTTGTCGTGTTTGATTGCTGAGATTGTGCTGATAATTGCGTAATATTAACTAACAAAAAAGTTGTACTCAAAAAGAATGCTTTTAGTGGTGAAAGAAAGTTGATTTGAGTCATGATCAAATTTTCAATTATTTATAGTTATTTTTATGAATAATTTTTCGCACTTTTTACACTGATTCCAGTGATTATTAATCCCAGTGCAGAGGGAAGAAATGGCATCCAACCTCCATGTAGCAAGAGAATAAAACAGCAACCGTAGAGGATGAGTAATTCAGCACTGATGACAATAGCAAGTTTTAATAGTGACCGACTGTATACAGCTAATATTCCGGCTACCAAAGACGTACCGCAAATCCCCAGGATTTCACCCCATGCAGGTAAAACCCACAACAGTGGTCGCTTGTCTAAAACAGCACTTAGAATTTGACTTAGCATGTGTGCGTGAAGCAGTACCCCTGGAATTTCCTGGTTGGGGGTAGTTGCCATACTGTATGGTGTAAGAAAATAGTCTTTAGCGCTTTGTGAGTCAACGCCAATCAAAACAATCTTATCTTTTACCCAGTCGGGGTTGAATTGATTATTCAGGACTTGTGCGACAGTGATTTGTTTTGCAACCTCCCGCGAAGAGCGATAATTGAGTAGTATTTGATGTCCTCCGGCGTTAAATTGTTGATAACCACCTGTAGGGACATCTATAGGTTTAAAAACTACTTTGCCAAGCTGCAAGTAGCCGTCGTCAGTAATATGGAATTGGATGTTTTGTTTGGCTAAATATTGTTGTGCGAGTTGGAAGTTAAGGGAGTAGCGCGACTTGCAATTTGATTCCGGTTCTGGTGTCATAGATAGTAGATGACGACGGATTACCAAATCGCTATCAAATACAATATCACTAAAACCTATACGACTAGGTGGAATTTCTGGTGGTGGTGATATCCCAACCGCTTGCTGTTTGCTACCACTAACTTGACAGATACCAATAAAGTTGTTGTTTGTTCGCAAACGAGTCGCTAAATCTGCATATTGAGAATCTACCGGAAAATCTCGATAAATATCTAAACCAATGGCTCTTGGTTTGTAAAGTGACAATTTTTGCAATAGTTGTTGTAGCGTATTATCTGATAGTGATGATTTTTGTCTTTGTTGTTGAGCCTGAATATCTGCTTCGGTGACAGTAATCACTAAAAGACGTTTATCTGCACCTTCATCAGGTCGCATCCGCATCATTGAGTCGAAAGCTGATAGTTCCCATTGTTGCATGAAGCCGAGCGATCGCACTCCCGTAATTAAGCTGGCGACCAAGACACTCACTAAAAATGTGGTTTTCAGATTCCGCAGTGTCAATTTTGGGAAAGCAGTTATGTTAGTTTCACCAGATAATTCTTGCCAAGTTAAAGTCTCTTCCGCTATATTTTGATAAATCACAGGTAGCCAAGAAGCACCAGGAAATTCCTCTTCCAAACCCTGTAATCTTGAACGTGCATAACGCACAGCTAAATAGAAAGATTGACCTTCAGAAAAAGCTCCCAAGAAATATTTCACAAACTCTTGTGCTATAAAGTCGGGTATTTCTTCCCGCATGACAATAATTTGGTTAATTTGCAAATCAATTAACTGTCGCGCTAATCCCAAACCATCACAAGAATTAAAAATAGCTATTTTTAAGCCGCGTGAAATTGCGTAACTCAACGCATTTTTCAACTCGGTTATCGTTAAACTACTAGTTTTATTTATATATATCCGACCACGCTCATCTTGGCTATGACTGTGGCCTGCAAAAAACAGTATATCCCAGCCTTGTTCATCCCAAAGCCACTTATCTAATTCCTGACGTGAAGGCTCTACTAAAAATACTATTGATGCATTTGGTAATTGTTTTAAAATATTTCGATCTTGCTGAATATCAATTCCTTGACTATTACCCAAAATTGCCAATATTCTAACTTTATTTGTTTTCTGTTTGGGTAGTGGTCTGACTCGCTCATATTTGGGAGTACTTACAGCAACTTCGCAGAATTGATAATGCTCGATAAAATTCCATAAATGCCAAGGTAGCCGTTGCAAAAGATAATCGCTAGCTTCAATAATAACTTGAAATTCTTCATCTAAAGCTAATTTCTCTCGTAATTTCTGATCTATTGGGCGAAATAAATCAGAATTTAACCAAGAATTGATTGCTTCATATAACTGTTTTTGAACTTCACTAAAATCTACTTCACTAACGTTATTTAAACCTGTCGATTCTATTTCGAGTCCTGAACGGTTCACGAATCGTTTATAAAGTGCTTGATATATTAATTGAAAGCGTTTATAGAGTTCAGCTATGTTTGGTGCAGGAGGTAAACTAGCTGTAAACTTTATCGGACGAGAGTTGTTAGTTTCCCACAATTGTGCAGTTACAGGGAAAAAGCCATCATTTAAGTTACCTTTTTCTAAGCTGATAACAATTAACTTACTCATCTTTAATTATCAAATAGCTATGATTTACACTTTTCATGTATATTATTAAGTATTTTTATATTGATTCATGACTTGAAAATACTAATTAGCTAATCTCAAGTTTACTCAAATACTTATAATATCTGTAGATTACTAGGTTGAAGAACGTAAACGCGTTCGCAAAGCGTCTTTGATAGGAGAAGCGTAACCCAACGCTAGTTTAAAGTTCATGTTAGGTTAAACCTTGTAAAATCTAACCTGTGCTGTATTGATAATATAAGTAATTACCCAAACTCGATATAATTTCAAATAGAAAAATTTTCTGTCATTTTGAAATCATCAAGAGTCAGTTGGATAGAAAATCTGGTTCCGCTTAAACCTTTAAAACGGTTAAGTTGAATGTATGAATCCAGGCTTCTCGATTCAATTTGTTGTAGAATATTTCCCGATTCTAAAAGCATAATTTTTAGATTTGGTGGTAAATATTTATTATTACCAGTGGGATGAACTTGTACGATGATAGCAGTTTTTTTGTCTTCTTCCTGCGAAAGAGCAAGCATCAATGCTAAAGATTGTCCTCCTAATTGTACCCCTAAATCAATTAGCTTGACTCCATTTATACCTGTTTTACTAGTTGCAGAAAAACTTCTGAACTCAAATGCTAAATTTCCTAACTGTGAATTTAAAACTTCGTCAATAGGTTGCCATCCTGCTGTAAATAGTTTCTGAAACCATTGATTAAGGTTCATCGGAATAAATGAGGAGTCTATAGAGACGCTATTCATTGATTCTATGCTTGGTGAGAAGTATTTCTTAGCAGTGGGTGCAGTATTTTTTTCTTTAGTTAAACGTTGATTATACAGTTGTTGTCGCCACTGTTCGTTGGAAATTAATGCTGCCCATTGAGCAAATGGTATATCCAAATGTACTCTAGGAGAATAAATAGAAGCATCACTTAATGTCTGCAATAAATTTTGAGCTTCTGCTGCTGACAAAGTTACTTCAGATAATACTTCTTCTCGCCAACGCAGTCCTAGTGTAGCAAAAAGTAAGGTGAAACTTTCAGTTAACTGTTCGATAGGTAAAGAATAAGTGCGATCGCTTGAATTATATTTGCCTTGGTTTTTCAATTGACGATGGGTAGCAAATCCGCATACTCGTATCCAACAATCATCATCGTCATCCAAATTTACCTGTACTGGTATATAATAGTCAGCCGCCCAACTATTAATATCTACCCATTCTTGCGGTACACACAATTCTTCTATATCTATTGTTTCAGTCGGCACTAATACTATCTTGGTTTCACCCACCTTAATTGCTGTGCCATTTACTATCTCTAAGATACTAGGTAAATTTTCTTCACTAGGAAATACCTCTGCGCGTAACCTAGCTTCTTGTAAGGATAATTGAAACCAAGTGAGTATGCGACTCAAGCAGATGCGATTAAGATAAGCATTGTAAATTGCGATCGCATTTGAGTGATGTTGAGAAAGCTGCCATACTTTTTCTTGTTCCGCTGTCTCTACCTGCAACCAAATATGCTTAGTGTCAATATTTACGAAATCTGATAAACTCAACATTCTCTTCCCTCTCCCAAATAAAGTTAATACAACTGATTTTGAATGTATCTTTCCACTAGAAAAATCTTTTCTTCTAGTTTTAATTCTTTATTGATTAATTCTGCTTCATTTTTTAACACTAATTTTATGAGCGATTTAGAATAATTACTCAACCACTTTTCTAAATACTCTTTCATCCAAATATTTATTTCTTGCATCAATTTTTCTTGTAAGTTGTTTTTTGCTTGATTAAGTCTTGTAGCTATTTCATTCAAAGTAATTCTTAACTGAGAAGCAATTTTAACTTCATCTATTTGCTCTCCATAATAAAGTTGTAAAATCTCGCGTTCTTCCTTTACTAACTTCTTGATGGCTGACACCAAAGCTGCTTGAATCAAATCTGAGTACACTGGTGCATGGTAATCGCTTTCTAACCATCGTCTTACATACTGTTTAACCCATTGTTGTGGTTGGGAAATTTTGGCTATAGCTTCTAATAGTTTGATTGTAGATTTAGTTAGATAACGAGAAATTGTACTTTGATTTATTCCCAATTTATCTGCTAGCTGTTTTTGATTTAATCCAAATCCATAATAGAAAAGTAAAATTTTCTGATCGTCCAGTTTCATGGATTGAAGTTGCTCAGATAAAATTGAATTAGCTTGATTCGCTAAAAATCCTTGTTCTCTTATATCCTCAGTACTTGATATCTTTTCCCATTCAATTTCTGGAACTTGTAATTCTGATTTAACTTCAAATCCATCTAATTGCAAAGCATCAAGTGAAAATTTCGGTAGAATCGACATCGGATAACTTTCTAAAGCTTTAATGCAAATCTCCATCCAATCTTGAATTTGTTTTGCAGTCACCTTAGTAGAGTTAGCAGATACCTCATGTGGTGCGGTTGGTAATACCTTTTCTACGTTATAACATTGAGCAGATTTTGAAAAATCTTCTTCGTCAGGGGCTATCCATTTTTTACCTGTAGTTCTGGTTGGATTTTTAACCTTATTAATTAAATAAACTTGCTTAAAGTATTTTCTAGCAAAAATAATTAATGAAATTTTTGGTTCGATTATTCCAAAGACTTTTAGTGCTCCTATGAGTTCTTTATCACTCTTTTTATATAACAATCTCCACCGTGAAAATCTATTAACTTCTGCTGAGTATTTAATATGGTTTATTAATGTGTTAGTTATATATGTATCTACATTCGCAGTTTGAGAATTATATTTCACTAAAATTTCTTTCAATTTTAATGGATTGTAAACTAGCAATCTAGCAATACATAGATATTCTTCCCAAGAATTGGCGTTACGCTCTTTACATAAGTCTTTAGCAGCCCAATAGCATTTTTCTTCAAAGTAACTTGCTAAATGTTCATAGGCAAGTTGTATTTTATTACTCGGCTCCCAATCTGCTATTGATTGTGATTCATCAAATGCTACTTTTCGCCAAAAATTTGCGATGTCTATTCCTTTATCATCGTGGGAAAATAAATTAGAAAACTCCTGATGCTTTTCTTCATATAACTTCAAATTACGTTGCAGAGAAGGTTGATGTTTCCATTGCAACACTAATTGATTATTTTGGTTAGTCAGCATAATATAGGTAGAAAATTTATTAAGATTATCCCTCCGTTTTGGTAGTACAGGAATGCTATATACATTGGTAAAATTAAGCACCATTATTTTTCCCCTAGTGGACAGCAAAATGAGGTTTACAATAATATATGCAAGGGGAGCAACGCGATTTGGTGATCTGCTAAAACTAAAAATGGAAATAGGCTATTTCGGGATGTGATTACCTCCGTTATGCTACGTATAGGCGTAGCTTCTGTCAGCATCGCAACAAAAAAACCTGGTTTTATTGATAATTTACTGATGTAATTGATAATTTCACCCCAATTTCATCAAATCGCGTTGCTCCCAGCAATATGCAAGTATCAAATACACTGCATTGTTTTATATGATTTTAGCTTTACTGAACTTATTGGGAACAAAGCAAGTTAATTATGCAGGCTGTAGGCATTATAAAAACTTGAGGGTAGAAATTGGTCAAAATGCTTATACTTTTACCTTGTCACCATAAAATATTTATTTATCAAACAACAAAAAGACTGGTTTTAGCAAGCTAGGAAAAATAAATAATTTCAAAGCTTACGCGACTGGCACATAAATTAAGGTATAACAAAAGACAAATGTTTTTGACGTATGACAAAACCTACAATCGTTACAGTGCTTGATACTCCTCATTTGTCACTTTGCGAAAGCAAAAATCAGAAGTAACTTTTAAAACTCTGACTGGATTTGTGTCTCAAATTTTTGAAGTTGCTGTATAAGCAGATCCGATTAATGAGGAATCTTTTATCCTCAGTAAGTTTTGACGATATAGCCGTAGTCACATAGGTTAGGACATTTTAAAAGAGTGAAAGCTAGGAATAGTAATAGTTTTACCTCCTGCCTTCTGCCTCCTGCCTCCTGCCTCCTGCTATACAACCTTAAATCCAGCCACAAATTTCTACAGTGGTAAAACTAACGGCATTGAGAGATTTAACTGTACTTTACTTCAAAGAGTTTCACGTTTGATTAGATAAACGTTGTCATTCTCCAAAAATTTAGAAAACCATATTGGAGCTATCTGGTATTTCACCTATCGCTATCATAATGAGTTACTACAGATTTAAGGCTATCTATCCTTACCTATTTAAAACTACTAGACGATTTTTCTTACTCTAGTTTTATTTTAAGAAAGCGACATAGTCTCAATTAAGATTTGGTGTTTTTATTTTGACGCTCGGTTGTTGTTTGCTGGTTGTTTGTTGTACTTTGATTAAATGGTTTTTCAACTGCTTCTCTGATTTTTGATTCAGCAATATCGGTTATCTTGTATCTCATTTGATCGGATAGTCTATCAATAAATCCGCCGAAAACTCTACTAAAAAAGTATCCAATTGATTCCATGATTTTCACCTCATAATTGAAACGGTATTAAAGAGTGACTTCAATTAAGTTCATACTAGTTTAGTGGACTATGAAATGTCAGTAGACTTATGTCTATAAACAGGGTTATTTCATTAATTCACAAGACTATAGACAGAATTATTTGAATTAAAATTTCTATCCGCACTGTTTCTCAATTGATTTGCGGGGTATCTCCAACTGCGTCCTCATCTGCGCTGCGGCGATCGCGTCCTACCTCTAGAGGATTGTTCTCTGTTTGTGTCCATAATTAAATTGATTTACCCTGCCATTTCCATCCGCACTGTTTCTCACTTGGTTTTCGGGCTATCTCCAACTGCTCCTCATCTGCGCCGCGATTACAGTTGCTGAATCGGCAAATTTAGCGACGACGCTGCCCTCCCGCTCCCGGCGGTCGCCGCATCGGTGGCATCGGAAACTCCGAGAGCGACGGCAATGACGATGACGATGATGATGACGATGACGAGAGGAACGCCGAATTCCGTCGCTGGGTCCCCTGCTGCGGCAGCGGTCGCTGCGGTAGCGGTCGCTGCGGCGGTGGTCCTGGCAGCGGCGGTAGCTGATGCTGCGACTGGTACGACGGCGGCCGCGACTCATCATGCTGCGGCAGCGCCTCCGACAGGGTCGAGAACGGCCGCTGCCGCTCCGGTATTGGCTGCATCTCCCGCTCCTGCAACTGCCGCCGCCGTTGTGGATCCGTCTCTGTCATCCACGTTGGTGGCCGTCGAAGCCCCAGGGTCCGCTCCCGCTGCTGCTGCGCAAGTGGCCGCGTCATCCACGACGGCGGCGGCGGATGCCCCAATAATGACGAGTCTGCCGAAAACCGCGACTGCAACGGCGGCGTTGGCGGTGTTGGATCCACCTGATCAACATACTGAATATTAGGATACGGATGTTCTGGTGCCCCGGCGGAAAGTTGCGAAAATCTCCGAGTAGGTCCGGCCCCCTGTCGTTGAATCTCCGAGATCGCCGAGAGCGGCCGTGCCCCCTGTGGGAGCCGCGGGAGCGGCCGATCCCGCGGCGGTATTGCTTGCGAATACCGTGGCGGCGGCAGCGGCGGCAACGGTGGCGGCGGCAGATGATGATACTGTATCGGCGGCAGTTGCGGCGGCTGCAACGGCTGCGGCGGACCGATCTGCGGCCGCTGTTGTTCTTCTCTTCGTTCTCTTCGTTCTCTTCTTGACCGTCGCGGATGAAAGAAATTATCCATAAAGCCTGCCATTATTAGTGATCCCTGTGCTTTAGATATGGTTCCAAATCACCCGGAATTAAAAATTTATTGTTCAAGCGATCGCAAAAGGCGCGTATGGTTTAATGGTAAAAAGTGCGATCGCGGGTATTGAAACTTTCATTAGATCCAGCCAGCGACTTCTACACTCGTCAATGACTTGCTTAGTTTTTCATACTCGCTTTGAGTAGCCCCTAAAATATGCTTCATTTGGACTGCTTCTCCAGCATCAGCTGCTACAAATGCAGCATTAAGGGCAATAATGCGGATATTTCCACCTGCGGTATTGAGCTGAGCGAGCTTTTTAAAATCTAATCCTTGAGTGGGGGTACTCGATGGGAAAATTCGTTGCCAAATTTTTTCTCGATGCGCCGCATCCGGGAGAGAAAATTGAGTCACAAAGCGCAGCCGCCGCAAAAAGGCAGAATCCAAATTGCTCTGCAAGTTTGTGGTCAAGATAGCTAGTCCAGAATAAGATTCCATTCGCTGTAGCAAATAACTGACCTCAAGATTGGCATAGCGATCTTTAGAATCCTTTACCTCACTCCGTTTACCAAAGATTGAATCTGCTTCGTCAAATAATAAAATAACGCCACCACTCTCTGCTGCATCAAAGATACGCTGGAGACTTTTTTCAGTTTCGCCAATATATTTGCCGACAACTGAGGACAGTTCAATTTTATAGAGATCTAAGTTTAACTCATTGGCAAGCACTCCAGCAGCGAGTGTTTTCCCCGTTCCGCTGGGACCAGAAAATAAAGCTGTGATACCCAGTCCACGTCTATTCTTTGCTGCAAATCCCCAATTTTCATATACCTTAGCTTTTTGGCGAACGTGGGCTGAAATTTGCTCTAAGGTATGTTTTTGTAGGGGCGGCAATACCAAGTCTTCCCAGGTCAATTTAGATTCAATCCGCTCTGCAAGTTTATCTAAACCAGGCCGCGCTTGAGTGCGACAACTCTCCCATAATGCCTGTTTGAAGGAAACAGCAGATTGCGTTGTCAATTGTCCAATTACTGCGGTACAGGCACTACGAATTGTAGAAGTGCTTAAGTAAAACTGAGACGTGAGCGCTTGCAAATCTTGAGACAACTGTTCTGAGTTTGGGATCAGCGTGCCTTGTCCATTGAGTTGGGTTTTGAGTTCGTCTACAGAGGCTTGCCAGGTGATTAACTGTTCTTGGGGTTCTGGTTTGGGAATATCAAAGCGAATCATCTTACACTTTAACTCCTGGAGTGGAACACGGGTTGCGATAATGATAAACCCTGAAAATTCCTCTGTGAGTTGATTGAGCGCAGCACGTTGTTCTGGATCAAGAAGATCCGTATCATCGCAATTGAGCAGGAGCGCCCTATGCTCTAAAATACATTCTCTCTGCAATCGGCGAGTGAAAGAAGTTAAGTCGTCAGAGTTTATAGGAATGCGATCGCAGTTCAGGAGACTGATGCCTTGCTCAAGTTGGTGACAAACGACTTGGGCAATATCTATCTTATCTTCTATCTCTGAACCACACAGTTGAACTATGGGGGGAATATCTTGAGATGAACTTAGATGCCATAACGCTGCTATTTTATCAGCCAAGCTCTGGTGAGAGGGTATTAGTTGATTGGGACGAGCTGAAGGTAGCTTAGTAAGTCCTGTCAGTAATGGGTCTGTCGTTTGGAGACCTTGAAGGTAATGAAGGATTCTCTCATCTATAAACAATTGTTTATTCAAAAGGCTATTACCCGAACCTAAATTGATGAGCTTCCAGTAGCGAAGCGCTCCATCAGGAGCTAATGCACTCCAATGAGGATTTGGTAAGGTTCTGAGGGCTAACCCAAATGTTGGATAGTAGTAGTTCCGATCGTTATAGACTTTAGTGCATAATTCTGGAAAACGCGAATCGAGTTCAATGGCAGCGCAAAAAACCAGTATATAAAACTCAAATTCTGAAAGTTTAAATCTTTCACAAATTTGCTCAAAAGCTGGAGTAAATGACATTTCAGAAGCTATCTTCCAGAGTTGAGATTGATCGCGATCGGTGTTTGAATATCTTGCGTCGGGATCGTTTTCAGATCGCTCGGTCGAGTTTTGTAGAAAATTGTGGACTAGATCGAAAGCGGCAATTGAATAGTGGTGGTTGGCTTGGTACCAGACTTCAAAATCGTCCTGCATTATGCTCCTTCCAGTTGCGAACTCTGTATTTGGCTTTCGTCTTGATACTTAGGCTGAGTGTGGCAAGGAAATAGGTGATTGATAAAATTTACCATTCTCTCTATTCGTACAACAACACCAATTAAAAGTAGTACAAACAATGCTTGAAACGTTGCATTTATAGGGCGTTGTGTTCAGCATAGATGCCCTACACTGCCAAAAAAACTACTAAGCTAATAGTTAAGGGTGCAAACGACTTTAGCCAAGGGAGGGTCATTCACGCCTACAACAAATCATTACTTCTAAGGCATAAACAGACCCGTCGGATCTTCCCCCTCAGCGACTTTCTCGGGTCGTACCCGAACGACTTGATTGGAGGGGATTGATTGACTTATTTTGTATGAGGCCCTGGAGTCTGGATCTTTCTGTGTTGATTCGGGATGTACGTTTCTGAAACCTATGAAGGCACTGTTTTTTTCAACACTCTCTCCATCAGCACTGGGTTTGTCATGCAATGATGCATAAGCGCCCGCTACTCTCCTGCTAGGAGTACCATGAACCTGGCCTTGAGAATTTTCTATAAGTTTCGAGTCACCCATTTTTTTACTAGCTCCTCCCTCCTTTCCTCCATGAGATGTTAGTAGCCCCGTATCTAATATGTTGGCTGCATTGCTCGCTGAAGTTCCATGAAGCATATATCTTGGTACAGAAGAACGGTTGCTATCCACTGAGTCCCGATCCTTGTTTTCCGCTGTAAATTCTCTGCTAAAGCGGCTAGGCGTTAGTGATGATACTGGGCTAGATTGTAATGGCGGTGGTGCTGGCGTCGTCGCTTGCTCAGATGATGAAGCTAAACCTGGCGGTGGTTGCGAAGACGATTCTTCTTGCTGTTGCTCTCCCTGCTGAGGATTTTGTCTTTCTGCCTTACGACGGTTATGTTCCTTCCGTGGATGGAGTATATTTTTAGCAATTTTTTTCATCGTTGGTGCTCCCTGCTTTAGATATGGTTCAAACGGTCAAAATCAGGTTCAAAATCACCCTAAATTACAAATTTATTGTTGTGGCGATCGCAAAAGGCGCGTCTGTTTTAAGGCTAAAAAGCGCGATTGCGGGCGTTGAAACTTTGATTAGATCCAAACAGTGACTTCTACACTCGTCAATGACTTGCCTAATTTCTCATACTTGGTGCGATCGCACATATTAGCCTTGAAGAGCTAGAATAGGCTTATCGTCTATGGTTGGATGTAAAACGAAAGTCTGTTCATTCGACACTACCTCTAAATCTTTATAGTTTTGGTACTTATATAGTTGTTGATGAACAACTTGAACCTTTTGAACCCCAGCATATAGATTGTGAGGCAATTTAAATAAAATTCTGTTGTCTTCAACAATTTGTGGTTCTAATAGGTTTTCTCCTCCGTTCAGACGGAGCAGAGTTATATCTTCACTCAAATTCTTCCCATAGATGATTAGACTGCTCCCTGCTACAATCTCGCCATTTGTAGGCGATGCCACAATTTTCTCAATTTGCGGCTGATTCAATGCCCTTTTACTAGAACCTGGAGCAAGTGAAGATTTCTTAGATCCAATAAACATCATCGATATTTCGTAGGCAATTGAGGGTCGATAAGAACCTTTTAAGAGCGACCACAATCTGGACATCTGTTCTGTATCGAACAAGTTTGGCGCGATCCTTACTTGGTCTAACTGCTCGGTTAAAGTTTCAACAGAAGTCGATTCAATCGCTTGTGCCAAAAGACCAGAACGATTGATGGTTGCGACATGATTTAGCATTGCTCGAATTGTGGCATTGGATAAAACCGGAGTTTGATGCATAAGCTGCATGACATAACCCAACAGTATTTCCGTCTGAAAGTCTTTGTTTCCGTAGGCGGTCAATACATAATGGAGATTGATGGCTAAGGGGAGAATTGCATCTTCATGGGCTGGCTGGTTGCGTAGCCTGCCGCCTTTGGCATCGTGCCCACCCAAATCTGCATTACGATTTTCTGAAACCTGGTAGAGAAATAGATTTAGCTGAGGTTGACCATCGACTCCAATAGAAATCTGATCTGGGGGAAGTGTGGTTACTAGCACATTTCCCATACTCGACAGTGCTGCATTCTGAACCAAACCGTCTTCTATCAAGTTTTTGAATACAGCTGTGATCGCTGCGATCGCCAATCCATTACTCATATATTTTTACCTAAAAAACTATTTGTATTGTTAGGCACTTAAAAAGCTAAATTGATATTCGTTCAAACCCTTCATAAGCGATCTCTATCTCCTCAATTTCAACATCACTTGAATCCGTTTTCATATCTCCAATTCGGAATTTGGTTGGCCAAGCTTCTGTAAATTGAAAGGCTGCTTGGGGGCTATCCCCTTGATGAAAAGTGATTGATATAGTTCTGCGCTGTTTGAACCAGTTGCCCTCTTGCACCGACGAAAACCATAGCCACAAACTCTTGGAAATGTTCATGCCTCTGCGTAAAGTTAGATTTCCACCGACTGCGTTACCAGGAAGCTTAGTCAGTCGGGAGCGTCCCTTATTGGCGTTCCCCCAGCGATCGCTAGTGACTTCTCTAAACTGGACAACCTCTTGGGTAAAGTCAAAACCATCACATTCCTTAAAAGTTCCGTCCAAACGATCATTGGAACCATCAAGTTGCAAGGTTATAGAGAAGCCAGCTTTCATTAATACAGTTGCTTCACTCATAGATTGATTAAAGTGTTTCAAAGGTTACGGTTAGCTATTTCATCCCAATTTTATTTAGTCGAACTATAGATGGGATTTAGGAACCCCCAATCTGGAGAGTAGTACTCTTGGAGTAAGTCTCGAACTTACTACTCTCCAGCTCCTCTCTTGTCAAGGTGAGTGGATGTTGGGGGAGATAAATCTCTAATTTATCATTAGAGATAAGGAGGTTGAGGTAAGACCTCGATCAGGAAGACTGAAACACACCAGTAATAAGGTACGTTTGACAGTATTACTCACCATATAATGGTGTTTATATCTGGAGTTTTCATTCTTCCATCTTTGCGAACATTACTGCATCCGCTCAATTTCTGTAACGCACAGTTGAATTGTTTCAGCAGCAAGCTCGGAACTGTTAGTCTCTGCATCAGCCACCTGGTAACTCATGGGAAAAACGCCTTTTAGTTGCCATTCAGCAGCCGCTCCTTCTTCCCCTGAAAAAGTGAACGTCAAATCCTCAGTTGTATAACTGCCTTGTTTAGCATTGGGATTTAATTTTTTCCACCAATCCGCTAATTTTTTATCACCCCTAGGTATTGAGCAAGTAAACGTTGGTTGCCCAGGCTTTGTTGGACCTGGTCTAGGTTCTAGCTTCTTCTTTCCTCCCGTCTGATTACCGACAGAAGTAGAAGATACTTCAACATCCATTTTTAAACCACTGAAGCTTTTTACTGCTATTGTTCCACCCAAAGTGCCCCCACTAAGGCTAAAAGAAGAAGCATTAATATATTCATTCTGCGCCATGATATTCTCCTATTTTTTTACTTGATATGAATGAGCTAGAACAAGTTAGTTGTCGTTTTCATTTTCCAGAGCATTCCACTGACTAATGCGGAAGACCACAAATTCAGCCGGACGCACTGGGCATACACCAACATCGATATACAAACGACCCAAGGTCATCGTTTCAGGCGTATTGTTTTCTTGGTCACACTTCACGTAGAAAGCTTGCTCAGGATTAGCACCAAATAAAGCTCCCTCACGCCAGATGCGCTCTAAAAAGTTCATAACGCAATATCGCACTTGCGTCCACAACTGTTGGTCATTCGGCTCAAAGACAGCCCACTGAGTTCCCACTTCAATGGAACGCTCAATATAGCTGATGAGTCGTCTGACACTGATGTATCTCCATTCCGTTTTGTCAGGTTCCACCAGGGTCCGGGCACCCCAAATGCGGATTCCTCGGTTGGGGAATTTACGAATGCAGTTGATACCGAGTGGGTTAAGAAGCTCTTGCTCTCTGAAGTTGACATCGTAGGCTAAACCAGTTATCCCTTTAGGAACTTCATTTGCAGGAGCCTTATAAACTCCTCGCGTTTCATCTGTTCGACCCCATACACCCATCATGTGGCCAGAAGGAGGAACAAGAATAGAACGCCCTGCATTTCGAGGATTGGGTACTTTAACCCACGGATAATAGAGAGCTCCAAACATGGAACGACGACCAAACTCATCTAACCAATCAATGACATCCTGAGGTCTAATGCGATCAGGAGGAGGATCTAACACAACCATTCGATTCGTTGCTCCTGGCATATTGCCGCTGGCAGAACCTTCAGACATGCTGATCATAGTCTCCATCACACCATGAACTTGTTCAATGTTTAAAATTTGAGCTTCATAGGCTCGCATTAAATCCGGAAAACATATCATTGTGATCTCGTCGATTTCAAAGATGCCGAGAACGCCAGTTCGTCTGCTCCGATCGCCTTCTACTTCACTAGCAAATTTCTCAGATGTAGAAGTCGGTGCTGGAGGCAGTAGTTCGTATTCGCCATTCATGGGCCGTCGGGCTAAGGGCGATCCGGGCTGGGCAATATCTCCAATCGAAATATATTTAGAGTTTTTCAGAGCCTCAACAACGTAGGTTACAGCCTGCGTTTGGGGTTTTGGATCCATACTCAAGTGATTGTATTGCTCAAGCACTTGATCATCTCGGCACACTTTTAGAGAGAAGAACTCACGTGGATTTTGAGGTATTTCTACTTTATGCGTTCCCTGCAATTGACCTTTAATCTGGTCGCTCGCTTTATCGTCATTCTTCGCAGGAGGTAAAGCCCGAGGCATTCCATCGTGAATTTCGATTCTAATGGGTCCGTTATCGAAGTGTTCAGCCCGGATGGATAAATTTAAACTTGGGCGATCGCCGCGTCTTGGGATCTCTAAGCGAGGTGCTTGCCGTTTGGAATTTTCTAGCCCAATACTGGGGAGTTGAGTTCCAATACTTGTAACCCAACAACGTCCGCCCCCATTCAGGAAATATCCTCGAACTGAGAAAGGTAAATACGCATCGAAGTCTGTGAACCCGTTAGAGTTGCGTCGGGCAAAGTAGTCAAGATACTGAGTCCAACTGGTGACAAGCATGGGTTTAAAGAGTTCGGCCCCGCCTCGTATATCTTCAGTAAAACCGATAAATCCTGCGACCGAAGTACTGACGCCCTCAATCGGACGACTGCCGCGATCAACTTCTTCAACATAAACGCCTGGTGCAAAATAGTCTAGTCTAGCCATGTTAAGTGCTCCTTGATTTGTTGGATAATCGATTGATATAAAAATCTAGTAGGCAGGCATAAGTAATATCTCTTGGGGGATACATGATTCTCCGTCTACAAAAACATTGCAAGTCTTAAACTGATAGCCAAATCGTTTAAGGTGTAAAGTGTAGTTTCCAGAGGTCAAATTCTCAAACATAAAATACCCTTCCTCGTTGCTAGTTACTGATTTTTCAGTTCCTTCAAGTATGATTTGAACTCGTTTTAATGGCTTTGCGTTCAAAGTATTTTTGACAATGCCAGCAATGGCAACTCGCTGAATTCTAGAGCCGCTCCTGCTGATAGCTGGAATTGAATTATTGGCTCCAAAATGTCGTTCAGTAACCAAAGGTACAGTTGTTTTTCTCCATATATTCAAGGGAACAGTTACTGTCAAATAAATAGCAGGTCGTATGGGAATAGAAAGAGAACCCCATAAACTTCCTACATCAATGGGTGGGTCGTTAGTGACTGATAATGATAAGTTGCCGTGACCACGAAGATCAGGAGTTAGAAACTCCTCCCGCAAGACCCGACTACGCATTAATAGCAGTAGAGTTTCAGATAGAAGATGATGCTCTCCTAATACAGTGCGATCGCGGGCTGTAATCACAATCGAGATATCAAACCAACTAGGTGCTCTACATACTTCTGCAACCTGTCGTGAATCATCAAAATAGCGTTCAACCTGCCTGCCATTATTTGGCATTTTTTTACTGATTCGAACATCATACAGATAGAGATTAAGTGATAGCTCTCTATTACTATTTTTTTCTAAACTTGCAGGGTGACTAAAGTTTATTTGCTCAGTGCTAGTGAGAACAGATCCGCTAGTCAACATTTCAGCAAAAGTTTGAAGAATCGAATTCAGCATAAGCAGATATCTAATTCGTTTCTATATACTCAGATTAAGCGATCTACTAGCCAATGCAATCAGACTTATGTACGAATTGAAATTTAGAAGTTATAGCTTAATTATTTTTCAAAAATCACAATAAAAGCTCATGTTTGCATAGAGCTTTAGTTTATGATGTAATTAATTTTACAAATTATTGTCAGAATTCAGGAGTCAGAATTCAGGAGTCAGAATTCAGGAGACAGCCAGCAAGGACATTTCAAGACTTGATAGTTTGGCAAAAAGCACATTAATTAGAAACTTTTGTAAGTAAAAAAACAAAATTTAGTTGTGGACAGCAGTAAAGAAGAGCTATCCAGGAATTTTAGCTGCTCGTTTGGGAGACAAAAGCTCTGAAACATTTAAATTATTGTGGTTGATTATTAAATGACAGATGGCTATCCAGTTCATCCTGGCTTAATTAGTAGTGAAGACCACATATAATTAGCAAAACATATATGACAAGAGTTAAGGGTGAAAATAGTAGGTGAGGCATTATCTTGCTCATCTACATCGTAAAACTTTTTGCTACTCTAAAACCGAAGAAATGCTGAAATGTTCAATTCGATTAGTAATATATTATCTAAAGTACGGTTCGGTGGCGCTGCGGGCGCTGTGTGCCCCCAAGCTTGAGGCGATATCTACGACGGGCTATGCCTACGCTTGATTCATACTTCCATTGAGCAACGCCTTGTTTGCTCTCTAGTTTGTAAACCTCTGCCATTGCTTCAGCTTGAACTTGCTAATTTTATGCGATCTATAGCTTATGGTATTTCACGAAATGCTTGATACAAATGATTTGTCTCTAACTCTTTCCCCTTATTCCCTGTTCCCTTGCTGCCTATTTGTATTAATCTTAAAGGGAAATGGTATTACTGTTGGAGAACTGGTATTAATAGGCTTCGGAAGTGGTTTTGGCGTATCAACTTGGAGCAAAAACGCACGTTTGACTGATTGACCTTGTTCGGTTTCAGCCGTAAGGATAATTTGAGAGAGATTTGTGGTTGCTTTAAATGTCCTAAAACCGCTAGCCGGGACATCACCTAAAGGTTCAAGTTTAACCTTGACACTATCCCCCTGTACCTGCCAGTTGAGAGTCACAACTTGTCCAACTTTCAAGAATATTGAGGGATTCGTCTCTGAACTTTGATTATTGAGCGTAAAGTTCATAACTCGAAGGGGTGTTGCCTTTAACTGGACTTGAATTGCTTTGGAAAGTGGCGATTGTTTTTGACTTCCATTAGACACAGGTTGAAGGTTAATTGCATAGTCGCCTGGTTTAGCCGGAAGCCCTATATTCACATTGGAACAACTCAATGTCTCGTTGACTGGAGGTTGACATTGCTTCGTTAGTTCTGGAGGAATTTGTTTTTGAAAATCATAAGTCTTGAGGAGCGTTGGTTTACCGTCTTTGAGTTGACCGATAACCTGAAGCTGACTAAGTTGGCTAAAGTTGTTGATGTTCCAACTAAGGGTTAAGGGTTTCCCTTTTTCGAGTTGAGACTGGCGTGCTGCAATGCTCATCACCTGCGGCAGTGGCTTAGGTTGAATTACAACATTCAGTTTCTGCTCAATAGGTTTTTGGGCTGATTTTGCTTTAATCTGAAGTTGGAAGGTGTATTCTCCCGCCAGTCGGGCACCTGTATCGACATTAGTGCAGGTTAAATTGCGATCGCCTACGGCGGGGCGTAGCCCATCGCGAATTTGGCAATAACGGTTCAGTTCTGTTGGTAAGCCTTGACGAAAGTCATAAACTTGGGGACTGTTCGCAGTTTGGTCTTTAGTTGAAGAAACCACTAGTTGAGCGAGTTGAGCGGAATTCGAGATTGTCCAGTTTAAGCGTACCCTGCCTCCCTCGGTATAGCTAGCGCTATCCGGTTTGAATTCTGTCAGGATTGGTGGAGGAGCGGGTTTAAAGAACACAAACCAAATCAAAAAGCCGAGTCCCGACAATGCACCAACCCCTGCCAGCACACACAGCAGAAACTGCCACCAAGGGCGTGCCTTCCAGACTAACAACCCCATCGGTAAATTTTCTGGAGTCGGTAATGCTTGAAGGTCTTGAACATTGACTTGAAACGGTAGCTCTAAGCCATACCCAAAGAGGGGACGTCGCCATTTCTGCTTGGGATAAACGGTTAGATTAATCGTCGCTGTTTCGCCAATTAACAAATTGACAGAAGACGGATTGCAAACATAGGAGCACAACTGGGTTTCATCTCGGCTGCTAGCACTTACGGCCAATTCTCGAATTGAATTTCCGTGATTTGTCAGTATGAGTAGATACTGCCCCGGCCTGTGACTGACTTTTCCCAGAATAGTCTCCAGTTCAACACTCAGGTGAAGTTTTGGCTTTACCTCTAAATACACCAGATCTAAAAAGACCTGCTCTGGGGCATTATCAGAAATGAGCTGTAGAGTTGGTGAATAGTGACCAGCTGGCATATCTATTGGATAATGGAGCTCAATGATGATTTCACCTTGGCCTCCAGGATTAAGCTCCAAACCATCGGTACTCGAAACGACGCCTAACTCACTCAGTTCGTTGGAAGGATATTGAATCGTGAACCACATTTTATCCAAGTCAAGACAATGGAGACGAAACCGATCCACTCGACTGGAGTGGTTGTTCACGATTACTGATAGCCTCTGGTGCTGGTTGGGCTGAATTAATAAAGGCTGAACGGGACTAGTTGCTGGGCTAATTGAAAAGGTAAGCTTTTGTGACTGTATAACAGCCTGCTCTTTGACTAGAACTTCAAGACTGCCTGGGTAATAAATCGGTGTCTCTTCTGGATAATGCTCTGGGGCATCTACTACTACCGTGTAGGGATAACTTCCTGGTAGAGCGTCTGAGGGAATCTCAAAGACCAGACTGACTTCACAAGCCTGTTGGGAGTCGAGGGCAACCCGCTTTCTTGCAGATGGACACCATGCCAGCAAGGTTTGAACCATAGGATCGATAAACACATCAATCGCGGCTCCCTGCTCGCCTTGATTAATCAGACTGATGTCAAGAGTAACGCTCTCCCCTGGGAAACCCTTTAGGCGGGTAGAAGGATTCAGGATAACTTTGAGTGGTGTTATGAGATTCAACATCTTTACAGCGTCTTTAGTAAAGGACTAAGTAGAACTAGTGGAAAAAATCACTATATTAATAAGAGTAAAGTAGGCTAAAATCCTTTTTCCTCCTGCCTTTAGCCTAAATATTCACACCTACTTACTTATGGCGTTGCTGAAATATAATGGTTAATTGCACAATAAAAGAATAAAATTTCCAGAATGCAGCTTTATTGAAATTATAAAAAATGGTTGTATTCGTGGTAAATAAGCTTTTTAATTCAACTTACTAGTTTTCTTCTAACTAATTCCTGCCGCATCAAACAAGTCATAATAGCTCCGTTTTTACTCGGAAGTTATATCACATAAAAATGCTAATTTATACTTAATTTTGCCAAGCTCTCAACTATCTTTCGTTTACTGCCAACTTAATATTTATTGTTGGTATTCAACATTCAAATAGCTTTTTTTCCTTTATTTTAAAAAGGATTATAGAGTAAACTAAAATACAGACCGTTTTCTTGTAATGTTCTCTGATTATTTGAGTCAATAGATATCAAAGGGATACCCCAGT
>NZ_JBALDC010000021.1:0-10917 GCF_036917575.1 Nostoc sp. | reverse complement strand
CGGGGCTGAAGGCGACACCCCTGACAGAACTGCTATGCCCTTTGAGAGTTTGTAATTCCTGCCCTTTGAGATTCCACAACTTCACCGTCTTGTCAAGACTTGCAGAGGCAATAGTTTGGCCATCGGGGCTGAAGGCGACACTATTGACATAACTGCTATGCCCTTTGAGAGTTTGTAATTCCTGCCCTTTGAGATTCCACAACTTCACCGTCTTGTCATCACTTGCAGAGGCAATAGTTTGGCCATCGGGGCTGAAGGCGACACTATAGACATAACTGCTATGCCCTTCTAGTCGGTTATGTTCCTTAACTCCATAAATTACCTGCTGGAGTGTAGCTACAGCCAAAAGCTGGGTATCTGGTTCTAGATTTTTATCTGGTTTTTTGAGTCGCTTTCCTACTTTCAAGCCTGCGACTAAAGCATCAAGTTCTAAATTTGATGCCATCAGGTTTTGTGATTTGAGGCTATCGGCGCGAATTTCGGCATTTATCCGACCTTTATTCGCCTCTGCTTTAGCGGCAGTTGCTTGCTGTTCTTGTTTTTGGGCAATTTTTTGCTGTTTTTCGGCTTCTGCTTGTCTTTGTCTAGCTAATTGTTCAGCCACTTTAGTTTGCTCAAGGGCATTTGCTAATTTTTTTCCCCTTTCTTCAGCTAATTGTTGTGCAGACTTTGCTTGCTCCTCTCCTTTTTTAGCTCTTTCACTCTCCTGATTAGCAAAGCGCCTTTGCTTTTGTGCCTCCCGGCTTTGTTCCTCTGCTTTTTTCTGCTGTGTTCGCGCATTTTCAGCCTGACGCTTTGCCTCAGTGCGTTGAGTTTCTGCTTCTCGACGCTGTTGTTTTTCTCTCTCACTGGCATTTTGGGCAGTCAGACGTTCGCCATTCACATACACAGCCACTCCCGTCATCAAAACCGAAAATACTACCAGTACCGCCACATAAGGCAGTGCAGGTTTTAGACGCTCCCACCTATCGCGCAAGTTAAACGGCAAATGTTTATTAATCCACTTATAATCAAATACTTGCCGATAGATTTGATTCCGCACCCGCAAAACATTATTCTCTCGCCGCACCACCCCCGAAAGCTTCAAGTGAGATTTAGCTAAAGACTGTTCCTCATCCACAACCGCCTGCTTACCCTGGCGAATCTGGCGGTAAATAGTCAAAACCTCCGAGTCTGGTGAGCGTTTAGTCAGCATATCGCGGACAAACTGCAAGTTATTGTCTTGCTCACTCATCGCGCCAAAAAATGTGCTGTTAACTATTCTGTCTACATCGGCTGCGGATAAGACTTGATCCCCCCTAGCCCCCCTTAAGAAGGGGGGAAGAATAGAACTCTTACTAAAGGTAGTTGGGGAAATCTCCAAAACTGGTAATTGATTGCCCCCCTTTTGAAGGGGGGTTGGGGGGATCAAAACCAAAGCACCACAGAGACGCTGCGTTAAATATGGGTGTCCCCCCGTCCACTTCAACACCCAGCGTAATATCTGGTTGGCTTCATTGCTGGATAATGCCAATCCCTCAGCTAAAGGTAAAGCTTCCTCAAAGGTAAAATCAGTTAAATCTACACGCTGTCCAATATTAAACGGCGTGCGCTTGGCATCACCGATTAAATCGCCGGGAGTCGCTACCCCCATTAAGACAAAAGAAAGCCGCCTAAATTCAGGATTAGTCGCACGGGCAACATAGAGATAACGAATTGCAATAAAAAAATCATCGGTAAAATCCAGGCTGAGGGTAGAGTCAATTTCATCGACAAAAATCACAACTTGCCCATTAACCTCAGCCAGTAAAACCCTCTCAAAAAACTGTGTTAGCCGTTGCGATACTCCTAAATGCTGGTGTTCTTGCCACCAACTCACCACATCTGTATCAAACATCAGTTGGTCTTCTAGCTTGACCAAAAAGCCAAAATACCACTGTTCGGCTGTGACATTTGCCCCCAATTCCTGAAGGTCAACAATTACCGAGCGAATTCCCTCGTCCATTAAAGTTTGCGCCGTGCGTACCATCAGGCTAGACTTACCCATCTGGCGCGGCGTCAGCACATAAGCGAAAGTTGCCGACTCACACAGACTGAGCAATTCCTCATCAGCTTGGCGAGGAATGTAAATGCCACCACCAGCCTGTACCGTGCCGCCAACGGTGTAAATGCTTGGATTAACCACGCAAATGCTCCCGGAAATAATCGGTGTAAAGTTGACAACGGGGAAACACTACACGCCCTTGGCGACGCACTAAACCCGCACCCCGCAAGCGGAAAAAGATGCGCTCATCTTCACAGGTGTTCTGGCGAATTACTTGGAACATACCCTTAACCAACTCCTGTTTGTTATGCAGCCGAAAAAGGTGGTTACGTAAATGATTGCCAAAGGGGCCATTATCTGCGATCGCATTGGCAAATAATTCGGTAGGATGGAGGCGATCGCTAGCAACTAAGTAAAGTGCAAGGCGTACTAAATAAGGATGTCCACCCAGTAACGCGATTAATTGCTTTTCTTCGTTAGCGTTGAGGGGTGAACCATGACGGCGGTTTAAATCAGCAACCTGTGCTGCTGTAAAATCTTCTAAATCAATTACTAGCCCAACATTAAAGGGAGATTGGTTGAGATTATCAATTAGCTGGTAGGGTTCAGTGGAAGTAACCAGTGCTAAATCCAGTTGCTTCCAGATGGGAGTAGTGGCGCGGCTATTGTGCCAGCTTCGCAGCATTCCAAAGAAATCAGAGCGAAAATCAGTATCAAAGACCCTTTCAACTTCATCCATCGCTAAGACAATGGGATTGCCAAACTCTTTGAGCAAATAGCGCCCAACATAACG
The DNA here is from genome assembly GCF_036917575.1 of Nostoc sp. Lineage (GTDB taxonomy): Bacteria > Cyanobacteriota > Cyanobacteriia > Cyanobacteriales > Nostocaceae > Nostoc. The sequence continues at coordinate 8,101 of NZ_JBALDC010000021.1, read as the reverse complement.
AGTGCAACGCTGACTATTGCCCAAAGGCATATTCCAATACTCATCAACTTTATCAGTCATTTCCAGTTCATCAGTTAACCAAGTACAGAACTGGCGAAAGAAAAGGTCAGCATTAGTTAAGGCGGCTTTATCAAACAATTGGAAATCCAGCAAAGCAACCCGCTTACCTACATTCACAGCAGTATGAATTGTGCGGATTAACAAGGAACTTTTGCCCATTTGGCGGGGGCCTTTAATTGTAATTGTCACACCTTGGCGCTCAATAGTTTGCAAAGTAAGGGCATCAGATGAGCGTTCTACGTAAAAAGTAGATTGCGATTCCATTGTCCCTTCCGGCATTTCTAGGGAGACAGGTTGTGCTGAAGGAAAGGGATGGGGTAGGAGTGACGGCTGACTTATTTGAAGTAAATCTGCTTTCGATTTTTCTTCACTAATAGCCAATGCACCGCCAGAAACAGCCTGTAACAACTCTGCAATCAGGCGCGGCGTATCTTCTACATCTTTCCAGAATGCCCAGTTAATCCCATTTAAGTAAGCACTCAAGGGATACACAAACGGTTCTTGATACGCCAGACGCACTGGGAGAATTATCGGGCGTCCTGACTGTGATTTTGCCAAGTGATGTGCTGTCTCTATTTCTGCAACCACCATCTCGCTGCTGGTTGACAAAGCTGAAAGGAAAGTAATCAGAAAATCAGCTTGGCGGATTTCTGCTTCAATACGTTCAGCCCAGTGTGTGCCAACAGACATAGTTTGGTCGATAAAGACTTTGTGCTGCTGCGATAGCGCCTGGAAGACTTGCATCGCCACCGGCTCATCGGGGCTAGCATTACGCTTATAGCTGATGAAGATGCGTTTAGCCTGGGAGTTTAACATTACTATTAACCTTGTCTTCCTTCAGCTTTTTGAGTGGAAAAGCTTGTCTAGTTGCGAGTCAATCTGGTATAAAAGTTGGGTAATTCTGTGCTTCGTCATCTAAGGGCAGTTTTTCCCTATTTTGAGGATTAGCAGAAAAAATCAGGATTTTATTCACGGTGCTATTAATTAGTTACACTCTACTACAGTGCAGTTGCAGGCAATTACCGACAGCACAAAAAAATCGTTCACGGAGTTCAAACACTCATTAACGGAGTTCAAACACTCATTAATAGAGCTAAAAGACTCATTAACGGAGTTCAAACACTCATTAATGGAGCTAAAAGGCTCATTAATGGAGTTCAAAGGCTCATTAATGGAGTTCAAACACTCATTAGAGATATAAAAAATAATGTAGAGACGTAGCAATGCTACGTCTCTACAAGGGTTCTGGATAACGCATATTTAATTTCTAGAGATATAGCCGTAGTCACACAGGTTAGGACATTTGGAAACGGTGAAAGAAGAGAGTTAGCAATAGTTTTACCTCCTGCCTCCTGCTATATCTATTAATAGAATTCAAAGGAATTAAACCTCATCTCAAACAAAAACAAAGCCTGCGTAGACAGGCTTTGTTTTAGTAGCACCAGACTATAGGTCTGTGGGCACTTTCAAATTTTTACAACACATTGGATAACTAATTTCAATCAACGTCTCTGACTGTCCTCTTCGCTGCATTGCCTGCATCTTCAGCTGTGCGCTTAACATTTTTACCAGCATCCTCAGCGCCACGCTGAACATTTTTTGTCACGTCTTCGGCAGCATTCTGGGTATTACCCTTGATATTTTCAATTCCTCGCTGAGTTCCCTTAACAAGACCTTTGCCAAGTTCTTCAGCTGAACTTCCGATATCTTCACCTAAATTTTTCCCTCTTTGACCCAAAGGTGTACCTTTTTTGAAATTGTCGATATATTCCCCAGGACTGTTAACCCCTTTCTGGTCAATATTCTTTTGAGCATTTTTTACTAGTGCATCAGCTTTGTCATTAGCTGCCTTTTCATCTTGCGCTCTAGGATCTACATCACTAAAGTTATTCAACCCACCAGCCGGAGAACTCAGAGGATAATCTTTTGTAGGATCATATCGCTCGGCATTAGGTACTTGAGCGCCAGGTTGTGGTGGCGGTGTTGCTATTCCTGGAGCACCACAAGCTTGTGTCAGAAATAAGAATATTCCTGCTAAAAAAACAGTTAAAACTTTTAAGGGACGAATGTTTTTCAGCCAAGTCATTGCTTTTTTCATACTTCTCACTCCTTGCATTTTTGTGAATAAGTTAAACTTCAACCAAGATAGCATTTGCAATCTATTTCAAATCTCAAGCATTGAGACAAAATAAGGCTTCTATCTGCCTAATGCCGGATTTTTTTGTAATTCCGGTCTAGCACCCGCTTCATCTGCCTTGTTCTTCAAAAAGCCGGAAGCTTCTTCAACAGCTTCTTTTACAGTCTCAAGACGATCTTTGACCCGCTCTCCTACATTTGATTCATTCTGAATCAAACCACCGGGTTCAGGTTTGCGGAAGTCTTTATCTGTGATGATTGGCAGTTCTGCTTCTTTCTGAACTCGACCTGCTGGTGTCTCGCCACCAGGATAAAGTATCCCAGATTCTCCATTTGTAGCAATCAACAATTGCGAACTTAGTTGTAAGCTAGCTTGGTCGCGTCCCTGATTAGCTTTTGGATTTGTTATTTTCGGATCGGTGGACATATTGTTGTTGGTATAATTGTCTCCACCATTCTTATAAGGATTGTTTGCTCCCCCAGCTTGTACAGCAGGATTTTGGGGATTTGCACCTTGAGCATTTGCTCCAGTACAAGCAGTGCTAACTATCAACATTAGTCCAGCTAAAAAGATAGTTAATATCTGGCGCAATTTTATTTTTTTCAAGAATACTCTTACCGCGTTCACGTAGTTCTCCTTACCAAAATATTAATAAGCTAATAGTTTGCTGAATTATTGGATTAGTCAGCAAGTTATTGTGCTTGTGTTGCTTCCCTGACTTTTGATAACCTCTATTAAGGATATGAATAATAAAATTAACTGTACCTCTAGCGCAGGCCACATTTTTATTATTAATAATAGAATATTTTTATCTAACTGGAGAGAGATATAAAATAAAATAATATCCTATTCAAAAAAAAACTACATAAACCTGTTTAATACTTCAAAAGTTTTGCATAGATAGCTAATGTACTGTAATAGTTGAGGCATTCAGCCCTTGTTGCTCTAACCGTTAAATTACTAAATTAATGAAGCAATTTTTACGCTGGATAATTTTGGGGGGAACGCTGTTTTTTTTAGGGAAAGCTTTGAAGGATAATTGGATTGAGGTGACAGCTATCCGCATTGATGATATCGGATGGGCAATTATGGCGATCGCTACAGGGGTAACATTACTAGCTCATACTTGGGCAGGCTGGATCTGGACTTGGATTCTTCAAGAGTTAAATCAACCTGTATCATCTTCCCAATTCATTCAAGTTTACCTAAAAACGAACATCGCGAAGTATTTACCAGGTAATATCTGGCATCACTACGGGCGAATTGTCGCCGCCAAAAATGCCAATATTCCTACAGGTGCAGCCACCTTAAGCGTTTTGCTGGAACCGTTACTCATGCTAGCGGCTGCTTTAATTATCATTGTCCTATGCAGTAGCCAATTTGCGGCAGTGAATACTACCTTTGCGATCCAAATACTACAATTCCTGAGTTTAGCTGTAGTCCTTTGTGCAATTCATCCCTGGTTTTTAAACCCAGTTATTCGCTTTTTATATAGATTAAAAGCCAAAAAGTCTGCTGATACTACTCAACCAAGCATTCCCTTCAGTCTTAAAAGCTACCCTTTACGCCCTTTGTTAGGAGAAGTGGGCTTTATGGGATTACGCGCCACTGGATTTATATTAACTATGTTCGCCTTGAGTTCGTTGAATGCGAATCAAATTCCTTTATTATTCGGGGCTTTTAGTTGCGCTTGGTTATTGGGGTTTGTTATACCGGGTGCGCCTGGTGGGTTAGGTGTATTTGAAGCGACTGCGTATGAGCTTTTACGACACCATTTTCCAGCTGCCTTAGTATTTAGTGCGATCGCTTTATATCGCCTCATTAGTATTCTAGCTGAAACTGCGGGTGCTGCCCTAGCATGGTTAGACGAACGCGTTGCTAAATCATAAATCAGGCAAAACTTATTTTTGTCTATCTACCTTTATTTGTGAAAACACACGATAACTATCCAGATTTAATTGCTGATTACTGCTTTGTTTTTCTTCTTCTATCTTTATCAAGTTATATTCTACATTTTCTGCATAAATGGCGAATGTGATATTAAAAATCTCGATAAAATTTATGACTCCTTTGCATTCATCTTCCGAATATCTTTCGTAATAACGAATCAAATGAGCAATCCGAGTTTCTAGATGTCTCCGAGAATTTTTACAAATCAAAATCATCTTTAATAGTATAATTACCAACGTGAGAGCATGACCTTGGTTAATTAATAAGATAAATAATTGTGAAGGCTCTTTAGCATTTTCTGTTGTCAAGTAATCAATTACTCGATTACAGGTTCTTAAAAACAATTCTTTACTAATAACTTCTTGATTATAATCTGTCTTCCATAAAGATAACCTATCTGCAAAGTGCCGCCGCCAAGTCTCAACTAATTCTTGCTTTTCTACAGAGAAAAATAGATATTTTTCCAGATTTATTTTAAATTCCTTCAGAGTTTGATTTTCAGTTTGCTTAATAAATATATGGGCAATATTATCATGACTAAATACGCCCTTTTTTAAAACAATTGCTTTTATCAAGCGCAGAGCTTGATCTCCTAAAATACTAGGATTTTTATAGCGTGTTGTGCTTGAGACAGCAGATTGAGAACGAGCAATATACATTGCTAGTTCAAACTTAAATTTATCTTTTATCTGTTTAGAAAGCCTTCTAGCAGCCTCTTGTTGCTCTTTAGGGTTATTATTATTAACAGATTGATCGATCAATAAATAGGAAGTGTAGCGATTAGCCCAATGACCTTTAGATGATTCTTCATATTTAGTAGCAAATAATTTTAAATCTTTGTAATCTTTGCTATTGACAAACTTCTCCAGCAAAATTTTACAAGTTTTTATTACTGGAGGATTACTATCTTTAACTTTCAGATTTTCATTAATAAATAGATTAATTAGTTCTTGAGTATATTTATCTTTTCTATTAGTTTTCCAATTATTAATGATGATATAACAGCACCGCTTAAGTGTATTATATAATTCCTGTTCATTATCATCTACAAAAATTCTATATATTCCAGGTGGTATAGAATCAGAATATTCAGAATCAAGACCGTCTATAAATAAACCTTTGAATTCTCGTAAAACATCCTCTGGGGACAATTTATTAACAATTTTCACAAAGAAGCTATAAACCTCTTCTTGGGCAGTTTGCACATCTAATTGTCTAGAGTTAGACGTAACACAATACGGATTTTCCTGACTAATTGATAAACGATTAGTGGTCATTTCAGTTATCAGGACAAAAAGGCTTCCTGTTCATATTATTATCAGCTTAACCTTAGCGAACAGGAGCATGAATCTATTCTTCAGAAATTCAGTCATTTTTTTACATAAATTTGATTAACTAGGACTCTAAATAAAGTATTAAAGACAAATTGTTTAATCCTTCATCAAATAGGTTAGTGAAATTACTTATTTATAATTTTGAAAGACCATACATATATGAATATGGGCGAGTTAATCTCTAGATTAGATATAACCCGCCCATGCCTTCTATCGAAGCTTTTCGGTATTTTAAGTTTTTAGTGGGGGTGGAGGGACTTGAACCCACACGACCTTTTACGGTCAACGGATTTTCATTCTCCCGCAGTTTTCACTGCTACCTGATGACAATAGCCAGCTCAGATTTTAAGAATTGGACTCTACCTTTACCCTCGACTTAACGTTAGGGTAGCTCCCGTCGGGTCTCTGCACCTTCCGAATAATTATGAGTTAAGAGTTAGGAGTTAATAACTCAGCACTCAGGACTTTTTTCGGCTTGGCTCAGGATTGCCATGTCTGTCACCAGATTTAGGTTTCCCTGAGTTTGAGAGCTTCCACTTGAGGGATTTCTCCTTCAAGGCTCAATTATTTAAGTCCGTAGCGTCTACCATTCCGCCACACCCCCAAAGGTATTAAGCAACTAGTCTAACTAGTTATTTTTTAGAGGTAGCAATACCTCCTTATATATTCCACCATCAATTGTGTCTTTTGTCCAACTAGATTGAAAATATTTTTTCCAGATTGTGCGATCGCTTAACAGAGTTGGAAATTTTCTTGGTTTTCTCGTAATTAATCTGGATAAGTTTTCGATTTTGTTTGACTAGAGCATTTTTTTACTAGTGGATTCACATAATAGCATGATATTAGCTTTTGTCATCAAATCCGTTGAATCGCCCACAGTAAAAATACTCTAGCGCAGCTTTGCTGGGCTTTCGCCTGCTTGTTAGCTGTTTCGAGGAATTCTGGCGCAGTTATGTTGAAAGCATTATGACTATACTTCTCTGAGTCTGTCTCTTCAGCCTATGATGGAAAACAGATGCTTAGACAAATAAAGTTATGATTGTCGCCCTGCTGTATCTGATTTTAGCTGGAGCTTACCTTTTAGTAATCCCCATTGCTGTCTTGCTGTACCTGAAGCAGCGTTGGTATGTATGTAGCTCCATTGAGCGTGTCTTTATGTACTTTTTGGTGTTTTTCTTCTTTCCAGGTTTGTTGGTTCTATCGCCGTTTGCAAATTTTCGACCCCAACGGCGACAAATTCAAGTTTAACGAGATTGGTAGGTCATAACTCTCATGCGACGGATTGACGCTATTGGAATTGGCTTGGGTGTTTTTATTGCCGGCGGTTTGGCATACTTGGGATTGCAGCTAGTTGGCTTGGATAATCAGAAAGCTGGTATATGGAGCCAAGTCTTACTAGTCAGTGGGTTAGTTGGCTGGCTAGCCACCTATTTTTTCCGTGCGGTGGGACAAAAAATGACCTACCATCAACAGCGGGAACAGTATGAGCAAGACTTTCTGCAACAACGGCTAGACGAGCTTACTCCCGAAGAACTAGCACGAATTCAAGCCGAAATAGAACAAGAAAAGCAATCTCAGGTGTAAAGTTATCATTGGTCAGTTGTCTGATTTGTCATTTGTCTTTTGTAACTTGCCTAAAGCTAATGACCACTGACCAATGATCGCTGACCAATGACCACTGACTATTGACACTTGACTAAAATGACTGCAATTTCTGATTGCTTTGAAACCCTTGGGAAAAATGGTGAGTGCGCTCTGATTCCGTTTATTACGGCTGGCGATCCAGATTTAGAAACAACAGCAAAAGCGTTGGAAGTTCTAGATCGTAGTGGAGCCGACATTATAGAACTGGGTATACCCTATTCTGATCCTCTGGCTGATGGGCCAGTAATTCAAGCTGCTGCTACTCGCGCCTTACAAAGGGGAACGAAATTAGAGCAGGTGCTAGAAATGTTGCAAGGGATTACTCCCAAATTGCGATCGCCTATTATCCTATTTATGTACTACAACCCAATTCTGCATCGGGGAATTAAAAAATTTCTCTCTTCAGTTGCGGCAGCTGGAGTTGCAGGATTGGTAGTACCAGATTTGCCCTTGGAAGAAGCAGCAGGCTTGCTCCAACCAGCTAGTGAAATGGGAATTGACGTAATTTTGTTAATCGCTCCCACCAGTTCTGCTCAACGCATAGAAGCGATCGCTCGTTCTTCCCAAGGATTTATTTATTTAGTCAGCGTCACAGGAGTTACAGGGGTGCGATCGCAACTGGAAAACCGCGTGTCTGATTTACTCCAACAAATTCGTAGTGTTACTGATAAACCCATTGGTGTAGGCTTTGGCATCTCCGAACCTACCCATGCCCTTCAGGTAAAGGAATGGGGCGCAGATGCGGCGATCGTGGGTAGCGCTGTTGTCAAACGGTTAGCCCAAGGGACACCAGAGCAGGGACTATCGGCGATCGCCCAATTTTGCCAAAGTCTTAAGGCAGCCATCAAGACCACCAACACCAGCACAAATACTCCTCTTGATTAGGGACTTCCAGAGAATAAAATATACAGTCCATAAAAATGATAATCATTTTAAGGAGGGAGAGAGAGGTTGCCGACGGCAACCTCTCTCTCCC
>NZ_JBALDC010000020.1:0-13729 GCF_036917575.1 Nostoc sp. | reverse complement strand
TCTTCAGAAAGGTGATTTTTGGCTGGCATAAGTGGCTGATACTAAATTAATTATTTAATCTCTTATTATACAATCTAGCTGCCTAACAGCTTACACACTCATTGGTAGGGGCGCATAGGTATTTGTGCGTCCCTACAGCCGATTTGTTTGTTGCAAATTTTTTTACTCTCAAAAATAAAAAATTATTATCTTGTAATTCATAATCATATCGAGTATGATTACTATATAAACTCGTTATGACTATGAATTAGTTTGTTCTATCAGTGAATATCTGTTTATCTACTGATTAAAATGTACTGTGGCCAATCTGAGTAACTTAATGGAGAGCTTCTAATCCATGACTGAACACCAAAAATTGACAACTGCTGACGGTATTCCTGTTGGCGATAATCAGAACTCGCTCACGGCTGGATCGCGCGGGCCTTTATTAATACAAGATTTTCATCTCTTAGAAAAGCTGGCTCATTTCAACAGAGAACGTATTCCTGAGAGAGTTGTCCACGCTAAAGGTGCAGCTGCTCACGGTACTTTGACTATTACCAATGACATCAGCCGTTACAGCAAAGCCAAACTTTTTTCTGAAATTGGCAAGAAAACGGAACTTCTCTTGCGCTTTTCTACAGTCGGGGGAGAAAGGGGTTCAGCAGATGCGGAGCGCGACCCTAGAGGTTTTTCCCTCAAGTTTTATACTGAGGAGGGTAACTGGGATCTTGTAGGTAACAATACCCCTGTTTTCTTCATCCGCGACCCTTTGAAGTTTCCTGATTTCATCCATACCCAAAAGCGCAATCCCCAAACCAATTGCAAAGACCATAATGCAAGGTGGGATTTCTGGTCACTCAGTCCAGAATCGCTTCACCAGGTGACGATTCTGTTTTCAGATCGGGGAATTCCGAAAAACCATCGACACATGGACGGCTTTGGTAGCCACACCTTCAGTTTGATTAATGCTGAAGGCGATCGCGTTTGGTGCAAATTTCACTTTAAGACTCTGCAAGGGCATCAAACCTTGACTGAGGATGAATCGGCTATGATTAAGGGCGAAGATCCAGATCATGCAACTCACGATTTATTTGAAGCGATCGCTCAAGGAGATTATCCCAAATGGCGGATGTCTATTCAGGTAATGACTGAGGAGCAAGCAGCCAAACATCCAGATAATCCCTTTGACTTAACCAAAGTTTGGAAGCACTCAGATTATCCTTTAATCGAAGTCGGGATATTAGAGCTAAATCGGAACCCTGAGAATTATTTCGCCGAAGTTGAGCAAGCCGCTTTTAGCCCTAGTGCAGTGGTCGGGGGTGTTAGTTTCTCTCCAGACAAAATGCTGCAAGCTCGCATCTTTTCTTACCCAGATGCTCAACGGTATCGCTTGGGTGGTAACTATCAGCAACTACCTGTCAACCAGCCCAAATGTCCAGTGATGCATTATCAGCGAGATGGCTTTATGGCTCCGGGGAACAACCACGGTAGCGCTCCTAACTATGAACCGAATAGTACTGAGGGTACGCCCAAAGAAAATCCAGCTTATGCAGAACCACCTACTCATTTGGGCGATGTTACAGTCGATCGTTACAGTCATCGTGAAGGAAACGACGATTACACCCAAGCAGGTAATCTGTATCGGTTAATGACTCCTGAGCAGCAAGAGCGTCTTGCTGATAATATCGTTGGCAGTCTCTCTGAAGCGAGACAGGATATCCAAATGCGCCAACTTTGCCACTTCTTCCGGGCAGATATTTCTTATGGCCGTCGTGTCGCTGAGGGGTTAGGCATTTCAATCGATCCTTCAATGTTTGCTGCAACTGCTCAACTTGTAGGTAACTGGTAGTTTCGTAGGGTGTGTTATGCCGTAGGCTAACGCACCGAAAATCTGGATGCTGAGTTACGTACTTCAGCTAGATTTAGATCCCCGACTTCTTCAATAAATCGGGGATTTGATATGAGTTTGCATCCGCTTTAAATCGGGAATGGAGTTCAAAGACTCATTAATGGACTTTAAAGACTCATTAATGGAGTTCAAAGGCTCACTAAGTAGAGAAATAAAAATATTTACAGTTATTGCGATCGCACCCTTCGCAAAGCATATCGTAGAGAAGTAGTTTTAGGCGTTGCGATCGCTTTATTTTGCTTCACTGCATTTGCGATCGCATTGTGTAATTAATTATCTTGCCTACCTATTAGACTGGGATTTGAATCCCCGGCGGGTAATGCAGCCGATGCAGATTACCTAAATTACTGAAACCAACGGGAGACAAAAGCAACCATTCTCCTGAATCAAGGCTGACGATTCCGCCGCAAGTATTTTAGATTCTCACGGAAGGTTATTGTATTGGGATGATTTTCTCCTAGCTGCCATTCAGCAATCTCTAAAGCTTGAATGTACAAAGGTAAAGCGAAGCTGAACCTTCCCTGTGAACAGTAGAATGCAGCCAAATTGTTCAAGCTAATTGCCACATCCGGGTGAGATTCCCCCAGCAGGTGTTTTCTCATTTCCAACGCTTTGATGAACAAAGGTTCAGCTTCGTTGTAGCGTTTCTCTAAACGGTAAAGTCCTGCCAAATTGTTTAAGCTTTGTGCCACATCCGGGTGAGATTCCCCCAATAGGCGTCTTGTCATCTCCAAGGCTTTGATGAACAAAAGTTCAGCTTTTCTGTAATGTCCCAGACAGGAGTAGACAAATGCCAAATTGTTCAAGTTTTGTGCCACATCTGGGTGAGATTCTCCCAGCAGGCGTTTTCTCATTTCCAAAGCTTGAATGAACAAAAGTTCCGTTTCGCTGTAATGTCCCAGAGAAGAGTAAAGGAATGCCAAATTGTTCAGGCTTTGTGCCACATCTGGGTGAGATTCTCCCAACAGGCGTCTTCTGGTATCTAAAGCTTTGATGAACAAGGTTTCCGCTTCTCTGTAGCGTGCTAAGGAACGGTAGAGTAATGCCAAATCATTCTGGCTTTGTGCTACATCCGGGTGAGATTCACCCAGTAGGCGTTTTCTTATCTCCAAAGCTTTGATGAACAAAGGTTTTGCTTCTTTGTAGCGTCCCAGAGTTCGGTAGAGTCCTGCCAAATTGTTCAGACTGTTTGCCACATCCGAGTGTTCATCCCCCAGTAGGCGTTTTTTAATATCCAAAGCTTGGATGAATAAAGGTTCGGCTTCGCTGTAGCGTCCCTGCAAACGGTAGAGTCCTGCCAAATTGTTCAAACTATTTGCCACATTGGAGTTTAATTTCCTCAGCAGGTGTTTTCTGATTTCCAAAGCTTGGATGAACAAAAGTTCAGCTTCGCTGTAGCGTCCCAGAGTTCGGTAGAGTAATGCCAAATTATTTAAGCTTTGTGCCACATCCGGGTGAGATTCTCCCAACAGGTGTCTTTTCATCTCCAATGCTTGAATAAACAAAGGTTCGGCTTTTCTGTAGTGTCCTTGGGAGTCGTAAAGTAATGCCAAATTGTTTAAGCTGTGTGCCACATTGAGGTGTGATTCTCCAAAGCGTTCTTTTGTGACTAATAAACTTTGTTCATACCAAGGTAAAACTTGCTCGTACCAAGTGAAAACTTGCTCACCAGCCTCTTGTCCTTGGTAAAATCTACCTAAGCCAACAAGAGCCGAAATTAACTCTTGATTGCTGATCCAATCTTGATAAGCTGTGGTAATTTCTGCAACGTGAGGGATGGCAAAGGTTACTTGCTCAATTTCTATCTGTGTGAGTCTCTGAGGAATCTTCCGCGCCACAGCTACCATTGTTTGACAAAATCCACGCTTAAGTTCATTACCTTCAGCCAAATCTTCTAACTTCTGGCGCAGTAATTCTTGAATACAATCGTGAACTTGGTAAGTATCATCGGCTAATTTTTGCAGCAGATAACGCTCAACTAGAACTGTACAGTTAGCTTTAAGGTCAAATTCCAAATGGCTAGAAATCGCTGTTGATTCTACTAAAGACCAAGGAATAGGAGCCAAAGTAAACAAACTTAATAGACAAGCTAATTTTTGTGCTTCTGGTTCTAAGCACTGCCAATTCAACTCAAAGGCTGCTACTACACCAGACTCGCCTGTTGATGCTGATAATTGCTGTAGCCGTGCAAGGATATCTGCTAGCATGATCCTTTCGTTTGCTCTCGGTATTGTGCTGCTATTTGATAAATTCCAATGGGTATACAACCTACAAAATCACAGAGTTTCTTAGCAAACTCTAATTCTCTCTCAACCCAATCTTTTCCTAACAGGGTTGTTAACAATTTTAAGGCTCCATCTGGTGACAATGCACCTAATTTTAACGATGGATATATTAACCCTGTGTTTTGTCTAGTGGTAATTAACACCTTAAATTGAGAACCTCTGGGTGGTAAATAAGCTTGAATTTGCATCCAGTCTTTAACATCATCAAATACTAATAATACCTGGTTACGTTGCCAATTCCGCCAGCAATAGTTCAGTCTATTAGCTCTGCTTAATTCATAAGGAATCGTAAAATTTGGAATATATAAGATCGCAAAATCTAGTAGTTGTTTTCTTATATTAATTCCTTGGGGATTTAACCAACAACACCCACCGGGGTAATCTTCTAAAAATTGCCATGAGTATTGAATGGCTAACTCTGTTTTACCCACCCCACCTTTCTCAGTCATATCGGTAATTGCCACAATATCATTTGCTTGTAATAGCTGGCGCAATTGTTCTATTTGCTCATCCCTTCCAACAAATTCACGAGCTTGACTTTGTTGGATATTATGCGGGATATTAAACGGGTTGAAATGAGATTTTTCAATATCTCCATCCCAACTGCGGGAATAAAAATAAGTCGGCAGTTGTTTTTTATCTAAACTATTAAATCGCTGCTTAACTGCCTCAGTAACTTCCCTCATATCCGGCGGAAAAGTCCCATTAGCTTTAGCAAAAGCCTCTCTCACCGCTTTAGAAAAGTATCCTGTTTTGTTGTCAGAATTTACCTCAGCTTTTTCTCCTTCCCGCGTAGCCAGTAACACAAATTGTTGACTATCTTTATGTGGCTGTCCACTCAAAAAAGCTTTGCCACCTAAGTTAGTTGGTCTTCCCTTCGACTCTAAAACATAATTGGCACAGGCATCAATAATACAAATATGATTACGAATCTGAAATTTATCGGAACCCAACAAAACTAATAAAGAATTCAAATCTAAATTCTGCCAATTCTGTTTATTTGCATCAGCACAAAGCAACCGACGCTCTCGTTCTGAGGTAATCAAACCATGTCCTGCCCAAAAAATGTAGAGTAAATCCCCCAACTTTGGGGATAAAAAGTTAGTCACAATGTCGGAGATATTTTGCTCAGTTGCTAACTCTACAGTTAACCCACATTCCCCAATTAACTGATGATTTTCTTCCAGCGCTGATAAACATAACCGGATATTCTCCCTCGGTACACCGCGCCGATGCAGCCAATAAGCAAATTTCAGCGCGTCATTGGCTGGCCCCCACCCGTCACATTCCAAGCAGATTCGTGGTACTTTTCAATACCCACAATTAACCCAAATGTCTGCTCAGGTTTAGCCGTCAACTGCATGATGATTTGGTTTCTCACCTCCTATGGAAAATGACCTAACCCCCTAATCCCCTAATCCCCTTCCCTAGCAGGGAATCTAGGGTGTACACACTTGAATCACCCCCCTTAATCCCCCCTTATAAAGGGGGGAGATAAAGAAATCTTGTTCCCTCCCCTTTACAAGGGGAGGGTTAGGGTGGGGTAAACCATTATGGCAACCTCGGAATAATCGCCTCCCAGGTTTTGGCATTTGTCCAATAAGCTCCGTGAGAACGGGGAAATGGTTGTTTACTATCTACTACCACATCCTGCACACGCTCAGGGAAAATTCTATTACCCACGTAACTGAGAAAATCCCGTAAATCGTAGATATTCAACCATTGAGGGAAATGCTCTGGCAATAACTGCCCATATTCTAAGCTGTAGAGGGCGTTAATCTCATATAAAAAAGGTGCTTGGGAACCAACTGTTACCAATAATTCCACCTGAGACAACTGCTGCTGCACTAGCAAATCTACACAAGCGATACCTCCCAAACTATGGGCGATTAAAACCACTGGCGGTTCTGCTTGGGTAATTTGTTGCTGGATAAACGCCCTGATTTTTTCACCCCGCGTCTGATACAACAAAATATCACCAGGCATAGGGGAGACTTTATCAGTTAACTCAAGGCGGTTTCCTCTGACATAATTTGTTCCGCCGTGCTGTGCTAATTCAAGAAGTGGCTTTAATAACCAGCCACCCAATCCTAACTCCGCCTCTGTCAAAGCCAGAGTCAGCAATTCCACAACTTTATCGCGTAATTGGGCATCAGTGAGTATCAAAGGAAATTTTTCTTGCTGTTCGCTAATAAACATTGCTTGAGCCACAACTGCTCTAGCTATTGGTGGATAATATTCACTCAAATCAGATTCGGAAACAGTGAGCAATGCCTGATGATACGGTTCACTGTGGATAACATCTTCTCGTGCTGGCTCAAATACCTCTGCAATTCCCGCCTCTTGCAACTTAGCTTCCAGTTGAGATGTCGGTGTGAGACTGGCTACACGAGATTGTAAAACATCCCCTGGTTCTTCCCCAAAGGGATTTCCTGCTTCAATCGGTTTCAAAGACAACAGCCGTAATTCATACAGAGGGTCGCGGTATAATTGCCCCCACTGTACAATATCTGCATTTTCTTCTCCTGGAGATAAAGCCAGTGTCGCATCTTCCAAGGGTACTGATGCCCGATTATCATTGAACTTCGCACCTAATGCACCCCAAAGACAGGGAGAAACTTTGATATCAGGACGTTGGGCGTGAATCTTTTGCTCAATTATCTGAAAAGTTTCGTTGTATTCTCGTTCTCTAATGCCTGTGCCATGTACAAATATTACAGTGGTCATTGTGATATGGGTGGCTATGCCTACGCAAAGCTTTCCTCTGTATTATTCCTCACTACTTTCTCTGACACAAGTTAATTTTATTCACTTGGTTTATTAAAAACTTCTAAAATCTGTCGGCAAATCTGTTTTAGCTTCTCCTCGATTTCACCAGAAGGCGAAGATGCGCCGACAACATTCCAGTTTTCTACCGTAGAAAGTCGCCACGCTTCGCCGCGATGATCGAATCCAGCCACCTCTACACCGATCGCCCGACGGGAATTATTGATGGGATCTTGATAAAATCGGATTTGAATTAAAATACTACGACTTCGCCAAGATTTGCTGATACCAGGAAAGTGAAAGCCAATATCTATAGAATCTGGATCGACTAACTCCCTAGTTTCCGGGTCATTTTTCCAGGGTTTGAGATCGGATTTGGCATCAGGAAACTCGAATTTGAACAAATTAACTACCGTGGCAATGTTGCTGGCGAGTTCAAGGTTCGTTGCCTGTTCAGCTGCGTTCACTAAAAAATACTCCTATATAGCGTCGGCATCTTCGGGGATGTGAAGACAGAAAAACCGCCAGAAGGCTTATCTGATTGGTGTTTCAGCTTATCAAGACCTTTTATATTTAGCAACTCTAAATCATATTTCCCTAACAATATCAGTTAACGTGAGTTCGACAAGTCTTATTTGACCTCTCCCCCAGCCCCTCTCTGTGTAGGAGAGGAAAGCAAAAAACTGAATTCGTTGCTTCTTTCTTTCCGTTTCCCAGAGACAGGCTGGGAGAAAGAGGTTGGTCAAACTGACGTTTGAGTTACTAATAGAAGTCAAAAATCGCTCCTGATTGGGACTGGCAAACACCTCTTAAGTAATTGTACTTAAAAATTCTTCAAAAGCAGATGAAACTCTGCTCTTTGAAGAAAATATCAATATTTTCTGCAAAATCCTTGGCTGACAAGAACGATTAACTGCGCTAGCGATCTAAAATGACACTGTTAATCAGTAAACCAAAAGCAATTAAGTTCAATATATGGTGCGTCAACGCTCGATTTTTTCATTTTTCCTAGTACTATTGGCCACATTCTTGATTAGTTGTGGTGGCCCTGGTGCTGCGGTAGCACCTCCGACTTACACAGCAATACAACTTGAAAAAATTCAGGCTTATGTTCCTGAAATTCAGGCTGTGCGCGATCGCTCACAAGAGTTGACGACCCTAATAAAAAGAGGTGATTGGATTAATGTGCGTAACTTTACACACGGGCCGATAACAGAAGCAAGGCTGAACCTGACTTATGTCACTTCCAACCTTCTACCCAAAGACCAACCCAAAGCACGTGAAATAACGCGAGATTTGTTTAACGACCTGGTTAAACTTGATAGAGCTACTAGTGCTGGCAATCCTCAAGTTGCCTTAGATAACTCCCAAGCTGCTTTCGCAGAGATTGACAAATTCTTCCAACTGCTTCCTAATACCAGCAGTGAAGCAGAGGCAAGTTAAGCGCAAGGTAAGATGAGCAAAGGCGGATGAGGGAGAGTAAAAATTATTTAGTTGCTCCCCCTTGTCCCGCTACTTCCCCATCTTTGCTTAAAAACAGTAATGAGTCATGTAGTTATTGTCGGTTGTGGTGTAGTTGGGGCTGCGATCGCATACCAACTAAGTCTAATAAAAGGGCTGAAAATCACAGTTTGCGATCGCCAACCACCAGCACAAGCTTCCACAGGCGCTGCACTTGGCGTTTTGATGGGCGTAATCAGCCAAAAAATCAAGGGCAAAGCTTGGCAGATGCGACAAACTAGCATCCAACGCTATGAAACCTTGATTCCTGAATTAGAAGCTTTAACAAATCGCAAAATTCCTTTTAATCGTCAGGGAATTCTCATGCTTTTGTCTGATTCTTCCCTAGAGGCGATGTCAGCATGGGAAAAACTAGTAAAAATTCGCCACTCTCAAGGCTGGAATTTAGAAATTTGGGACACGGCTAAACTCCAGAATGTTTGTCCTCAATTAGAACGTGAAAAAATTACTGGCGCTGTCTATTCTCCGCAAGACCGCCAACTCGATCCAACTGCCCTCACCTTAGCTTTAGTTGAAGCTGCCCAGCAAAATGGTGTAACTTTCAAATTTGGCGTGACTGTTTTGGATGCCCCAAGCTCAACATCTGAATTTTGCGATTGTCTTGAGACTACAGAAGGAAAAATAGCTGCTGATTGGTTTGTAATTGCAGCAGGATTAGGTTCAACTCCACTAACGGCAAAATTAAATCAGATAATTGATATCCGCCCCGTACTTGGGCAAGCCTTGCAAATGCGTGTGGGACATCCATTAGGTAATCCCGACTTCCAGCCAGCGATAACGGGTAACGATGTCCATATTGTTCCTGTGGGTGGTGGAGACTATTGGATAGGCGCAACTGTGGAATTTCCTAGCAATGGCGATGAGATACCGCCAAATCAAGAACTGCTGGAATCGATTAGAGAACAAGCGATCGCATTTTGTCCAGAGTTAGCCACAGCAACTATTCTCCGCACCTGGTCGGGGTTACGTCCCCGTCCTGAAGGACGCCCAGCCCCAGTTATTGGTAAGCTACCAGGGTTTAGTAACGTTCTCCTAGCTACCGGACACTATCGCAACGGCGTTTTACTAGCACCCGCTACAGCTTATGCGATTCGTGAGATGATTAATTTCTCAGGGGTTGGGGACTAGGGACTAGAGACTGGGGACTGGGGACTGGGGACTGGGAAGTAGGGGACTGAATTCTTCTTATCAGTACTCAATATCCAATACCAAATACCCAATACCCAATGCCCAATATAGGAAAATAGCGTGTCAATAACAGAACATAAAATCAATGTAGATTCACTGGAGTGGTTTTATCGGGAGTCTTTACCAATCGGCAGAAGTGACTTAGCACCTGTGTTGTTGCTACACGGCTTAGTTTCACAAAGTTACAGTTGGCGTCATATTATACCTGCCTTGGCGAAGCAGGGTACAAGAGCGATCGCTCCAGATTGGATTGGTTACGGCTTTTCTGCCAAACCAGAAAAACGAGATTTTGCTTACACTCCCGATGCTTTTATCACAGCTTTAGAAGGATTTATTAAAGCCATAGAACTTGAACATTTTTCTTTAGTTGTCCAAGGCTTTTTAGGTTCTGTAGGACTACAATATGCTTTGCGTCATCCAGAACAAATTGCTAATTTAGCTATTTTAAATACACCAATTTCAACTGCTGCTAAATTACCCTGGAAAATTAAACAAATGGGTTTACCTTTAGCAGGTGAAGTAATGACCCAAGACCCCTTATTAGTCGATCGGACACTAGAAGGTGGAAGTCGTTATCGCATAGGAGATAAAGATTTAGATATTTATCGAAAACCATTTTTAACTGCTTCTTCGTCTGGTCGAAGTCTCTTAGCAAGTATTCGCAATCTACAACTTGATTCAGCGATGACAGAAATACAAACTGGCTTTAAAGAATGGCAACAACCAATTCTAATTCAATGGGGTATGATTGACCCCTGGCTACCTGTAGACATTGCCGAAAACTTTGCCAATTCTGTACCAAATACTGAATTAATAAAACTTAATAACGTCGGACATTATCCTCAAGAACACTACCACGAGACGATTTTGCAAGACCTCTTACCCTTTGTACGTCGTAAAGATACTCATTGACAATATAGCTCTGGCAAAAATCGATATTATAAAAATGAATGTCAGAATTCAGGAGTCAGAATTCAGAATTCAGGAATCAGAATCAATTAGTGGAGGATACAAAATTATCACTGTAGTCCACTAAATGGAAGATTGAGTGGCAGAATTCAAATATTATTTCTTGTTAAAACTCCATCCTTTAACTGGTGGAATATTCTGGATTCTGAATTCTGACTACTGACTCCTTTTTATTCCCATTAAAAATGGTTCGTAACCACAAGTAAAGGAGATTATGATTCATGGCTTATTCATGGTTTAAAGCCTTTCATATTGTCGGATTTGTAGTTTGGTTCGCTGGTTTATTCTACCTAGTACGTCTTTTTATCTATCACGTTGAAGCGAACCTTGAACCTGAACCTGCACAAACGATACTGAAAAATCAGTATCAAATTATGGAAAAGCGCCTTTACTATATCATCACTAACCCAGGAATGTTTGTGACGATCGCAATGGCTATCGGTTTATTAACCACTGAACCGGACGTTTTAAAAGAGGGTTGGTTGCATATTAAACTGCTGTTTGTGGCAATTTTAATTGGCTATCATCATTACTGCGCTCGGCTGATGAAGAAATTAGCAGTAAATGAATGTCGGTGGAATAGTCAGCAATTACGTGCTTTAAATGAAGCACCGACAGTTATGTTAGTAGCGATCGTGTTGCTGGCTGTGTTTAAAAATAATCTACCTACAGATATCGCTGCTTGGGCTATTTTTGCCATGATTATCTTGATGGCAGTCACTATTCAACTTTACGCCAAAAAACGCAGACAGGATAAAGAGAAGCTGACGGCACAGATAGGGCAACCACAAGAACAAAGTTAGATTTAGTAAGGTAGCACAGCTGGGCTACCTTACTAAATCTTGCATCACAACATTGAAGAAGAATTCAGAAGTCAGAATTCAGGAGTCAGAATTCAGGAGTCAGAATCAATTAGTGGGGGATTCAAAGCCGCCACTAATTGAAGACTACTAAATCTTCTCTTTCAGAGACGCTGCGCGAACAATTTAATGGGGATCTTAAACCCGTTAATTTATCCGCCAGTCACACAGAATTCAATTGGAGAATTCTGGCTCCTGACTCCTGACTCCTGGATTCTATCTTTATAAATGCTACCAATTAACCATTACTTCATCCTGGAAAGGTTTTGAGTAAATCATCCCCAGGAATTACAGCAGTGTAAAAAGTATATTTGCGATTAGCGACATAACGACGATCTTGTTTAACAATCGCCATAAACTCCCTATGTCCATCACGGGTACGTCCTACTAAACAACCTGCGCTAGCAAGGCGAATATCATTCCGGGGAAAATCAAAGCCGTAGTGTTGATTCACATAAAAATCATTACCTGTATCAAGCTTGTCGCCAGTCCGTTTAAAATCTTGGTTGAAATCTCTATAAACAGTGATATCTCCAACTTGCACTAATGCTTCGTGAGGCTCTGCTGTGCCGTGAATACCAACAGCCCAAGCTTTGTATTGTCCAAACTGAATCCTAGCTGCTCCTTTGGGATTCATCGGATTATAAGTGTAGTACCTCCCTGGTTCTGTAGTCGCTTCCCAGTGATCGACAATTTTGGGAATACCATTTACTACTTCAATCACAATCCGGCGATCGTTAAATTGATTGGGCGTGTCACTGTTGAGAGTCCAGTCTGCATCTATGCCCTCTACATAAACAATGTTGTATTCTTTGGGATTGGTAAATACCTGATAACCTTTGGATAGCATATATTTCACAATCTTACTAGCGATGTCATTGCCTAGTTTTAAGGGGGGTTTGGGAAGATCGTCTATTTTGGTTTCAATTAGTTTCTTGGCTGTGACTGCTCCTAAAAAACCATTCTCTTCAGTTTTTGTTAATTCTTGAAACTTTTTGAGAGATATTACAGAAACAGGGCCAAAGTTACCATCGGCTGGAGGTTCCAGCAAACCTAAGCCGATTAACAATATCTGAATCTGACGAGCCAAGTCTGCATCTTCTGCGATCGCATCAAATGACCATTTATCATTTTTTCCCAAGAAATCTTGTAGTTTCATTATGCACCTGCTTTCATTTACTGAGTTCTAAGTATAAACATCATTTTTAAAACTGATGTTGTTTGAAACTATACTCTAACCTGAAATATGATGTCATCTGGAGTCTGCGATCGCACGCACATTGCCTGAATGCAATACTTCATACAGGCTACATTATTAATTAGCTTAATTTCTCTGCTGCGCGTTCAAGCAGCAACTCGTCGTCAGGCATCGCCTCTGTAAAACCCGAAATGACTAACAAAAAACTGCTGCAAATTATTGAACAAGCTGTCAGAGACAAGGTGACAGAATTAGACCTTTCTGGCAAAGGCTTAACAACGCTGCCACCGGAAATTGTCCAACTCACCAACCTGCAAACCCTCCACCTCAGCGACAATCAACTGAGCAGTCTGCCACCGGAAATTGTCCAACTCACCAACCTGCAATCCCTCTACCTCATCAGTAATCAACTGAGCAGTCTGCCACCGGAAATTGTCCAACTCACCAACCTGCAATCCCTCTACCTCCCCTTAAATCAACTGAGCAGTCTGCCACCGGAAATTGGCCAACTCACCAACCTGCAATCCCTCCACCTCATCGGTAATCAACTGAGCAGTCTGCCAGCGGAAATTGGCCAACTCACCAACCTGCAATCCCTCGACCTCCGCAGTAATCAACTGAGCAGTCTGCCAGCGGAAATTGGCCAACTCACCAACCTGCAATCCCTCTACCTCAACAGTAATCAACTGAGCAGTCTGCCAGCGGAAATTGGCCAACTCACCAACCTGCAATCCCTCCACCTCATCGGTAATCAACTGAGCAGTCTGCCAGCGGAGATTGGCCAACTCACCAACCTGCAATCCCTCTACCTCAGCGACAATCAACTGAGCAGTCTGCCAGCGGAAATTGTCCAACTCACCAACCTGCAATCCCTCCACCTCAGCGACAATCAACTGAGCAGTCTGCCAGCGGAAATTGGCCAACTCACCAACCTGCAATCCCTCTACCTCAGCGACAATCAACTGAGCAGTCTGCCAGCGGAATTTGGCCAACTCACTAACCTGCAATCCCTCGACCTCAACAATAATCAACTGAGCAGTCTGCCAGCGGA